>JADJRO010000003.1:0-600000 GCA_016712145.1 Saprospiraceae bacterium
TAGTCCCAATAGCAATACCATTTCCGTGTCATTTGCACAATGTCCTCTGGAGATGTAACCGTTTATACGCAAGCAAGTAGATAATTTTAAGATCCTTTATCCAAATTGTATCCAAATCACAGGAAATCTAAATATCACCGATAATTCAAATATCACCAACTTGAATGGTTTTAGCAATCTGGAAAATGTCACTGGTCAGATCAATATTGTGAGAAACAGCCCTAGTGAATTTGGATGGCTTGCAAAATTTAAAAATCGGTGGGAGGTAATTTTTTGGATTGTGGATAATTCAACAATTACTAAAATTAATTCATTCAATAAATTAACTTCTGCTGGTCAAATGTACATTGGAGATCATAAAGAATTAACTGAAATATCAGGATATACTTCCATGAACTCTCTGCCAACCATCCGGTATTGAAAATAATCCCAAGTTAAATCTAATCAATTTGACAAATACCTTGACCCAAATTAATGGAATCGTAAACGTGATCAATAATCCAATATTGCAAACCATCACAGCATTTGGAAATGTGCCCATCATCAACGGGGCATTAACCATTGAGAATAATGCCTTGCTTTCCAATCTTCTTGCTTTTCTCAACTAAGCAGTGTAAGCGAAATTCTTATTAAAAACAATGCTTCCCTTACATGTGGATGCATTGAATAAATTAACTGCTTTGAACGGCAGCCTGAATCATAGGAAATAAATAAATTGAACTCCATTTCAGGGCTTTCAAACATTCCCTTCAGTAATATTAAAGGCAGTGGACTCATTGTTCAAAACAATCCTTTGCTCGCGGTTTGCAACCTCCCTAATATCTGCACCTACCTGGACAGTCCTGGACTGAGATCTATTTCAGGGAATGCAGCGGGTTGTAATTCTGAGCAAGCTGTCCAAAGCGCATGCGATGCATCGGAAGCTCCGGAGATTCCTGTTGCCTTACCAGCCACGAACATAAACGCTTCAGGCTTTACAGCCAATTGGCAGAGCTCAGCAAGGGCGACATCTTGCCATAGATGTTTCTGCCAGCGCTTCATGCAGCACCATATTGACGGCGTACAACAACCTGAATGTTGAAATAATGTGAATGCCTTGATTACTGGTTTGACCAATAATCAGACCTATTATTACCGCATAAGGCCGTCAACATCAATGGTGCCAGTGCCAACAGCAATGTGATTGCCGTCACACTATCTTCCACCTGTTATGTCACCATTCCGGATGTAAATTTTAAAACGTATTTGCTAAGTAATCCTTTGATCAATACAAATGGCAATCAGGAAATTGAATGTTCAGAGGCCGAAGTTTTTTCACAAGGGATCACTTGTCGAAATTTGCAAATTTCTGATATGACTGGATTGGAGGCATTTGTTAATATCAAAAGTTTAGACTGTAGCAAGAACCTAATTAAGAATTTAGATCAATTGGATAAAAACCCTAAATTGTTGTATTTATTTTGCAGCGAAAATAATTTGGATCGTTTGATAATTTCATCCAATCCAGATCTTGAATCACTTGACTGTAGCAACAATCCTATATTGTCGCTGGATATAAGCAGAAATAAAAAACTATTAGCACTTTGGTCATATTCTGCAAAACTTAAATCTCTTAACCTAGCCAATGGAATAAATCTTGATATGGAGGTGATCGAAGTTCAAAATAATCCAGATTTAGTTTGTATTCAAGTCGATGATGAAAACTATAGTCAGGTTAATTGGAGAAGTGACCCCTTTAATTTTGACTCGCAACATATTTTTAGTGAAAATTGCGCCCCATGCTCTGATCCAATGATCTCGTTTATTTCCAATTTTTTGGTATCAGGAACGGCTTGTACAGATGATAGTATCCGATTAATTGAATACGGTGCTTTCCAGGATTCCATTCAAGACATTGAATTTTTATGGGATTTTGGAAACAATCGCAGTTCAACTGAACGAGACCCAATTATTATTTACACACAACCAGGAAAATATTCAATTGTACTTAAATTAAAAGTTCAAACTGTGAAGCCACTATCAATAAACAAATAGAAATTCTGAATTGTGCTGTTCTGATGGATCCAAGGCAAGGTATTCAAATGTCTTTCCAAACCCAAGTTTTGGCCCGGTACAATGGAATATAAATTTGCCCTGGGAAAGTAATCTTTCTTTTAAGTTGCTGGATTTAAATGGCAAGGTACTTTTTACCAGTTTTTATCCTCAAATTAAATTAGTTGCCGATGAAATTCCACAGCTAAAGACGGGTATTTATTTGGTAGAACTAATATATCATGGGGGTACTGAAAGACATAAAATCATCATTTATTAATCATACTATAATAAAGAGTGGTTTAATTCAATAAATCGACTTTTGAAATCAATTCGTTTAAAAATATATAAAATTGATAGTATATTGTTTCTATTTAGTAGAAAACATGATGCATGCCATGCATTTTCATCAGTATTATCTTGTTATGAATACAATTTACTTCGCTTAGCAATTTGCAAACCAAGTGAAACTAATTAAACATTGGAGCATAAGTATTTTTATTTTAGGGTGGCTATTGATAGGTCAGACTAAAATATGGGGAAGAAATTGCGACATTTCATGGCTCCATAGTGCCAATGTGGAATTAAACAAAATGTTGCTTTCCTATTCGCCAATAAGTGCTTTAAACTATGCAGATTCAATAAATAAAATAATCAAAAATCAAAATTTAGAGGATTGTCCAGATGCACTTTGGATTTTGTATAACCGGAGTGAAGTATTGGAATTACATAATCGATTTCAAGAGGCACTGAAGGAATATTATTTTTTAAGTACACAAGCCAAATTGCTAAAAGACTTTGAATTAATGGCCAGTTGCCATATTTCAATTGCCAGATGCATGGAGACCATAGGAAGGAAAACGGATTGTCTAAGGCATCTCCAAATTTCTAAAAATATAATTGAGAGCAATAAACTGTGGTCGTTAAATAGTTTTCTCTGGGTTAGATATTCTAGCTACCATAGAATTTATGAGTCTTTAGATTCGAGTTTCTATTATGCCAACTTAGCAGCGCAGAATAGTGAAATCTACAAGAACATTCGCCAGGCTGCCGATGCAAATATGTTAATTGGCATGGTGACTCCTAAAAAAGATAGTGCTGCACAATATTTTTGGAAAGCCAAGAACTATTTTATATCAAACAATAATTATGATGGAGCATCGTATATGGCTATGAGTATTTACAATTGTCAGCAAAAGTATCACTTACAGCAACCTTCAGGTAATTGGTTAGATACAATGGCTAATTATTTAAGCAAAATCCAAGAATACAATCCTTCATACCACATGCTGATGTCGATTTTTTATGAAGCGAAGAGTGCTATCTTTGAAAACAATCATCAGTCAGATTCAGCTTACTCAAATTCTAAATTAGCAAATAAGTATTTAAAATTATCCAAAACAGATATAAATCATGCTGAAATTTCTCAATCCGAAATCGATTTTTTGGTAAGTGAGGAAAAGAAAAAAGCAGATAGTCTATTAAGGCAATCCAACTTGCAAAAAATTGCTATCGCTATATTGGGATTATGTTTACTGATTATTGCAGGAATGTTTTATAGCAATCATTTAAAAAGAAGGAAGATCGAACAGCAAAAACATTTCATTCAAAATCAAAACCATGAACTAAATAGATCATTGGAACGCCAAAACATGTTGCTTTCAGAAGTCCATCATCGTGTTAAAAATAACCTTCAATTAGTTATAAGCCTGCTTGCCTTGCATTATAATAAAATAAAAAATAACAGCGAATTTCAATTTCTCGAAGAAATTGCAAACAAAATACGTAGCATTGCCTTAATACATGAACACTTATATAATTCCGGTGAATTTGAAAGGATCGAGTTAGGCTCTTATATTAAAGAGCTTCTTGAACACTATTTGGCATTGCATACCAGCGCGCATAAATTTGAGTATCATTTGGAAACAGATGCCCCTATCTATCTTAATTTAGAAACGACGATGCCTATTGGAATTATTTGTACAGAACTTATTAGCAATTCTCTAAAATATGCCCGAAGAGAAGACGTAACTTTGCTACTTGAATTTAAACTTAATGCTTTTGAAAATAAATTTATTTTGAAGTATCAGGACAATGGAGTAGTTCCTTCTGTAAAGAGCAGTAATAAAGAGGGAATGGGGACCATGTTAATCGAAAGTATGGTTAGACAATTGCAAGCACAAAGTTCTTCCTCTGCTTTTGGAACTTCATCATTTAATTTAATTTTTCAAGAGAAAAAAGTCTCCATAGTTTAATATGAAGCGGTTAAATATACTGATCGTTGAGGATGAGATTCTAATTGCAGAAACTATCAAATTGTACTTGCAGGAGATGAATCATAGCGTCTGTGCTATTTGCATTTCTTATGAAGAGGCTTTAGCTGCTTTTCACTTGCATTCACCCGATTTGGTATTGTTAGACATAAGATTGTTTGGCGATAAATCCGGAATCGATGTGGCAAATTATCTGAAGTCCGTTGAACCAAAATCACCTTATATATTTCTTACCTCCCAGCACGACAAAAGAATATTGGAATTAGCATTAAATACAATCCCTTACGGTTACATTGCAAAACCACTTCAAAAGGAAACGCTTTGGACAAGCATTGAAACGGCTTATCAATTATTTCAAGTTCATCATGCAGATCTTGAAAAATTGGAGATTTCAGATGGAAAGGAAAATTATAAGATAAATGTAAATGAAATACTATTTATACAAGCTGACCATGTTTATACACACATCTTTCTAGTAAAAGATAAGAAAATAATTATTCGAAAAGGGATTCAATATTTACAGGACTCATTAAGTTCTATTCTATTTGTCAGATGCCATCGAAGTTTTTTGGTGAACACTAAATTTATAAAAAAATGGAATCGAGAACTTATTGAAATGAACAATGGTGCCATTATACCAATTAGCAGAACCTATAGAGAGTTTATAGTTCGCAAACTTAAAGAGGATTAGGGTATTCTATTTCCTGTTAGCCCTCTGCAGGAAATCCTAAAGGATAAATTCGTACAGATGCAGTTTTTTCTATTGGATTTCAATTTATTTTGTAGAATTGCTGCCAATCTCAAAATTGTTAATTGAAATTTCATCGGTATTTTAGCATTTATTATGGCGAGCATTTATCATAATTTTCCCATCCTTGCAACTCCTGAGCTTGTGTTTGAAGCCATTTCAACGCCAAAAGGCTTGGATGCCTGGTGGAGTAAACATTGTATTGGAAATCCATCAATCGGAGCAAGCTATTCATTTGACTTTGGTCCCGAGTATCAGTGGATTGCAGTGGTTACAAGTTACACATTTATCAAAGCATTTGAATTGGAGTTTGTGCAATCTGATTTGGATTGGAATGGGAGCAAGGTCGGTTTTTTGATTGAGCCAGATGGCAATTATACCCAATTAAAATTTTACCACACGGGATGGCCAACAGCAAATGAGCATTTTAAGATATCAAATTATTGCTGGGCCATGTATCTGAGACTTTTAAAGCGCTATTTGGAATTTGGAGAGCGCGTAGCTTATGAAGAACGACTTAATGTTTAATGCAAGCGATCTGAAATTAGTGCAGGGCGGATCCCTGGTTTAAAAGTTATCAGCTGGTTCTTGACCATGTTAATTATTAAATATATTGGATATTAAAGTGCCGGAAGCCATTTAAACTTAATTTTTCTTGCCGGTGAATTCAACCTTTGAAAAATCACATGGAGTATTTCAAACAAGCCGTTCTGGTAAGAATCCGATCATACGTCATTACACTTTGAGTGTAAAGCTGCATAGATTGACATCTATCATTTTTGTTGTTGATTGAAATCCATATCAGGAAACAAGTATTATCATACTTTTCAATATTGTTAAACATAAAATAGTAGCATGAAAAGTTTGTTTTTATTACTGGCGGTATTTATAGTTGTTGCATGCAATAAGGATACGACGAATCAAGAAGTAGATACTGAATATTGGGAAATTGTGAGTACCAGAGTTTATGATACCCTTCCCCCTGGATCAGAGAATTACGGTGTCATTATTGAGGAAGGTGCAATAAAAGCACGATATGCATTAAATAATGATGAATGGGAGTTTTTATGTAACTATACCAGCCCACCTAAAAAGATTCGGCCAACGGATAAAATTCCAATCAATATGGAAGTTACCATATTGGTAAATTCCGGAGATCAATACTCGGCAAATGGTGAATTTTCACTTTTATTCGACCGTCCGGAAGTAGAACCATGCTTCGTAATTGCTGCATCGTTTTTAAAAACAGCAGATGGAGTCAATAGCAGGATTGGACTCACACACAGATTGGGAGTTCCACCTTCTCCAAGTTCAAAAATGATTGTGTATTTAGATGGAAAAGCATTGCCTACAGGTACGCCAGGTGCGCAAATTGCATTTTTAGCTTCTGTGTACAATGGCCGGTGTAGTTTGTATAAGTATATTTATGAATGGAAAGGTAAATAGCCGGAGCAGTGTTTTTATTTAGCAATTCAGGGTTTTATCTTTTCCATTAAATTTAGGAAAGAAATTTCACGCAGAGACGCAAAGTAATAAAGCAAGTTTTTTGCTTGTGAATTTTTTCATTTAGCAATTTCGATTCACTTTCAATTTCAATCGAAGCGAACAGTTTCCGAAGGCGTCCTCACCGAAGGCAAAGGGATTTAAATTTTAGAGTAATGATTTTTAAACTAAAATGGAGATGAAATATTGATTAAAATCAACTTAGTGTTTCACAAATCCTCGGCGAGGACGCCTTCGAAAATTGTGTTAGATATCCTCTGCGAAGCCGCCTTCAGAAACCGGAGTTTAAAATTATTACTTAATGTTGCCAATTGTGGAAGCATCGGGATTGTCTATTGACTAATTTTAACAATTTTTATTAGCAAAAGTTATCCTAATAAGTATAGAGAAAAATTAAGTTGCAAGGCTTAGAGAAAATGTCTTTTAAAATTACATTAATTCAGAATATGCTTGAATGTAGGTTATTTTTAGTATGCCTAACTTGTAATAGCGCTTCCGATGACACGAAATGAATGCGATACACAATGAAAAGGATACTTGCCTTTATAAATTAATTTGTAATCAAATGTATTTCTGAAGGATCTAAACTAAATGAAAATATTACAATAATTGATACAATAAAATTAATAAAAGACCTATTTTATTTTAACAATATGGGATTAATTTGGATGCCAAAATGGATTTGACACCATAAAAAATATTTATTGTAAATTTGCTTAGAAAGTACCACAAGTCTTTAAGGCTTTATTTAATAATAAAAATGAAATTATGGATCGCAAAGACTTTCTCAGGAAGGGAATTTTAGGCAGCATTGTAGCTTATTTTACGCTTTCATGCAACAATATACTTAGCGCCAATAAGAAAGTTGCAAGCAGCAAATATCGAGGCGTGGAAGGAGTTTTGTCTCCTACAAATACACACATGGTGGGCAATGGATTTAAAGTAATGAACTACTTTCCGAATGGAAAGGGATTTGAAGAGCGTATGAGCCCTTTTTTTCTATTGGATTTTAATGCCGAAGTAAATTTTCCGCCTTCTGAAATCTCAAAAGGAGTGGGAGTACATCCACACAGGGGCATAGAAACGATAACCTTTGCATATAAAGGCTCCGTGGAACACCATGACAGCAAAGGAAATCATGGAATAATAAATCCGGGCGATGTCCAATGGATGACTGCAGGAGGTGGTGTATTGCATAAAGAATATCACGAACAAACGTTTAATCGCACAGGTGGTGCATTCGAAATGCTTCAGTTATGGATCAACCTGCCCAAAATGCATAAAATGACCCCGGCAAAATACCAAAGTATTTTGCATGAGAACAAGCCTAAGAAGGATTTACCCAATGAAATGGGATCCATTCATATCGTTGCCGGAGAATTTGATAATTTAAAAGGCATAGCCAGTGTATTTTCGCCCGTACATCTTTATGATATTCATTTGAAAAAAGGAGGAGATTTTTCGTTCAATTTACCTGAAAATTTCAATTCCGGGGTTTTAGTTGTTGACGGTTCGATTGTGATAAACGATTTTGAAGCCCCTGAAAATCACTATGTCCAGTTAAAAAACGAATCCGGTGAAATAAATATTAAAGCATCCAAGGATTCCATTTTATTGGTTTTAAGCGGTGAGCCTTTAAATGAACCCTATGTAAGTTATGGTCCATTTGTGATGAACACCGAAGAAGAAATAAAACAAGCTATTGAAGATTATAACAATGGAAAATTTGGTTTTTTAGCGGATTGAATTTTATCCAAATAGGCCAACAGAGTTACTATTTATAATATAATTATGTATAGGCTTACTTTGCGCGATTCCTTTTTTAAGGGAGTATTTACAAATTGATAATGTCAATTCAAGAAAGCACCTGCATATTTTTTTTTGTAATCTTTCTAAAAGCTAATCTTGATAAAAGGAAAAGTAAAGCTTATTTTTAGTAAGTCATTTTGGTTTTTTTATTTTTTTATAAAAAATTTTACGTTATGACAGAAAACCATGAACTGATCAAAGTATTTTATCAGGCTTTTCAAAATCGGGATTTTCAAACGATGCAAAATTGTTATTCAGATCATGCAGTATTTAATGACGAAGTGTTTGTAGACCTTGATGCGAAACACGTAAGAGCAATGTGGGAAATGTTTTGTGTGCAAGGAAGGAATTTGCAAATTGAATTTTCAGATATTATTGCCGATGAACAAAAAGGGAGTGCATCATGGAAAGCCAACTATACCTTTTCAAAAACTGGCCAAAACGTTACAAATCATATTCAAGCTAATTTTTGCTTTTCAAACGGAAAAATTGTAAAACATACTGACAGGTTTAATTTTTACAATTGGACAAAGCAGGCATTAGGTATTACAGGATTTTTATTAGGCTGGACTTCCTTCTTGAAGAACAAAGTAAGAAAAGAAGGTTTAAATAGTCTCACGAATTATATGAATACCAATCACACAAAAATATGAAGTTTTATAGCAAGTTATTTTCTTTGGTTTATTCCTAGAGTGCTTAATTTAATTTTAGAATAGAGATTTTTTAACTATAAATGGAGTTGAAATATTGGTTAAAATCGACTTCGTATTCCACAAATCCTCGGCGAGGACGCCTTCGGAAACTTGTGTTATTTTAAATTAAATTAGGAAATGAATTATTGGTAAAATCAACTTAATGCTCCACAAATCCTCGGCGAGGACGCCTTCGGAAACTTGTGTTATTTTAAATTAAATTAGGAAATGAATTATTGGTAAAATCAACTTAATGCTCCACAAATCCTCGGCGAGGACGCCTTCGGAAACTTGTGTTATTTTAAACTAAATCAGGAAATGAACTATTGGTAAAATCAACTTAATACTCCAAGAATCCTCGGCGAGGACGCTTTCGGAAACTTGTTTTAGAAATCCTCGGTATGGATACCCTCTGACACTTGTAACATAAATCTTTGATGGGATGTTTTTGGAATCGTGTAACACAAATTTTCGCTGAGGGCGACACGGAAACTGGAGTTTAAACGTTAATCCATCAACTTATCCGCTCTTTTCTTCCAGCAACTTCTCCAACACTTCAAACAAACTCACCGAGGCATTTTGAATAGCTTCTATCACGGATTCCATGGTCGTTTTAACAAAATGTCCCACTTCAGGAGTCGAATTGGTTACTACAGAAACTGCGAGTATTTGCATTTGACATTGATGTGCCACGATGACTTCGGGGACCGTTGACATGCCAACGATGTCGGCACCTAAAATACGGATCATGCGGTATTCTGCGGGCGTTTCAAGACTGGGTCCTTGCAAGCCAAAATAGATGCCGGTTTTAAAAGGAATGCCCGATTGGATGCATGCTTGTTCGGCATTTTTTAATAAGGTTTTATCATAGACGCTGGATAAATCCGGAAATCGATCCCCAAAACGAGGATCATGCAATCCGCGCAAAGGATTGGATGGATGAAAATTAATATGATCTTCTATAAAAACGATGTCACCAGATTGAAAATTGGGATTTACAGTACCGGAAGCATTGGTGATCCATAATTTTTTTACTCCTAAATGATGGAGCACACGAATTGGAAATGTAATTTCTTGAGCACTATACCCTTCATAATAATGCAATCGACCTGATAAAATAAAAATCAGTTTCCCTTTCCATTTGGCTAATATTAATTTTCCAATATGTGTTTCAACGGTGGTTGGAACAAAAAACGGAATGACTTTATAAGATAATTCCCGGATGATTTCTATTCGGTCGGTCAGAGAACCCAAACCAGTACCAAGTATGATGGCATGATCCGGAAACTGATCAAACTTTTTTGAAATAAAAGCAGCACTCTGCTCAACCTGTTGAAATAATTCAGTCATGGGTTTCGAAATTAATCCACCAACATTTTTTGATGATCCAATTGCTGATCCTGGATTGCTTCAGGGACTGCAATAAAGTCGTATTGTTGGTTGCGAAGTTTAGGAATAAAGCCAGCTTCACGAATTGCATGTTGAATGCCACTTGCAGTAAAACGATGGGCAGCTCCGGCTGCTGAAACTACATTTTCTTCGATCATTATACTTCCAAAATCATTGGCACCGGCATGCAGACAGACTTGTGCGGTTTGTTTGCCAACGGTAAGCCAGGAGGCTTGAATATTAATAATATTGGGTAGCATGATCCTTGACAAAGCAAGCATCCGGATGTATTCATCCGAGGTACAGGCATTGTAAGCCCGTTTAAGTCGCTTGAGCATCGTCCCTTCATCCTGAAATGGCCAGGGAATAAAAGCCAGAAAACCTTTTGATCCGGCGGGGCGTTGCTCCTGGACATTGCGAATGGAGACCAGGTGTTCCATACGTTCGAGCAAGGTTTCAACGTGACCAAACATCATCGTTGCAGAGGTAGTGAGATCCAGTTTATGGGCTGTGCGCATGATTTCCAACCATTCCTCCGCTCCACATTTGCCCTTGCTCACCAATCGTCTGACCCGATCCGATAAAATTTCTGCACCGGCTCCCGGAAGCGAATCCAAACCTGCTTCTTTTAAGGATTTAAGCACTTCGAAATGTGTGGATTTTTCCAGTTTTGTAATATGAGCTACTTCAGGTGGACCGAGTGCGTGTAATTTTAAATTTGGGTATAAGGACTTTAATTCCCGGAATAAATTGCAATAATATTCGAGTCCCAGTTGCGGGTGGTGACCCCCTTGTAATAAAAGCTGTTCTCCCCCAAACCGGAAGGTTTCTTCTATTTTTTGCTTGTATTCTTCAATCGTAGTGATATAGGATTCGGCATGACCCGGAGGCCTGTAAAAATTGCAAAATTTGCAATTAGCCACACAGACATTGGTGGTATTTGAGTTTCGATCAATGATCCAGGAGACCGTATTTCCGGGAACTTTTTTAAACCGGATGGCGTTTGCAACGTACATCAATTCACCCAAACCTGCCTCTTTAAACAGGTACAAACCCTCCTCGGCATTCAGAAATTCGAGTTTTTTAGTTGGCATAGAGCAAACAAAAAAATCCATCCGGATATTTATAGATTCGGATAGTGGAATTAATTTTGAAAAATGTCAAAAAATCAGCCGTTATCTGGAATCCCATTTCGACGAAAAAAACTGGTTTGGGATTGATTACTTGTTGGAAGTTTCTTCTCCAGGTATCGACAGACCCCTGCTCTTTCCTAGACAATACAAAAAAAATATTGGTAGAGAATTGCAGTTGATTTTAAAAGACGGAACAGAAAGCCAGGCAACCATTAAAGAAGTTGCAGACGATCATGTGATTGTGACGCGCGAAGAAATTCGCAAAGAAGGAAAGAAGAAAGTAAAGGAAACTATTGAAACGCATTTACCTTACGATATCATTAAAGAAGCAAAAATTGTAATCAAAATTTAAGCAAGATGAAACTTGTAGAAACTTTTGCAGAATTTAAAGCCGGAAAAAATATAGACCGCCCTACACTCATGCGGGTGTTGGAAGATGTATTCCGCTCCCTAATCCGGAAAAAATACGGTTCAGATGAAAATTTCAATGTCATCGTAAATACTCAAAAAGGGGATTTGGAAATTTGGCGTATTCGCAAAATTGTACCCGATGGCGAGGTAACCGATGATCTCAAAGAAATTGCTATTTCTGAAGCGCTTTCAATTGATGAGGATTATGAAGTAGGCCTTGAATGTTACGAGCAGTTGGAACTGGATGATTTTGGCAGACGGGCCATCATGGCAGCACGACAAACGCTTGTTTCACGAGTCATGGAATTGGAAAAAGACGATGTATACAAGCGATACAGTGAACGGGAAGGTGAAATGGTTATTGGTGAAGTCAACCAGGTATTGAAAAAAGAATTTTTAATAATTGACGACGCAACCAGTAACGAATTAATCTTACCTAAAACGGAAACCATCCGTGGAGATCATTTTAGAAAAGGAGATATCGTACGTTCTGTAATTAAAAAAGTAGAATTGCGCAACAGCTTACCCGTAATTACACTTTCCAGAACAGACAGTAATTTCTTGCAGCGATTGATGGAACAGGAAGTACCAGAAATTGAAGATGGCTTGATTGTTATTCGAAAAATCGTTCGGATCCCTGGTGAACGCGCAAAAGTTGCCGTTGAATCATTTGATGACCGAATTGATCCGGTTGGAGCTTGTGTTGGTATGAAAGGAAGCAGAATCCACGGTATCGTGCGAGAATTGAGAAATGAAAACATTGACATTGTCAATTTTACCAATAATCAAACGCTGTATATCCAACGTTCGTTGACTCCTGCTAAAATCACGACCATAGAACTGGATGACGCTACGAAAAAAGCAAATGTATATTTGAAAGCAGATCAACTTTCACTGGCCATTGGTAAAGGAGGCGCAAATATTAAATTGGCATCTAAATTAACCGGCTATGAAATTGATGTATATCGGGATCAGGAAGAAGGGGAATTGGATGATGTGGATCTGGATGAATTTACAGATGAAATTGAAGAATGGGTTATTGAAGCATTTAAAAAGATTGGATGCGATACGGCCAGAAGTGTATTAAATTTAAGTATTGAAGAATTGGTACGTAGAACTGATTTGGAAGAAGAAACCGTACAGGAGGTAATTAAAATTCTGGACGAGGAATTTAAAGATTGATTTTTATATTAAGCCTGAGGGCTTGCAACTATATTGAATGAAGTTATTAGTTAAAGTAGCAACGGAGTTAAACGTCGGACTGCATACAGTCGTTGAACACTTGCAGAAAAAGGGGTTTGAGATTGATCAAAAACGTACTGCAAAAGTTACCGATGAAATGTATGCCGAGCTGTTAAAGGAATTTCAAGGATCTATAAAGAGAAGGAAGCTGCTGACCTTCTTCAAAAAACAATGCCGGCTGCTCCTGTAGTAACTAAGGATAAGCCAAAAATAAATTTATTTGGAGAACCAACACCAGCACCTCCACCTCCTGCACCAAAGGAGAAAGTTGAAACTAAAAAAGAAGTCGTTCCGGAAGTAAAACCGGAAGAAGTTATCAGTGCAAAAGTTGATGAAGAAAATAAACCTAAAATAAAGGTTGTTGGAAAAATTGACCTGGAAAAACCGGAGTCCAAGACTAAGAAAAAAACTAAAAAGGAAGAAGTTGTCGAAGCCCCACCTGTAAAAGTGGAGCCCGCTGCACCAGAAGTTCCGGCCGAAGAAGAAATTACCCGAATTGAAGCTCCTCAGTTAAAAGGGCTAAAAATTTTGGTAAAATTGATACCAATAAATTTAAAGAACCCTCTAAGAAAAAAGAAGAAGCTAAAAAACCAGCGGCTTCGTCCACACCCGGATCTTCCCAACCTAAAACAACGGCTGAATCAGAAGCTGATAAAAAGAAACGCAAACGCAAACGCAAAAAAGTTAATACCAACGAGTTTCAATCTGATGATCGTCGGGGAGGAGTGCGTCGTCCGGAGGAAACTGTAAAAGAGGTTACACAAAAAGAAATTGAAGATCAAATTAAGGCTACCATGGCCCGCCTTAATTTAGGAGGTAAAAACAGGCGTTCTAAAATCAGAAGAGACAAGCGTGTGGTGATGCGTGAAAAAGAAGAATTGAAACAATCTGCTGAAGATCATGCCGTATTGCAATTAACCGAGTTTGTCACTGTTTCTGAATTGGCAAGCTTGATGAATATTCCAGTAACGGATATTATCATGACCTGCATGAACATGGGCATTATCGTTTCTATAAACCAACGATTGGATGCTGAAGTAATTGAAATACTTTCAGAAGAATTTGGACATAAAATAGAATTTATCAGTGCAGAAGAAATTGATGAAGACACGGAAGAGGAAGAAGAAGATCCAAATGCATTGGTAGAACGAGCACCCATCGTTACAGTAATGGGTCACGTGGATCATGGGAAAACATCTTTATTAGATTACATCCGAAGTGCAAATGTAGCATCCGGTGAAGCGGGCGGAATTACCCAACACATCGGTGCATACGAAGTCGTTGTCGGTAAGGATAAAAAACACATCACATTTTTAGATACACCAGGTCACGAAGCGTTTACTGCGATGCGTGCGCGGGGTGCGAAAGTGACAGACGTTGCTGTGATTATTGTAGCAGCAGATGACCGGATCATGCCACAAACCAAGGAAGCAATCAGCCATGCACAAGCAGCGAATGTTCCAATGGTTTTTGCTATCAACAAGGTAGACAAAGCAGGTGCCGATGCAGAGCGAATTAAAAATGAATTGTCTCAAATGAATTTATTGGTTGAAGAATGGGGCGGTAAATACCAGTCTCAGGATATTTCAGCTAAAACCGGACAAGGCATCGAACAATTACTTGAAAAAATATTGCTGGAAGCGGAAGTACTCAATTTAAAAGCCAATCCAAGTCGGATGGCAACTGGAACTGTTATCGAAGCATCCTTAGATAAAGGACGTGGTTATGTAACCAAATTATTAGTCCAAAACGGTAGTTTAAATAATGGTGATATTATCCTTGCAGGTGATCATGCCGGTAGAGTAAAAGCCATGTTTAATGAACGCGGACAAAAATTAAAAACGGCAGGCCCTTCCACACCGGTTATGGTATTGGGTTTGCAAGGTGCACCAACCGCCGGGGAAAAGTTTAAGGAGATGGAGGATGAGGCAGAAGCACGCTTGTTGGCGAGCAAACGCTCTCAGATCAATCGTGAACAAACCAACAGAGCCTCTAAACGGATTTCTTTGGATGAGGTTGGAAGACGTTTGGCTTTAGGTAATTTCAAAGAACTCAAATTAATTATCAAAGGGGATGTCGATGGTTCTGTTGAAGCCCTTGCAGATAGTTTGATTAAACTTTCTGTAGAATCCATTAAGGTAAGTGTAATCCATAAAGCGGTCGGACAAATTGTAGATTCTGATATTTTATTGGCTTCTGCATCCGATGCCATTATCATAGGCTTTCAGGTTCGACCTTCACCCAGTGCCCGGGCATTGGCAGAGAAAGAAGGCGTTGAAATTAAAATGTATTCCATCATCTATGAAGCCATCGATGAAATTCGTGCTGCTATGGAAGGCATGTTAGAACCTACCAAAGTGGAAAAAATTGTTGGTCAGGCAGAAATCCGGGAAGTTTTCAAGGTATCAAAAATTGGAACCATTGCAGGATGTATGGTCATTGATGGAAAAATTGCTCGTAACAATCCAATTCGGGTCATACGCAATGGCATCGTCGTGTTTCCTAATCGCGAAGGCGCAACCGGAGAGTTGGCCTCACTCAAACGATTTAAGGATGATGCCAAAGATGTTAAAGAGAATATGGAATGCGGTATCTCCGTTAAAAACTTTAATGACATTAAAGTCGGAGATATCATTGAAGCCATCGAGATCACAGAAGTTAAGCAAAAATTATAGGAAGAGTCTATAGACTATAGCTTAATAGTTTTTAGTTTAATTGTATTACAACAAAATAATATAAAGCTCTAACAGCCTAACAGCCTAAAAGTCTAAAAGCCTAAAAGTCTAACAGTCTAACAGCCTAACTGCATAATACGCTCTAACATGACAAAATATTTAAATCTTGTGGCATGTTTTCTGATTTTATTCTTTTGTGCATGCATCCCTACCTTTAAACCCCATCAGGTAATTATTCAGGATGATTTTGTTGAAATTAAATTTGGCAGAAAGATGTCCCGGGAATTGTTGGACTCTATACGAAATGCTGTATCAGCAAAAGGGATTGATTTAAGTTATCAGGACATCATTTACGATGGCAATAAATTGACACGATTGGAAATACAAGTAATTGCTGGTAATAAGGTAGGACATGGTACTACCAATTTTGTTTTTAAAGGCAAACCCTTTGGATTTCGAGTTGACAACAGACCTACCGCCCAAGTTTTTTTAAAGGTTGGGGAGTTGGAATAAAGGGCTTTCTAAAATTATATCAAGATTTAGGCAACAGTCACACCACCATCCAAATACACATTCTGAATTGCATTCAGAATTTCTACTCCTTCGCTCATAGGTTTTTGAAATGCTTTACGACCGGAAATCAATCCCATGCCACCGGCGCGTTTATTGATAACTGCAGTGGTTACTGCTTCTTGTAGATCTGAACTTCCCTTGGATTCTCCCCCGCTGTTGATTAAACCAACCCGGCCCATATAACAATTGGCTACCTGGTATCGACATAAATCTATGGGGTGGTCGCTGCTTAATTCGGTGTACATTTTTGGATTGAGCTTACCATAAGAGGATCCTCCCATATTTAAGGCAGTATATCCTCCATTGTTGGTAGGTAATTTTTGTTTAATAATATCTGCCTGGATCGTAACTCCCAAATGATTTGCTTGTCCGGTGAGATCCGCGGCATTGTGATAGTCTACCCCATCTTTTTTGAAAGATGCATTGCGCAGGTAACACCAAAGAACGGTTACCATGCCCAATTGATGGGCTTCTTCAAATGCATTGGCTATTTCAACAAGTTGACGTGTACTTTGATCGGAGCCAAAATAAATCGTGGCACCGATGCCTACAGCTCCCATGTTCCAGGCATCCCGTACATTCCCAAATAAAATCTGGTCCGCTTTATTTGGATACGTCAGCAATTCGTTGTGATTTGCTTTTACTATAAATGGAATTTTATGTGCGTATTTTCTGGAAACGGATGCCAGAACGCCAAAAGTGGATGCAACTGCATTGCAGCCTCCTTCAATAGCCAGTTTGACAATATTTTCCGGATCAAAATACATGGGATTTGGAGCAAACGAAGCACCGGCACTGTGCTCGATGCCCTGATCTACAGGTAGGATGGAAACATATCCACTGGATCCCAAACGACCCTGGTTTAAAATCGATTGCATGCTTTTCAATACCTGGTTGCTGCGATTGCTTACAGTCCATACCTGGTCCAGATGCTGCTTGGATGGTAGATGCAATTGTTCTTTAGAAATAGTCTTGCATTGGTGATCTAAATAAAAGGACGCTTTATCACCTAAAATTTCTGCAGTGGATTTATTTGACATAAATTTAAAAACGTTGGTACGGTCAAATTATTTTTTACGTTCGATAACGGCAACCCCATTCGCCATAAATTTCATTTCTTCTTTAGGGGCTGTGATTTTTGCAATTTCTGCTGCGGATTTGCCTTCATCTTCGGCATAATGTTTTAATTCATCGACCCCTGTAATTTCTTTATAGGCTTTGCCTTGAATGGTCACTTTGGAACCACTTAGATCTTTAGGCACAAAAAATCCATAGTCTCTGAATTTTACAAAAAATCCCGTCGTATCATCTGGATTTTGACTTAAAATCATCCAGCATCCTTTCATTTGACAAACTCCGGTAACATAACCGGTCACAGAAGTGATTGTACTGTCCGTAGTTTTTAAACCCATCAGGGTTTCATCAACCGATTTTGCGTCAGCTGTTTGAATCGTATCCCCATAATACTCCATGCTCATGGCTGGATTCACTGCAGCTGGAGTTTCTGTTGGTTTGTTTTCTGTTTTACAAGCCGTTAAACCCAAGATGGCCGTGGCTAATACATAATATTTCATATTAACATTTATTTTGATGTGCAAAGATACTAATCCCTGGTGCTTTCCAGTTTGGAATTGATAGCCCATTCACCTTACATTTGGAAATACGGCCATTATAGTATATATTTGTTTAATGCGTTATTTAAATTTGACCAGATAGCAGGACGTTTACCTTTGATTTTACACCTACAAAATTTCAGCACATGAAATATGGATTCATTCTATTCCTGCTCATCAGCATTCCATTCGAACTCTTTTGCCAAACCTGTATCAAGGGAGATTGTAAAAATGGTTTTGGCTCTTGCTATTACAGCAATGGCGGGCGATACACCGGTGAATTCCAGTTGGCAAAACGCACTGGAAAAGGAATCTATTATTATGCCAATCAAAATAAATAC
Organism: Saprospiraceae bacterium; assembly: GCA_016712145.1. Classification (NCBI taxonomy): domain Bacteria; kingdom Pseudomonadati; phylum Bacteroidota; class Saprospiria; order Saprospirales; family Saprospiraceae; species Saprospiraceae bacterium. Next base: position 18,434 of record JADJRO010000003.1, read on the forward strand.
CTGGGGGAATGGCGCAATGATTTACGGGAAGGGGAAGGCAAACTCATCTTCCGGAATGGGGATGTATACAGCGGAAATTTTAAAGCTGATAAAATGGAAGGCTATGGCGTCATGGAGTTTGGTTCTAAAGACCGATATGATGGCAACTGGAAACTCAATAAACCAAGTGGAAAAGGGACCTACTATTTTGCCGCAGGAGACCGGTATGAAGGTGATTTTGTTGATGCCCGCTTTGAAGGGGAAGGAACCATGTTTTACAGAAATGGTGCTAAATACGTTGGACAATGGAAACAAAGTAAAAAACATGGCTACGGAGAATTTATCACCAAAGAAGGGAAAAGCATTGTAGCCCAATGGGAAGCTGACAAGTCATTAAAAGTTTTGGATGAATCGCCAGCAATTGCCAAGGATGAAGTCATTGTCCAGCAAAAACCAGAGGAAACTAAAAAAGATGAAATTAGCCAGACACCTGTCATTAAAGACACAGTATTAGAATCCAAAATCAATCAACAGGAAGCTGAAAAGCCGATCGTTCAAAATGAAGCCAAGCCTCAAAATCCGGTCTGTGACCCGGAAGAAAAATTGCCAAACTGCAATACCAGTTATTGCGCGGATGGAAAAGGCATATTCTATTACAGTGACGGATCCAAATATGTTGGACAATTTGAATTGGGGGAGCCACATGGGAAAGGAATTTGTTTTTATGCTAACGGCGATCGTTACGACGGATATTGGGATAAACATGCTCCACATGGAGAAGGAACCATGTATTTCGTTTCAGGATTGACGTATGTTGCATTATGGGATCATGGCAAAGTTCAAAAACAATTGTCCCGAAAGCAAGAATTTCGATTAAATCCAAACATAGAAATAGATCAGAATCCGGAAGTAAAAATATGGGCGGTAGTGGTAGGGATTGCGCGGTACGAACACATGCCCAGTTTAAAATATTCCGATGACGATGCGTATCGAATTTATGCCTTTTTAAAAAGTCCGGAAGGAGGTGCACTTAAAGACGAGCAGATTCGGGTTTTGATCGATGAAGATGCGACCCGTTTAAAAATTTTACAAGCACTGAATGAGGTGTTTTTAAAAGCGGATGACAATGATGTAGTGATGTTGTATTATTCAGGCCACGGACTGGAAGGAACCTTTATTCCAATCGATTACGATGGTACCAATAATTTGATTTCTCATGAAGAAATCAAAGATTTGCTGAGTCGTTCCAAAGCAAAGCATAAAATCTGCTATTTCGATGCCTGTTATTCAGGCAGTTTGCTGGCTGCTAAAGGACCCTATTCAAATTCTCTTTTATTTTTTTATGATGAACTGGATCGTACACCTGGAGGAACTGCATTTTTAATGTCATCAAAAAATAAAGAGTTTTCATTAGAAGATGGAGGATTACGGCAAGGCATTTTTTCACATTTTCTAATCAAAGGTTTGAAAGGGCAAGCGGATGTTGATGTGAATAAAACCATTACCATCAAGGAATTATTTGAATACGTTTATAAAAATGTTCGTGAATACACGGGCAATGTGCAATCACCCATGATTGCTGGCGATTACGATGAGCACATGCCGGTTGGATTTGTGAGGGCGGATTGAGGGGGGGACCGGGAAGAGGGACCATTGACCATGGGACCAAAGGACCATTTACCAAAGGGCTAAGAAGAGGGACCATTGACCATGGGACCAAAGGACTAAAAAGAGGGACCATTGACCATGGGACCAAAGGACCATTGACCGAGGGACCATTTACCAAAGGACTAAGAAGAGGGACCATTGACCATTGACCAAAGGACTAAGAAGAAGGACCATTGACCATGGGACCAAAGGACTAAGAAGAGGGACCATTGACCATGGGACCAAAGGACTATGAAGAGGGACCATTTTGACTTCTAAAAAATAATTGAATTTAATTTTTCAATTTATTGTTATTGGGTTGTTTTGTTGAAACACACTAGAGATGCCATTTAAATTTGAGAAACTTGATATATGGAAACTTTCTATAGAATATTCTTATAGTATTTATTTAATGTCTTTAAAGTTTCCAAAAGCCGAAAATTTCAATTTATCAATCCAATTTAAAAGGGCAGCTAATTCAATTTCTTTGAATATTTCAGAAGGGTCTATTGGTCAATCAAATAGAGAGCAATGTAAATTTATTAATTATTCAATTCGTTCGTTAGCAGAATGTGTAAATTGTTTATATCTAGCATTAAAGTTAGAATATATTTCAAAACCGGAATTTGATGAATTGTATAAAAATTCTGAAATTTTATTTGTCAAACTTCAAAATTTTAAAAAAGCAATTTCTGAATAATAATGGAATAGTAAAGTCATTGTTTTTACTTGCCCATTTGTCAATTGATAGCAGTCAGAGCTCGTGTACAATTATAAATGTGCCTTAGTCTATGGTCCATCGTCTATGGTCCATCGTCCATCGTCCATGGTCTATGGTCTATGGTCTATGGTCCACGGTCTATGGTCTATGGTCCATCGTCTATGGTCCATGGTCCATGGTCTATGGTCTTTGGTCCATCGTCTATGGTCCATGGTCCATGGTCTATGGTCTTTGGTCCATGGTCTATGGTCTATGGTCTATGGTCCACGGTCTATGGTCCTTCAGACAATAGTCTTTTCTAATTCCAATCTCAAAGCATGTAATTCTACCTTCCCAAAAGCTTGACTTTAAAATAAATCCCAAATTTTCCCTGTTTTTCAGTGAGTTATGAAAAAATTCGTGAAAAAAAGCAGTGAAAAGTGTGGAAAATTGACTGAAGATCTTACATTTGTGCCCGCTTTGAAAAAAGCCAGTACTAATTTAAATTCAATAAAGTGAATACACGTAGTTACGAAACGAAACACAGACGCCCGGAAGACGTCCAGCGGAAGTGGTTTGTAATTGATGCAGAGACCCTCGTTGTGGGGCGCCTTTCATCCCAGATTGCCTCCATTCTTAGAGGAAAGCATCGGGTAGATTTTACCCCTCATGTTGATTGTGGAGATTGTGTAATCGTTGTAAATGCATCCAAGGTGCGTTTTACAGGCAAGAAACTTGATGATAAAGTTTACTTAACCTATAGCGGATATCCAGGAGGTCAAAAAAGCATTACCCCAAGGCAAATGCTCGAAAAACATCCGACCCGAGTGATTGAAACAGCCGTTCGTAAAATGCTCCCTAAAAATAAATTGGGGGATGCCATGTTCAAAAAATTATTTGTTTACGAAGGTCCGGAGCATTATCATGCTGCTCAAAAACCTGAACCTTATACAATCTAAGCGATATGGAAATGATCAATGCAATAGGTAGAAGGAAAGCTGCGGTAGCCCGCGTGTACCTTACAAAAGGAACCACCAATGAGGTAATCATTAATGGCAGGGCATTAAATGAATATTTTCCAATTAAGGACATTGCACAAAAAGTAATGGATCCGATGCAAACCGTTCAATCCGAACAAAGCTATACTGTAAAAGCGGTAGTAGATGGAGGTGGATTGAAAGGGCAAGCAGAAGCATTGCGATTGGCAATATCACGAGCACTTTGTAAAATTGATGCAGAGTTTCGGGCACCATTAAAAGAAAAGAAATTTTTGACACGAGATGCCCGTGAAGTAGAACGTAAAAAATTCGGTTTACGTAAAGTATGTTGTAGTATGCAGTTTAGTAAACGTTAATTTCTTAATTTATCATTACAGAGAAAAATGGAAAAACCTAGTTATAATCAACTCCTTGATGCGAATGTACATTTTGGCCACTTACGTAAAAAGTGGAATCCTAAAATGCGTCAATATATTTTTAAAGAACACAAAGGCGTACATTTAATTGATTTAAATAGAACCGCGGAGTGTTTAGAAAAAGCCGGACAAGCATTAAAACAAATAGCCAAATCCGGAAAGAAAATTATGTTTGTCGCAACTAAAAAACAAGCCAGAGACATTGTTTCTGAAGCTGCAAGAAGTGTCAACATGCCCTTTGTAACCGAACGTTGGTTAGGTGGAATGATGACAAACTTTACAACCATTCGTCGTTCTGTTAAAAAAATGAACAACATCGAGCGAATGCTGGCAGATGGAAATGTTACCAACATTACAAAGAAGGAACGTTTGACATTAAGCCGGGAACGTGATAAAATGGAACGCGTATTGGGTGGAGTTGCTAATTTAAACAGATTGCCATCAGCCGTATTTATTGTAGATATTTTAAATGAGCATTTGGCAGTGGATGAAGCAGATCGTCTGGGCATTCGTACGTTTGCCATGGTAGATACCAACAGTGATCCAAATTTGGTTGATTTCCCAATACCAGCAAATGACGATTCTTCTAAATCTATTGAAATTATTACGCGCTATATGGTTGAAGCAATAAAGGAAGGATTGGAAGAACGCAATGCAGAAGTTAAAGAAGAAGCGAATTAATAAATAGTATACTTAATAAAAAGACAATATGAGTTTTACCTTATCAGCAGCGGATGTTAAAAATTTAAGAGATACGACCGGAGCCGGAATGATGGATTGCAAAGCAGCACTCACTGAAGCTGAAGGCGATTTTGAAAAAGCAATAGAAATTCTTCGTAAGAAAGGACAAAAATTATCTATTAAACGTGCGGATCGCGAAGCCAAAGAAGGAGTTGTAATTGCAAAAGTAAATGATTCAAAAACAAAAGGCGTTGTAGTAAAGGTGAGTTCTGAAACTGACTTTGTATCAAAAAATGAAGACTTTATAAACACCACTAAAAAAATTGCTGACATCGCATTGGCTACCTTTCCTTCAAGTCTTGAAGCCTTGCTTCAACAAAATTATGAAGGAAGTACCAGCATCGGCGATAAAGTAACCGATATGGTTGCAGCAATTGGTGAAAAAATCGAATTGTCTAACTATGAAACCCTTGAAGCAGCTCAGGTAGAATTTTATATTCACATGGGTAACAAAGCCGGTGTTTTGGTTGGTTTAAACAAGAGTGGGGATCAATTTACAGAGGCTGGCAAAGACGTTGCCATGCAAATTGCAGCCATGAAACCTATTGCATTGGATAAAACAGACGTTGACAGTGCAGTCATTGCAAAAGAAATAGAAATCGGAAAAGAACAAGCTCGTGCAGAAGGTAAACCTGAAGCCATGCTTGAAAAAATAGCACTCGGTAAATTGGAAAAATTCTACAAAGAAAGTACCCTGCTGCATCAACAATTTGTAAAAGACGGATCCCACACCATCTCGTCTTACCTGAAGTCAATTGATAAAGATTTGACTGTAACAGGGTTTAAACACGTTAAACTCGGATAGGAAGAAATTTGAAGTCTATTATAGTCTATAGTTTATAGTCTATAGTCTGTAGTCTGTAGTCTGGAGGAATGGTGCAATCTTGCAATGCCCGCCCGCCTGAGCCGAATAATTTCAAATTAATAAATAATCATCAGTCGGATCGGGCAAGCTGATTCTGACAAGAGGAGGAAAGTCTCTAGCCTCTAGCCTCTAACCTCTAGGCCTCTAGCCTCTAGCCTCTAACCTCTAACCTCTAGCCTCTAACCTCTAACCTCTAGCCTCTAGCCTATTCCTCTATCCTTCCTATTATAAATATTCTCTATATTTACTCAAACATTCAAACATGCCAAAGTATAAACGAATCCTGTTGAAACTGAGCGGGGAAGCACTGATGGGGGATCAGGCATACGGGATAGAACCACAAATGTTAAAATATTATGCAAGTCAGATTAAAATGGCGGTAAGCCATCAGATTGAATTGGCTGTGGTTATTGGTGGTGGAAATATTTTTCGGGGAATGGATGGGGAAGGATCCGGAATTGAACGGGTACAAGGTGATTATATGGGCATGTTGGCCACCTGTATCAATGGAATGGCTTTACAAAGTGCACTTGAATTAATAGGAGTTTATACCCGATTGATTACCGCCATTGAAATGCGCCAAATTGCAGAACCTTACATACGACGACGAGCGGTACGTCATCTTGAAAAAGGACGTGTAATCATTTTTGCAGCAGGTACCGGAAATCCCTATTTTACTACAGACTCCGCAGCAGCCTTGCGAGCAAGTGAATTGAATGTGGATGTCATATTAAAAGGGACCCGAGTGGATGGAATTTATGATAAGGACCCTATGAAACACACGGACGCTATAAAATTTGAACGGCTTGGATTTGATGAAGTGATCTCTCGTGGTTTGCAAGTGATGGACATGACAGCTTTTACTATGTGTAAAGAAAATCATATGCCCATTGTAGTATTTGATATCAACCAATCCAGCAATTTCGAACGGATTATTTTAGGAGAACATGTAGGTACGCTGGTCAGCTAAAAACCTTGCTCCCTTCAAGACAAATTTTTTTCTTCAAGAACCTTGGGTTTAAACCCAAGGTTCTTGAAGAAAAAAAAGTTCTTAAACTGCCTTTATTTTAGGCTCATATTAAATATTTTTAATATATAATTTACTACCTTTGCGCATTCATGATCTATTCAGTCAGCGGTAGTATTTCTGTTAAACATCCTAATTATGTCGTTATTGAAACGCAGGGTATCGGATATCAGATTTTTATTAGTCTACACACCTACAGTCAACTGGAGGGATTGCAACAAGTGAAAATGTTGACCCATTTGATTATTAAAGAAGATGGGCATCATTTGTTTGGATTTATAACAGAAGAAGAGCGACAATTATTTATTTTATTAATATCAGTAAATGGGGTGGGTCCTAATACTGCCAGGTTGATCCTGTCGTCTTTAGATCCATCGGGAATAAAATCAGCAATCCATTTAAAAGATGATGCGGTATTTCGTAAAATCAAAGGGGTCGGCCCCAAAACGGCCCAGCGGATCATCATTGATTTATTTGATAAATTAGGAAAGGACCTGATTGTAGGGACTTCACATCCGGTTCAGGCCGGAAATCAGGTAAAATCTGAGGCCATTTCAGCACTTTTGGCCTTAGGTTTTAACCGGAACGCAATCGATCAGGCTTTTAAACTAATTCCCGAAGCCTCTCAGGCAGATATCGCCATTGAAGTTCTGATAAAATTGGCTTTAAAAAAATTATCCTGAAGTCTTGTAAAACATACCTTTGCGCCAATTTCTTCGTTATAGTCTGGCGGTTTTTTCTATAAAATACTTGAAATCTCTTATGTTAAGTGCGGAACGTACACTCATCTTATTGTTTTTCCTGATTTTTTTACAGTGCCAGCTTTTGGCAGGTGGTCACGCTGTACCTAACTGGGATGAAGTCGTTTATTCGACTTCAGCAGATACCGTTCCACTAAAGGATCGTTCAGGAAATTTTGTCCAGAATCCTAAAGACAATCCATTTGATCTGAAAGATCCAAAAGTAGTTGAACAAAAAATTGAATACGATCCGGAATCTGGAGAATACAAAGTGACTGAAAAAATTGGTGACGAACATTACCGTCCTTCCAGCAATCTCAGTTTTACAGAATTCATGAATTTTAAAGCACGGCAACTGGATCGGGAATACATGAAAAATCTTGCAGGGATCAGTACGACAAGACGCAATACAGAAGGAATTATTGATCCAATCACGAAATTGAATTTAAAGAAAAATCTGGCAGACAAATTATTTGGTGGATTTGGAATTGATATCAAGCCACAAGGTTCGATTGGATTTACTTTAGGAGCGAATTATTCGTTTACGGATAACCCTCAGATTCCTGAAAGACAAAAGAGACAATTAACACCCGATTTTGATATGGATATCCGGATGGATGTAACCGGAAACATTGGCGATAAATTAAAATTAAATACAAATTACGATACCAAAGCTGCATTTGATTTTGAGAATAAATTAAAGTTGGCTTACGATTCAGAAAAATTTTCTGAAGATGACATCATTAAAAAAATTGAAGCGGGAAATGTGAGTTTGCCATTACGAACCAATTTAATTCAAGGCAGTCAAAATTTATTTGGTTTTAAAACAGATTGGCAATTTGGTTATCTCCGTTTAACCGGTTTGGTTTCTCAACAAAAATCTAAACAAGAAAGCATTCAAACAAAAGGCGGAGGTGTCTATCAGGAATATGAAGTTCGCCCGGATCAATATGATGAAAATCGACATTTCTTTTTAAGTCATTACAATCGCAACAGTTACGAAACGGCACTGGCAAATTTACCGGAGATCAACAGCCAATTCAAAATTAAAAACATAGAAGTCTGGTTAACAGAGGATGCACAAAACAGCCGGGAAACAGAATTAAGAGATATTGTCGCATTAAATGATTTGGGAGTTTCTGAATTGGAACTTTTTGATATGGATCCAACGCAAGCGCAGACTTATTTACCGGGTCGTGCAGTGTCTCGTGATAAAGGAGGTGCATTTGTTCCATCCAATACTTCCAATACCCTGCTCGATCGGATTCTTTCTAATGATGAAGCACGAGATTTAAATAAAGTAGTGCGTTATCTTTCAGATCCTGCTGGTTTAAATTTAAAACAAGGACGCGATTTTGAAAAAGTACGCGCAAAACGTTTAAGTCCTAATGAATATAATTACAATGCTGAATTGGTTTTTATTTCATTGCGAGTCAGACCACGGCCCAATCAGGTTTTAGCAGTGTCTTATCAATATTTACAAAATGGTAGAGAAATTGATCCACGGACCGGTGCAGTTTATAAAGTAGGGGAAATGAGTTCTGATGTTAAATCAGATTCATTGAGTTATAAAGTCATTTTTGTAAAGATGTTAAAATCATCCGGACAACGGACGGATTTACCTTCCTACAAATTAATGATGAAGAATGTTTATCCAACCGGTGGGTTCAATTTAAATCAGGAAGATTTTACCATGGATATATTTTATGAAGACCAGGATGGTATTTCAAAAAGATATATTCAGGAAATCGAAGGATATCCATTATTGAATTTATTCAATTTGGATTTTTTAAATAAGACCAATGATCCACAACCAGATGGAGTTTTTGATTTTGTCAGCGGACAAACTGTAATTCCTGCCAGTGGTGCTGTCATTTTTCCAGTACTTGAACCATTTGGTGCTTCATTAAAAAAATTATTGGCTAAAGTCATCACAGATCCCAATCAACTGGATGCGGTCTTTAATAAATATAAGTATACCGAGCTGTATGATACCTCAATTACTGCAGCACGTCGGGAATTAAAATCAAATCAGTTTTTAATAAAAGGAACTTACAAAAGTGGAAAATCAAATGAAATTCCACTAAATACGTTCAACCTGGATCCCAATGCCCGAATCATTGTTAGTGCGGGTTCTCTTACTTTAAATGAGGGTTCTGATTATATCGTTGACCGCAATTTGGGTAAAGTAACCATCCTCAATGAGGCCTTATTACAATCGGGAGTGCCCATCAGCGTGAAGTTTGAAGACAATGCTTTATTTAGTTTTCAGACTAAAACCATGATCGGATTGCGCGCAGAATATTCCAAGCGAAAAGATTTATCTTTTGGTGCAACCTATATGCACTTATTTGAAAAGCCATTTACAGAAAAAGTAAATATTGGTGAAGATCCAATCAACAATCGAATCGTTGGATTGGATTTTAATGTCAAACAAAAAGCACCCTGGTTAACGAGGGCTTTGGATAAATTGCCTTTGTATTCAACCAAAGAACCTTCTACCTGGACGGCACAAGCTGAAGCGGCTGCTTTGATACCAGGCCACTCTAAAGCCATCAATCAACAAGGAAGTGAAGGGGGCGTCGTTTACATCGATGATTTTGAAGGGAGTTCATCCGGAATTGGATTGGGCTTTAATGTATCACAATGGATTTTAGCAAGTGCACCCCAGGGATTAAGTGACCCTGCATTTTTTGGAACCGGCATTTATGATAATCCTATCAGCAATGCCAATCGCGCTTTGTTGAGTTGGTATCGGATTGATGATTATGCACGGGTGGATAGCCGGAATCTTTCGAATTCATACACCCGATTGGTAGATGAGACTGAAATTTTTCCAACGAAACAAAGGCCTTTGGGATTTAGTACGGAGTTGACCTTTGATATGACCTATTATCCAAGAGAAAAAGGACCCTATAATTTTGATGTCGCAGGTGGACTTACTGCTACGGATCCAAAGCAGGGTAGCATTACCACAGGAGGGATTGATCCAGACAATAATTTATTGCAACCGGAAACCCGATGGGGCGGTTTAATGACCCGTTTAAATACGGTAGATTTTGAAGCCAATAATGTGGAATATATCGATTTCTGGATGCTCAATCCGTTTTTGGAAAAAGCAGACCCCAATGATCCTGTAACCGGAAATGGAAGAATCTATTTACAGTTAGGTACATTTTCTGAAGATATTTTAAAAGACGGTAAGCAACAATTTGAACATGGATTGCCCACTAAAACAATTCCTCTTAGAACCGATGTCAGTGTATTTGGAAATATTTCAAGAGTGCCTCCGATTACCAGCAGTTTTGATGTCAATGATAGAGAACAACAAGATTTAGGGTACGACGGATTAAATAGTGAGTCGGATCAATTGGCAAAAGAAGAATTGACTTTTTTTAAAGATTATCTCGATAAACAAAAAGCCTATCTCAATCCCCAGGCATTGCAGAAAGTAGTGTTAGATCCATCCAATGACAATTATGTATCGTATCGATCCAATACTTTTACCGGAAACGAAACGGTTTTGGATAAATACAAACGGTACAATATGCCAGAAGGGAATGGACAAATTGAAACGGGGAATGCACAATCAACAGCTTATACAGGTTATCCTGATCAGGAAGATTTGAATTACGATAAATCCCTCAATGAAATTGAATCGTATTACAATTATGAAATACCCTTAACACGTACAGCAGACAATAAAATTTATTTTGATCCGTCGGATCCTAAAAATTATGTTACCGATACCGTAATTGTAAGACCACCAAATTCAAATAATGTGGAAGAAGTCTGGTATCGTTTTCGCATTCCGGTAAAATCAGGTACTGCTGTGGGTGAGATCAAAGATTTTCGTTCTATTCAATCCATGCGAATGCTGTATACCGGTTTTGATCAGACGGTTACTTTTCGTTTTATCAAATTTCAATTGGGTAGAAACTCCTGGAGGAAGTACAAAGATTTTTGTGCCGTAGGACAAGATGATGGCAATAAAAGTTTAATTCTTGATAAAGTAGATATTGAAGAAAACTCCGGCAAAACACCGTTTAATTATACGACACCTCCTGGAATTCAGCGGGAGCGTTTTTACAGCACCCAATATGCCGACATTCAACAAAATGAGTCCTCCTTATTGCTTCGAAAAGAAGGTTTATTGGCTGGCTGCGAAAATTCCATCTATAAAATTATTGATTTGGATATTCGTAAATACAAACGCATCAAAATGTTTGTGCATGGAGAATCCATTAAATCGAAAAACACAGACAGTGTGTGTGTATTCATGCGCTTAGGAAAAGATTTTACTAACAACTACTACGAATACGAAATCCCTTTGCGATATTCCAATGAAGCTTTTTTTAATATCCGGGATTCCATATGGCCCAAAGACGATGAATTTGATTTTCCATTGCAATTGTTATTGGATTTAAAAAACAAACGAAATAATGATCCCAATGCATCCTTAAACAGCTTGTATGAAATTCCAGATCCAGAAAAACCAGGAAACCGAGTCCGAATTATTGGAAATCCAACCATTGGATTGGTGCGTGGCGTTCAATTGGGATTTAAAAACAAAGGAGGAGAAGATATCGAAGATTTGGAAGTATGGTTGAATGAATTGCGATTGACCGGTTTGGAAGAAAAAGGAGGATTGGCAGCACAAGCTCGTGCTGAATTGCAATTGGCAGATTTAGGCAATTTAAGTTTGGCAGGAAATTATTCAAGTGTAGGCTGGGGAGGCATCGATCAAAAGCTTGATCAACGTGCCAGAGACAATACCAAACAGTTTGATGGAACCATGAATATTTCTCTGGATAAATTTTTACCGGAAAAAGTGGGTGTTCGTTTGCCTTTAGCACTCCAACTATCAAAGACCATTCGGACACCGGAGTATGATCCCAATAACACCGATTTAAAACTGAAGGATCAAATAAAAGCTGCATCCAGTAAACAGAAAAAAGATTCGATTAAAGATTTAGCAGTTGATTATTCAGACATCAAAAGTTTTGCTTTAAACAACATTCGAAGGGAACGAAGAGGCACCAGCAAACCCAAGCCCTGGAATATTGAAAACTTTTCTGTGAGTTATGCGCAGTCTGTTTCAAACAAACACAATCCGGTTATTGCAGAAGATAAATTGAAATCACAGCAAGGTGGGGTGGATTATAATTTTTCACTGACTCCAAAATACATTGAGCCATTGAAAAAAGTTATTAAGAATCCCAATTTAAAATTCTTATCGGAAATTAATTTCAATTTTATTCCAAATTCATTTTCTGTTAGAAATGCTCTGGATCGAAAAGCTTCCACAAGAGTGTATCGATTTGCAGCACCTAAATACAGTACCTGGGAAGATCGAAAATTTTCATGGAACAGAGATTATACGTTGACCTGGGATTTTACAAGATCCCTTAAGTTTAATTTTAGTGCACGCAATGAAGCAGCAGTAGATGAAATCACTTTCAATCCGCTACGTCAAGCGCATGTAAACCCGATAACCGGACAGGCAGTAGATGCATCTCAACGCGGTAAATTTGTGCGGGAGAATCTTGCTAATTTTGGACGAAACAAAGATTACAAGCATAATTTTACTTTGGCGTATGCAGTGCCGACAAGACTTTTTCCGTATTTGGATTTTGTAACCATTCGTACGCAATACACAGCCAATTACAATTGGGCAGCAGGTTCATTAAACAGCATTGATTCGTTGGGTTCTGTAATCAGCAATGGCCAAACCATCAGTTTGACCAATGAGTTTAATTTCACAACCTTGTACGGTAAGTCCAAATTTCTAAAAAAATATTCAGGAGAAGGGGTTTCTTCCGGAAGATTCAGACCGGCAAACAAATCTCGTGAAAATGCAAAACCCGAGGAGACCGAAAAGGGTTCAAAAAATAAAAAGGAAAAATCCGAAAGAGTTAATCCATTGATCAAAGTTGCTGTAACACCATTGATCATGTTAAAACGAGTGCAATTAAATTTTAGTCAAAACAAGGCTACTACCATTCCAGGATTTATGGAACGACCTGAAATTTTAGGAATGAATGGAGGATTTGCAGCTCCAGGCTGGGATTTTATTACTGGAAAGCAACCTGATTTTGGAAAAAATGGTTGGTTGGATCGCATCGCTGAAAAAGGTTGGATCTCTGCTAACTGTTATTTTAATAAAGAAATGCTTCAGAAGAAATCAAATACGATTGGAGCTAAATTAAAAATTGAGCCTGTTCGCGATTTTAATATTGACTTAAACATTGATCGAAATTTTACCAGGGATCATGCTGAAACTTTTAAACTAGATTCGGTATTTGGAACGATGGATATGGCATTTCAGCATTTCACGCCTTTTGAAAATGGACAATACACAATATCGTATGTTTCGTTGCAAACCATTTTTGAAAAAGACATTGACAAGGTATTCAAACGATTCAGTGATAACCGACCCATTATCTCAAAACGCGTTGCCGATCGTTATGGAATAAAAAATGTCAGTCCGTTTAATCCGGAATATTCTGATGGATTTCAAGGGGATCACATCGACGTCGTAACACCTGCATTTTTAGCAGCCTATACCGGGCAAGATCCAAACTCATTTAATTTGGATTTGTTTAAAACCATTCCATTGCCAAACTGGCAGGTTAATTACAGTGGTTTGTCCCGATTGCCTAAATTGAAAGATATCTTTCAGGATTTATCCATCCGGCATGGTTATAAAAATACGCTCACGATCAATTCATTTAGAACCAATTTGGATTACCGTACCAATACCAATGAATTGCCAATAAGTCGCCGAGGCAATGAGTTGAAAGCGTCCTATCATTCAAAATACGAAGTTCCTGAAATGGTAATCAACGAACAATTTGCACCTCTAATTGGAGTCAATGTAAAAACCAAATCCGGAATCGAATTGGGCTTGGATTTAAATAAAAACAGAAATTTAAAATTGCAGAATGGCATTGAAGGACAGCTCTTGGAAACAAAGGCTACTAATTATACCATTAAAGCGGGATATACCATTAAAGATTATTATATCAGCTGGATCCCAGGCATGAAAGCACTCAACAAAGGGGTCAAGATTCCGAAGAAAAAGAAAAAGTCTAAAAAAACGGAAGAACAACAGGCAGCAAATGCACCAAAAGGCAATGACCTGGAGTCTACTTTTGATTTTGGAATTAATGATAACATTACAAAAATTCACAGATTGGATAATAATATTCCAAGTCAAACTACGGCTGGAGCAAAACAGATAAGTTTTACACCCGCTGTTAAATATAGCCTGAATAAAAATTTGAATGTGCGCTTATTCTGCGATTACCGAAAGACGATACCGTATATTCAAAATCAATTTAAGGATGTTCGGATTAATGGTGGCTTGACCATCTTGTATACCTTGAATTAGCATAGACTGCTAATTTCTTGATGGGTTTAATTTAGAAAAATATAATTTTTCCTGGCTTATTTTTCTTAAACTTTAGTATTACTGAAAGGTCTTACTTAAAAGTTTATTATGAAAAAGCTAATCTTTAATTTCGGTATTTGTTTCAATTTATTACTGGCTTTTAATTTAAAAGCAGAAATCAATCCGGAACCAGGCATTGCAATGATTCCATTTTGGTTTGCAGATCATGATCATTTTATTTTGCAGGAAGCAAAATTGATGCAATCGAAATCAATGATTAAAGAACATATCAAATTTGGAGTTGCTCAAGTATCAATTTACCCGGTGCCAGCAACAGATTTTATAAAGATCAAGACCGATGATTTCAACCAGTATCAGTTATTTGATGAAAAAGGAGTTGTGTACCGAAAAGGTTGGATTGATGAATGTGAAACCATAGAACGCAATGCGCTTCCAACTGGTGTTTACTTTTTAAAATTGTCAAATATTTTAGGAGAAGTGTATTATCACAGAGTAATTTTTAATTAAGAGAATAATTGCTGTTTAAATAGGCTATGAGAATCCTTTAAATTGTAGCAACCCGTTTTCATGCCAAATTCCTAAACCATGGGTTTAAACCCATGGTTTAGGAACTTGGTATGAAAACTAATCAAACGATCACTCGGAGTGACTTCATTTAGTAAGGTTTCAATTGCTTAAAAACTTAAATGATATCAAAACGAGACATTGAATTAAGACCCTAAATTTGTATTCATTTGAATATTAAATCTATTTCAAGTATTCTGAATAAGCTTTGGTTATATGCATTCAGTGTATATACCTTTGCAAGTTCATGAACATCTTTTCCACACTTGAAACTTTAGCTTCAAAGAAAATCCTGATTTTGGATGGTGCTATGGGATCTTTGATCCAACAATACCAATTACAGGAAGCAGATTTTCGAAATGAACGCTTGGCGGATCACCCCAATGATTTAAAGGGCAATAATGATTTATTGTCTATTACTCGTCCTGATGTAATTAAGCAGATCCATTTGGATTATTTAAAATCAGGCTCAGATATCATTGAAACCAATACATTTAGCGCAAATGCCTTGTCGCAAGCAGACTATGCATTGGAAAGTTGGGTGTATGATATCAATTTTCAGTCTGCTAAAATTGCTAAAGAAGCTGTACTCGAATTTCAAAAGACAGATCCATCAAGCCCTCGTTTTGTTGCAGGCGCCTTAGGGCCAACCAATCGGACGGCAAGTTTAAGTCCAGATGTGAATCGTCCTGCATTCCGCGCAGTAAATTTTGATCAGTTAAAAGAAGCGTATTATACACAAGCCAAAGGATTGCTTGAAGGGGGTGTTGATATTTTTTTAGTTGAGACCATTTTTGATACACTGAATGGCAAAGCAGCATTATATGCTATCGATGAATTGTTTGAAGAAATTGGTTATGCGATTCCATTGATGGTATCCGGGACCATAACCGATGCAAGTGGACGTACCTTGTCAGGTCAAACGGTAGAAGCTTTTCTGGCTTCAATGTCTCACTTGCCCATGTTTTCAATCGGTTTAAATTGTGCATTGGGAGCAAAAGAACTCAGGCCTTATCTTGAAACCTTGAGTAAACGAGCCGATTGTCGGGTGAGTGCGTATCCTAATGCCGGTTTGCCAAATGAATTGGGTGGTTATGATCAATCGGCTGCTGAAATGCAAGCATTTATGTTGGATTTTGCAGAGCAGGGCTATGTAAATATTATTGGTGGATGTTGTGGAACTACTCCAGAACATATCCGTTTAATGGCCCAAGCGGTTCAATCAATTGAACCCAGAAAAATTCCCTGTGGTTCCGCTTATACTACATTATCTGGATTGGAGTTGCTGGAGTTTCGCCCTGAACTAAATTTTGTAAATGTTGGTGAACGAACCAATGTCACAGGTTCAAAGAAATTTGCACAGCTTATACTCAATAATCAATTTGATGAAGCCATTTCAGTAGCGCGCCAACAAGTTGAGTCGGGGGCACAGATTATTGACATCAATATGGATGAGGGCTTATTGGATGGGGAAAAAGCCATGACGGAATACATCAATATGATTAGTTCGGAACCGGATATTATCAGAGTTCCGGTAATGGTAGATTCTTCAAAGTGGCATGTGATTGAAGCCGGATTGAAATGTTTGCAAGGCAAGTCCGTTGTCAATTCCATTTCTTTAAAAGAAGGGGAAGAAAAATTTATTGAACAAGCAAAAAAAGTAAGACGCTATGGTGCTGCGGTGGTCGTTATGGCATTTGATGAAGCAGGTCAGGCGGATACCATTGAGCGCAAAGTAAGTATTTGTAAACGTGCTTATGATTTGTTGATAAATAAAGTTGGCTTTAAATCGCGAGACATCATTTTTGATCCAAATATTTTTGCAGTTGCAACGGGTATAGAAGAACACAATGTATATGCGATTAATTTTATCGAGGCAACCAAGCAAATCAAACAACTATGTCCTGGCGTTAAAATCAGTGGAGGCGTAAGCAATCTCTCATTTTCATTTCGTGGAAATGAAACCGTTCGGCATGCAATGCATACTGCATTTTTATATCATGCGATTCATGCAGGGATGGATATGGGTATCGTCAATGCAGGGCAAATGGAGGTGTACGATGAAATCCCTAAGGAACTGCTAGAGCTGGTTGAGGATGTATTATTTAATCGTCGCAGCGATGCAACAGAACGATTGACAGACTTTGCAGAACAAGTTAAAATAAAAGTTAAAAGTAAAATACCCATAATTCAAGATGAATGGAGAACGAAGTCGGTTGAAGACCGTTTGAAACATGCTTTGGTTAAAGGGATTACAGATTTTATTATTGAAGATACGGAAGAAGCCAGATTAAAATTTACAAAACCATTGCATGTCATTGAAGGACCTTTGATGGCCGGAATGAATGAAGTGGGTGATTTATTTGGTTCTGGTAAAATGTTTTTACCCCAGGTCGTTAAAAGCGCACGGGTAATGAAACAATCCGTTGCTTACTTAACTCCTTTTTTAGAGCAGGATAAAACTGAAGCTGCAAAAGCAAAAGGTAAAATTGTACTTGCTACTGTAAAAGGGGATGTGCATGATATTGGCAAAAATATAGTAGGAGTTGTATTGGCATGCAATAATTACGAAATCAGCGATATGGGTGTCATGGTTTCATGTGAAAAAATATTGCAACACGCGAAAGATATTAATGCAGATGTAATTGGATTAAGTGGTTTAATTACACCTTCCCTGGATGAAATGGTCCATGTAGCAATGGAAATGAAGAAAAACAAGATTACACTACCTCTATTAATTGGTGGGGCTACTACTTCAAAATTACATACGGCCTTAAAAATTGAACCACAATACGATTTTCCTGTGGTCCATGTGCTCGATGCATCAAGAGCTGTCTCAGTGGTTAGTAATTTATTGACCGATAACACGGAAGTTAGAAATCAATTTTTAAGTAATTTAAAAGAGGACTACGAGCGAGTTCGGATTCAAAGACAACAACGCCAGAAATTTAAAGAATTGTTGAGTTTAACAGAAGCTCAGGCCAATAAATTTAAAATAGATTGGGATCATACCTACTTTAATCCACCGCAGCAAACAGGCATTCGTGTTTTCGAATCGGTGGATACCGAACTTTTGAAATCCTTTATTGATTGGACTCCATTTTTCCAAACCTGGGAACTAGCTGGAAAATATCCAGCAATTTTGACAGATCCAATTGTTGGGAATGAAGCAAGCAAATTATTTGAGGATGCACTTGGATTGCTTGATGAATTAATAACTAAAAAATTATTGACAGCGAAGGCGGTAATTGGAATTTTTCCGGCGCATTCATCTGGAGATGATATTATACTCTATGAGGATGAATCGTGCGCTGTCGAAAAACTCAGACTGCATCATTTGCGACAGCAAATTAAAAAAACAGCGGGTCAAGCTAACTTTTGTTTGTCCGATTATATTTCACCTGTTGGTTCAGCCCATTGCGATTTCATAGGCGCATTCGCTGTTTCTGCAGGATTTGGTGTTGATGAACTGGTGAAGCAGTATGAACAAGTACATGATGACTACCATGCTATTTTAGTCAAAGCTCTTGCGGATCGATTGGCAGAGGCATTGGCAGAATACATGCATCAGTTAGTGCGTACGGAGATCTGGGCTTATGCGCCATCAGAACATTTTACCAATGACGAGTTGATTAAAGAAAGTTATACCGGCATCCGTCCGGCTCCGGGATATCCTGCATGTCCGGATCATACTGAAAAACAAACACTTTGGAATCTACTGGAAGTCGAACGTTTTATTGGATTGCAATTAACAGAAAGTATGGCAATGTTTCCGACAGCTGCTGTGAGTGGTTGGTATTTTTCACATCCGGATGCTAAGTATTTTGCAATAAGTGAAATTGGAGATGACCAATTACAGGATTATGCTAAACGAAAAGGATGGGATGAAGCAATTGCAACGAAATGGTTAAGTCCATTATTACCTTAATAGGGTTTATTTGAATTTACAATTTGTATATATATGAACCGATACATGAATTTTCGAATTTTTATTTTATTCATAGCAATTGGATTTCTATCATCCTGCGCCATTTTTCAAAAGAAGAATGCTTTAAACAACCAAGCATTTCCACCAGATGAAACGGTGTCATTAATTATTCTTCAGGTAAATGATTTTTATGAAATCGCTGCATTGGATAACGGTCAAGTAGGAGGTGCTGCAAGAATTGCAAGCGTCAGAAAAAAACTGCTGCAGGAAAATCCGAATGTATTAACTGTAATGGCTGGTGATTTTTTAAGCCCTTCATTAATAGGTACACTTAAGTGGGAAGGAGAGCGTATCAAAGGAAAGCAAATGGTTGATGTT
This sequence comes from Saprospiraceae bacterium, assembly GCA_016712145.1. Lineage (NCBI taxonomy): Bacteria > Pseudomonadati > Bacteroidota > Saprospiria > Saprospirales > Saprospiraceae > Saprospiraceae bacterium. The sequence goes on from JADJRO010000003.1 coordinate 37,831, forward strand.
ATGAATTTGGTTGGATTTGATTTGGTAACTTTTGGAAATCATGAATTTGATATCGATGAGGCGTCTCTTCAAAAGCGAATTAATGAGTCAAGTTTTGAATGGGTTTCAAGCAATGTCCAGCAGGTAGTCAATGAAACGAAGCAACCATTTTACAAAGAGGTTAACGGACATAAAACAGCCATTCCTGAAATCCGAATATTACCATTTTCTAATAAAAATGGAGCCATATTAAAAATTGGAATTGTTGCACCATGTTTACCTGCGAATAAAGTAAATTTTGTTAATTATAAGGATGTCTTTCAAAGTGTTTCAATGGCTTTGACTTCATTGTCAAATACTACCGATCTGCAAATCGCATTGAGCCATTTAAATATGGAGGATGATATAAAAATGGCAAAATTAAATCCAGCATTGGACTTAATTATGGGCGGTCATGAACATGAAAACATGAAGCACCAAATAGGACCTACGGTATTGACTAAGGCCGATGCAAATGCTAAATCTGTGTATGTCCATAGAATTTCATACAATGTGACATCAAAAAAATCCAGTATTATATCAAGTTTGGTAAAGTTAGATGAAAGCATAGTACCAGATGCTGAAGTTGCTCAATTGGTCAGCAAATGGAAGGGTATAGAAAATAAAGTAATCAGGGAAATGGGATTTGATCCGGATGAAGAGTTGGTTAGCTTGCATGAACCCTATGATGCAAGAGAATTAACCTTGCGAAATAAGCCGGCTGCTTTTTGTGAAATGATCAGTAAAGCCATGTTGGTTTCCACAAAGAAGAAAGCAGATGCAGCCATCATGAATTCCGGAAGTGTGCGGGTGGATGATATGCTGAGTGGAAAATTAAGTCAGTATGATATTTTAAGAGCATTGCCTTATGGTGGAAGTATAGTAGAACTGGATATTACCGGAGCGCTATTAAAAAAAGTGTTAGATATCGGCTGGGCCAATCAGGGTTCGGGTGGATATCTTCAATGGGCTCAAATCGGCAGAACCAAGAATGCTGAGTGGTTGATACATGGAGAAGTTCTTAATAGTCAAAAGAGCTATCATATAGCAGTCAATGATTTTTTATTGACCGGCTTAGAAAAAAATCTCGATTTTCTTACACCAAAGAATCCAGAAATTACAAATGTTAGCCAAATCAGCACCTACCTTGCAACGGATTTGCGCAAGGATGTTCGACTAGCAGTCATTGATTATTTAAAAAAAGGAGGCCGCTAAGGAATTCGGAAATTAGGAGGAGACTTATTACTTTTGTCAAAACGAATACAAATGGAAAACTCAAAATTTAATTATCGGTTTACCGCAGTCTTGCTGTTTTTGTCTGCCATTATGGTCAATGCCGGCTACTTGATGCGACCGGTTCAATTGCAGGATGCGTTTAATCTTGCTTCCTTACTGACTGCACATGACAACCAAACACTTTTTATTTGGTCCTTTAGAGTCCTTGTTTTTGGAGTCTTTTTAGGTATCATGGGATTATTTTCTTTAGGCAGTTTATTGCGAATTTCACCCTCTCATCCGATTGTCAACCCAGGAATTATCGTTTGTTGCCTTGCATTGTTTGTAGGTACAACAGCAGAAGCTTATTTTATGCATATGGGAGCATGGGCTGGATGGAAAGCTTCAACACTTGCAGCAGCTGAACAGGAACCTTTTGTTAAAACATTAGAAGTTACTTATGAGTGGGTTTTATGTCTTAGAAGAATGGGATATATGTTTTTCTGCCTTGGATTTTTACCAATGGGCATTGGAATTTTAAGAGATACATTTTTACCAAAAGGATTAGGATATTTTGCAATTATTTTTGGCGCTGCCGGGATTACAATTATGTTGATTTGGGATTCCAGCACGGCGTTTTATGAATACGTTCGCTATGCATATACTTTATTTTTTGCTATAATAGCAGGATTGCTTTGGCGAAAATAAAAAATTTACAATGGAAGTATTCCTATTAGATTATACTTTCACAATTTGCACATCATCTATTTAGATTTTTTGTATCCTAATTTGGTGTTCGCAAGTAGTTGATTGACTATTAAATTATAGTTTTTTAATTAGATGAAATTCAAGTTTCTTTCTGTTTGTTTTTTATTTAATTTATTAGCTATAGAGGCTCAGGTTCATATTGGACCAGGTCAGACCTATTCAAGCATTCAATTGGCAGTAAATAATAATGCTGTAAAACCAGGAGATACGGTTTATTTGCATGCAGGAAACTATGCAGCGTATCAGTTAATTTCAAATCTAAATGGGAATTCAACAAATTGGATTACGATTACCAGATTTCATAATGATTCTATCGAGATTTCAGGCGGATGGCAATTTGTAAGTTGTACATATCTGCATTTTACAAATTTGAACTTTAGAGCCAACGTAAATTTTCCAGGTAGATTATTTAGCATTGATAATGGGGGATCATGTGCAACACAATCTAAATTTATTCGGGTAGATCATTGTTCCTTTTCAAATGTTACTGCTAGCTCCGCCACCGTAGCTTTTAAATTTGCAGGAGTGGATCTGTTTGAAGTGAGTAACAATACATTTAAAGATATTCCGGCTTGTGAAGCCATGTCATTCAATACCTGTCATCAAGGTTTGATTCGAGGCAATCGATTTGAAAATTGTTTAAGTGGTGGGCACATAAAAGGGGGTTCATCAGATATCACGATGATGCAGAATTTATTTATTAATGCATCCAAAGCTCCATGGGTTGCTTATGAATTAGGCGGAGACACTGGAGCTGCTTTTTATTGTCCTGGTGATACCTTTGAAGTTAGAGATATCAATTTTTTCTCTAATATTATAGTTAATTCATATAGAGGGTTGGCACTTTCGTCTGCTAAACATTGTAAGGTAATTAATAATACATTTTACAATTGCGAGCAGGCAACGATGCGTTTTTTAACAACGAGCTCCTTATATCCTGCATTATCGGATAATTTTGTTGAGAATAATATTTTTTCTTTTGGTTCAACAGCGTATTTTAATGGCGGAGTCCAATTTAAAACTGCTGTAAATTTTAGTAACAATATTTATTACAGTATTTTAAGTGCAGTTTTCAATGGACCGTATTGGGATACTCCGGAATTGGATTTAATTAAAGATCGGAATCCAAAAAATTTCGGGGCAACTACGGCGATGTTTGTAGATGGATTCAAACATGATTTTAATTTAATTAAACAAAGCCCAGCAATTGCTTCAGGAAAGCATCAATCAGATCCGGTGTTCGATTTTTTTGGCAAACCATTTTCTGGAGCTGCACGATCGATTGGTGCCATTGAATATGATGAAATTACAATAGAAGGTAAACTGGGGCCTACTTTGATACAAATTTATCCAAATCCTGTAGTAGATCGAGTTTATATTAAAGGGATTGAAGGGTCGGAATTTGTGCGGGTAGAAATTATAGATTTACAGGGTAATCTGGCATTCGAAACATCAGCGATTGCTACATTTTTACAACAGGGCATCTTATTATTAAAATCTAAATCGGATTACTTATATTAGAACAAAGCAATATGAAATTTGCATTGGACTAAAAAGAAAACCCTGCCACATAAATATGCAAGCAGGGTTTTTACTTGTTAAATTATTTATTTCAAGTTATTTCAATGATAATTTATGAAATTTGAAATAAGCAATTTATTTTTCAGGAGCAGAACTTACATTCATATCCCGTACACAGACGTATTTACCATCTCGTTTTTGAAAATAAGACATGTAATGTCCTTTTTTTACTTCAGCCCCGGCAGGATTCATAACGGTCCATGAACCGATTTCTATAGCTGTGTTTCCTTCTGCAAACAGATCAACCACTTTATACACATTGTAATTTCCTGTGGTGTCTTTAGCAATTCCTTTTGCAATTTTATCTTTAATGGCAGCTTTCCCAGATGCAGGCTCTTCGTTTCGACTATAACTTACAGCGTCATCACTGTAATACGCCACCACCGCATCAGCATCTTTTGCTTTTTCAGCAGCAGCAAATGCATCTTCCATTTTTTGAATTTCAACTTTTAATTGATTCATATCAATTGCTTTTGGTGGTTCAACCGGTGCAGCGCATGAAGTTAAAAGTAAGGTAAGCATACCTAATAAGGCATAAATTTGATTTTTCATAAATATTGATTTGTTTAAAGTTTTGTGCAATATAAGTATATTTTGATCCAATAGTGCATTTATGCTGATTTCTTCAATTGTTTAATGAAGTTTTAAATATTGAATCAAACCATGGAGTGAAACCAAAGTCCAGCAAGCTTCCAGTATAATAAATGGAAAATAATTTAGTAATATTGAAGCAAAACAGGCTAAGCCCGCACCTCCAATATTTAGTAATAAATAGCTTAGACTTTCTTTTTGAATTATGCCTTTCAGGTTCATAAAAAAGGCAGCAAGCAATAAACTTACACCTATGAATCCAATCCAATCTGTCAGGTTCATTAAATTTAAATTAAATTACATTTCAAAAAAAAAGAAACTATTCAAATCGTGTATCCAAACCCATACGGATTACATTCGATAACAAACTGCGTTAATATTCATTCCTGCCCCTACGGATGCAAATAATACCAAATCCCCTTTTTCTAAAGAAAATCCTTCAAGTTTTTCTTTACGCACTGTATCAAATAAAGTTGGAACCGTAGCAACGGAACTGTTTCCCAGTTTGTGAATATTCATTGGGATCGTATTGGTAGGGGTTTGGTTGATGCCATACAATTTATATAAGTTTTTAATAATGGCCTCATCCATTTTTTCATTTGCCTGATGAATAAAAATCATTTTAACATCCTGGATTTTGGCATTTGCTTTATCCAGACATTCTTTCATTGCGGCGGGTACATAAGTCAGAGCAAATTCATAAATCTTACGACCTTTCATTTTAATAAAACGTTGACGTGGGTCTGAATTTGGAAAATAAGATTCTCCTAAATTTAAAAAATAAACTTCTTCCATGCAATGGGATGCGCTTGCAGAACTCAACATACCACTTCCATTTATTGCATCTACTTCCCGATATTCTACAACACAAGCACCTGCACCATCTGAATAAATCATGCTGTCACGGTCATACACATCGATGACTCTGCTCAAAGTTTCTGCACCTATGACTAAACATTTATTCGCTAATCGAGCCTTTAAAAAGGCATCAGCCTGAATCATCCCTTGAATCCATCCTGGACAGCCAAACAATACATCATATGCAACGCAATGTGGATTTTTTATTTTGAGATTATGTTTGATTCGAGCAGCCAGTGAGGGAACCATGTCAGATTGATTCGTATGCTTAATTACATTGCCAAAATTTTGAGCAACAATAATCTGATCCAACGATTCAGGATCAATGCCACTATCATCTAATGCTTCTATAGCTGCATACGTTCCAATGTCGGAAGTATTCATTCCGGTTGGTGCATAGCGTCGTTCTTCAATGCCTGTAATTTGTCTGAATTTTTCAACCACGATTGCAGGATCTGTTTCGATTCTGTTTTTATTTTCATCAAAAAAATCATGTACGGTAAAATCCCGATTCGTTTTAATAATAGGCGGAATAAAACACCCGGTACCGGTAATCACAGTTTTATAAACTAAATTATTCATGAAAATTTGTATAATTTGGGAAACGTGGTAATTGTTTGCATGTTTGGGCAAATTATGGCCAAGCTTGGTTCCATACTGCCACTTGACAAGACCAAATATATAGCTAAATTCGCAAAATTTCGATAAAATACGGATGGGTTAGTTTTAGTACATTTTTTCAGGCATCCGGTAAAGGATCGATGTCTTCTATTTTATTGATGTCACGCTTTCATCCTTTCTAATGAGTTTTCTGTATTTGCTTATTTCTTTTATTTGAATATTAATCTTTGAATAGTATAATACTTTTTCCACCTTGCAGAATTTTTAATTCCTTTTTATCATTTTTTGTTTTACGCTTGATAAATTTTAAAGTTTTAGAAGTATTATCAATAGGTCTTGGCATCAGAACCAACAAATCAGAAAGCGGTTTGAAAAAATTATCCCAATGAATGGGAATGATTAGTTTCGGATTAAGTTTTCCAACAGTTTCTTTATAATAGGTCTTTTTGAATTTTTTTGATTCATTTCCAATGCCACCAATTCCTAGTAGCAACACATCAACAGTTATACAATCTAATCCACCGAAAAGAAAATTTGCAGATGGCTTAATATATATCGAATGATCTTTGTGTTTTATTAATAAATCAAAGCTTCCACCTTCCTTGTATTTTTTAGCACATGCGGGTTGTTTAAATTCGCAGTCAATGGTTTGACCAATGTCATTGTTATACCAGGCGGGTGGGGAATGTAGGGCAGGAATTACAGTGATCCGAAAATCACCCAATACGACTTCTTCACAGGTGTTAAAAAGATTTAATTTTGATTCACAAATTCCAGCACCTCTTGCTATAGTTAGAGTAGAAGAAGAACCATACACAGGTGCTTTGGTTTTTTCTGCAACATAGCCAATATCAAATGCGTGATCGTAATGGGAATGGCTTACAAAAATGCCATTGATTCGATCCATTTTGTAATGATTGCAAATGCTATCCACTACATTTTTTTTAGTAGATAGTTTTGAAAAAATAACTGACCACAGACCATGTCTTGAAAAATATGGATCTGTAAGTATTTGAGTGGCTCCATCATCAATGAGCAAAGCTGAGGTCCCTAAAAATGTAATTTTAATGCTATCTTTTGAAGAATTAGTTGTATCGTTAAAAAAATAATTGGTATTGCAAAAATTTGTTTCTAATGGACTACTAGAACCACAGCCAGTAACGATGGCAAGGCTTGATAGTATTACAATTCCCCATTTCAATTCCAAATAACAATTCAATAGTGCTTGGGATAATTGGACGCTTTTAGATGAGTTGAAGACTTGCTTCACCGATTGAGTTTTAATTCTACTAATACAATTAATTCTTTGAATTGGGTCATGATATTTATTTAACGAATCAAATTTAATTTATTTTTTTAAATAAAGGTACAATTCACCTATTCCATTCGCATTCCAGGTATAACGCGCCCTCCTTGGTATAATGTAAGTTTTTCTACCTTTCCATTAACTGCAGTAAAATGAATTTGTGCTTCAACCGCCTTAAGGTAAAATTCTGTGGCGGACTTTGCAAATAATTCAAATTTACTTTGTCCGGTGGCTTGTGCAAATAGTTGATTTCCTTCATTGGAAATGGTGATTGTAAATGCCGGAGAAAGTTGATAGGTTCCGACATAAGAAGCCAATACTGCATTGTCTACAAAATTATTTTTTGGTTCATGTTTCACGCCCATTTTGCTTAGCATTTCAACTGCATTGCTATTGCCTGGATTTAAGTCCAGTGATTTTTTATAATTTTCAATTGCTGCTTGTTGTTGGCCATCTTTCATAAGAGCTTCTGCATAACTATCATAGACATTGGAAGAATTTGGAAATTCTTGCATGTTTATTTTAAATAGAACGATTGCTTCTTTTATTTTACCGGCATTCAAAAGGCTATACCCATTGGTGTTTATTTCCGACTCGTTGAATTCATAGTTATTTGCACCGTTATTTTTCAAAGCTTCATATCTTTTCAAGGTAGATTCTGCTCCACTTGTGACAAGCGTTTTGTTTAGTTCACTTGCAGCTGATTTTTTTACTTCGATTAATTTAGCTGCAGTGTTTAGTAGATGATATCCAATGTCATCAGCCCCTCTGTCAGAATTTGTCAATACAACGACTCCTTTTCCAGTTTGTACATTAAATCCGGCAAATGTACGATAGCCACCAGTACCTCCACTGTGGGCAATCACATCACCTTCAGCACCTTCAAATATGTGCCAGGCCAATCCAACACGTGTACCATTGTCGGCTTTAGCATGTCGAGCTGTATGAGATAATTGCATGGCGGGATACAGTTTGGATTTCAGAATCCCTGCATTTGTTCCTATATAAATAAGCATATCATGAAGTGAGCTACGTATAGCCCCTGCACCTGCCAATGTGGGCAAGTCCCAATTTGCTACCGGAACGCCTTGGCTATGTCCTATTGCAAGATGTTTCTTCATATTTGGATCTAAGCTTATTTTAGTTTCCTTCATTCTTAATGGCTTTGCGATATTTTGGATCATTAATTCTTCAAATAATTTTCCGGATTTAATTGATAGTATTTGACCTAGTAAGCCTTGTGCCAAATTTGAATATTCATAGCTCGAGCCAATTTCGCGACTTAGTTTATAATTATTTAAGAATGCATATAGCTGTTCGATGGAATAATCTGCATAAGGGTTTGCAGGATCGGCTGGGCTGAAATTTGATGGCATTCGTGGCAATGCTGAAGTGTGATCTGATAATTGTCCGATGGTAATTTGTTGCCCATTTCGCACGGGTAATTTAACAACATCAGGAAGATAATTTTGTGCAGGATCTTCTAAGTTTAGTTTTTTATTAAGAACCATCTGTGCCAGTAAAATGCCGGTGAATGTTTTTGAAATCGATCCAATTTCATAAATGGAATGTTCATCAACGGCTTCTCCACCAATCGTTTTAGTTCCATACAAATAATATTGGGGTCCATTTTTGTCAATGATTCCAACCACAATGCTTGGACTGTGGCCATTGGTAATGCGATCTTGAATGCTTTTGTCAACATCAGCAGGGAGGGTATTCTGCGCAATTCCCAGGAGTGAGCAGGAAGCAATTAAAATCAGGAATAGGTATTTCATGTTAATTATTTTTATGATTTTATTTATAAAAATGTACTTAATAAAATGCTTGTTTAAAATATTAAAACGCATTAAAAGGTAAAATTAATTGATTTTGTGATATTGAGCAGCAAGTTAAATTTTGATCTATTTTCAATTATCAGAAATAATTAATTTTTTTATCAAGCTCATTTCGTTATCTTGTTTTAATTGGATGAAGTAAAATCCACTTGGTAGTTTGTCTCGAGAAATAGCAACGATATTTCCATAAACATTCGTGATTGTTTTTACAGAATTTCCGAGTGAATTGTAAAGTGTGATCGTTGCATTTATTAAAGTGGAACTTGATAGGAGCATGGTCTCAGTTGAAAACGGATTTGGTTGAACTGTTAATTCAATGGCTTTAGTTTCAAAAGCTTTTAAATCAGTAGTGATTGTATTATTGAATCTTACAAGTGCAAAATCAAAATTGATGCCAGTATGACTCCTCCCAGCTAAAACAATTTTACCGTCTTGTTGTAAAGCAATTGATGTTGCTATATCATCCATAGTACCGATAGGAGTTGAAATCACACCATTTGTACCAAAATTGCGATCTAATGTGCCTTCAACGGTGTAGCGAGCTAATGTAAAATCAGAATTGGTATTGTTAAGCAGACTATAGCCGCCAATTAGAATTTTACCATCACTTTGTAAGGCTAGTGAATAATCATTTTGATAGGACGCGCCGAAAAAGGTAGCAATCGTCCCACTTGTTCCAAATGTATTATCCAGGCTTCCATTAGGCATGTATCTTGCCAAAAGTAACTGACCGGAGTAGCTGTATCCACCGACAATAATTTTTCCATCAGCTTGAATGGCAATTGATTCAGCATAATCATTTGTATTTTTTATGATAGCCGTTGTTAGTATTCCACCTGTTCCAAACGTGTTGTCCAAACTTCCATTTATATTGTAGCGCGCTACAACAAAGTCATAGGAAAAACTTGGATTGGTATAGCTATAACCTGCAACGACAATTTTTCCGTCGTCTTGAATAGCTACTGCACGTATTAGGTCGTTAGCTGTTCCGACAGATGTAATTACTTTTCCATCGATGTCAAAGGAAGTATCCAATGCCCCATTGACATGATAGCGAATCAAAGCAAAATCACCATTGGAACCATTATCGGTATATCCCCCTTGAATTATTTTTCCGTCATTTTGAATGGCGAGTGCAAGGCCTTGATCGCCAGCATTCAAAATTGCTGTGATTGCAGTTCCATTAATTCCAAATGTATTGTCTATAGAGCCATTGATATGGTAACGTGTCAATGCAAAATCATAACTGGGAAAAATACCGCAGTATCCACCTATTAAATATTTTCCATCTAGTTGGATAATAAAATCACTACCGGAAGCATTCGCACATCCAATATTTGTAGTTACGATACCTCCTGTGCCAAATGCATTGTCGAGAGATCCATTTGTATTGTATCGTGCTATAGCTAAATTATTTCCGCTATTTCCGGCTACTACAATTTTACCATCACTTTGGATACGTATGGTGTTGCCGTGATCATTACCAGATCCGATCGAAGTAGTTACGATTCCATCATTGTCAAATGTAGGATCAAGCGAACCATCTTGAGAATAGACACTAGCTGACATTGAAAAACTGGTACTAAATATAATTAGTTTAGAAAAAAAATTCATTTTATTTAAGTTGAATTTTATGGAATAGCCCATTCAATTTTTATTTGTTATTAAGTAAAATCACAAGCTTCCTGATATAAATGGAATTTTTATTTTGAAACCTGATAAGATAAGTACCGGCCTGAAAATTGGTCAAATCAATTGCATTGTTTTCAATTTTTGATTTTAACTCAATTCCACATGGATTGTAAACCGTTATTTTGTAAAAAGGGCCCCCAACAAGGTTAAAGACGCCATTACTTGGATTTGGATAAATGGTGACGGGATTTGAATGTACCTCTATAGAATTTGAAAGAATGTTGCATGACGAACTATCAATTGAATACGTGAATCCATCTCCTTCAAAACATCTCAGAAAGCCTCCCGGCGGCGGGTCAACAAAATCAGGTCTGGGAAACAAATACCGATTGTTTCCGATACCTTCTATGTTGATTCCATCCATTCTACAGGATAAAGAACCTGTAGTCCTTACAAATTGAATTTTTCTAATACTTCCTGAAATGTTGATGAAGCCGATTGAATCAATAACAGTTTGTGTATAATTCTTATCTTCCAAGCAATAACTCGAGAGCGTATCCATTTTAGTTAAGTTAAAATCATAGAGGATTTTAAATTCTTTTGATTTGGTATCGTATAGTGTGACTTGATTATTTAAATAACAAAGGATATGTGTTGAAACAAATTGAGAAGAGTCTAATTTTCCATTAGCTATATGATAAAAGCGCTCAGCGTAAACACCACAGGATTTATTTTCGATTAGGGTATCTTTTAATTTCTGAATTTTAATCATGGAAGGATTATCCCATGAGTGAATGGTTTCCTGTCCGTAAATCCACTTAACTGAACCTTGCCAATGTTGGCTCATCAATGGGAAAGATCCTATTAGGAATGAAATTATTTTAAAAAATCGTACCATTTATTTTGAGGTAACTCAAATCATTTTATCTAAAAACGACTAAAACAATAAAAGCGCTGTATAATATGTTACTGTAATTAGCATTTTAATTAATCAAATATCCACTTTTTAGGGATTATTAGAGATATTTTATAGCAAGTCTAGAGACTATTTTAATAGACACTATTTTTATTTGACAAACCTGTATGCCAATGAAATTCCAATCACCTTGTTTTTGATTGTGGCACCCTCGTCTCTATATGCAGAAATATTGGCCAATCCAAGATTGTAATTCAGTCCAAGCTGAATTGATTTTAATTCTATTCCGGCAGCAACGGTCAAACCCAAATCCAATCGACGCAGATGGTCGTCTTCTTCATTGGAACCCCATGAAATATCTTCTTCCTCTTTTTCAGTTTGACCGTTAAGCGTTAATTCAGATTTTGATTTGCCATAGATTCCAAATCCGATGTAAGGTCCTAAGCTTCCGTAAAATTTTATTTTTCCCGCTGGAATGCTTAACTTAGCTTTTATCGGAATTTCTAAATAATATAACATGGTGGACGCTTTTAGTTTAATGGGTTCACTCAGAAAGGAATCTTCCGCCATTTCTCTATGTCCTTTAGTGGATAAAAGCAATCCTGTTTCAAATGAAACTAAGTTACTCAATGGAAATTCTGCAATGGCACCCACATGAATTCCAGTTTTCCATTTGTAATCTTCGCTGTACGTTTCATGGTCATCTTTTACAAAGAAATTTGATAAATTTAATCCTGCTTTTACACCAAGTGTTTGAGTGTAAGAGCTTGTAGAACTAACTATTAAAATCGCAAGAATCTGAAATCTAATTTGTTTTTTCATTGAAGTGGTTCCGTTTAATTTAAACATTAAATTTAATCATAAAATGGATTAACTGTGTTTTTTCCAGTATTTTTTACCGTAACTACAGAAAATTTCATCTCCAGCAGGAATATCTTTTAAGGCCATCAGACAAACTTTGTCTTTGTCAGTAAGTGTAATTACAGCATTATTTTTGAACTTTGATTTTGATTTGCCATTGGCGTCATTTGCATATTTAGCAAAGCATTTGGAATTTAAAGAATCCATGATACTCCCATTCAGCATATTGATGAAGTACCTGTCTTTTCCATTTTTAACACGCTGTTTTACTTCAACCTCGCTAAGTATTTTTCCTTTGTATATTGCAATGATTTCGTCTTTGTAAATATCGATGGCCGTAAACAATCCATAACCCGCATCTTGAATTTGAGAATGGGCTTTGTATAAATAGTCAGATTCAGCTGCCTCAATCTTATTGTCACTATTTGAAGATGTCAATTGTATTTATTTAAATGTGTTGTAAAATTATGGACAGGGGTTTACAATACTGCAATGCTGCAATGTTACAATCCTGAAATGTTAGAATATTTTGGTTTAATAAACTTACTGACATAATACTTAGTCATGCTGTTAATTAAATAATTATCGGCCTTTGAACAATAAGACTTCTAAAATTGGCAATTGTTCTAATAAGTTAAAATAATAGAACTTTAAACTGTCTTTTTTCAGCTAGTCTTTGAAGAAATTAATTCCAAAGAAGTCGCATTATTAATAACCATCAACTAATTAATTTCACGCAAAGACGCAAAGACGCAAAGACGCAAAGGAAAGCAAAAGTTCCGACTACCAACTACCAACTATCAACTATCAACTATCACCTAACAACTATCACCTATCAACTACGCTTACCTTATCAAACTCAAATCACCTTTAAACTCCTGAAGTGCCCCGTTAGTTAGTTTAACTCTTGCATAATATACATAAACGCCAGGATTCATTTTCTGATTCTTGAAACTCCCATTCCAGCCAGTTTCAGCGCGATTTGGAAGACTCGCTTCAGTACTAAAAAGTAATTCGCCCCAGCGGCTGTAAATTTGAAGTAATTCTATATGGATGTCTTCGCTTCCTATGATATAGAAATAATCATTAATGTTGTCTCCATTTGGAGTAAAACTATTGGGAACGAAAACCTTGCTTTCTTTCCGAACTCGAATGAATATGGAATCTAATGACTGGCAATTGCGTTCATCCGTACTCAATGTGTACACCCAAGTATCTTGATTGGTCGTCCATTTAATTTCATCACAATTCGTGCAACTTGTAAGTTGATTTGGAATCCACTGTATAATTTGGGGTTTGCGATTGTAATTCAATTTTAAACTGAATTCTGTATTGGCATTAACTTCCAGATCATTTCCTAAATCGGTAATCAATGCAGGCGGGTTGTTAAGCTCAAATTGTAAGGTATCTGTCACGCAGCCCGAACTGTCTTTCACGTAAATAAGATAGCTGCCGGGTTTTAATTTATTTAAATTTGATTGGTTGCTTGAAGTTTGGTTGTTTATGTTTACCTCAAAGCTGGTTCCAAAATCTTGTATATTGGTAATTTGGAGTTGACCATCATCCGCATTAAAACAACTAATCGAATCAATGGATATTTTCAATTTTAAGGGAGCGTAATCTGTTTGGATGTATACCAGAGAATCGCAACCCTGATGGTTAATCAATAGCATACTATCCAAGCCTGCTTTTGTTGGAAAGCAACTGCTTTTAAATTGATAACTTGTATCAGAGGCCACAAATTTTGTTTCAATTATTAGCACACTATCACAGAAGGTTCCTGAGATTCTAAACGTATCAATTCCTTGTTGATTGGTGATACAGGTTTTCTGAATTCGATAAGCGGTATCTGCTTTAACAAAATCTGTTTTCGTAATGATAAAACTATCGCAGCCGTTTCTATTTATTAAGTTTGTTGTTGTAATTCCTGCTTCATTTAATTTACAAGTAAATTTTTGAATCCATGTGCTGTCGGATTTCAACAACGCAGTATGAGTTTGTATAACGCTGTCGCAACCAAATTGATTTTTGAAGGTTTGTACACGATTTCCTGTATCTGCCGGAAGGCAACTGTATTTTATTAGATTGATTTGTTGAGTTGGATCTAATGTAATTTCCTCTTGTACGATGCTGTCGCAACCAAATTGGTTTTTAAATAATTTTTTTTGCATGCCTGCTTGAGATGGATCACAGGTATGTGATTGGATAAAAATGCTGTCCTTAGATAATGGAAGATGTTCTGTGATTACTAAACTGTCACATAAACTTGTTGTGAAAAGCAATGTATCTATATAGGTAGCAACTAAGCCACATTCATACGATTGAACATGTGATATTGTTTGTGGTGAAAAATCAGTTTGAATGGTTACAATGCTATCACAAGCAAATTGATTTTTTAAATTTAAAATAATTATTCCTTTTTGTGTGCTATCACAACTGGTTTTCATTAAATGGATCGAATCTTTTCGTAAAGGCAGGTGTTCAGTAATGATGATTGAATCGCAATAGACTCCCTGAAGGGTCAATGTATCAAGGGTTCGGCTGGTATAATTACATGAAAAATCCTGTACCTGATTTACTTGAACTGCATGCAAGGTGTATGAATTGATAACAATTGAATCGCATCCAAACACATTGATAAAGTACAAACTATCCGATAGTTTTTGTTGTGGATCACAGGTATTAAAGAAAAATCGGCTTGTATCTGGAAATACTTTGAGGGTGTTGACAATAACTATGCTATCACAGCCAGCGATTTGAAATTTCATAGTATCCGAAATGGATTTCGGAATACTACAAGAAGTTCTGTTTACTAAAAAAGTATCGCTGCTTTTGCGATTGATAAATGTGGCATTTGTGCTGTCAAGATTTCCACATCTGTCTTTTACATAAAAGGTAACGTCTAGTGGTGATTTAGTAGAATCGCCTTTAAAATTGTGAGTCCACAAAACGGTATCACAATCATCAATAGCTTCAGCGTATGCATGATAATACAACCACAATTTAAGCGAGTCGCGCCAGGCTGCATCGCAATTTAAATTTCGGCTTTCAGCTTTTTTATTAATTTTAGGAGCACTGGTATCAATTACAATAAAATTTCCGAATACAGTGGTTTCTTGACCGCAAGGATCTTGTGCAATGAATTCTACCAAGATGGTGTCGCAGGATTTTTGAGGGAGGTGATCGTAGGTATTTCGCCAGGTAATTTTACCACAAGCATCAAAAGCCGTTGCATTGCCATTGTTTTTAATCCAATCGGCAAATTGTTTTTGTATATCACCAGAGCAACTGACTCGGGCATCAACGGGTGCCTTTTTTATTTCAGGAGGTGTTTTATCAGCAATGAGAATGATTTGATCTTCATGTGTCACATTCCCACAATCATCGCGGATATCCCAATTGCGCGTGATTTTTTTTGTGCAAGGATCAATTAATTCCAGGGTTTCTTTAAAAGTGAAATCCGGATTTAAATCGCAATTGTCGTTTACATTGAGAACGGGTACTTTGGGAATGTCTTTATCACATTCAACCTCCACATCATCTGGCGGATTATTTACAATGGGACCTTCCTGATCGCCAGGACACTCAAAAATACGGATGTCATCAATTATGGTGCCGCCCCATTCACTGCCTCCAATGCTGCTGAATTCCATCTTGGCAGTAGCTGCCATTGCCATAAATTCAAAAGTCACTTTAAACCAAAAAACACTACCATCAACGGAAACGGTCCAATTTTCATTCAACCAAGCTCCACCAGCAATTTTTAAGGTTCCGGTGGATGTATAGCCACTCCCGTTTTGCGCGGTCCAGAATTCAATGCGGTACATATTTCCTGGAGTGAGGCCAGTAAGATTGTATTCAATCGCTCCAAATCCAGGAGAACCGTGTAAATCAATAAAATTGGAGCGGCCATTTGGGTTGCCTAAAGTCAGATTTCCAAAAAAGGCATCTTTATAATCAATAGTAGCCCGCGTACAGGTCCATCCACCAAAAAAATCACCCGCAGAATATAATATAAGACCACCGGGAGGGGGCAAAGGTGGATCTTCAAAATCAAGGTTGGGAAAGAAAATTTCCGTGTATTGCCCACAGCAACAATTCCCTCCAGAAGGAACATTTACGAAATGGTTTTGCTGAGCAGTTGCAAGTGAGTAAACTATAAGTAATAAAAATATATAATAAAATTTCAACTGCTCGATTTTAATTTACGAAGATAGTTGTTTCACAGAAAAGCTGCAATTTAAATTGCTCAAATTTAAAAAGGGCTCATTGGACTTGTATTTTAAGCAAAATTGAATTTAAAACCCTCTCACAAAAGGGGCTATCGAAAATAGTTGAACCTTTTGTCCAATCTTCTTTCTGGATTCAAGAATTTTGATATTTAGAATTGGCAAAAAAGGAAGTCAGTTTAAAATCTCTATTAGCTCTGAAATGGATATTTGGAATTCAGCTCTCAACTTGTATAGGTAATTGACGGTCTAGAATAATTCTAAATGAAATCAAACAGTTTAATAGCCATGCGATTCAAATGTGTGAATTTTGCAATTTTAAATTTAATATTGATTGAAATTAATTGAACGTATCTTAGCCAATTCCAAATTAAAAACGAATTTTACATTGGGCTGTTCGGTTTTTATTATGCAAATAGAATTTATAAGGAAAGGAAATGACACTATTTAAAATTCTGTTGGCAATTCATATTTTTTGTGGAGGGACCAGTCTATTGATTGGATTCTTTATTTTGCTTTCCAGGAAAGGAAACAGAAGACATAAATTTGCAGGAACCATTTACTTTTATTCCATGTTACTTACTGCCCTTTTGGCAGTTGTCTTAGCGTATTTACATCCTAATTATTTTTTATTTATTATCGGAATTTTTACAAGTTACATGTTGTTGACGGGGAAAAGTTATTTGAGAAAAAGATCCCAATTTGATGTTAAATACATTGACTGGCTCCTGAGTTTAACCATGTTGCTTTTCGGTGCCGTTTTAATTGCCTTTGGATGTTACAACATGATCCTGGGAAATTATTTCGGAATCGTTCATTTAGTTTTTGGAGGGTTTAGCTGGTTATTTGTTTACCAGGACTATATAAATTTTAAAGGCAGATCAAGCGTTCAGAATTATTGGCTGGTAACCCATCTTCAAAGAATGGTAGGAAGTTACATTGCTTCCGTTACCGCTTTTATTGTAGTTAACAATACGTTGTTGCCAGGAATCGTCGCTTGGATCTTGCCAACGGTTCTGTTGGTTCCACTAATTATTATATGGTCACGAAAATATGAAAATAATCCTAATTTTCAATAAATTGAATTAAAAAGCGATAAAAATGAATTCAAAAACACAAAGCACAGAAAATATATCATCCTTACTCATTTCGATGGGATATCTTGTTGTTCCAATTGCTCAGAATATTGCAGGCCAATTGATAATAAATGTAAAAATAAATGATGTAGATGGTGTTTATATTCTTGATTCAGGAGCCGGACAAACGGTAGTAGACACGAAGCAATGTGAAAATTTAAAATTAAAACTTAATACGGATGATGCTACCTATTCAGGTGGAGGACTTGGTGTGCACGGTATTGAAACCATACCTTCATATAACAATAAAATTGAAATTAATGGATTCAAAATTGATACCTTGCCCATTGCTGTAATGCCGTTAGCGTCTGCATGGGAGTCGCTTGCGGTCATAGGAGCGCAAGAAGATCTCTATGGCATAATGGGTGTTGATTTATTAAGAGCAGGCAAGGCCATTCTTGATTTCAATACAATGACACTTTATTTAAGGCAAGCGAATTCTTAATTCAATTGGGATTATTAAACGTTTTCTTGCTGAGGAAGAACGCGTAATTAATATACAGTCGATTTAAAAGAATCCTGAAGTCTTAAAATTTAACTGACGCGAATTGTGATGCAAATATTTTGAATAGACTGCTAAGTATATGAACTGAAATGCGCTTTAGGAGTTCATTGCCATTCATAACGCATTTTATTTATGCAAATATTAGATTCGATAAATCTAAGGTACTATCATTGTCAGAACCAATAATTAATCTTTAAATGAAATTAATTTTACCACTATTTTTGTGCTTTTTAAATATTTTTAATTCATGCAATAGGCAAGTAAATAACTTATCTGAAATTCAAATTGATCGATTCGGTAAATTGAATTTAGGAGACACCGTTTTAGACTTGGGCAAAAGTATTTGGATCGTTTTTCAAGCTTCTAACGGGAACTATTGGTTCGGAAGTGACACCAGCGGCGTCTATAAGTATGATGGAAAAACGATTATCAATTATAAAACGGATGATGGTTTGTGCAGCAATCGCATTCGGGGTATTCAAGAAGATAAGCATGGGAACATTTACTTTTCAACCTTGGAAGGAATTTCCAAATTTAATGGTCTTCATTTTACAACACTGACTACAATAAGAAGTCAATATCCAAATGATGGTTGGGAACTGAATCCGGATGACCTATGGTTTAGTTTACTGGGTAAAAACGGAGAAAAAGGTCCTTATCGTTATGATGGTATATTTTTGTATCAATTGGAATTTCCGAAACATTATCTTGCAGATGCTTATTTTAAACGCTTTCCAAATAACAGTTGGAGCCCTTATGAAGTTTACTATATTTATAAAGATCGTAAAGGAATTATGTGGTTCGGAACTTCTAATTTTGGTATTTGTCGTTATGATGGTAACGCTCTTAGTTGGCTATATGAGGATCATCTGACAAATGTTCCCAATGGGGGTTCGTTTGGCATTCGCTCGATTATAGAAGATGTAAAGGGAGCTTATTGGTTTTGTAATACCCGGTATCGATATAAAATTTCAGCGGATACCATTCATGAGAACGGATACCTATTTATCAAATATCAAAAGGATATAGGCATTAAGGGTTTAAAATCGGAAGATGGCACAAAATCTATTTATTTTATGTCTGCTGTTGAAGATAAAGGCAGTAACTTATGGTTGGCAACTTATAATGATGGTGTTTTTAAATACAATGGAAAAGATGTAATGCATTACGCAATTAAGGAAGGTGCAAAGGAGATAAAAGTATTTTCCATTTATTGTGATCGAAGCGGAGACCTTTGGCTTGGTACTCATGAAGCAGGAGCATTCAAATTTAACGGCACAGCATTTGAAAAATTTAGACCAGGAGCAAATGTAAGATAAGTCTATATACTTGAAGTTTTAATTAGATTTAATTATGCAGCATTGTAAGAGTAGATTTGGACCTGCATTTATCAGTTGAATTTCTTCTTTTTGATTAGTTGTCCGAGTTTATATTTTTTAATGTCGGATTGCATTCTAGGTACTTAAATACCAATTTCATATAATACTCAGGTCCTGCTTATTATGATGGCACGAAACAAGAATTATTTTTGTGTATATTTGAGTATGTGATAAGAATTTCTTCAGATTCTATAAAAACAATTCAGAAATGAAATCGGATAGGAAGGTAATACTTTACATTGCATCCAGTTTAGATGGCTTTATTGCAAAACAAAATGACGACTTATCGTTTTTATCAATTGTTGAAAAAGCTGGCGAAGACTATGGATACAATGACTTTATTGATAGTATAGATAGTGTACTCGTTGGACGAAAAACCTACGACTGGGTTATGAACCATGTTTCTGTATTTCCTCATAGTAACAAAGAAACCTACGTTATAACAAGACAACAAAGGCCAAACATTGGCAATATCCAATTTTATACTGGAAGTTTGAGTGATCTGATTGTGAAACTCAAGGCACAGGAGGGAAAACATATTTTTGTTGACGGAGGTGCAGAACTTGTGAACGCGCTATTGAAGGAAAATCTCATTGATGAATTTATCATTTCAATTATTCCTGTTCTTCTTGGCAATGGGGTGAGCTTATTTAAATCTGACAACTTTGAAATTCCTTTGAAATTGGTAAGTACTAAGCAATTTGACAAGGGTCTGGTTCAGCTTCATTATAAACGAATGCCCACCTAAGTTATATGTAACTTGCAGAATATTAACCATGATGATAAAAGGACTAACAACCAATGAAGCGATTGATCGTTTGAAGTTACACGGATTCAATGAACTAGCATCTGCTAAACCCAAGAACATTTTACGTATTGCTTTAGAGGTAGTTAAGGAGCCCATGTTTCTTTTATTGATCAGTTGTGGATTACTTTATATGCTTTTAGGTGATTATAGGGAAGGCATTATACTATTGTTTACTATTTTTATAATAATATTCATTACCTTTTATCAATATCAAAAAACTGAAAAAGCATTAGAAGCACTTAAAAGACTTTCTTCTCCCTGGGCATTAGTCAATCGCGACGGAATAGAAGTCAGAATTCCGGGAAGAGAAGTTGTGCCTGACGACATTCTTATATTAAATGAAGGTGACCGCGTCCCAGCTGATGCAAAACTAATTGACAGCTTGAATTTAACCATTGACGAATCTTTGCTTACTGGGGAATCCGTTCCGGTTTTAAAAATATAGATAATGACGATTCAACTACCTTGAGTTTACTTTTTAGCGGAACACTAGTAGTGCAAGGCAAGGGCACTGCCAAAGTTTTGACAACGGGTTCAAAAACTCAATTTGGAAAAATAGGTGCATCCTTGCAAGACATCAAGCAAGATGAAACACGATGATAAAAAGAAATGAAATTGCTTATTCGCACGCTCTTTATTGTAGGTTCCATTATTAGTGTTGGAATAGTAATATTATTTTATTTTACAAGAGGAAATTTAATTCAATCCGTACTTAATGGACTCTCAGCAGCAATGGCCATTTTACCTGAAGAGTTTCCTGTAGTTCTAACTATTTTTCTTGCTTTAGGAGCATGGCGTTTATCTAAGAAAAATGTTTTATCAAGGAAACCTTCCTCCATTGAAACACTTGGCTCTGCTACAGTTTTGTGCAGCGATAAGACAGGAACTATTACAAAGAATAAAATGGAGGTCGTTGCTTTGTTTAGTAATGGCAATTTGTACAACAAAATAGATTTTCAACAGAATAAAGAGCAATTAACAGATTTAATTGTAAGTGCATTTTATGCTTCACAAAAGGACTCTATTGACCCTATGGAGAAGGCAATCAGTAAGGTGCATTCTGAATTAATTGCTGATAGGAATCCTGGTACTAAGCTATTAATGGAATATCCATTAAGCAAACAACTTTTTGCCATGACACGTGTATTGCAGGATACTTCGGATGATTCGATATCAGTTTATTGTAAAGGAGCACCGGAAACTATTTTTAAATTATGCCAGTTGGATGCTCAGGAATCTACCAAGAATTTAGCGATTCTGAATCAATTGGCAGGGAATGCATATCGAGTTATTGGGGTTGCAAGTGCTTCATGGAATCGCCAAGCTTTGCCTGATACACAGAAGGATTTCGATTTTAAACTGATTGGTCTCATTGCTTTCGAAGATCCTATACGAGTAGAAGTTCCACAGGCTATAAAGGAATGCAAAGAAGCTGGTATAAAAGTGATTATGATTACAGGAGATTTTCCTGTTACAGCTAAAAGTATAGCCCAACAAATTGGACTTGAATGTGATCATGCAATTTTAACCGGAAGTGAATTGGAGCAAATGAATGAAGCTCAACTTAGAGAGCGGATTAAAACCACATCTATTTTTGCTCGAATTATACCGGAACAAAAGCTCCAAATCATAAAGGCATTAAAAGCAAATGGTGAAATTGTAGCAATGACTGGCGATGGGGTAAATGACGCGCCTGCATTAAAAGCAGCTGACATTGGAGTAGCCATGGGAGGAAAGGGTACGGATGTAGCAAGGGAAGCATCTTCTTTAGTATTGCTTGATGATAATTTTGCATCAATTGTATCAGCTATAAGGTCTGGGAGAAAAATATACGACAACTTGCAAAAGGCCATGTCCTATATTATAG
Organism: Saprospiraceae bacterium; assembly: GCA_016712145.1. NCBI lineage: Bacteria > Pseudomonadati > Bacteroidota > Saprospiria > Saprospirales > Saprospiraceae > Saprospiraceae bacterium. Next base: position 59,960 of record JADJRO010000003.1, read on the forward strand.
CAATTCATATTCCAATAATAGGACTTACACTTTTACCTGCCTTTGATAGTTCACTCCCCTTGTTATTAATGCCATTGCATATTGTTTTTATGGAACTCATTATTGATCCAATTTGTTCAATAGCTTTTGAATCTCAGCAAGAAGAAAAAGGTATTATGAATCGTCCCCTCGAAATTCTAATGAATTATTTTTTGGTTGGTCTAAATTGGCATCCAGTTTATTTCAGGGGCATTGTTATTAGTAATGGTATTAACCGTTTACTATTTATCATTACATGAAGGTCACAACGAAGGAGAAGTAAGAGCAATCGCATTTTCAGCTCTTATTGTTGGAAATATTTTTCTCATTCTGACTTCATTGTCAAAAACCAGAAATATTATTTCTGTATTGTCAGAAAAAAATATTTCTGTATTAGTAATTATTGGGATTGCGTTAACTTTACTATTTCTCACGATATCGGTACCAGCGCTTCAAAATATTTTTAGCTTTCATTTTCCAGGTTTTAATCATTTTATTACTTCTCTAACAGGCGCTTTTATCATATTGGTACTTTTTGAATCGTATAAATTTTACAAGACGAAAAATGCTTGGTAATGAAATTTGGTTTAGGTATTATATATCACGCATACAGTCCCAACATGCTTGAACTTGAAGTATTATGTTTAATTCGCTGAGTTCGGTAAAATTAATTCTTAGATTATCTTGAAGAATGAATAAAAGGATATTATCTTTTATTAGAGATACTCAGATTCTCTTATGTGGAGAACTTTAAGTAAAAGCCGCAAATAGCTTCAAATAGATCTAAATCGCTCCGGCTTGAATCTTTTATATAATTTAACTTTCTAAAAATCTATTTTAGTTCTCAGTAAATGTTTAAATAAAGGGCTTGGCCAGTCATTATACATAGTGAACTGAATGTCAGTTATAAGCTTAATAATAAGCATTTTAAAATTGTTCGTAAAAATGCTTTGATTATTTTTGAATCAAGTCAAATTCACATTTTTATTAAAAATCAATAGATTTGCAAATTATTTAAGAAATTAAAATGATATTTAAAATTACGGTGTCAGCCATTTACAATTGTTCTTTAGAGCGTGCCTTTAAAACTCCGATGCTATGCGATGTTTCTAAAGTACATACAGGGTATGGCTTAATGCCAAAAGTTACACATAGTACAGATGATGAGCACTGGGGAACTCCAGGCTACTCAAAGAATATATTTGTTGCAAAATCACTCACACAAAATGGCGGTTGGGCTTCAACGGATAAAGTTTTAGAACGGATTGAAAATGCATACTGGAAAATTGAAGTAAGTAATTTTAAATCCTGGATGTTAGGCTTTTCTAAATTTATTGGGGAGTGGAAAACAACTGAACTTGAACCTAATAAAATTTTAATTGAGTATTCCTATTCCTTACATTCAGACATTGCAATACTTTATCCATTAAATTGGCTTTTCGCTAAGACCTTTTGGAAACGGTATATGAAAAGAGTTTTAGAGAATATCCGAACAATGACACTTATGAAAGAACCCTATTTATATAATTAAAAATAGTGGACCAATATGTCTAAAAATAGTAAAAAGGAACTTAATTCAACTCAAATTACTGAGCTGCTAGAGATTTTAAAAAGTCGTTTTGATAAAAACATGCAACGTCACAAAAATCTTGATTGGAATCAAGTACAAGCGAAACTTAAAGCTCAGCCCGGTAAACTTTGGTCACTCCAAGAAATGGAACAAACGGGTGGTGAGCCAGATGTTATTGATTATGATAAAAAATTGGATGATTTTATTTTTTGTGATTGTTCGGTTGAGAGTCCAAAGGGCCGGAGAAGTTTATGTTATGATCGCGAAGCCTTGATTTCAAGAAAGGAATTTAAACCTGAAAATAGTGCAATGGATTTGGCAGAAACCATGGGCATTGAACTATTGACTGTAGAAAATTATCGGGATTTACAAAAACTTGGAACCTTCGACGCAAAAACTTCGAGTTGGATAAAAACACCTGCTGCAATTAGAAATCATGGCGGTGCATTATTTGGTGATTTTAGATACGGTACTGTATTTATATACCACAACGGTGCATCATCGTATTATGCGGCAAGAGGATTTCGGGGATTGTTACGCGTTTAATTTTTTATCTAAACTTTTCCTCCAAAATAATTGGAAAATAAATTTTGAGCTTAGTCAATTTACATTGCTTAAAATCCTTATTAATATTTTTGTCTTACGGACCCTCAGTTCCTCAGCCCTCCAGTCCCTCAGACCTCCAATTCCTCAGCCCTCCAGCCCTCCAGTCCCTCAGCCCTCCAGCCCTACAGCCCTCCAGCCCCTCAGCCCCTCAGCCCTCCAGCCCTACAGCCCTCCAGTCCCTCAGCCCTCCAGACCTCCAGTCCCTCAGACCTCCAATTCCTCAGACCTCCAGACCTACAGCCCTCCAGCCCTCCAGCCCTCCAGCCCTCCAGTCCCTCAGCCCTCCAGCCCTCCAGTCCCTCAGACCAACAGACCTCCAGACCTCCAGTCCCTCAGACCAACAGACCTCCAGACCTCCAGTCCCTCAGACCTCCAGCCCTCCAGTCCCTCAGACCTCCAGCCCTCCAGACCTCCAGTCCCTCAGACCTTTAATTTCATCCATTAAAATTATACTACCTTATTTCCTTTCCTGGAACTTCCGGCATTTTATAAGCTTTGTTTTTTAATAAGCTTTGTGTTTCCTGCAATGCTCTTATCAATTGCGCATCCTTACCATTCGAAAGTGCAGTTAAATCTTCCATAACTTCGATATCTGGATCCACTCCATGACCTTCTTTAAACCAAGTGCCGTCCGGATTGTACATTCTGAAAGTAGGTGCAGTAATTCCGCCCCCATCAATTAATCCAGGAACCCCACTGATTCCAATAAGTCCACCCCAGGTACGAGCACCAATTAGCGGTCCTAATTTCTTCTTTCTAAAATAATCAGGGAAGGCATCACCACCAGAACCACTCCAACCATTAATTAGCATAACTTTTGGACCAAAATGAGCGTAGGGTGGCCATGGCCAAGATTTACCATCACGAATGGCCCAAAACGCCAAAGGTTCTCTATTTAATAATTCGACAAAACGATCAGGAATTTGTCCGCCATTGTTAAAGCGTTCATCAATGATCAATGCTTTTTTCTGCCATTGTGCATTAAACTGACGGACCAACTCATTTTGTCCGTCCAATCCGGTACTGCGAACATAAATATATCCTACTTCACCATTGCTATTTGCATCCACCCATTTGCGATTGGATTCTATCCATGCTAAATGTCTTAAACGAGCTTCATTGGCAATTGTTTGAACAATAATTTTCTTTGCATTTTTCCAATCTGGAGTGGTGTTATAGGTTAATTCAATGGCTTTGTTTGCAAGACCTTGCATAAAGGCCGCTGGTTCTTGACTTGTGTTTAACGAGTTGCCATTTACAGCCAAAATATAATCCCCTTCTTTAATTTGTAAACCAACTGCATCTAATGGGGAGCGTACTTCTGCATCCCAATCTGCAGCGCGGATAATGTTCTTAATTTTATAAAAATTTCCTTCTGCTTGCCAGTTGATGCCCAAATACCCAACATTTTTACGGATTGCCTGCTCTTCATCGCCCCCCCCATTATAAGTATGAGATGCATTCAATTCGCCGATCATTTCACCCAATATAAAGTTCAATTCCTCCCGCGTGGTAACCCCTTCAAGCATTTTCAAATAACGTTGTTTAACTTGTTCCCAATTGACACCATGCATATCCCCATCATAAAAATAATCTCGCTCCAAACGCCAGGCATCTATGAGCAATTGACGCCATTCTTTCATGGGTTCAATCGTCATTTCCATTTCATTTATACGAATTGGTTTTTCAAATTTTTGATTTTCTTCCGGTTTGATTACAGCAAATGATCCATTTTTTACAATCAACATTTTAGAACCATTTGCACAGAGCAAGTAATCTTCGGAATCATCCATTATAGTTTTTTCTTCACGTTTTTCAATGTCATAAAAAACAGTAGATGCTTTACTATTTGCAGACGCACCCGTGTTTGGATATTTTTGATAGATAATTTTACCCTTAACAGCGCTCAGGTTTCCATAATTTCCTGCTTTGAGAGGAAGTAATTCCAAACGGGATTCAATTCCCGTAAAATCTATTTCTACGGGTGAAATAACTGGTTTCTTACCAGATGCAGTGTCTTTAGTAGCTGATTTGGATTTCTTTTTATCTTTTGAATTTTCATCCGCAACGATGTCTTCTTTTTTAATTTCAACCGTATCGTTTTTGACATAAAGTAAGGAAGGAGTTGTTTTTAATAAACTAATTGCAGCCAGCTGTGTGGAATTCGCATAAATAAAGGTGTTATCCAGATCGCTGTATGATGGTTGGAAATATTGATTTGTTAGCAAGTAAAGGTATTTTCCTTCAGGATCAAATACTGGATTGTTGCATTCATAATATCCACTGGTTATCTGATGGCTTTTATTATTTTGCATATCAAAAATAAAAACTGCATTGTGATAATTATCAAGATCCCGGTGGTAAGCCATCCATCGACTGTCCGCTGACCAATTGACTTTAAATCCAAGTAAAGGACCATGCGACATGCGCATTCCCTTGTCAACATCCGTAGTAAGCCCTGTATTGATATCCAATACTTTTATTTGCATGGCTTTGTCAATAAATGCTAATTTCTTACTGTTTGGTGACCAATAAGCTTGGTATCTGAAACCAGGACCGTAGCTGGTAATTTTTTTCGGTTCAAATTTACCTTCCGTACTTTGGATCCACAATTCATATTCACCCGATTGATCACTCCAATAAGCAATTGTTTTTCCATCTGGAGACCATATAGGAGCGCGTTCTGCAATGCCACAACTTGAAGTAAGGTTTTTTACAAAACCATTTTCAGCCGGCAATGAAAATACATCCCCTCTAGCTTCGACCAAAACCCGATTTCCATCTGGTGCAATGGATACATTTTGAATTAATTTATCAACCGTTTCAATTGAATTTTTAAGAGCAATTCGGTCTGATACAATGTTTACTTTTATTTCTTTTAATTGTTTGTTGTTAAGATGAAATAAATATAATTTTCCTTCAGCCTCAAAAACAATTTCTTCAGGTCCGATGGACGGAAAATGTACGTCATATTCTTTAAAAAAACTTAATTGACTGCGAGTTTTAGAATTTAGATCGTATTCCCAAAGATTCATTCGTTTTTCAGGGCCATTATCAGATAAGTAGTAAATTTTTGAACCATGCCACATAGGCAATTCTTCGCCCGCATCTATTTTAGAAGATATGTTTTCAGAGGCTTTATTTTCTAAATTAAAAAGGTAAATATCTGCAACGTCTCCACCCCGGTAACGCTTCCAGGTACGGAAAACCTCAGAACGAAATACCAATGCCAATTGATTTCCATCTGGCGAATAGCTGCCGAACTCCCCATAGGGTAAGGGTAATTTATCTGGATTGCCTCCATTTCTGGATATCGTATAAAATTGATTGAAGCGCTCTTTTTCACTTTCCCGACCCGATGCAAACAAAATTTTACTTCCATCCGGATGCCAGTTGATTACCCGGTCTGTCATGCTGTGATAGGTGAGTCTTTGTGGAATCCCTCCATTTACAGAAACTAAATAAACATCCGTATTCCCGTCATAATTTGCTGAAAATGCGATCTCTTTACCATCAGGTGAAAATTTTGGAAAACTTTCCACCCCAACCGGTGAACTCAGTTTTGTTGCGGTACCACCTGTTTTAGGGACTAACCATAAATCATTTGAGTAACTAAAAACGATTTGATCCTTTGAAACATCTGGAAAGCGATATAATCCGGCATTGACTTGCGCCTCCATGTTGTGTAACTGAAATAACACACAAAGCATAAGTGATACGAAACGTAGCATTTAATAAAATTTTAATTATTTTTGAATGGACACACAAGATAACAGGAAATTCAAATTGCAAAATGTATTTGACACTATTTTATTGCACGCCTGGCTTAATTTAACCTAATTTTTGTTGTAAATCTTTAAAGGACTTTTTGGTTTAGTAAAAGCATCAATTCATCCTTCTTTTTAGGAGAAATTGCAACAGATGCATCATCAGACATGACTGCAAAACCGCCATCTGATTTTATAATTTTTTTGACTTCCTTCAGATTAATCAGATGCGAATTATGAACTCTAAAAAAACCATGTTCAGATAGCATCATTTCGTATTCCTTTAAATTTTTACTGATCATTAGTTTCATTCGATCTTTAAAATAAAAATGGGTGTAGGGCCCGTTGGCCTCTAAATGGATTATGCTTTTTATAGGAACAAACTCAATCCCTTCCAGGGTTGATAAACTGATTGAAAAATCTTCTTGCTTGGTTTGAAGTAAATTTCTCATTAAGAGATCCAGTTTAGCTTCTGATTTACTTTCAATTTTGCTATCTATTTTGGAAACTGCTTCTTTTAATTCTAAAATATCAATAGGCTTTAATAAATAATCTACAGCTGAAAATTTAATGGCTTTTAATGCATAATGATCGTATGCTGTAGTGAAAATAACTTTAAACGAACGATTTTTAAGTCTTTGCAATACATCAAAACCGGTTCCGGTCTGCATTTCAATATCAAGAAATACCAAATCCGGTTTTTTATCACTAATGAGGTTTATAGCGTCCTCTACTTCATGTGCCATTCCAATTATAGTAAGCTCCGGGCAATGATCCTTAAGCATATTATTTAAGAGCTCAGCACTTAATCGTTCATCTTCAACTATAACAGCAGTAATCATTGTAATCGTGTTAATTTGGCTAATATTAGCTATTTCAAGAGCTAAATTGCATCTATTTTTTGGGATTCCTCTTCATGAATTTGAGCTCTTTAATGAATGAGCCTTTCAAGTTAATAAAACCATCATTTGGCTTAACCTGCTTTTTAGCAGATGTATACCGAATTTATACCTTTGTACAGTAATGAACTATAAATTAATCTGTAGGGTTCTGATTGCGCTCCATTCCTTTGTTGTTTGCAGGAGTCAATCCTGTTTTCAATCTGAAAATTTGATTCTGACTGACGGGCTATCAGATCTAAGGGTACAGGATATTGTGCAGGATAAGTATGGGTACATGTGGTTTGCTACAACGTATGGCTTAAATCGGTATGATGGATATACCATAAAGCAATTTATTTATGATACCACCAGGCAAAGTATTCCATCAAACGGAATTTACAGTATGTTCAAAGACAGCAAAGGTGATTTATGGATTGGTACAACAAATGGGATTGCAAAAATTGACTATACCAACGGGGTATTCCTTCGCATGGATTCCATTTCGGGCCATAGAATGGGTTTTATTAGAGTAATCACTGAAGATCCAGACGGCAATTTATATGTTGGAGGCTCAAATGGCATTTATAAATTTAATGCTTCCTTAAATTCCTGGAGTTCGATTACTTCCGTTTTTAAGAGGCCAAAAGAACTGAGCGCAGTCAGAGGGCTGTATTTTAAAGACAAGAAAACCTTGTATGTTACTACCGAAAAGAGAGGGTTCTATGAGCTCGACCTGATTCATTTAAATTGTAAAATGATTATTTATGAAGATCAGGAAGCGTGTTACTGGGATGTATTGATGTATGATATAGAGCCTATTGGCAATGAGGAATTGTTGATCAGCTTTTTAAGTTTGGGAGTTAAATCTTACAATATGCGCACGGGTGCAATTCGAAGCATTCCCGGTCCATTTTATGATTCAAAAACGGTTCGCTGGAATACCGTTCCAAAAATTTACCGGGACAAACAAGATAGAATTTGGATAGCTTCAACTCATTTTGGACTATGTGAATACCTTGTAGCAAAAGATACAATTATTAGCTATTTAAACAGCGCACAAATGCCTTATGGTTTGGAAACCGGTTCAGTAAATTGTGTATTTCAAGACAATCAAAATAATTTATGGATAGGTACAGGTAGTCAAGGTGTTTTTAAGTTGAACCCTTCGCAAAATCGTGTTTTTTTTTATAATCAAAATGATTTTCAATCTACGAAACTTCAAAGTTCAAATGTAAATAGCATTAGTGAATGGAATCCACAAACACTAATTATTGGTCAAACAAAAGGATTTAGTTTATTTGATCTCAATTCGAAAACGTTTACAAATTATCCAGGTGATGCCAATAATAAAGGAACCAATTTTCTAAAAGGAGTCTATTCAGTTGGATTCGATCGTAAAAATAACTTGTGGTTTGGGACACTAGGTCTTGGTATCATGGTGTGGAGTAAAGGAGACCAATTTACGCATAATTATTTCCGTGGTGAATTTGGTAAAATTAATTACCCAAATGTTTTTATTTCTCAGTCTATTACCTTGTCTGATGGCAAATTTTTAAATCTTGGGATTGGAAAATTTAGTTTGTTAGATCCGAACCATTTGACCAATAAAACAAATTTGAATTCAACCGACACCCTTTATAAATATGTTGATGCAAGGTATATCCATAATTTGGGAAACGACAGTATATTGATACTACATGGTAATAATGATTTTAGTATTTATGACCATACCAGAAACAAAATAACTCGCAAAACAAATTTTCTAAACAAAAAGTTTCCAGGTATTCGCGTAAGTAAAATGGAACAAGATACATTTGGAAATTTATGGTTTGCAACTACTCAAGGATTGTTATTAATGAAACCGGATAGCAGTTTTCATCTTTACAAAATGGAAATCAATACAGAGGATCGTTTTTCATTAACCGGATTTCAGCGAGTTGGGAGCGACATGTGGGTAGCAAGTAGCCGGAGAGTAGGGAGGCTTAATTTAGAAACAGGAATAATTCAATATCTCACTGAGGCCGATGGCTTTTTTCGAAAGCAACTCAATGGCAATACATTGACACGAGCCTCCAATGGAAATTTGTATTTGGGTTGCACCGATGGTATTTATGAAATTAATCCTGAACATTTTAAGGATGAACCCAAGCAATACGATCCTAGAATAATATCCTTTACAATAACAAATGAAAATCCGATTCCACTTTGTCTTGAAGACAGTTGTACGCTATATTTAAAATACAACCAAAACTATTTTTCTTTTCAACTAAGTGCATTTGATTTTTGCGAACGTAAAGATCTGAAATATTCTTATAAATTGGAAGGTTTTGATAAAAACTGGATCGATATGAGCAATGATCGAATGGGTTTTTATACGAATGTAGATCCTGGTAATTATACCTTAAAGTTTAGGGTTCGGAATATTACTAAAAATTGGGTAGAGGGTAAACAAAAATTGTCTATACATATCCAACCGCCATTTTGGAAAACAAAGTTATTTGCATTTTTACTTTTTGGTTTAATTTCCGGACTTATCTATTGGTTTTTTCAATTTAAATTGCAGACGATGCAACGTGAGGAACGTCTTCGTTCGGAATTTGAAATTAAAATCCATGAACTTGAAAACAGTGCCTTGCGAACTCAAATGAACCCGCATTTTATATTTAATTGCCTCAATACAATTAATGCTTTTGTCCAAAAAAATGATCGGGCCAATGCCGGTTTAATGATCAGTAAATTTTCGAAACTCATTCGAATGATCTTGAATCATTCCAGAGAAAAACGAATTTCTCTTAAAGAAGAATTGGAGGCACTTGAACTTTACATTCAAATTGAAAGCACACGATTTGAATCAAGATTTGAATACCAAATTAATATTGCACCTGATATTTATACGGATGCTATTGAATTCCCATCATTGATTATTCAACCCTTGGTTGAAAATTCGATTCTGCATGTTTTACTTCCATTGAAGGAAAAAGGTTTGTTATCCATTTCTATAAAAACAGAAGACAATCATCTATTATGCAGGATTGAAGACAATGGAATTGGCAGAGATGCTGCAAAGAAACTTCGGCCACAACAGAGTCATCAAAAATCACACGGGTTAGAAATTACGCTAAAGCGTATTGAAATGTATAATCTAGAGCATAAATTTAATGGTGTCGTTAAGATTTCCGATCTCAAAGATATAGATGGGAACGCATCCGGGACTTTAATAGAAATACCCATTGCAATGAGTTTGGCTTTTTAGAATTGAGTCTGTATCAAAAGCTATTTTATTTCATTGTTGTCCACGCGAATCTGGATAAATTAAATATGAATTGTCTCCACAATTTGATTTTGTATTATCTGATATAATACATTGCTTAACATTCATTTAATTTTAAGAGAAAGCACTCCTAAAATAAAATTCAGCATTCGTTAAATGAAAATGCAGTTTTGTTAATTGACCCATAGAACCTTTATGTAGGTATTTACATTTGTCCCATCAAAATTAATTCAATAAAAAAAAAATGAAAATTCAACATTTAAAAAATCTAAAGTTACTGATGGGATTAAGCTGTTTGTTAGTTTTAACGGCTTGTCAAAAAGATGAATCTTCCACAGTACTTTCTACAGATCCGGTTTCTCTGGATGACCGGGACAATGGAGCCATAGCGCTTTACACCTTAAATGTAGACAAGTTTGCAACCGGCATTGAAAATGCATTCAATGGAAAAGTTTCAGGACTTGGTTATACCATATTTCATAACAATCAGGTTTATTACAAAGGAACAGGCGGTCTTGGTTGGTTGAGAAGACCCATCGATGCGCCTCAACGTGCACACAGTGCAAATCAAAGACAAGGACTTGCCAGTACATCAAAATATGCTACAGCAATCTTGGTTGCTAAAATACTGGAGCGAAATGGTAAAACATTGGATGAAAAACTATATAAGTATCTACCATCCAATTGGAATCCAGATGTAAATTTTAAAAATTTAAGTTTTCGTCAACTGTTAGCTCATAAAGCTGGCCTGCTAAAATATGGAAATAAGTATGCACATATGAAAAAAACAGTTGAGGGAGGTATTAATAACATTCAGGTAGCATTTGGTACACGGGTTTATGATAATATAAATTACTTTTTACCACATTACCTGGTTGCTTATATGATCGGTAAACTTGAAAATCCAAATGTATTGAGTCAATTAAAAAATGCGGAGAAAGATACCAATGCTTTAAAAGAAATACTCGCCTATAACTTTAGAGCATATATGAGAGCCTATGTTTTTAAACCCAGTGGATTAACGTATTGGGAGCGGGTAGATTTTCAACCCTGGGATAATTATGGTCCTATTCCATTTACACAAGGATGTAAATATTATGAAACAGCGAATCTGAATGAAAAAGGAAGCGATCCAAATCAGAAGTATTATGAATCCGGTCCTGGCGGTTTATATATAAGTGCAATTGAATATGCGCAAATGATTAATGCAACTGCCAACGGTAAAATAATTTCAAAAAATTTATATTCAACCATGAAAAAAGAATTATTGGGATTTGATTGGGCACTTTCAGGAAAATATGGACCCTATTATGCTAAAAATGGCAGCGCACGTTCGGAGGAAATGCTGATAGATTTTGGTGGAACCCAGGTTATCGTAGTGTCAAATTGTCCTTATAGTAATCTTGCTGAATCCCCATCGCTGATAACAAATGCATTTGATGCCGCCACAAATTAATTGTTTAAACTTAAAATTGAATTTATATGAAAACCATCGTTATCTTTTTGTTTTGCTTGATTAGTTTTTCAATACTTCAAGCTCAAGTTAAAATTGGAGGAGCAGCAACCAATCCACATGCATCTGCTATTTTGGAATTAGACGGAGGCACCACGCGCGGCTTGTTAATGCCACGTATGACGACTGCCAACATGAATGCCATAGCCAGTCCGGCGGAGGGCTTGATGATTTATAATACAACGGATAAAGCTACTTATATCCGTACCAACAATGCTTGGGTTAAAGTTGGAAGTGGATCCGGATTTGCATTGCCTTATGATGGACAGGTTAATGCACCAAATATTCCAGCATTTAGCGTTTGGAATATTGGAAATGCGGGTACAGGTATTTTTGGTAAAACTTCTGTTGGAAGCAATGGAGGCGCAGGGGTGCATGGCGATGCTACAATTCTAGGATCCTATGGTATTAAAGGTACTGGACTAGACGGAATAGGAGGTTATTTTAGTTCAACAAACAAATATTCATTGGTTACAAACAAAGGAAACGTAGGTTTTGGTACACTAACTCCTACCAATGCCTTTGTAGAAGTAAATGCACTCAATACAAATGCAACTACCATGATGTTGTTAGATGAAAATCCTACGATTCAATTGAGTAATTCAGGGGGTAACAGCGGGGTCATTAATAAGGGATTTCTGCAAGTTTCAAATCACGACTTAAAAATTGGAACAAATTTCGAAAATTCATTAGGACAATTCATCATTCGCACAGGTGGCGTGGATCGCGTTTTTGTGTGGAGTAATGGTTATACTCGTATTCCTGGAAATGTAGGTATCCTGAGTCGTGTTGGCATTGGTACAGATTCAGCAAAAGCCAAACTGGAAATCAACGCATTAAATACTTCCGATCCTGTTTTGGTTTTAAATGATGAATCGCCTACTATATTTTTTCAAAATGCCGGGGTTGATAAAGGATTTGTTCAAGTCGCCGGAAATGATTTAAAAATAGGAAATCCATTCTCCAATTCTGATGGAAAATTTATTATACGTACAGGCGGAACGGATCGCGTTTTTGTTGACAATAATGGCAATGTGGCCATCGGAAGTTCGCAAGTTGCAAATGGCTATCGACTCAGTATAAATGGAAGAGTGATTGCGGAAGAAATGCGCATTCAAAACAGCACTGCATGGCCGGACTACGTATTTAAATCAGACTATCACTTATTGTCACTTGCAGAAACGAAAGCGTTTATCTCAAGAAACAATCGCTTGCCTGGAATTCCAGCCGCAGCTGAAATTGAAAAGGAAGGCATCCCAGTAGGAAAAATGCAAACGTTGATGATGGAAAAAATTGAAGAACTCACTTTGCATTTAATTAAAGCTCAAGAGCAAATCGAACACCTGCAAAAAGAAGTACAAAAATTATCAACGAACAAATAATGGGTTAACACTCAAATTCATAAAAATGAAAAAGATATTATTCTTTATGGTATTCATTTATTCTACTTGTGTATTTGCACAACCTGCAACCATTCCACAAGCATTAAAAATGGAACTGTCAGATAAAAATTCTTTGCAAGGCATCATGGAAACTGTTTATAATTATTATGGTTTCAAGTTGGGTGAAGCATTAGATAGTACAATACAATCAAAAATTGACAGGAAAGTAAAACGATCATTGAAGCAATGGAATCGGTGGGCTTATTTTATGTCAAGTCGAACAGGACCCAATGGGGAATTGGTAGATATAAATTCAATGTGGCAAAAAAACAGTACACGGGATCAGGAGCCTATAAAAAACCTACAACAATCAATTGCCAGTACCGGAAATTGGGAATTAGTAGGACCAACGAATGTACATTATGGACATCAACGCCAAATTGGGGTTGGTAGAATGGATCGCATCGTTTTCCATCCCACCGATGCTGACATTTATTATGTCGCTAGTGGTGAAGGAGGACTTTGGAGAACGACAAATGGTGGTAGTACCTATTCCTGTCTTACGGATCATTTGCCTTTGATGGGTGTGAGCGGGATTGTTGTAGATTATAATAGCCCAACTACAATTTATATTCTTACTGGAAATGGGGATAATGCTGGATGTTGCAATGTAGGCAACTCTGGTTATGCCCATAGCAGTCAGGGTGTATTTAAATCTACTGATAATGGTAAAAATTGGAAACTTACCGGACAATTGACAACGCCTGGTAAATATGTTGGCTATCAGTTGGTGCAGAATCCGTCTAATCCATCAATGTTACTTGCGGCTACAAGCAAAGGTGTATTTCGCACGACTGATGGCGGAGCTAATTGGACAAGAACTTCTACAAATGATGTTTATCATGATGTCAAATTTAAACCAAATGATGGAAGCATCGCTTATTGTGTAGGTATCGTTGACGATAAAATGACATTCTTTTATTCTACCAATAGTGGTGCTTCTTGGATGGCTGCAAACTTTGATAAATCAATAGACAATGCCAATAGGTGCAGCATAGGGGTCTCTCCGGCAAATGACGATAAAGTTTGTCTGATATGCGGGCCGGGTAGCCTTCCGGGAGGGAAATATACCGGTTGTTTTGTGAGTACGGATGAAGGAAAAAACTTCAAACGGAAAAATAACAGTCCAGATATCTATTATAATAGTGAAGATAAAAGTGGTGATCAATCGAGTTATGATAATTGCATAACAGTAAAACCTTCTGATGCAGATATTATTATCACCGGTGGTTTAGTCGTATTTAAATCTGGGAATGGTGGAAACAGCATTGGTCAAATTACGCGTTATGAAGACGGTATAGCTTCGGAACGAGATGATTATATTCATCCAGATGTACATGCTGTTGAATATAATCCTTTAGATAATAAATTGTATGCTTGTACGGATGGTGGAGTCTATATGAGTACAAATGATGGAGCATCCTGGAGTCGCCGATTCAACGGCTTGGCAACAGCTCAGATTTTCCATATGTCTAAATTAGATGGCAGCAGTACGCAGTTTATGTTTGGAAATCAAGACAATGGTATCCATACAAGATATAGTGACAATTCTGATTTTACTCAATCTGTAGGTGGAGATGGATTTGATATGGATTTTTTTGATAATACCAATAATCGGTTTTTTGGTGTGGTTAATAGTACAGTATATAAATATTATACAGAAGGTCTTACCGATAAAGAATTAATGAATTTTGCCCCTAACTTTTTTCCATCCATGGCCAAACATTTATCAGATGATGATCTAGTATTTATTGGAAATCCTGGTAAGGCTCAAATCCATTTTTATGATCTGGATGGCATAGATGATATTACAACTTACAATATACCTGCGAGTTGGTATATACGCCAAGCACCGTCCAATACAAGTCGTTTGTATGTTGCCGGTGAGAAATCGGCTTTTAAAGCAAAAGGTGGTAAAATACACCGATACGATGGAGATGGTGATTGGACTCGATTAGATAATAAATTTGGCTTTCCAGACATGGACACCTTAAATGTTCGCATCACCTGTATTGCAGTGCACCCTACAGATCACGACAGGGTTTGGGTAAGCATGGGAGGATTCTATGATGGATTAAAAGTTTTTTATAGCAATACAGGAGGTTTATTTTGGGATAATATTACTGGCTCATTACCTAACCTACCAATTAATAGTTTGGTGGTTGATGCAAACGGGAATTTATACGCAGGAGGTGATGACGGTGTATTTTATCGGGGTGCTGGTTGGGCAGATTGGAAACCTTTTTATAATGGCCTTCCAAGAGTACCTGTTACAGATTTAATTATTACAGCGAATAATTATGTGTACGCATCTACATTTGGACGCAGCGCTTGGCGTAGTGAGTTGTATAGTGATTGTCCAACTAATTTAGACATTTCTGGAACTCAAAACGGTCAGAAATTTTATGAAGCATCTGGTAAAATTTCTACAACTGGTAAAAGTATGGGTGGAGCAGGTACGGAAGTGTTTTACAGAGCGGGCGATCGGGTGGATTTGAAAGAAGGTTTTGAAGGTGGCAATGCTAGTGAATTAAAAATTTATAATGGTCCTTGTAACAGTGGTATTCCAACATTATTTAAAAGGACAAATACCGGAGATTTAAATTTAGCATCTTACCGAACTGCATTGCTACCTAAGGAAAATAATATGGAATTTCCATTTGCCTATATTCGAAATTGGTCTAAAAAAGAAACTCTGGTAAACTTTAAAATTGAAATTGTTAAGGAAGGCGAAGTCAGTCTGGTGTTAACAAATAAAGAGGGTACAATGAACAGAGCATTATGGAGAGGATCTGCAGTAGGAAAAAATCTTGCACCATTGAATATCCCTGAATTAATGGATCAACAATGTACTGTTTTGCTTTTCCATAATGACGTGTTAGTACATTGGCAGGATTTAAATTCTAAAATTCTTAATCCGACAAAATAAAATTAAAATGAAAAACGTATTGCTAAGTTTTATATTACTTCTTGCAATTTATAAATTAAACGCACAACAAAACATTGTGATTCTATCGGGCACTTCTATTACCACAGCGAATAATGCAGTGCTTGTATTTGAAAATTGCAATTTGAGCAATTCCAGTATCAATGTCAACTTTACTAATGCATTGTTGACGGAAAGTGGGAATTTAAATACAACTATCGGTGGCACAGGGGTACTGAATTTTAAACAACTCACTATGAATAAACCTGCTGCAAGCTTAAAAATGATAAATGATCTTACGATTCAGGATAAACTAATTTTTCAATCTGGAAATGTAGATTTAAATGGACACATCCTTGAGTTGGCTCCTTTGGCCTTGTTGATCGGAGAAAAAGGAACCAGTCGGCTTGTTGGAGATAATGGAGGATTTGCAGCTATAAACGTGATTATGAATAATCCCAATTTGCAAAATCCTGGAAATCTAGGTTTGAGTGTTACGTCAAGTGCCGATATGGGAACTGTAAGCATCTTGCGTGGACATAAAATTCAATCACAAGGAGGCTTGCCCTTTAGCATTAAAAGAAATTATGCAATTGAATCAAACAATGGTGAAAATTTCAACGGTCTGATGCGATTTGCATATTTCGATGAAGAATTGGCCGGGATTGATGAATCCGTATTGCAAATCTGGAGCAGTATCGATGCAGCAAATTGGATTAACAGAGGCTATACATCAAAAGATCAAACACTTAATTATTTGCAATCAAACAATTTATCAAAATTGGAGTGGTTTACCATGAGCGATCCAACACCAGGAATTGGTACGGATCCTATTTTCGAGCAGAGAGTGTATGTGAGTAAAAATGATGCAGACCAATTTAAGTTGGAAGCCCAACTAAGTCCGAATCCAATCAAACAAAATGAGCAAGTTTGGATAGAACTAACCGTTAACCGCGAGGCAAAGGGTAGGATTCAAATTTTAAATGCTGTTGGCAAACAAATAAAAAGCAATCCAATTTTTGTAAAGGTGGGGGCACAAAGAATGCAATTAAATACAAGTGAATTTTTACCAGGCTTATACCTGATTCAATTAACCTTTGACGAAGGGTGCAATAAGATTTTGAAATTGCAAGTTCATTAAAATATGTAAGTTTTAAAGAATAAAGTGCAATCTTATGTAAAAGCGTCTTTGCATTGCAAAGACGCTTTTACTTTAACTAAAATTTACAAGTGCTTGAATCTATTTAAATACGGGCATTCAGTTATTAAAGGATTGCTTTTACAAAACCCCAATTAATTCCTTTTACAAATTAATTTTAATACCTTATATACAGTAATATTATTGGAGTGAGATAATATAAATTCCTGTCTAAGCCGTTTTTAGAGAAGTTCTAATGGAAATAATTCAACAAACTACTTGCTTAATTGGGATTATTTTGTTAACTTGCCGATATATTCTAATAAATGCAACTAAAAGTTGAATAGTACTGTTAGAATAAATAGATATGATGGGGCTTTTTCGAATCCATTCTTTTACCCTAAATCTGATTTAAGTCCACATCATAAACAGAAATTCCTGTCTTAGGTTTTAGCTATCGGCAAACTTTATAGAGCGTTTTTCTTTATTTAAAATCAGCAGGATAGAATTTAATGAGTTTAAAATTGAATTTATGAGTAAAGATAAAGGTACTAAAAATGTTAAAAAATTGCCGGCAGACAAATCTTCTGGTAAAGGTAAAGTGTTATCAGATTATAAATCTGAGGGCAAAGGATTGAGTAAATCACCTGTTGTTGATGCTTTTATTCCTAAGAATGATCAAAAATCAGGATCTAAGAAATAATCTTTGTTTTTGATTTTAGCAAGTTAAATTGGACACAAACAATTTATTATAGCTTTCCAACATTCCAGTTAAAGTAATGGTTTTATACTGATTGTCTTGTTTATTGTTGGAACCTATCTTTAGGAATTAATAAAAATTCGACTGAATACGTATCTGAAATTTTAGGATGCTATCAGAGCTTCTTGACATTCTTATGAATGTAGTCGAGAAAAAATTTATAAATACAACACCCATAAATGGTCCAATTAACAAAACACGGCGTCCTTTTAAATAAAACCAGCTTAGGTTTTGAAAACGAAGGCGTTTTAAATCCTGCTGCAATACGAGTCGGTGAAAACGTTCACATGTTTTATAGAGCCGTTAGCAAGGGAAATTATTCCAGTATTGGATATTGCATGTTAAATGGACCGCTCACAGTAGTGGAACGTTTAGATTCGCCTCTATTGTATCCTCAATCAGAAGCAGAGTCGCATGGAATTGAAGATCCTAGAATTTCTAAAATTGAGGATACCTATTATTTATGTTACACAGCATATAATGGTGTGAATGCATTGGGTTCATTAGCCACTTCTAAAGATTTAAAGCAATTTACAAAATATGGATTAATTGTACCTCAATTCAATTATGATGAATTTAGGCACCTCGCAACTTGTAAAGGAAAAATAAATGAAAAATATGCTCGTTACAATGAAAATTATCATACAGGTACTGTTGTAGAGAAAGGCACATTGCTTTGGGATAAAAATGTTATGTTCTTTCCGCGACGCATTCGAGGTCAGTTGGTATTTATCCACCGGGTTCGACCGGATATTCAAATTGTTAGTATTAATGAACTATCAGATTTGACCCATGAATTTTGGGAAAATTATTTTATCAATTTAAATGATAATATTGTTCTTCGCTCAAAATACAAACATGAAGTAAGTTATATAGGAGGAGGTTGTCCACCCATTGAAACCACAGAGGGTTGGTTGCTAATTTATCATGGAGTTCACGACACCAATAAAGGTTATGTGTACACAGCCTGTGCTGCACTACTTGATTTAAATAATCCAAAAATTGAAATTGCCCGCTTGCCATATCCTTTATTTAAACCCGAACATGATTGGGAATTAAAAGGGGAAGTAAATAATGTTTGTTTTCCAACTGGGTGTGTCCTGTTTGACAATACCCTGTACATATATTATGGTGCCGCTGATGAGCGCATTGCTTGTGCATCGGTTAATCTTGATGAACTTTTAAATGAACTCCTATTAAACAAAACTACACATGAAATCGCAAAACTCATTTAGTGAGACCAAGTTGATTGAAACTAATTTTACGCAATTACCTGATTTCATTGAGCCAATACCGGTACTTCAAAAGGTGATTTTACCAGAAATTGTCTGTATCTCTTCTTATCCTCCGAGAGAATGTGGAATTGCGACGTATTCTCAGGATTTAGTTAAGTCCATTATCAATAAATTCAGCAACTCATTTACAATTAGCATTTGTGCTTTGCAAGATGGTTTTAATGATTTCAAATATTCTGAAGAGGTTCGCTATAAATTGAACACAAGCGATGCTGAAAATTATGAATCACTTGCTAAGCAACTAAATTCCAATGATCGAATTCATCTGGTAATGCTTCAACATGAATTTGGTTTTTTCCAAGGGGTCGGCGAAATGGATTTATTACAATTTATGTACAGTTTAAATAAACCAATTATCATAGTATTTCATACCGTCCTGCCAAGGCCATCCGAAAAATTGAGACTCAGCGTTCAGCGCATTGCAGCAATCTGTAAATCTATCGTTGTGATGACAAATAATTCAGCGAAAGTGCTGCACCAGGATTATAAGGTTTCGGAGCGGAAAATAAATGTAATTGAACATGGAACGCATTTGGTCCCGCACTTAAGTAAAGATTTATTAAAGACAAAATACAAGCTAAAAGGGAAAAAAGTATTGAGTACTTTTGGATTGATTAGCTCTGGCAAAGGAATTGAAACCACATTAAATGCACTTCCGGAAATTATAAAATATAATCCAGATGTCGTTTTTTTAGCAATTGGAAAAACACATCCTGGTGTCATTCAATCTGAAGGAGAGAAATACAGAAATTCACTTGAACAAAAAGTAATCGATTTGGGTTTGGAAGCTCATGTGAAATTCATTAATAGCTACCTTCCTTTGCAGCAATTGTTGGAATATCTTCAATTAACGGATATTTATCTTTTTACTTCAAAAGATCCTGAACAAGCTGTAAGTGGAACCTTTTCATATGCGATGAGTTGCGCTTGCCCAATTGTATCTACTCCAATTCCGCATGCTATGGAAGTATTAAGAGAGGATACAGGAATTATTATTGACTTTCAAAGTAATGTGCAATTAGCACAGGCTGTAAATTTTTTATTGAAAGATGAGTTGCTTCGGAAAAACTTTAGTTCAAATACCCTTCAACGCATAGTACCAACAAATTGGGATAATGCAGCAATTTCTTATGGTAGATTATTTCAAAAAACAGTTGGTAAAAAAATCAAAGTATTGCCTAAATCCCTCCTTGAGATAGGTAAGAATATAACAGATCCGTCACTACAACCCATTTTAGAGTTGGAATTTAGGATACCAAAAATAAATCTGGATCATGTAAAAAAACTCACAACAGAATTTGGTATGATCCAGTTTTCTAAAATCAATAAGCCAGATATTGAATCAGGATTTACACTAGACGATAATGCAAGAGCTTTAGTTGCTATGAGCATGAATTATAATTCAACTAAAAATCCGGCTGATTTAAATTACATTGAAATCTATTTAAATTTTATAAAATTCTGCTTTAGCAATGAAGGAGTGTTTCAAAATTATGTGGACAAAAATCAGCAGTTTACAAGTCAAAATGAAGAAATAAATCTATCCGATGCAACTGGCAGGGCAATCTGGGCTTTGGGTTTTGTAAAATCATTGGAATCTGTTCTGCCTGAGTCACTCGTCAAATCAGCAGACCAAATCATTTTAAAGGCAATTCCATTAATCCAAAAGATGCATTCTCCCAGGGCAATGGCTTTTAGTATAAAAGGACTTTATTACTGGAATCAACGGGTAAAATCAAACGATATTACAACAACCATTCAATTGCTTGCAGATCGCTTGGTTCAAATGTACCGACATGAATCAGAAGCAAGTTGGAATTGGTTTGAGTCTTACCTTACGTATGCAAACAGCATTTTACCGGAAGCGCTCCTTTGTGCCTGGTTGGAAACTAAGAATGCAGATTATAAAACGATTGCAAAGCAATCATTTGACTTTACTTTCACTGTTATTTGAAAATGATTCTATCAAAGTGATATCCAATACCAGTTGGCTTCACAAAGGTCAACAAACAGCAACCCATGGAGAACAACCGATTGATGTTGCTTATACAATTCTTGCGCTTGAGAAATTTTACAATGTTTTTGAAGACCCGGAATATTTACACAAAATGAAGAGTGCATTTAGTTGGTTCCTTGGAAAAAATCACCTCAATCAGATCATTTACAATCCCTGCACGGGAGGTTGTTTCGATGGCCTTGAAGAGAACCATGTCAATTTAAATCAGGGTGCAGAATCTACAGTTAGTTATTTAATGGCTCGTATGACAATCCAAAATTTTAGCGATTCGGAATAACCTAGACGAATTACTCGAAAGTTCAATAGCCACCGGATGAAAATAAAACTCCGGGCTTGCCTTTTCCAATTGAATTAAGCAAATTTATTTGAAGTTTAAAATATTATTGACTTAGCTTATATTTGAAGATTATTCAATTATTCGGATGCTAAAGTCAATAAATTATTCTCTGATTTTTTTAATCCAACTGCTATCCATAGCATTGCAGGCTCAATTACTCGCTCCATTGTTTCATTTGGATGCTAGCAAGGGAATTACCAGACAAAATGGAAACGTAACGGAATGGTTAGATCCCATAAGTCAAGTAAAAGCAATCCAAAACACAGTTCTAAATCAGCCGGAATGGATCCCTTCAGGATTTGGCAACAAGCCTACCATCCGATTTAATGGCAGTTCGACCTATATGAACATGCCTTCCCTGTTTCCAGTCAATAAAGATTATACCATTGCAGTTGTATGCAAGGCGAATGGTCCTTCCAATAATATATTGGGCGGAACCACGCATACCCTATGGATGGCAGGAAACACCAGTACAAAAATTTTACACAATGGAGATTTTAACAATCAGGTTAGTTCTAGTTTTGATCCGGGTTTGGAACCGGTTTTAATTCTAGCACAATACAACAACAAGTCACAAATTGGCAAACTGGTTTTGAATGGCATTTATGAAGACTCTTCGTATTGTCCCGGAAATTCTGATAATACGATTTATCTTTCAGCATATCAGGCAGGGTATTACTTTAATGGAGATATTTCGGAAATCCAATTGTACGACCGATATTTGGACCATACTGAACGAAAAAAATTAGAAACCGATTTGAAGCAAAAATATTCAATTAAAGATCCTCCACCTCCGGATACAAGTTTTTCACAAATACCTCAGGATTATCAATTTTATCCTAGAGATTCAAATGATGAAGCTACCATACAGGTTGCTGGAATCACAATCCAGGCGGGTTTTGATTCAATCCAGTTGTTACTATATAGAGATCAAACACTCGTATCTAAAACAAGCCAACGATTGCAATTTGATACTACGAGGAAAGCAAATTTTTTATTTAGCACAAAAATTAAAGCCGAATTAGCAAATTATGCGATTGAAATTAAATTGACACAAGATGCAAAGGACAGTCTGCTTGCACGAAGAGTTAATTTAATTGCAGGCGATGTATACATTGTTTCAGGTCAATCCAACAGCATATTTGGTGGGAATCCATATACGAATTCGTTTATTCGAACCTTTGGTAAAAATTATTCTCTGAATAAATCTGATACAAACTGGACGATTGCATCGGCAGTTGGTTATGGAGGAGGTCCCGACATTGGAGCTTGGGGTATGGACCTGGCAAAGTCCATCGTAGAAAATTATAAAATACCTGTTTGTATTTTAAATGGGGGTGTTGGAGGAACTTCTATTCAACAACACCAACGGGATGATATCCAGCCTGCACTTCCAGTAAACATTTATGGCAGTTTATTATACAGAGCAAAAAAATCCAATTTAACAAATGCGGTAAAAGCAATTTTTTGGTATCAAGGTGAAAGCAATGGCAGCGCCCTTTATTTTGAAAATTTTAAAGCATTACACGATGATTGGAAACTTGATTTTCCAAATGTCCAAAAAATCTATGTAGTGCAAATACATCATGGGTGCGGTGCCGGCGATCATGCGGCATTACGGGAAATTCAACGAAGATTGCCTGAAACGTTTCCAAATATCGAATTGATCAGTACCATGGGTTTGCCTGGTCACGATGGATGTCATTATACCCTGGATGGATACCTTCGTTTAGCGAAGACAATATTTCCACTTGTGCAAAAAGATTTTTATCAGGGAATCGATCGGGCTGAATTGTATCCACCAAACATTTTAAAAGCCTATTTTAGTAAACAGGATTTTTCAGAAATTAGCCTGGAATTTAGTAAAGAGCAAGCAAGTTTGGTTCTACCTTCAGATACCCTGGTCAATGGCACTCCAATTGCATTAAAAGATTATTTTGCATTGGATGATCAGTGGAAGCAAATTAAACAGTTGCGTGTTGATGGAAACAAGTTAATACTGGAACTAAAAATTCCAGGGCAGGTAAAAACCATAACGTATTTACCGGAAGTCTATTACCATGATTTTAATGCCGTTTATCAAGGACCTTATTTGATGAATCAAAATCTATTGGGTGCTTTATGTTTTAATAAATTTCCAGTAGATAAAGAAATTCCAACCTTCAATACATATGTAGAGAAATCAAAAGAACCTGAAGTTATACTCTTTCCAAATCCGGGAACTGTTCAGACGTCTCTTACAATTACAACGAATTTCAAAAAAGATTTGAAGCATGTGGAAATTCTATTTAGGAATCTATTTGGTGAAACCGTATTTAGTAAAACAATAGACCATATATCCGCTGGGATCTCACATATTGAAATAGATTTTTCAAGCCAAATCCCTGGAACTTTGATTTGGCAATTAAAATCTGAGAATTATTTAAAAACCGGCAGGTGGTTGTCTTATTAACGATTGAAACGTTTCAATAATTAATTAAAGAGGATTTTCAGCTTTGAATCTATAAATACAAATAAATGCAGAGTGGGCGATTGAGCTGCCTTTAAATAAGAATACTTCGGACCTTACTAATTTAAACCCCGCTTTTAATAAATTCAGCCTTTAAACTTGTTATTAAAAATTAATTTTGTGCTTTGAACACATAAAAATCATGTCCACAGCTTTAACATTACTAAAGCAATATTTTGGTTATAGCCAATTCCGACCCCAGCAAGAGGAAATCATTGATAGCGTGCTCTTGAATAAAGATGTATTGGTTTTAATGCCTACCGGAGGCGGGAAATCTGTTTGTTTTCAAATTCCTGCACTTATAAAACCGGGAATGGCATTGGTTATTTCTCCTTTAATCTCCTTAATGAAAGACCAGGTTGAGGCATTGGCAGCCAATGGAATTTCGGCAGGTTTTATTAATAGCAGCATGACCGTTTCAGAAGAAGCTGAGATGATCGGTAAATGCCAAAATGAACAAGTTAAATTACTATATCTGTCGCCTGAAAAAGCCTTAAGTCTTAGCGGAAATTTTCTTAAACAACTTCCGATCTCCATGATTGCAATCGATGAAGCCCATTGTATTTCGCAATGGGGACATGACTTTAGACCGGAATATGCCCAATTAAAAAATCTAAGAAAACAATTGAATGCAATCCCCATAATTGCATTGACAGCCACAGCGGATAAAGTGACCCGGAGAGACATTGTAAATCAACTTGAATTGATTGATCCGGAATTATTTGTCTCATCTTTTGATAGACCTAATTTTCATTTATCTGTTAGAAGCCAGGTGAAAGCTGCTCAAAAACAAGATGAAATTCTTGCATTCATTCAAGCACATGACCAACAATGTGGCATCGTGTATTGCCTTTCCAGAAAGAGTACAGAATCTATATGCAATTTTCTGCGTAACCAAGGAATCCCTGCCGATCACTATCATGCAGGCATGACTTCTGTAGAACGGTCAAAGGTTCAGGAAGATTTTATTTATGACAAAACAAAAGTCATTTGTGCTACCATAGCCTTTGGTATGGGGATTGATAAATCCAATGTACGGTGGATTATTCATTACAACCTTCCTAAAAATATGGAAGGGTATTATCAGGAAATCGGACGTGCAGGTAGGGATGGAGCTCCCGCCAAAACCATTTTATACTACAACATTTCTGATCTCATGATGCTCAATAAATTTGCTTCAGAAAGTGGTCAGGCAGAACTCAATCTCGAAAAACTAAAACGCATGCAACAGTATGCTGAAGCTCGGGTTTGCAGACGAAAAATTTTGTTGAGTTATTTTGGAGAAAATTACAATCACAATTGCAATTCCTGTGATATCTGCGATAACCCACCCAACTATGTGGATAAAACACAGCTTGCACAAAAGGCCATATCAGCATTGTTAAGGGCCAAAGAGGCTGTAGGAATCCGGATGTTGATAGATATTTTGCGGGGCTCGATGAATGCAGATTTAGTATCCGCCGGGTATAATAAAATTAAAACGCATGGAGCAGGAAGAGAATATTCTTATGAAGTTTGGCAATCTTATATCCTTCAACTTTTACAAACCGGCGTTTTTGAAATGGCTTATGATGAAGGATTTGTTTTGAAAGTAAGTGATTATGGTAAACGAATTGTCAGCGGTGAAGCCAGCATCGAATTGGCTGAAGAATTAGTGAAACCAAAAAGAAGTTTTGTAAAAAAAGAAACCAGCACAAGTTCTGGAGAAACGGATTTATTTTCAGAGCTTCGTTTACTTCGAAAACAAATTGCAGAACGGGAAGCGTTACCACCTTATTTGATATTCCATGATAGCAGCTTGTTGGAAATGGTTGATCAAAAACCAGTAAACCGTGAACAAATGATCAATATTTCCGGTGTCTCCTATACAAAATATTTAAAATACGGACATTTATTTGAAAAATTGATCAGGCAAAAACTAGCTCTTTCTCAAGTAGAAATGGAACCAGATATAAATGAATTCCTAAGCGATGCTAAAATTGCAAATTATATTGGTGAGCTCAGCAAGTATCCAGTCCGGATTTCGCATACTACAATTGGAAATTTACTTTTAGCCACTAAGCAAGACAGCTATCCGGAAGCTTTGCGTGATATCAGTTTTTATGGTTTGTTAAAAAATCAAGCTAATTATAAAATGATTGGACCCAAACTTCAATCCTATTTTAAAAGTAATCAGATTGAAACTGGAACCCCATCAGAAATCGAAGCGGCTAATTACTTTGCCTTTCCAATAAAAAACGAACTCACATCGGATCAAATTCAATCTTATAAGGATACGGTTGCAGGTTTTGATAATAGCAGGCCCTCTGATTCAATTGATAATGAATATATATTAAAGCAACGCAAGGAATTTCCCCGTGCCTATGAGTTTTGGAGTGAAGAAGAAAACGATATACTATTGGAACTTTGTTCAAAAACCAATGATTTAAAATTATTGGAAACAATTTTACAACGCAATGAAACGAATATCAAATCGCAGTTTAAAAGCTGAAGAAGTGATTTTGTATTTTAATAAAATAAGTTAGGAGTTGTCACGAATAAAAATCAATTACAAATTACGAATGATCAATTACGAATTTAAATCGTAATTAAACCATTGCAAATCCTTATTCATTCGTCCTTAATGCGTGCATTCGTGGCAACTTTTCTTTCTTTCATTCGTCCTTAATTTGTGCATTCGTGGCAACTATTCTTTCTTTCATTCGTCCTCAATTCGTGCATTCGTGGCAACTATTCTTTTTTCAATTCGTCCTTAATGCGTGCATTCGTGGCAATAATTATTTTTAATATTTCACAAACTTTATGGATTCAATAGATTTTGATCTATTATGCACTTGAATTATATAGACACCTTTGTTTAGAAACGAAACATTTAAATTGGTTTGTTGCTTAGAAGGATTAGTTTCAATTAATACATCTCCTGATAGATCCTTTAGAATAATTTTGTCAGGAATGCCTTGGGCGGAAATTAAAGTAATTTGATTCCGAGAAGGATTCGGATACACATAGGATTTATCTTGTTTAATTAGATCGGGTTTCGTTGCAACGGCACAGCAATATTCGTAGGGGCCGATATCTGCAATTGCCAATCCATCACCATCCCCATCTATAGGTCTTATGCGCCCATCGAAATCAGTGGAAACACTTCCTGTTAAAAATTTCCCCTTATCAATTGCTAGATTACTTGAACTTGTTAAATGAAAATCGAATGCAGAAACAAAGTTTGGATTACCTTGAACTCCGTTTAGTTCATGCGTTGGATGATTCGTTCGGAACGTAGCCAAAGAAGTATAATAATTGCTACCAATATTTAGAATATTTCTGCCGCCAGCAGGATAATAATAGAGATTGTTGTCGAGGGTAATGCCATTAAGTCCTGTAGTTGAAATAAAGCCAAGCAAGCTGTGAACAACCGTAGCAGTTGTTTTATAAAAAATGTTATTTATAATTTGCAAGTTAATCGGATTGATTGCATTTGTCAGAAACAAAAAGGGTTGATTAGCACCTGTATGAATTAAATTATTGAAAAAATAAATATCTTTTACCGGACCATTGTCTGATATAAAAACTTGGGCCGGAAAAATGTTGTTCCGCACCATGATGTTTTCACTAAGCAAGGTTTGGGTACCAGATTCTGAACTAATTCGCAAACCTTGTGGAGCATCATAAATTAGATTGCCTTCGATAATTACGTTTTTTGTACCAGAAGATTGGTCTCCGCCTACATGCATGGTATGGATGTATGTATTGTGAATGCGATTATTGCGTATAATAAGATTTTCAGAAGCACGGAGTTTTAGTCCATCATCCGCATTTTTAATTTCATTGTCTTCGAACAAAATATTTTTGGATTGGCTGATGTAGATGCTGTGAACAAACACACTGCCACAGCCATTGCTGTCCAGTACATTGCTTTTAAATTGAACATCCGTAGCTGAACAGAAAATTCCTTGTCCTTGGTTGTCATTGCCATTTTTTTCGAGCAGGCAATTTTCAACAATAATATTGTTTTGATATAAAATCATTCCACTTTGACAACCTGAAATATACAAACCATCTAGAATGATGTGATGCGGTTTAAGGCTGTAAAAGCTTTCATTAATATAAACACCAACAGGCCGGTTTCCAACAGCAGAAGCACTTACCAAGGCCAAATCTTGAAACTTCAAATACGACGCAGCCGCATTGGCCGATCCTCGGCATAACAATATTTCACCAGTTCCAGATTTATTAATTCTTGGCTTGTTCCCTTGACCATAAGATCCAATAAAAATGTACGCATTTACAGTGCCTTGTGCAGCATTTGCAGTGATCCCAGTAGTCCCTGACCATTGATCGCCTCGTTTTAAAAAAATACTATCCCCTGGTCTTGCAATTGTATTTAAAAGCGTATTGAATGCATTCAGGCTTTTTTTAGGACCATCTGTATTACTAGCATTCGGAAGAGACAGCCTGCCACTCCAAGAATCATTTCCGAGACTTTCGGAGATAAAATAATTGGTGGAATGGATTCTAATGGAATATAAAGTCAGGAAAACGATCAGGATGTTACTTAGTTTCATTTTTAAAAATACTTTAGAATATTAGCAAATTCAATTGTGAATTTATGAAACAAACTTGAGATTTTATTTAATGAGGTATTGGGATACTATCTAAACTCATAATTTAAACCATTTGCCTGTGTCAGTAAATTTGCAGGAGCATCTGTCGCAGTTGCCCGCCCTTCTAATTTGGGGGATACAGGAGAATGTTTAGCTAAATATTCCTCCATCACATCGTGAATTAAATTGGGCAATCGGTTTATTTTAGTTACATTTTTAATTCTACAAATCAAATTTTTAGGATCACCCTCTCGTTCACAAGATACAATTTGATAGTTTTTGTTTAGGTCAATTTTTTTGCCTTTTATTAAAATTTCATTCACGCGTTTACCATATTCACGAGCAATGGTGAAATTAATTTTCATACCTTGAAAACGAACCAACCACCCACCAAAACGTTTTGCTGGATCGGATGCAAATACATTTTCCAATTCCTTTTCCAACCAATCCATAATTTGCTGACCACTTACTTCAGCAATAATTAAATTATTATTACTCGGCAACATGCAATAAAGAAAGTCAACAGTGATATTTGCTGTTCCGGATGCATCCGGATTCAAAGGCGGACAAAATCTAAATCCATTAGAAACCGCTATGTCCGGATTAAACTTCCACATCAATGCATCTGTTATCATATTATCCATGGGAGTTTCCAGGATGTAGTATCGAATGAGCGGTGTTTTGGTTTTGCCAATGACCCGATTTAATTTTTGTTGATATGGTTTGCTTACTTCTTGGATCATGGTTGCCATTTCTTCATCGGCTTTATATTTTTCCGGATCTACTTCAATCAATTGATAGGATTCTTCTTTAAGGATTCCATCCTCCAATATTAAATCCAATTTACCTAAGAACGAGCCAAATGCACCGGGTTCAGTTACTTTGGCATACTTTGCTTGTAAGGGCTGGCGAATGCGTTCGTGTGTGTCAGCACCCAATATATAATGCACCCCTTCAGTATATTCCTGAGAAGCAAGATGTATTTGTTGGGTCAATCCCATATGAGTAAGTACAAAGATCAGCTTGCAGTTTTCCTGATCGCGTAAAATTTTTATATACTTGCTGATATTGATTTCCGGCTTTATGAATTTTATTCCATAACTATATGCAGGAGGTTGTCTGGTTGGTGTCAAAGGATCATTGTATCCGATGAATCCCATTTTAACACCTGCGATATAAAATATTTGATAAGGAGGAAACAGAAACTCCGGATTTGTAACATCATGAAACATATTAGTACAAACTTTGCGAGCATTATATCCGCCAAGATCATGTAACAACATTTGTTTGCCATAAGCAACTTCCCAATTTCCGGGAAGTACCAGATCATAGTTTAATAGATTCATTAAAGGTATCAATGCTTTTCCTTCAGATAGTGATGCAACCCCGCTGCCTTGAAAACAATCTCCACCATCAATCAAGAGTGAATTTGGATTTTGCATTCTTAATTCTGAAATCAAGGTTTTAAGGTGCGCAAATCCTCCACGTTTTTTAAAAACTACCTGATCCTTTTCCACAAAAAATTCATCGTGTACGTGCAATTGACCATGTAAATCAGTTGTATGTAGTAAACTGATGTGTTGCACTTTACCAGATTCAATTAATTTGGATTTTAAAATTTCTTCTGTCTTTCCATCTTCCCAAAGCGCCATTGAAGAAATCGGAGCTATACCCAATCCAATGCCAGCTGTACCAATTGTTTTAAGAAATTCTTTTCTGGAAATACCTTCTTGTGATAGCATCTCATTGAAACCACACTTACAATGGGTATTGTGTTTTGTCATGTTACTTTTTAGCAGATTTTTTGCAGCAGCAATTGGTTCAAAAGGTCCGTATTTATGTTGCTGTTCTGAAAACAGATCCGCATAAGGACCGAAAGGATGGTCAACGGGCTTACCAGAAAGTTTAGGCCAATCCATTTTTAAATCTTTCTGAGGGCGATCTTGTGAATTTACATAGGCCGCTATGTCCCAGGCTTCTTCATCGCTAAGAATGATATTTTGATAACTGGCGCCAAAAGGCATATTTTGTTTGATGTATCCGGCAAATCTTGAAAGACGATATAGACCTGCGCCGGTGTTATAACTGTTAGCACCCCAAAGTGGTGGATACTGATACGTGATGCCATCGGCATTTAATTTTCCTACACCCGTATCAGTATGACAACTGGTACAATGCTTTTGATAAGCAGTTTTACCTTTCAGGGGGTCCGCGGCTCTTTTCAGGTATGGTAAATCTACAATGCCAGAACCTTTTGGTTTTTCACCTTTAGGTACTTCATTACCCAACCATTCAATGTATGATTTGATGGCTTGCATTTCTTTACTTAAAGTATCCAGTGCAATTCCATTGAGACTTCGTTCGATGCAGTCATTGACCCGTTTGTAAATTGTTTCAATGCTACCGGAACGCTCTCTGAATTTTGGATAGGTGGAAGCCACGCCACTGTAATTATTTCCGAAAGGTTTTGTGCCGGCTTCCAAATGACAATTTTGACAATTCATTCCATTGCTAAGTTTTGCAACGCTGCCATTTGGACCTAAGTATTTAGCAGTATTTGCAATGAGATCGCGACCATATTCAAGCATCGCTTTTCCTTCTGAATCTGGAACGGCATCCAAATCAGGAGCCATCCAAATTTTATTTTTATCCATTGGCTTTTGAACGGATGGACTTCCATTTGTTGCATTTACAGAATTAGTGGAGTTGGAATTTGTAAGCTTTGTTGTTTTAATAAATCCTGGGGGTCCAAAAATTATTATTAAAATGGCAGCGATTAAAGCAATGCTGAGTAAACCAACTAAATTGCTTAGTCGGTTAATCATTTCAATATAAACCTTGTCTTTATCTGATTGCTCCATGCATTCTAAATGCTACAAATATGAAATAATGGATGGGATTCTATTCAAATAATAAAATCGCAGGTATAACTGCATTGATTTTACAATCCTGCTTTAAGATAGCTCCAACCTTTCTCCTGCTTCATAATAATTTCTCCAATTCCCATAGGCACGAATCCAACTTCAGGTAAGATTTCTTCCTTTTTAATATTTTTTTGCTTCATGGTATTTTCACAGGCAACAAAGCGAACACCGGAATGAATAAATTCATCAATTTTCATTTTTTGGGTGGTTTTTGCATTCATCAATAATTCAATCCCATTTGAATGAGCGACTACTTCAATTTCCACTGCATCGCCCCATCCCTCACGCAGATTCTTAAGATTATTCATTAAACCTTTCCAGGAAGCAGTGTCGTTTGTCGTCAGTTGCATGACAACCCGGTGTTTGACGGCTTTAGAATTTTTTGATTTGGAAGGGTTTGGGTTTGTGCTACCTTGAGCAGAAAGGCTGTTGAAAAGAAAGCCAGAAATTAGGAATAAAAATATTCTAAGCATATTTTAGGTTTATTAAATTGAATAAATTAAGAGTCCAAATATAATACAATTTCAAACATTCAGAAAAATGGTAAAATGACTTATTTTGGAGCACAATTTCAAATTTAATTAAATGAGGATGAACTATCTTTGTTATGAATAATACCTAAATCAGGGATTATTTAATATAACATCAAATGAAATCAACGAACTTAATTCAATTTGTTTGCCTTTTTTTAATTGCGTTATTTTCTTGTAAGCAATCTGTGAGTGCTCCCATTCAGGAAACACCCATTCAAGCTGAAGTTATTAAAGCTCCGGAAAATGATACCACTGCGATCGTACAGGGAATAAGAAAATTTATCCATTGGTATCAAGAACATTATGCAATGGTTAATCAAGTTAAATTTTTAGCTAAAGATAAATCAAGTAACTATCAGGTAAATTTATCTGAATGTTCTCAGTATTTAAAAAATCTTGAATCCAGTGGATTGATCTCACCAGATTATCTTAAAGAGTGGAATAAATATTTTGAATCCAAAGCTGTTTATTTGAAAGAGAATCCCGTATCAGAAGGTCCGCCGGAAGGATTTGAATTTGATTTGGTGTTGATCACTCAGGAACCCGAGTTAGTATGGAATGCTATTGACAGTTTAACGATTGAAGTAAAAATGACTTCAGACCAAAAAGCCGTAGCGACCATTCTAGGAGATTTTGCTTATGAAATTGATATGAGCAAATTGAATGGTGTATGGAAAATTGATTACATCTCCACCATGAATTATGATTAATTTTTTCGGAATCTACTTCTGTTTTAATTTCATTTCAATTAAACTATAACTATGCTTCCTTTGATTGTAAGATTTTAACTGGTATTACTTGTATGTTGATGCAATGATGTAGAATTTCTTGTAGGGTTTTAAAAAATAGTTGTAATTACTTGTTAATTACCATACAGTAGGAATGCATTGAAATCTGTTTGTATATTTAATGGGACTTACAACGAGAGGAAAATTTTTAAATAAAGACAACTCTAGAACGGGCATTTGACTGTTAAAAAACAGAACCCGATAAAAGCCCGGATACGCTTCTTGAAAGTTAATCGTTTTAGTGTCAGAAAATCCATCGAACTGCTGGATTTTCTGATTGCTTAAGCTATCGTAAATTTCAATCGTATCGAATTTCTTCTCACCAGTGCTTAGCAATAAAATGTTATTATTAAATGGAAATAGTGTTCCTTCTAACTGTACTTTTAAGAATCGTTCTGTAATTAATTGAATAGTTTCAGGGTCAATTGGATGCTCTTTGACTGCTGTAATCCGACACGGACCATTTTTGATATTGATGTTGATGAAAA
This sequence comes from Saprospiraceae bacterium, assembly GCA_016712145.1. NCBI lineage: Bacteria > Pseudomonadati > Bacteroidota > Saprospiria > Saprospirales > Saprospiraceae > Saprospiraceae bacterium. The sequence goes on from JADJRO010000003.1 coordinate 93,344, forward strand.
TTTCTTCCGAACAAAGCATCGTATCCTGCACAGGCAATTCAGCGGATCTGCCGTTTCCGGCATCTGGAAGCAGGTAAATTTTATTTGCAAATCTGGATTGTTTTTCTAAATTTCGTTCATCTACATCCCAGTCAGATGGATAAACTGCTTCATTTAAATCAAAAACACTGCCAGCATAATGTTTAACAAATGGATTCAATAAAATAACTCTGGGCATCGTTTTAAAGCTGCCAAATTACAAGAGCTGGGACAATTTGATTACCAGCCCAGGAAATCCAACGGCACAAAAAACAAGCCCCCACCGAAATAATTTGCTGGGCAAGCTTCCTGTTTGATCATCTTCCAAAGCAAACTGTTGAATGGACTTGTATATGTAATAATAAATTTTAACAGATTGACCTGGTTTATAGGGACTCGGGTTTTGAAACGTCCTTGAATAATGCATATACTTTCCATTATCAGTTTTAAACTCGACGACCGGAGCCACAGGATGATTATTAAATGATTCCACTGTATTACCGGATTCGTCTCGCATTTCGATAACCATTCCATCAGCTACTTGACCCTTGGACAAGGTATGTGCAATTTCATTGCTTTTTTGATGGGCAAGAATTAATAAATATGTACCCAATAAGACTAAAATGGGTCCAATGGAAATTAATATATTTTCAATAAGCTCCATAATTGCGGACTGTTTTTAAAATTACTTGCTAACGAATCGGAATTATAATTGAACAATTAAAAATGATTTGAAACCAATTGCAAAAATAATTATTTCCCGGATTGCATAAAGAGAAGTAAGATAATCAGTCCACCGATTATAACGAGAATAAAGATTCCTATAGGAATGTATAAAATAAGGTTGGCTGCCCGCTCATTCCCAATATGCTTCATATAATACGAACCAACTAAAATACCCAGAGCCAAAAAGATGCGTTTAAAATTCATCCAGTTGTAATAATTTCTATCCGACCAGTCATTGATTTGATAGAAATACAATAATATAAACATCAATAACACAAGTGCAATAATGATAAAACAAGGCCAGTAAAGTTTATTGAGGAGTGTGTGAAGCATTGATATTATGGATTAATGTGAGGTCAATTTAAAAATAGTTGGATTGGATTATTTTGCTAATGTACTGGAAAATGTAAATTTAGTAAACAAAATCCGAAATTGATGGGAGCTTTGATTAGAATTGAATCTTTAATTGAAGCTATGTTTGTAGGCATAAATATGCAATAAAAGCCAATAGAAATTAGAGTGTCAACCACAACCATTAGCGAAGCACTCGGATATACATTAGAAAAGATGACTCAGGGATATTTTGATTCTTTTGAGAATGATATGGTAGATAAATATCATGATATGATAATCGACCTTTCATCTTAAGTAAGACGAAAATTTATGGGCCATTTATGCCATTGGTTAAATCATAAATGCTCCTTTTGTTTCATTTTCATCAATCAGATATATAATTACTTTTCATTACGACTTTGTTGAACGAACCTGGCTAAAGTGATATAAAAAAATAATTAAAGCTTGGATCAATACCCAAATTCAATATGATCAAGAATTTTACAAGGTCCGTAAACCAAAATCTGAAAGTTCTGGCTGCCAATAATGGAATTACAGATGAAATTTCAAGTTATTGGGCCAGACATAGTTTTGCAACAAATTTGATACGTTCAGGTAAAAGCATGGAGATTATTGGCGAGGCTTTTGGTCACAGTGATAAAAAAACTACTCAAAATTATTTTGCTGGTTTCGATAACGAAACCAAAAAGGAAATTAGCAATGATTTGATGAATTTTCTGGAGCTATAAAAATAGGTTTATATCACCTGCTTTTTTATGAATTACCCCAGTTGTACTTTTCCACACAATTTGATAGACATACACCCCCGGCAAACATTTTTTGCCTTGTACACTGCCATCCCATTGTAAACACTGGTATGTATTGACCAACTCTCTACTACATTCAAATACCCGATTTCCCCAACGATCAAATACTTGTATACTTTCTAATGTCCCACTTCCTTGCTCCAGAATTGGTCCCCAATGATCATTGATCTTGTCCCCATTTGGGCTAAAACTATTGGGTACATAAAGATCTTTTTCCTTTTTAATTACCCTTATAAATATGGAATCAACAGATGTGCAACCATTGTCATCTTTTACAGTAATATAGTATTTGGTATCCACTGCTGGACTGATTTTTGGTCGGAAGCAATTTATACAACTCAATCCGGTAGATGGGGACCAGATAACCCGGCTTACATTGGACGAATAATATGGATCTATTAATAGTGAATCACCTTCTTCCATGTCTTGCTCCGTGAGTACATCAACTATTATATCGTCGTACCAAGTTGTCGTATAATTATATGTTGAATCGCATCCATTCTGATTATGCTTGCGGATGATCCAGTTCCTTTCATTTTTAATCCAGTTGTTTTCTATCCATATGGAATCTCCCTGACAAATATAAAATTGTAGGTTTACAGTTTTTGGTATTTCCTTAAATTTAATTAAGGACCAATGTACTGAATCGCATCCGTTTATATCTTGATAATGTGTTTCAATTTGAGCGGTATTATAAATCCATTTACCTTCGATTTGGATTGAATCTCCTGGACACATTTCATATTTACTGGTATCTGATATTTGTGAGACATACAATTTTATGTTAAGTGCCCAAATAGAATCGCAACCCTGATAGTTGGGAAACACTATTTCTTTTTGTAAACTGTCTTTATACCATACACCTGAAAACAATACGGAATCTCCTTTGCACATGATATGATTAAATTGATTGATTTGATTCTTAGGATACACCCTCACTTGAATTATGTGATTTGAGTCACATCCATTTCGATCTGAATGTGTCTGAACAATATCAATGCTATCCTTATACCATTTCTGATCAATACGAACTGAATCACCGGAACAAATCCAAACCTGTTCAGTAGATGAATTGGAAGGAAGATTTCTTATTAGTTGTATATAAGATACCGAATCACAACCTGATTGATCCTGATGGGTGAATGATAACAGGGTATCGCCGTAATAAGGAAAGTTATCAATATAAAGTGTATCTCCAGAACAAAACCATAGACTATCCCGATGTATAATTGATTGTTTTATAGACTTTATACAAACCAAAATGCTACTATCACAAAACTCATCAAACTGAATTTTCATATCCAAACAGGTATCAGTGTTCAACAATGCTAAATCAAAACTGTCCGATTGTAGAAATTTTCCATTGATAAAAACACTGTCTGCATTTGAGTTGAATTTAAACCTGGCCGGACTCCCAATACAAACTAGCGTATCCTGTTGCAACCAATTAAATGAAGGCTTGCAATTGCAATTATTGACCTTTATTTTAAGGGTATCACTTTTATATCCGCAGGGAGTGGGATAGGCAGCTATGACCCGTTTATATCCTGGTTTTGCAAAATAAACTTCGATCGTATCTCCATTGTGATTGGTAATCACTCCTCCGTCGGGTAACTCCCATTGAAGATCCGGATGAGGGCAAGGATCCGTCAACACATACCTGACAGTAGTATCTGCACAAAATTCATACGGGCCATGTGTATAAAGTCTGTAAGGAAACTGCAAGCTTTGTGCAAAATGAGGTGCTCCAAGTCCTGATTTATCTCCCAAATAAAATCCTTGTAATAGAAAATCACAGGTTAAGCCTTTTTTATTCGGTTTTTCTATTGTATAAAGAAAATCTCCACTAAAAAATGATGTTATATAAATTTTCCCATCAGGTCCTAATACCGGAGCCCTGTATTTCTTCTGTATTGATCAGATATCAACACCAGGCTTTTATTAATTTCTGCGGTATCAAGAACACTTAAGTCAATTTGCCATATCTTTGAGCCTGTAATATAAAGTTTGCTATCATCGGATGAAAATTCAGCTCCGTATACAAATTCATTATACAAATTAAAAGTAAGAGGTAATCCATTGTATATTGTTCCGGTCAATGGATCAAAATGATGCAATTCTATTGCATTTAGATAAATCCTGTTTACTCGATCGTATCCCGAAGTAACTTCAGCAATTTGAGCTCCAGAATGCGAAGACTTTAAGTAACCTCTTAACGCAAATTTCCAATCAATATTATTAGAAACGCCAGAGTTCATTTTACCATTCAGACTTAATCCATTTTGGTCCAGTTTCCAAACTGTAAATTGCTCAGTAATAGCATTCTGCCCAATGATCCACCAGTCTTTACCATTACAATGACGTATTCCTTCCACTCGCTCCGATGAGGTATCCATCAGGATTTGATGTTTTTGAACTACTTTTCCAAGTCCTCCGTTTTGACTCATATCAATAATAGCATATCTGAGTTTTTTAGCAAAGGTATCTGTTTGGTCTGTTATCTGATCCGGATAAAAAAACCAATACAAAGAATCACTGCCAGGTTCAGGTAGGATTAGATTCATTGTACTTGATCGACCACCAGCTCGACTTGGAAAATAAATATTGCCATTATCCATAACCTGGTGCAGTGAATTAAATATGTCATTATTGTCTGTATAAAACAACAAATTGCCATTGCGATCACAAATAGATGTTTGGGCTTCACCACCGCGAATTGCATATCCGGTATCAACTGCAGAGAAGCCCTTGTTCCAATTTAAACCATGCTCACCAATATACCAAATTGAAGTTTCAAGCCCTGTTGGGCAGGAATCTTTTAGTAATACTGAAATTTGATTGTAAACAGATTCACCAATTCTGGTGATATTTCTCTTTGACCTGAGGATATCTTCATAGGCTGTAAACTGATTTTCCTTTTTTTTAACCAAGGAATTATTATTCTTATATAGTTCTATTTCAATAACATCAATATCCCAAATTAAACTCCTGAAACTAACTCCAATAATCAAAAATAAACATATCCAAAAAATATATACATTTTTCATCACTGCATATTGCTTTTTATAAGACCCCCTTATACTGTTAAACGCTTTCTAATAAGTTCAATTCAAGGTCGTTGAGAAGAAGATAACTTAAAGATAAATTATTTGATGAAATATTTACACATTTAACTTAACTAACCAAAACATCCTAATGGATTTGTCCCTTGTAAAATTGCTTGAGAGAAATTTTAAGTATTTTAAATTGCTTGACCCATGCGTTCTTCTGTAAGGCCTCAAGTGCATGACTGTGCTTCAAACTTAGCTGTCCAAGAATTTTCATCTCATCGTCTTGCAAGAAGTCGGTAAATGTGTTGGAATATTAACTTCTTGTCATGTCAGGTATTTTCGTTTCGTATTATACATCAGCAAATACCCTCTCTTGTTTGCATCACTTAAAAATGAACGGCTCACCAATGTTTCCATAAAAGGATGCTTTTCTAAAAATGGACTCAATAGTTTTTCAACTCTACCTTCTGTTACACCTATTCTTTTTGCAAATTCAATAAAGTCGGTTTTAGAAGGGTGTCCGTTTTTTTTGTATGCATCACTTTTAAAATTATCGGCAAACAATCCCCTGTCCAACGCAAAATCTGAATCGTCCACATGCAGCATTGTATTTACCAAATCGTAAGCAGGACTAAGCAAATAATCACCTTTGGATGATTCAAGCAAAGAGAAGTTTTTCAAATGTGCATCACCATTAGAGAACAGGAAATTGAAAACCACCAACGAAAAATATTTTTCTATCTCCACTCTCCAAGCCGGAACATATTTTTGTATCAGCATTCCAACTTCTTCATAGCTGTATTCATATTTGAAATTGGCTCCGGCATTGTCTTTTGTTTTTCCTGCCAGTGTTGCAAAATCTTCCTTCCCCCACTTTCCGCCTTCTTCTTTTACATCAAATCGTTTGGTTATGTATGCAGGTGAGCCATTCTTAAAAAATATCATGGCACATTCGGCAGCGTTTAATCCATAAACCTGTTTCGCTATTTGCATTGTCAGATGTTCGTTTGCGGGAACTTGGTCAACCTTCTTTAAATCTCTTGGTATTGGTTTGAGTATGTAAGTCCCTTGTTCTCCTTCGTTAGTCAAACGCAGCAGATTTTTCTCAAGCAGAAAACTTAATTTTTCTTGTACACCCGATATTGAAATGCGTTTGCGGTTTTCCATAAATTTTTCTGCTACTTCTTCACTTTGCTGTGGCTGTTCATAGGGCAAAACATGATTTACTTTTTTGCCACTAAACAAATTTCGTAAACAACTTGGACTGTAAGTTGTAAACCCTTCGGCCAAAGTTCCCGGGCAATATTTCAATTCATCTAAGTTCATTTTGCTGTGATTGGTTTTACTGTTACTGCTCCTATCGTATCAAACTGTGCTGTCGCCATCAACAAACCGAAATTGTCTTCTTCGTCTATTTTCAATTGAGTGCATTGCAATTTTCTGTTTACACCTTCACTTAGTAAGTTAAAAAAAAATGGGAACAAAATTTCGCTGCTGTATTCTTTTTGAGTTTTTGGTATTGTTAAACTGATAGCCGGTTTGGTCACATCATTAAAATAATTGTCGTCATACCTGAACACAAAATGCTGACGATTTTCTTCCGTCAGCGTTCCAGCTAAAATTCCGTTACGGTATATTTCCATTGCTCTCATTTATTCAATGTTTCTTTTTCACTTCAAGTAGCAATTCCATTCCCAACACTTCTGCTAATTTGTTTAGCACATCCAGTGACGGATTACCCTGTCCTCGTTCCAGTTTATACAGCGTATTGGTGCTTACTTTAGCCAGTTCTGCTAGGTGTGGTTGAGTTATACCCAACTCTTTTCTTCTGTGTTTTATGGTTTCCCCAAGTTGCTTGACTAACATTATAGTGTGATTTGTATGGTAAAAGTAGTTTTTGTTTTCTAATTAAGCAAGTAAAATCACAACATAATGTGATTTTGTAGAAAATTCATGGGAGATGGAAGGGCAAACCTTATTGAATCAAATTTTAGTGTGAGTTCACTTTTGTTTTATTGTCAGTTTGTTCAAGGCACAAATATTCAAAGTTAGCAGTGACCCCAAGCATTGCAGTTAACTTTTACATATCGTTCAATACCTCTTTTCTTGATTTTGGTTTCTAACAGAATAGCTTGAGACCGATTTTCGACAGGGATCGAAAGAATATGGACCCAGGGAATTCCTTTACTCGTAAATTTTGATTTACCGTGATTATGTTCTTCAAAACAAATTTCAAAATGTTGGGTAGAACCAACATAATATTTATTTAATAATGCACTAATTAAGATGCAAACAGTATACATTTTTAAATCAAGGGTGTTCAAAAAAGCTCTTGGTAAAATTACCAAGAGCTTTGTGGAGGATCAGGGATGCCGACGATCCCCTGTTTTAGCTATTTAACATGTAAAGAAAACAGAACAGTGGATGTCGGCATGCTGACATCAAGGCCGAGTTAGTTAAAATTATAGAATGAATTTTAAGCCTTGATCGTCAGCATTCGAACCCATTTTACTACAAATAAAAAAGGGCTGTCTAAAAAGACAGCCCTTCAGTGTGGAGGATCAGGGATGCCGACGATCCCCGTTTATGTTTTTTCACATTTGAATATTTTTCCCACGGGTATGTTGGCATGCAGACATCAAGGCGGTATAAGTAAAATTTATTTAATAATTTATATGCCTTGTTTGTCTGCATTAGAACCCAGGCCCCTGACTCAAAAAAGAAACTACTCTAACGAGTTGAGTTATTTCTCTATCATAGGATTAATGTCCTTTAAGTATCGTTCAATACCTCTTTTCTTGATTTTTGTTTCTAACAGGATAGCTTGTGAGCGACTTTCCAATGGAATTGAATAAATAAGAATCCAAGGAATTCAAGTTTTGGTAAATGGGGTTTTACCATGATTATGTTGGATAAATCTTTGTTCAAAATTCTGGGTAGAACCAACGTAAAACTTATTCAGTTTTTGACTGAATAAAATATAAACAGTATACATTCGAAATAAGGGTGTTAAAAATAAAGACCGGACTAAAGTCCAGTCTTTATGTGGAGGATCAGGGATTCGAACCCAGGACCCCCTGCGTGCAAGGCAGGTGCTCTAGCCAGCTGAGCTAATCCCCCAAGTCAAATTTTATAGATGCAAAGCATCAATAAAATGAAAAAGTAAATATAAAAGCTTCCATACATTAAATGGAAGCGAAGAAGGAGAAACCCAGAACCCTGGCGCCTAAAGCGCCATGCTCTAGCCAGCTGAGCTAATCCCCCAAGTGATAGTTTGTTTTATATTTACTACTCATCATTACAAGTAGTTTGGTTTTTGAACCCAGGACCCTGGCGCTTTTGGCGCCATGCTCTAGCCAGCTGAGCTAATCCCCCGAGGACAGTAGTCAGCAATTAGTAGTCAAAAGTCAATCAATTGCTGATTTCTTAATTTAAAAAACGGTACAAAGATAATTTTCTTTGTAACATTTGGTAGTCCCGCCCAGATTTGAACTGGGGACCCCTACATTATCAGTGTAGTGCTCTAACCAACTGAGCTACGAGACTATTTTTTAAAAAAAGGATAGCCAGGATGAACAAAAAATTCCATTAAAAAGAAGCCTAATAATAAACAATTAGAGTCAATCTGACCGAAGTCAATATTGTTTTTCTCTTTAAAAGGAGGTATTCCAGCCGCACCTTCCGGTACGGCTACCTTGTTACGACTTAGCCCCAGTCACCGGTCTTACCTTAGATAGCTCCCAGTAAAGTCACCATCTTCAGGTACCCCCGGCTCCCATGGCTTGACGGGCGGTGTGTACAAGGTCCGGGAACGTATTCACCGCGCCGTGGCTGATGCGCGATTACTAGCGATTCCAACTTCATGGAGTCGGGTTGCAGACTCCAATCCGAACTGAGACCGGCTTTCTGGGATTTGCTCAACCTCGCGGTCTGGCTTCCCTCTGTACCGGCCATTGTAGCACGTGTGTCGCCCTGGGCATAAAGGCCATGATGACTTGACGTCATCCCCACCTTCCTCTCGGCTTACGCCGGCAGTCTCTCTAGAGTCCCCATCATTACATGCTGGCAACTAGAGACAAGGGTTGCGCTCGTTGCGGGACTTAACCCAACACCTCACGGCACGAGCTGACGACAGCCATGCAGCACCTTGCTTTGTGTCCTATTACTAGGCCTAATTGCTTTCACAATCATTCACGCGCATTCTAGCCCAGGTAAGGTTCCTCGCGTATCATCGAATTAAACCCATGCTCCACCGCTTGTGCGGGACCCCGTCAATTCCTTTGAGTTTCAACCTTGCGGTCGTACTCCCCAGGTGGCTTACTTATCGATTTCTCTTAGTCACTCAACTTTTCAGTCAAACAACGAGTAAGCATCGTTTAGGGCGTGGACTACCAGGGTATCTAATCCTGTTCGCTCCCCACGCTTTCGTGCCTCAGCGTCAATATAGGTCCAGTCAGCTGCCTTCGCAATCGGTGTTCCATGACATATCTAAGCATTTCACCGCTACATGTCACATTCCGCCAACCTCAACCTCATTCAAGCTCTGCAGTATCAATGGCAATTCCATGGTTAAGCCACAGCCTTTCACCACTGACTTACTAAGCCGCCTACGCACCCTTTAAACCCAGTGATTCCGGATAACGCTTGCACCCTCCGTATTACCGCGGCTGCTGGCACGGAGTTAGCCGGTGCTTATTCTTCTGGTACCGTCAGTTCTCGATAAATCGAGCTTTTTCGCCCCAGACAAAAGAAGTTTACAAGGCAGAGCCCCTTCATCCTTCACGCGGGATGGCTGGTTCAGAGTTTCCTCCATTGACCAATATTCCTTACTGCTGCCTCCCGTAGGAGTCGGGTCCGTGTCTCAGTACCCGTGTGGGGGTCCACGCTCACGCCCCCTACTGATCATCGCCTTGGTAGGCCGTTACCCTACCAACTAGCTAATCAGACGCACATCCATCCTATACCGACTCATCTTTAATTATCTAATTATGCAATCAAATAATACTATGGAGTATTAATCTCAGTTTCCCAAGGCTATCCTCCTGTATAGGGCAGGTTATGTACGCGTTACTCACCCGTGCGCCGCTCTAGGTCATCTATATTGCTATAAACAACTTACCGCTCAACTTGCATGTATTAAGCCTCCCGCTAGCGTTCATCCTGAGCCAGGATCAAACTCTCCATAGTACTGTATCTTACAGTCTAGTGACTTTCGATCCATTGGCCTCTCAAATAATTTTCAGGTTTTTCTTAAATTCCTTCCTAGCTTATCCTATCAAAGATCGTTTCCCCTTGAGTGTTTCTCTCAAAAGGACTGCAAAAGTATCATTCTAAGACTGTTTCTCAAAATATCTTTTTGAAAAATATCCAGATCATCGTATCAAACTGAGATCTCCCCAGATTCGCTGGATTTCTAAGGCCGTATTGCTGATTTCTATATAATAGACATAAACTCCTGGATTTAAATGGCGTTCCTCTACTTTTCCATTCCATCCTTTTAAAGGCTCATTGACCGGAACATTGCGTGCTTCAAATACCTGATTTCCCCAGCGATCAAAAATTTGCATTAATTGAACTACCGCTTGTGGGTCACCTTGCACATAAAAATAATCGTTGATGTTGTCTCCATTCGGACTAAAACTATTGGGTACAAAAACTTTGGCATCTACCCGAACACGGATTAAAACAGAATCTAAACTTTCACAATTTCGTTCATCAATTGCTAAACTGAATATCCAGGTATCCTGATTCACTTGAAAGGTTACTGGATTGCAATCTACACATCCGATCACTCCCGATGGATTCCATTGGATATGCTGCCAATTGTGATTGGTTTGTAACAGCAATTGAACCTGACTGCCTTTATTGACCAGTTGCTCATTTCCCAATTCCGTTGTAAAAGCTTCCGGATTTTGAAAATCGATTTCTATTGAATCTGTTATACAACCCTGCTGGTCTTTGATATAAACCTGATGCTTTCCGGGACCCAAATTAGTGAGTTGGTTTTGTTGACCTATATTGCTTTGATTTAAATAAACAACATAAGGTTTATTAAAATCCTGCTCGTTGAGTATACGGATCTTTGCATCTGCTTTGTCATGACAACTTATGGAATCCAATTTAAATTGCAAACGCAAAGGAACCAACAGGGTATTTGTGATCACTAAACTGTCACATCCATTGCTCTTTTGCAACTGAATTGTATCCAGCCCAGCTGCTGAAGCCAAACAAGTACTTTGATTAATTAAACTGGTATCAGAAGATTTAAAGGACGTATTGATAATTACCAAACTGTCACAGGTGCTTGTAGCAAAGAGCATACTGTCTATACCGACTTGATTGACATCACAACTGGTTAGAAAAATTCGTGTGGTATCGGAAGGTGTAAATTGTGTATTGATAATTACCAGACTGTCGCACGTGGACGTATTGTAAAGTTTGCTGGTAATGCCAACTAAATTTAGATCACAGCTGGTTTGTTGGATAAATGTAGTGTCTGAAGGAATAAATTGCGTATTGACGATTACGATGCTGTCACATGTTGCTGTTTGGTAAATGATGGTATCAACGCCTGCTTGGCTTAAATCGCAGCTGTTTTGTTGAATAAAGCTGGTATCAATTTTTAATCCGATGTGATTGGTTATTACCAAACTGTCGCAATTGGATGTTGAGAAGACGAGGGTATCGGTATAGTTTTTAATCAAACCGCATTCGTTTTTTGAAATAAATTGCGTGATAACTCCAGAAAATGTGGTGTTAATACCTACCACACTGTCACATCCAAAAACATTGGTGAGATTTAGAAATTTGAATCCTACATCCAAACTGTCACAACTGCTTTGTTGAATAAAAATACTGTCCTTTCGCAATGGAATTTTTTCGGTCAAGACCAGTGAATCACAAAACTTTCCGATAAAAACAGCGGTATCCACAACAATACTTGTAAAACTGCAATCATAAATTTTTAGTCGACTGGTATCCATGGGATGAATAACGACCTGTGTAAAAATGATGGAATCACAGCCAAACTGATTGTTCAATCGCAGGGTATCAAAAACGTTTATTTTAGGATCGCAACTCGATGTATTGATATAGGTGCTGTCAGCACTTCGTCTTATTTTTTCAGAAATGACGACACTGTCACAGCCACCGGAACTAAACACCATGGTATCCAAACTGTTTCCGGGAAAAGTGCAGGAGAATTGAGTGATCCGAAAAGTATCGGTTCCACTTCGATAGCTAAAACTTGCGGTACTGCTGTCAATATTTCCACACCGGTCTTTTGCATAAAATGTAAGGACCATTGGATTTTTCGTTGAATCTCCGTCAAAATTACTGGATCGGATGATTGTATCGCAGTCCATAGCATTGGAAGAATAGCCAAAATTTTGTAACCAACTTCGCAAGCTGTCGCGGACATTTGGAATGCAAGAAAACGATTTATCAATTGCAGGTAAAATAAAACGGGGAGCGCTGGTATCTCTAACTATAAATTTTGCAGATTCTGTACTTTCTTTTCCACAATGATCTGTTGCTTTAAATGTAACAATTACCGTGTCGCAAGCCAATCGGGGCGTTCGAATGAAACTCGAATTCCAATTGATTACATCACAGGCATCTGTTGCTATGGCAAATCCATTTTGTCTTACCCAATCATTAAATAGTTTCAATACATCTTGTTGACAATAAGTAAAAGTATCTTTAGGCAATTGTGTAAATTCTGGTGGAAATTGATCTATGATATTTATAATTTGAACTTCTGTTTGAATGTTGCCACAATCGTCTTTGATGTCCCAGCTTCTGGTAATTTTTTTAGTGCACGGATCAAATGTTTCTTTAGTTTCTCTAAATGCAATCACTGGGTCCGCATCGCAATTATCCGTGATGTCTAAAATTGGAACCGGTGGCACATCCAAATCACATTCTACATTGTAATCATCAGGAGGGTTGTTGACTACAGGTTTTTCAAGATCGGTCGGACATTCGAAAATTGTAATATCGTCTATCAGCATTCCAATTTGATAGGTGGCTGAACTGGAACCAGTATCTGTAAAGGAAAGAGTGGCAGTTGTAGCTTGTGCAACAAATGTATATGTCTTCTCTAACCAAACAGCAGCCCCCGGATTATTTGCAGTCCAACTTACATTAAGCCAGGATCCATTTGCAACTTTTAAATTCGCAGAAAAACTCCCATTCGATGTGAATGTTGCATACCAAAATTTAATGGTATACTGGTATCCGGGAGTCAAGCCATACAATGGATATTCTATCGTGCCGGCAATGCTGCCAGTAGACGGTGAACCAAACAAATCTATAAAGTGACTTTGCCCGTTAGGATTTCCGAGTCCAAGTCCTCCACAGTATTCCGCACCCCCATGATCAATTGTCCCTTGGGTAACATTCCATGGACCAAACGTAGTAAATGCAGTATAATAAAAATAGTTATTTAAAGGTGGAAACGGATCAATTTCAAAATCCAATCCAGGAAAATCCAATTGCCTGGGTGCGCCGCAACAACACAATACTCTGGAATTTTGATAAGAAAAGATAGCCGTGGCACTATCTATATTTCCACATCGGTCTTTGACATAAAATTTTACTTGAATTGGATTTTTTGTAGAGTCTCCATCAAAATCAGTACTCATAATAATTGTATCACAACGTGACGAGGTTTTAGAAAAACCAAAAGTACTAAGCCAGGATCTCAATGAATCTCTGATATTTATATTGTCAATAAAGTTTTTATCCTGTGGTTTGCTGATAAATATGGGAGCAACAGTGTCTTTAACCAGGAAATAAGCAGATTCAATAATTTCATTACCACACGGATCTATTGCAATAAAATCAACTGTTATACTATCACAATTTGTATTTGGCAAACGAGGGAATATATGTCTCCAACGAACTGTTCCACATGCATCTGTTGCAATTGCATCTCCATTTTTTTTGAGCCAATCAATAAATTCAATTATAACATTACTATTACAATATGCGATTTTATTTTCCGGATATTTTAAAAATTGTGCCGGGGTTTTATCAATTACATCAATAATTTGTTTTTGATTCGTTATGTTTCCACATACATCATTGATGATCCATTGACGGGTTATCTTCTTCGTACAGAAATCAATGATATCGGTATTTTCTTTAAATGATACCGAAGGATTTAAATCACAAATATCACTAATATCCAACTTGGGAATATTTGGAATATCCTTATCACATTCTACTTCTAGATTTTCCGGAGGATTATTGACAATTGGGCCTCCCAAATTATTTGGACATTCGAATATTTTAATATCATCCAGTAAAACACCGACAGAATAAGCAGGAGAGCTTGCACCCGTATCTTTAAATGACATTGTCGTAGTCGAAGATTGTGCAACAAATGAATAGCTTCCCTTCAACCAGATAGAATATCCTGAATTTGAAGCTGCCCAGCTTACATTTAGCCAGGCACCATTAGCTACTTTCAAATTGGCAGAAAAATTTCCTACCGTTGATATCGTTGCATAATAAAATTCAATAATATAAGTATAGCCGGGAGTCAAACCATCTAAAGGATATTCTATGGTACCCGCTGCACCTCCTGAACCTCCCCCAAATAAATCAATAAAATTGGAAGGCCCATTTGGATTTCCTGAATTCAATCCCGGGACATAATCTTTATCATCATGATCTATTGCTCCCTGTGACAAATTCCAGGGTCCAAAATTTGTTACAGCAAAATAAACTATGACTCCACCAATTGGAGGGGCAGGGTCAATCTCAAAATCTAATCCGGAAAAGTCCAATTCAGTTGGCGAGCCGCAACAACATTTACTTTGACTAAGCGTGTCGGATAACAAAAATAGACTAAAACAAATTGTTGAAATAATATATTTTGAGAACGTAAAATTCATTTATGCTAAATCTTTTTCATTTAATTAATGTAAAGTCTCCCTTTAATTCAATATTTCTCTGATCATTGAATCTAACTTTTGCATAATAAACAAAAACACCCGGATTCATTTTCTCAGATTTAAAAGAACCATCCCATCCTTTTAAAGGTTCATTGACCGGAACATTGCGTGCTTCAAATACCTGATTTCCCCAGCGATCAAATATTTGCATTAATTGGACGATCGCTTGTTGGTCACCTTGCACATAAAAATAATCGTTGATGTTGTCTCCGTTCGGACTAAAACTATTGGGTACAAAAACTTTGGCATCTTCCCGGACACGGATTAAAACAGAATCTAAACTTTCACAATTTCGCTCATCAATTGCTAAACTGTAAATCCAGGTATCCTGATTCACTTGAAAGGTTACGGGATTGCAATCCACACACCCAATCACTCCTGACGGATTCCATTGGATATGCTGCCAGTTGTGATTGGTTTGTAACAGCAATTGAACCTGACTGCCTTTATTGACCCGTTGCTCATTTCCCAATTCCGTTGTAAAAGCTTCCGGATTTTGTAAATCGATTTCTATTGAATCTGTTATACAACCCTGCTGGTCTTTGATATAAACCTGATGCGTTCCGGGACCCAAATTAGTGAGTTGGTTTTGTTGACCTATATTGCTTTGATTTAAATAAACAGTATAGGGTTTATTAAAATCCTGCTCGTTGAGTATACGGATCTTTGCATCTGCTTTGTCATGACAACTTATGGAATCCAATTTAAATTGCAAACGCAAAGGAACAAACAGGGTATTTGTGATCACTAAACTGTCACATCCATTGCTCTTTTGCAACTGAATTGTATCCAGCCCAGCTGCTGAAGCCAAACAAGTACTTTGATTAATCAAACTGGTATCAGAAGATTTAAAGGACGTATTGATAATTACCAAACTGTCACAGGTGCTTGTAGCAAAGAGGATGCTATCTATACCGACTTGATTGACATCGCAACTGGTTATGAAAATGCGCGTGGTATCGGAAGATATAAAGGAGGTATTGATGATTACCAAACTATCACACGTACTGGTAGCAAAGAGCATACTGTCTATTCCCACTTGACTAATATCACAACTGGTTAGAAAAATTCGTGTGGTATCGGAAGGTGTAAATTGTGTATTGATAATTACCAGACTGTCGCACGTGGACGTATTGTAAAGTTTGCTGGTAATGCCAACTAAATTTAGATCACAGCTGGTTTGTTGGATAAATGTAGTGTCTGAAGGAATAAATTGCGTATTGACGATTACGATGCTGTCACATGTTGCTGTTTGGTAAATGATGGTATCAACGCCTGCTTGGCTCAAATCGCAGCTGTTTTGTTGAATAAAGCTGGTATCAATTTTTAATCCGATGTGATTGGTTATTACCAAACTGTCGCAATTGGATGTTGAGAAGACGAGGGTATCGGTATAGTTTTTAATCAAACCGCATTCGTTTTTTGTAATTTGTTGAATGATAACACCAGAAAAAGTGGTGTTAATACCTACCACACTGTCACATCCAAAAACATTGGTCAGATTTAAAAATTTGAATCCTACATCCAAACTGTCACAACTGGTTTGTTGAATAAAAATACTGTCTTTTCGCAATGGAATTTTTTCAGTCAAGACCAGTGAATCACAAAACTGTCCGATAAAAACAGCGGTATCTACAACAATACTTGTAAAACTGCAATCATAAATTTTTAGTCGACTGGTATCCATGGGATGAATTACGACCTGTGTAAAAATGATGGAATCACAACCAAACTGATTGTTTAATCGCAGGGTATCAAAAACGTTTATTTTAGGATCACAACTGGATGTATTGATATAGGTGCTGTCAGCACTTCGTCTTATTTTTTCAGAAATGACGACACTGTCACAACCACTGGAACTAAACACCATGGTATCCAAACTGTTTCCGGGAAAAGTGCAGGAGAATTGAGTGATCCGAAAGGTATCGGTTCCACTTCGATAGCTAAAACTTGCGGTACTGCTGTCAATATTTCCACACCGGTCTTTTGCATAAAATGTAAGGACCATTGGATTTTTCGTAGAATCTCCATCAAAATTACTGGATCGGATGATTGTATCGCAGTCCATAACATTGGAAGAATAGCCAAAATTTTGTAACCAACTTCGCAAAGAGTCTCGGATCCCAGACACACAAACCAGATTTATGTTTTGAGCTTTTTTAATGAATTTTGGTGCCAAGGTATCCTGTACAACAAACCAGGCAAATTTAGTTACCTCATGACCACATGGATCAGCAACAATAAATTCACCAAGAATTGAGTCACAAGATTTAAAGGGTGAATGATCATAACTCGTACGCCAGTTAACTACACCACAAAGATCGCTGGCTTTAGCATTTCCTCTGGATTGCAACCAATCGTTAAATTCCTTAAGAATATCCTTATCACATGATACCAATTTGTTTTCCGGATCTTTTGTAAATTGAGGATCCGTTTTATCTGTAATAAATAAAACCTGATCTTCGATTGCTGTATTGCCGCATGCATCGGTTATTTCCCAGGTTCTGGTAATTTTTTTAGTACAGGCATCAATTACTTCTTTGGTTTCTTTGAATACTTGTTTAGGATTTAGATCGCAATTATCAGAAATTGATAACACAGGAGCTTTTGTTACATCCATTTCACATTCAAAGTCTAAATCATCGGGTGGATTTATTACTTCTGGTTTCTCGGTATCAAGTACACATTCAAAAATTCGAATGTCGTCAATGAGCATGCCGCAACATGGCGAAGCACCGGTTCCTGTAAATTCCATGTTCGCAACTGATCCATCGGCAATAAAAGTAAATGATTTTTCTAACCAAACGACATTTCCAAAATTACTGGCGGACCAACTTGTATTCAATAAACTTCCGCCATTGACAGTTAGTCTAGCAGAAACATTGGCACCAAAACTATGAATGGCGTACCAAAAATTAATGGTATATTCATTGCCTGCGGTTAATCCGGTTAATGTATATGAGGCAGCTCCCTGATTGAATCCATGCAAATCCATGTGTTGGGTTGATCCATTTGGATTTCCATCACCCAAATTTAAATGTGCGGGATCATGAATGCTTATGGATCCTGAAGTGATGCTCCAACCTGCATAATTGTCTCCTGCACTGTAGTCAATCCATCCTCCGGGTGGAGCAGTTGGAGGGGATTCAAAATCAAGATTGGAAGAAAACAATTCATTGGGAGTTCCACAGCAGCAGGTGACACTGCTTGAAGATCTGAATCCAAAGGTAGCAGTTGCACTATCTATATTTCCACAACGATCTTTTATATAAAATTGAAGCATTAATGGATTTTTTGTAGAGTCTCCATTAAAATTTGAAGTAAAAATGACGGTATCGCAATTGGATTTTGCCGATGAAAATCCAAAGTTAACCAACCAGTCTCTCAAAGAATCTCTAATAGCTGCTCCGCTTGTAAAAAATTTATCTTGTGGTTTTACATTAAAATGGAGACCTGCTAAATCCTTTACAATAAAATAAGCACTTTCGACCCGTTCATTGCCACAATTATCGAAGGCTATAAAATCTACCAACACGCTATCACAAATCGATTTAGGTACATGATCATAGATAATCCGCCAGCTTACGGGTCCGCATGCATCCATTGCTATTGCATTTCCATGTGCTTTAATCCAGGCATTAAATTCTTTTGAAATATCGGCATCACAATTTACACTCAGATCTACAGGTAAAATAGAAAAATCTGGAGGATTCTCATCAATCACATCAATGACTTGCTGATATACCATAGAATTTCCACAGGCATCTTTAACAGTCCATTCGCGGTTTATCTTTTTTTTGCATACATCCAAAACAATTTTTGATTCTTTATAGCTAATTATTGGATTCGCATCGCAATCATCTGTAGCAATTAATTTTGGTACCGGTGGAATCTGTGCATCGCATGCTACTTGTAAATCTTCAGGAGGATCCTGCAAGCTGGGTTTTTCTACATCATTCGGACATTCATAAATTGTAATGTCATCTATCAAAACGCCGATTCCATAGCTTGGTGAAATATCTATAAATTCTAAATCAGCAGAAACTGCCTGGGCAACAAAATTGTAAGATGCTTTTAACCAAATAACATTTCCAGGATTGGTTGCTGTTAATTTTACATCCAACCAATTTCCATTAGCCACCTTTATGTTGGCGCGATAATCTCCGGGAATATCAAATTTGGCATAATAAAATTCCAAGGTATATAAATAGGATGGAGTAAGTCCTGTTAAGGTATATTGCATTGCACCAGGATAACTTCCTGTATTGGGTACGGAACCATATAAATCTACAAAATTGGTCGCTCCATTTGGATTTCCACTTGCGGTATTAAAATAATGGGCTTTATCTACATGATCGACGTATCCGGTAGTTATCAACCAAGGACCCATATTGGATCCAACCGGATACCAGATAAACCAACCCGGAGGCGGATCTGGAGGAAATTCAAAATCAAATCCAGGGAAATCTAAAACCCTGGGTGAACCACAACAACATTTTGGTTGACTATATGCATGAAACTCAAATTGAATAAAAATCAATGCAAACCAAATCCACTTAAGTAGGAGTTTAAAATTCCTTTTTTTCAATTGATTTTTCATCTAATTAAACTGAGATCTCCTTTTAATTCAACTAAAACTTGATTACTGAATTTTATTCTTGCAACATAAATAAAAACTGCAGGATTCATTTTTTCAGATTTATAGCTTCCGTCCCAGCCTGAAACTGGATCATTAACAGGGCTCATTGTTTTTTCAAATACTAAATTACCCCAACGATCAAAAATTTGAAATAATTCAACGATGGCAGTTGGGTCTCCCTGGATATAAAAATAATCGTTGATGTTATCGCCATTTGGAGAAAATCCATTTGGAACAAAAACTTTTGCAGGTTCTTTAACACGGATTAAAACAGAATCCAAACTTTCGCAATTTCGTTCATCTACAGCTATGCTATATATCCATTGTTCGTTTTGAACTTGAAATTGTACTGGATTGCAATCAATGCATCCGATAAGAAAAGAGGGGCTCCAGTTAATATGTTGCCAAATTCGATTCGTTTGTAATTCCAATTTAACCAAACTGCCTTTTTCAACTTCCAAATCCTTGCCAAGTTCTGTTATAAATGCTTCCGGATTATTTAAATTAAAAAAAATAGAATCGGTTACACAGCCTTGATTGTCTATTATAAATAATTGATGTTGACCGGGATTCAATTGATCAACCCGATCCTGAAAGCCAAGAGTTTGGCCATCAAAAAATAAGGTATAAGGTGTTTGAAAGTCTTGTGTATTTAAGATCCGAATCTGCCCATCTTTTTTATCAAAGCAACTGATTGAATCCAATATGAATTGGATTCGCAAGGGTTCATACAAGGTATTCGTTACGATGATACTGTCGCAACCAAATTTATTCATTAAAAACACTGTATCAATTCCTGCATTTGCAGGCAAGCAGGATTTTTGAGTTCGTTGAATGGTATCCGAGGGAATCCAATTTGTCTGTAAAAAGACGATGCTATCACACTGACTTGTTGCATACACTAATGTATCGATGCCTATTAAGGTTACATCACAAGTGTTCCGACTTATATAACTGGTATCTGAAGGAATAAATTGCGTGTTTACAATGACCAGGCTATCACAAGGTGCTGTATTAAAAAGCAAGGTATCCACTCCAACTTGTTTAATATCACAGCTTGTTTGTGTGATTCGAGTTGTATCGGAAGGGATAAACTGCGTATTGACAATAACGAGACTATCACAACTGGTGGTACTAAAAATGCTTGTATCAATCCCTGCATTGTTTAAATTACAAGTAGTTAAAATAATCCGGGTGGTATCTGACGGTTGAAACAAGGTAGTTTCTATTGAAATACTGTCGCATGTACTGGTTTGATATATTATGGTATCTACTCCGGCTTTTAATATATCGCAACTTGTAGTTGTAGAATACGTGGTATCTATTTTCAAGGCAATGTATTGTGTGATCACTAAACTATCACAATTAGCAGTTGAAAATGTCATGGTATCTACATAATTACTTAACAAGCCGCATTCCATTTTAGTAATATAATTACTTATAATTCCTGTAAAATCAGTCTGGATCCTTACAATGCTGTCGCAACCAAATCGATTTTTCAATTGAAAAATTTTAACTCCTGCTGTAAGACTGTCGCAGGTAGTTTGTTTTATTTGGAAACTATCTTTTAGTAATGGAATTTTTTCAGTTATAATAACCGAATCACAAAATTGACCTTGAAGATGCGTTGTGTCGATTGTTAAAACAGGAAAATTGCAATCAAATACTTGGAGTCGCGTAGTATCTAAGGGTTTAATTTCTGTTAAGTAAAAAATCAATGAATCGCAGCCATTAACATTCAATAATCGAAGGGTATCATGTGTGTTTGCACGAGGATCACAACTAAATTGATTGATATGGGTCGTATCAGAATTTTGTTTTATTTGTTGTGTGATTACCACACTGTCACAACCATTGGAACTAAATACTGTGGTATCCATTTGATTACCAGAAAAATTGCAAGAATATTGTATGATACGAAATGTATCGCTATTGTTTCGGTAGCTAAAACTTGCTTTGCTGCTATCGACATTTCCACAAGCATCTCTTGCATAAAAGGTAAGTGTCAAAGGATTGCGAGAAGAATCCCCATTAAAATTTGAACTTTTAATAATGGTATCGCAATCCGATTGATTGGTTGAATATCCATAACTAGCTAACCAGTTTCGTAAGGAATCTCGTATGCCTGATACACAAACCAGGTTTTTGTTTTGTGGTTTAATGATAAATTTAGGAGCAAGGGTATCTCGAACAATAAAGGGTGCATATTCCAAATTTTCTTGTCCACAATGATCAATTGCTATAAACTCCACTAGAATTGTATCACAATGTTTGGAAGGAGGATGATCGTAATTTGTTCTCCAACTAACCGGACCGCAGGCATCCGTTGCCAAAGCATTTCCATTTTTTTTAATCCAGTCATTAAATTCCTTGACAACATCTTTATCGCAGAATACCGTTTTGGTTTCGGGCAGCTTGGTAAACTGTGGCGGATTTCGATCAATGACATCTATAATTTGTTCTTCATAGGTGATGTTACCGCAATTGTCTTTTATGGTCCAATTTCTGGTAATTTTTTTAGAACAGGCATCAATTACTTGTTTGGTTTCTAAAAAAGTTACTATCGGATTGGGATCACAATTATCACTTACAGAAAGGGTCGGTGCTTTAGGGACCTCTTTATCACATTCCACTTCCAAATCATCTTGAGGATTATTAACAACGGGATCTTCCTGATCACCCGGGCATTCAAAAATATGGATGTCGTCTATCAAGGTCCCTTGATACGGGATCGGCCCCGTACTGCTAAATTCCATGGTAGCGGTAGCAGCCATTGCCATAAAGGAATAGGTTTCTTTTCGCCAGGAAATTGCTCCTGATACCGACACGATCCAACTAACATCCAGCCAGGCGCCACCAGCAATTTTCAAATTTCCAAGAGAGGAAAAACCATCTCCATTTTGTGCGGTCCAAAATTCAATTCGGTATTGATTTCCCGGGGTCAGACCATATAAATCATAAGAAATTGCTCCTAAACCCGGAGAACCGTGAAGGTCCACAAAATAGCTGGCGCCATTTGGATTACCCGCTCCTAAATTACCGACTCCGGCATCACAATGGTCAATGGTAGCTCGGGTAACCGTCCAACCGCCAAAATTCTGACCGGCACTGTATACAAAAAATGTTCCAGGAGATGGAAGGGGGCCTGTTTCAAAATCCAGGTTTGGAAAAAAAATCTCTGAAAATTGTCCACAGCAACAGCCACCGCCTCCTAAAAGACTTTTTAGTGGAATCGGCACATCCCTTGGGGATTGGCCAATTCCCATGAATTGACAAAAGAAAGCAAGAATTACGAATAGGATAAATCGCATGGAGCTCAATTGGAACGTTAAAATTGGTGAATTTTTAGAATATTCCTTGCATCATATACCTTTGCATGCTCATGAAAGGAAATTATCTTTATAAGGTTTCGGCCTTTACCATTTTGTTAATCCTTTGTCTGGACCAAATTTTGAAAATTTGGATTAAGACACATATGGAGCAAGGACAGGAATTTTTGATTTTAGGCCAATCCTGGGCTCGAATTCATTTTGTTGAGAATGAAGGCATGGCATTTGGCTTAAGTTTGGGGGCTCCAAAGGCAAACTTGCTTTAAGCTTGTTCCGAATCGTTGCCGTCAGTTTTCTGTTTTACCTATTGGCTCGGATGATTAAAGCAAAAGAATTTATTGGATTAATTATTGCTTTTTCGATGATCCTGGCCGGAGCATTGGGCAATATCGTTGATTCGATTTTCTATGGACTTATTTTTTCTGCTTCTCCTTACCACGGCGGACAAGCGGTGATGTTTCCGGAGGATGGAGGCTATGCCGATATTTTGATGGGGCGCGTGGTAGATATGTTTTATTTCCCCATGTTTAAAGGGACATTTCCAGATTGGTTTCCCTTTTGGGCCGGTGAAGACTTTGAGTTTTTCCGTCCGGTCTTTAATGTGGCTGATTCATCCATTTTTTGTGGCATCTGTCTGTTTTTTATATTTTATAAAAAACTCAAGCCGCATGATAAAGAAGAAGCACTATCGACATAATGAGTATTACTCATTGAACACCAAAAGCATGATCCGGAGAAGAAATGCTCAATATTCAATGCACAATGTTCAATGACTAATGGAATCCTCCATTGAAAATTGCTAATTGAACATTGCTAATTGAACATTAAAAAAGCGTGCCTTGAAGATTAGAAGCTTAATACTCAATGGATCTTGACTAATTAATTTCACGCAGAGCCGCAGAGAAATATAAAAGTTCTTCCTATCAACTAACAACGATCACCTAACAACTAAATAAATTCACTCAGAGACGCAGAGTCGCAAAGAAATGGAAGAGAAGAAATACTCAATATTCAATGCTCAATGTACAATGACGAATGAGTTCCTTTATTGAAAATTGTTCATTCCTCATTGTGACTTGCTCCATGGCAAATTGGATTCGCCATAAAAACAGCAAAGAATTCCAAGCAAAATAAAAACGTTCGGCTTTTTTAGCCTTTTGTTTTAATTACTTGTTGCGAGTACTGCCGTTCTCCCCAAGAAATTATTTACAGCTTTCTCAGCTTTTTCCACAGTGGGATAATTAATCGAACAATGCACGAATTTTCCAACTTTTTCTGTAGCGATAACGCCTGTAAGTCGAAGAATGCTGAGATGTTGCGAAGTGACTGATTGTTCGATATTTAAGCTCGAGTAAATTTTATTGACATTTACCGAACCATTCCTATCAATAAACTCAAGGATTTTTAGCCTCAAAGGATGGGCTAATGCTCTCATGAGCTCACAGGAATAATCGAGTTGGACAGGATTAAATGTTACCTTAATCTTCTTCATCGAAGTTTCTTATTTTGATTTTCGTAGTTGACCTTAACGGAACAAAGATGAGAAGAATTTTCGGAATTGCAAATAAATATTAAATATTTTTTTTATTTATTAATGCAGTGTAAATCAGCGAGTAACGTTGCAGTGTGTACTATTGCCTGATCAAGATACATGGAAAGTGGGATGGTTAACCCGCTAAATCTTCCACTAATTTGGAGATTTGATTTAACCTGTCTCGGTCGAGAGAGTAATAAATAAATTTACCCTGTCTCTCGGTTGCGACTACCCCGGCTCTTCTCAAAATAGCCAAATGCTGAGAGGCTACCGATTGTTCCAAACGAAGTTTAATGTAGATGTCTGTGACGGTCATCGTATCATTTTCCTCCAGTAAGTCAATCACGCGCTGGCGAAGCTTGTGGTTGACCGCACGAAGAACTAATACAGCCCTTCTTAGATCTGAATAGTCTAATTGAACTTCCTTTGGTCCTTTTTTGAGAGTAATCGTTTCGTTCTTTTTATTCCTCATGTCACAGTTTTTTAAAAATGCATTAACAGCTAAGAATTAAGCTAAAACTGTGCCGATTTTGAAAGTTGCCTTAAATATTTTCCAAATCTCATATATATTAGGTGTTCTTATATATATAAATGGATCAAATCGGACTAAAGTTCAACGACTTATGAGTTTTTCTTTTGGAACAGTTATATTTGGTTCCTTGAGATAAAAGGGTTTGGCTTCTGAAACAGAATCAAAATCTTGTTGACCCCATCGGTCAAATGCTATTTTTAGTAAATTGGACGCCGAAAGGGGTACTTCTGCTACTGAAACAGGCCAATTGCTTATAAATTGTTCCCATTTAGAGGCTCCTGTTCCAACTATAACGCATTTCCCCGCTCCAATATTGAGTCGTGTTTGTAATTCATTATTCAAAATTTGAGCTACGGGACTAACCAAGGCTCCTTCTAAATTTGAATTATAAACCGCCAGATACACTTCATCTCGTCGGGCATCAATAAGGGGCAGGTAATACAAAGCATCCGGAATTTGATCTTTTGCTGTGGTGGCCAGGGCTTTTAATCCAGGAATCAATAATAATGGTTTTTCCAAAGCATAAGCCATGCCTTTCGCAGCTACTACACCAATCCGTAAGGATGTAAAAGATCCCGGTCCTTCATTTACTGCAATTGCATCCAGCTCCTTTAAAGTAACATCAGATTGCTTTAGGACATTTCGAATCAAATCATTCAGAACACGGGTATGTTCGCCCTGATGGTCTTCTGAAAGGCTTAAAAGCTTGTTCCCTCGTGCAATTCCGACGCTACAAATTGGTCCGGAAGTTTCAATCATTAAAATCAGGGGCTCTTTCAAGGCTTGCCGAGTATCTTATTGTAACGAAGGGGATCAGATAGAATGCTTAAGGCTTCTTTTATTATAGGATCATGAACCATTTTCTTTTGAATACTGCCTTCTTCATAAAAGCTTCTTCTGACAATTTCTTCTTCTATTATATTGGAAATCAGGATTTTATGCTTTGTTAATTCAGACCATTGTTTTTGATTAAGGTGGTTTTTCATTTTTGAGACAGTCTCAGTAATCGTTTGATCGCCTTCCTTTGCAGACAGGTTTTGAATTTCATTTAATTTCACCTCCAGGGTATCCAGATCATCAAATTGTTTGGATTTTAAATAGCTTATAAAATCTTCAAAACCACCAAATTCGAAAGATTTTGGATCTGTTGGTGCCGGATTTTTAAGGCAAAATTCTGTGCAATAATTAAAGATCAAATCTTGATCAATTAATTTTTTAATAATTCTAGGATAGTCTGCATCCGGTAATTCGATATCTGGTTTTACGCCACCTCCATCATAAACGGTCCGTCCATTCCGGGTTTTGAATGCAACCCGCAAGGAATCTGGCAAATGGACTGGTTCGCCATTTTCATACTTTACACTTTGAATGCATCTACCGGAGGGAATGTAGTATTTCGCAATGGTCAATTTAACCTTCGCATTGTAACCAACGTCTTTCGTATTTTGAACGAGGCCTTTCCCATAAGATATTTGGCCAAGGATGACTCCGCGATCCAAATCCTGGATGGTTCCGCTGACAATTTCAGATGCGGACGCCGAGTGATTGTTAATTAAAACAACAAGCGGGATGGTTGGATCTGTAGGTGGATTAGCGGTCTTATAAAGTTGTTCGCGTTCTTTTAATTTACTTCTAGTACTTGCAACCAATTGACCCTGAGGGATAAACACATTTGAAACCTCTACTGCTTCACTCAGAAGTCCACCCCCATTTTCTCGAAGATCCAGAATGGCTCCCTTCATATTCGGATTTTCTGTTTTAGGTTTATTTAAGGCTTCCCGCACATTTTTACCTGCATTTTCTGTAAAAGTGCTTAGATAGATGAATCCAACATCCGCATTTACCATTCCTGAATAAGGTACATTCGGGATATTGACCTCATCCCGGATCAGCTTTAGATTTAGTTTTTCTTTAATACCGGGCCGCTTAATAGTAAATTCAACCTCGCTTTTTGGCATACCGCGGACAATCTGAAAAAGATCCTCACTTTCTTTTCCCTTGCCATCCTGACCATTTACTGCTAAAACCTGGTCACCTACTTTGATGCCAGCTTTAAAGGCCGGATAATTTTGGTATACCTCTGTTACAGTGACATAATCCCCAATTCGCTTGGCTCGAACGCCAATTCCATTGTATTTTCCTTCAAAAGCCAGGCGGTAGTTTTCAATTTGAACCTCTGAAATGTAATTTGTGAAAGGATCCAGCTGATGAAGCATGGCATCGATGCCGGTTTTCATCAGACTTGAGGGATTGGTTTCATCTACATAATTGGAATTGATTTCTTTATAGACATTTGCAAATATTTCAATGTTTTTGGCGATTTCGAACTCCTTATTATAGGTAAAAGCGGCCAGGCAAAGAATAAATGCTGTAGAGAGGATCGCAAGAATGTTTCTTTTTTTCATAGGTTTGATCGAAGCAATTTAATGCAAAGGTATCAACGTCAAACATATAATTATTGTATCCGGTTTCTGATAATTCTTTCAGGCCTATCTTTGGTTTTCAATAATTCAGATGTCTTTTCAACTTTCTATTATCCGAAAACTTAAAGCCTTGTTTATCCGTTTGAGGCTCCATGTTGTTTTTGAACCTTTTTCGAAACTCTTGTTAAACCTGGTTCATTTATCAGGGATTTCCAAATGGGTTCACAATCATCCTAAAATAGACTTTAATGATTTTTATTCGTCAGATTGGAATTACCTGAAGCGTTACGATTTATATCAAAATTTAATGGCAAACCAAGGTATGGACAAACCCTTGTTGTATTTAGAATTTGGAGTAGCGGCAGGTCACTCTTTTTCCTGGTGGGTAAAACACAACCAACATCCTGAATCCAGATTTCATGGTTTTGATACCTTTGAAGGCTTGCCGGAGGAATGGGGAATATTTAAAGCAGGGGATATGAGCACTGGTTCCAAACTTCCCGATATAAAAGACGAGCGGGTTCGGTTTTATAAAGGGCTCTTTCAAAAAACAGTTCCCTTGTTTCTTAAAGATGCAGATTGGCACCTGCCAAAATTGATTCACATGGATGCGGATCTCTATTCATCCAGCTTGTATGTACTTACCATGATTGCACCTTATCTTAAAGCAGGTGACATCGTGATGTTTGATGAATTTACAGTTCCACGACACGAATACTTGGCATTTAAAAATTTTAAAGAAAGTTATTATTTA
This sequence comes from Saprospiraceae bacterium, assembly GCA_016712145.1. NCBI lineage: Bacteria > Pseudomonadati > Bacteroidota > Saprospiria > Saprospirales > Saprospiraceae > Saprospiraceae bacterium. The sequence goes on from JADJRO010000003.1 coordinate 121,471, forward strand.
GATTTTGAATTAATTGCAGCTGCTAATAATTACTTTTTTGTTGCTTTTAGATTGAAATAGTAAGAGGTCTGTTGGTCTGTTGGTCTGATCGTCTGAAAGACAATAGCTTGAAAATTGCCAGGAAATGCAAGTGGCTACAATGCTGCAATGCTACAATATTGCAATACTACAATGTTTAAATACGAATCTTTTCCAAACACAGGGTTTAAACCCTGTGTTTGGAAAAGGAATCGTATTTTTCCTGATAATTAATAGTCTATAGGTCTAAAGAAATCTAATCCATCTCAGCGGGAAAACTTTAATAACTGATTTTTAAATTATTTTTTTATTTATAATTATTCGACACAGTCGGATAGGAATTATAAAATTTTACCATAATAGAATTGCACCATTGCACCATTTCAACATTGTAAGATTGCACCATTGCAACATTGTAGCATTTCCTAAAGACTACCATTTCTAAAGACTTCCTCACTAAAGACTACCCTCCTAAAGACGTTCCTCCTATTCTCTTACAATCACTTTAACCAATGCCTTATTACCCGATTGCAATTTGATATAAAAAATACCTTTATGTGGAAATAAATTACCCGGTATTTCAAAAATTTGATTTGGATTTGTATTTATTTTAGTTGAATAAATTTGCCTTCCAAAAACATCCACAATCTGTAAGTTAAACATATTAGGATATTGTAGAAAACGAAGCTGCAGTTTATCTGAAAATGGATTGGGAAACAGTTCGATGTCGGAAGTTTGTATATTGGTTGCGCCATTTAAGATAGAATTCGTACAAATCGATAGTGCTTCTTTGTCTTCTTGATAAGCCACTGTTTTGCATGTCAAATCATTTGGAGCTAGGTAATCAGCAAATAGTCCGTCTTTCTTGGCAGTTATCAACAACTCAAACAATATTTCATTTGGTTCAATATTGTATAAATCTTGAGTAATAGTAACAAATGCGATATTAAAATGTGCAGAATCTAATTCAAGAGCAGACTTTTGCATGCTAAATGGTAACTTGAGTTTACCATCCAGTATTGAGTCTAATATTAAGCCAGCTTCAGTTAATTGAAATCCGGATTGAAACCCGATGATTGAATTATAATTTGAGCAAGTGATTGGGACTCTATATTGTTTTCCTTTTTCTGCTTGAAGTACTGGGTAAATTAAGTTAAGGCATCTACTTGGTTTATCATTTTTTTCACTACAAATAGTTAAGGCATCTCCGGAAAGATCTCCTAATTTAACCCCAATACATGTGAGATTGGTATCTTTCAATAAATTGGCATCAGAGATTTGTGTTGAATCTTTTGCATTGTAAAATACCCAGCAATTTTCAGGATTGATTGAATTCCCAATTATACCTAAAATGATTCGAAGCACTTGAAGAACATCCGCAGAAGTAATCACTTTATTTTTATGGAGATCTGCTGCTAAGTAATTGAATGGATTTGATAGTGTCAAATGCCCTAAATAATGTTGATAAATTAAATAGGCATCCAAGACATCAACCCCATTGGCGACGGCATCAACTTTTTGTAAACTAAGATAAAACGCAGGGTTTGCACCAAAAGTAGAAAATTCAAAGTTCGATGTGCATACTTTTTGATCAAGAATCAGGTTTTGTAAATCGGAATGGACCATAATGCTGGCCTGTTCGATTGGCTTTAAATTTTGGGTCATTAGCTGACCTATATGAACGATCTTATTTTGAGGATCACAGGCATTTAATCGAATAAAATTCACTTGAGCCGTGCAAATTTTTATATTCCCAATAGCATCTTCCACATATATTTTATATTCACGAATCAGGGTATCTGGATTTCCGGCATCTAAAAAATCATCGCATGTAATCAGGTCATGAATTTTTTCTCGTTGACCGTCCAGATAGATTTTTAATTTTGAATAGATTGTACAATTATCAACTACACTGGAAAGCAAGGTTTTAATATCCAAAACAATGGATTGTGGAAGATGCACAGGAATGTTAAATACAGCTGAAGGGCAAATTACTTCAGGAGCTTCTTGTCTTTCAACTTCAAAATAGGCGGTATCTTTTGATTCATTGTTAAGTCCATCTACAGTGACATACACAATCTTGTGTTTTCCGATAGGATACCTACCATTTGCAATTTGAGAATTGTTTGGATTTGTTGCAAATGGATTGTCATGAAACAATGGGATCTTTGCTGTTGCAATGTCTTTCAGCGTCAATGGACCTACCTTCAAATCATATCCATCATAAACACCTGTGCCATCATTATTCAAATCTATCAAGTACTGATACCTTATAAAATCAGCAGTAGTACAATTGTCTGTAGCAGCTGCAAGAATGTTGACCTGGGCAAATTTTGTTGAATCTGCCTCTGAACATTCAGTCAACTCAATTTCAGTAATTGGAGCTTGGTCATCCACTACAAAAGTGGTATCAGTAAATGTAAATTGTACTTTGGAATCCGGATCATTCGGATCAAACTGACACCAGTCCGAAATTGTCCATTGACGTAACACATAAAAATAATGTTCGGGCAATTCAACAGCGATGGAATCATAGTATGTTATTCCAATAGAATTGCATGAATCTTTCAAGCTTTTAGGAAACGAATGGGTATCTCTTGTTGGCACATTACAGCCATAAATTACCTGTTTCAAATCGCAATCTGGAATTACAACATCATCATTTGGATCGCAAAGGTCTAGGGTATTAATATAAAACGGATGACAGTTAACAACCCAAATGGTTTGAGTATCTCTTAAAAGAGTCTGATTAGGTCCTTGAGTAGAAAATATTCGAAGAATTTTACCCTGATTGCAAAATCTCAAATCTAAAACTTCCAAAGTGTAATTTAAATCCAATGGATTTGCAAGGTATCCATCAAAGCCCCATACCATTTCATACAAATTATTTTTATGAAGTGAATCAAATAAAGCTCCAAAATAGGCGCAGGCTTTCGCCGAAGCCGGAGGTTTAGATGGAGCAGGTGGTATGGGTCCCGGATAGCCGGTTTTCTTATTCGTTTCACAAAACTGCTTGCAAACTACATCCAGACTGATTAATTTTTTTCGTTGACTGGAATCCAGTTGGAGCTTGCCAAATAAGGTGTTGCTGGTATCAGACAAATCCTTAGTAGTAAATTGAAATCCGCAACTCACCACCAGGTCATCCGGTGCAACGATTCGGTTTTGTTGCCCAGTGCCAATAATTGGAAACAAAAGAACATAACTTAAAATTACTAATAAGTAAATTTTAGGATTTAATATGCAATAAGGTATAGGGCTCATAATTTTAATTTTAACAAGATCCCTTTTAGAGGCAAAAGTACCTCTAAGAATAATTTTTAAACATTCTTGGATTATAAAGATACTAATTTGAGTTTGATTTGTAAAACTTAATCCCAAAAAAATATCTGTTCCTATCTTAGCTGTGTAATTTGAATTTATGCAAAATTTGGATCCACGCATCGATGCTTACATCTCTAATTCTGCTCCGTTTGCACAAGAGATTTTGAATTTTTTAAGAAATACAGTGCATACCTATTGTCCGGAATGTGTCGAAACCATGAAATGGAATTTTCCGCATTTTCTGTATAAAGGGGATATCCTTTGCAGCATGGCTGCTTTCAAACAGCATTGTGCTTTTGGTTTTTGGAAAGAAAAGTTGATGATTAAATCCAGTAGTTTACTCACGGATAAAGGAAAAACAGCGATGGGAGATTTTGGAAAAATCAGCTGCATTCAGGACCTGCCTTCAAAAAAAGTTTTGAAAGCCTGCATCCAGGAGGCCATGGACCTTAATGAAAAAGCAATTAAGCTTCCGAAACCAGTCAAGAAGATACCGGATTCAGCTATTGTAATTCCGGATGATTTTCAACGCGCATTGAATAAGCAAGCCCGTGCAAAGAAGAATTTTAACGCGTTTTCCAATTCACATAAACGGGAATATATTAATTATATATTGGAAGCCAAACGCGATGCAACCCGATTGGCACGCATTCAAAAAAGTATTGAAATGCTTTCAGATGGAAAATCACACAATTCCAAGTACCACTGATGAATTTTAATCAGTGTCCAAACAAAAAATGCATAGCGACCCAGGGATAAAATTGGATGCGCCAGAGACTAAAACTGACAAAAGCCATAGCAACAAAAAGAATCCCTCGAATCCATTTGTTTTTTTGTGAACTGTGTTTTAAAAATGAATAACTAAACCAGATCAGGTACAATACTTTTTGAGGATCTGAATAAATCAACGGCACGGAAGACTTACTTAGACTATAATAACAAAGTGCTATAAAAATAAATCCTGTTTGAAGCATAAGAATAGTTCCAATTACATAAAGTACACTGGTTAAACTTTCAAAATAATTGTAAAAAGGTCTGGCGTATAAAAGCCAAAAATAAATGCTGAAGACTGGGAATAAAAAAGCAAGCACAAAACTTAAATGCCGGACCGCAAAATCGGTTGTTTGCCCATCCCCGAAATAATTGTTGTATCGAATCACTTGATCCTTTCCAAAGAATAATTCCAAACCGTATAAGCACAAAATTGTAATCGCTGCCCATATTAAAAAATAGGATACTGGACTTTGATAAGCTTTCCGTTTTCCATTCACAAAACTGAGAAACAAGGGACCGGGACTGGTTAACATAAGCCAACTGGTCTGAAGAAATTGTTTTTCAATGTGGGTAAAAAAATGAAAAGCTCATGGATCAGATAAGAGCTATTGATCCGATCAACCCGAGCAGATTGACTGCATTCCGGCAAAAATTTCCTATAAACTGAGTTTTACAATTTTTACACTGCATACTTTAATCATCCAAATACAAATAGAATGCTGCTAATAAAAAATTAATAGCTCAATTAATCATCCTGATTGAATTTGTTAGCGTGTTACCTGTAAATGTCTGATATTTGCAATGCATGATTTCCTTTATTTTCAAAAGAATTGGATTTGGTATTTTTAGCCTGATCCTGGTATTGTATCTGTCCTGTTGGCTGATCCGCTTAATTCCCGGATCCTACAATGAAATCATGCTTTCAGAAAATGCTGGACAACATGAAAGTCAAGCCATTGACCCGGTGCAAATTCCATTGTTTTATTTTAGCTGGATTCCTTCAAAAATGGATTCCCTGCAAACTGCATCTATTCTGCCGCAGTTTTATTGGAATGGAGTTAACAATACCTTTCACAATAAATTAACTGAGTATTTATCAGGTAATTTCGGAAGGTCCATTGTAGATCAACAAACAGTCTCTAAAAAATTTAAAGATGCGCTTCCATGGTCATTGAGTTTTCAACTGCCAGCCATTGTATTAATCCTGTGCATCAGCATTTGGTTGGGACGCAGTTCGGTAATGTATCCAAAGTCTATTGGGTTAAAAATTATTAATTCGTGTTTAATTTGGATTCATGCCATTCCAGTATTTTGGTTGGCGAGTTTATTGCTCTTGTTTTTTGCAAACCCTGATTTTTTAAGAATATTTCCTAGTGGAATGCAAAGTCTTTCCATTACAAATCCCTGGTTGATTTGGATCCAACAACCGGAATTTATGATTTTACCATTGGTTTGTTTTGTTATTCCCTCATTGGCCTATCTCAGTAGATTAATAAAAAATGGGATGGAGGAAGTAACTCATAAGTTTTATTGGGTTCGTGCATTAAGTAGCGGCATGAGTTATCGTCAAGCATTAAAGTACGAAGCATTTCCAGTAGTAATGGTTCCGCTTATTGCCTGGATTGGAAGTTTATTTCCGGCATTAATATCGGGCTCTTTAATCATCGAGCAAATATTTAGTATTCCAGGATTAGGGCGATTGATGTATCATTCTATTTCTGTTCGGGATTGGCCTCAGGTTCAATTTCTACTCTTACTTGGTTCGGCACTTACCATTTTTGGTTTTTTAGTCAGCGACATTCTTTACCGGATTTATAATCCTCAATTGGATTCCAAAGCATGAATTTGAAAAGAAACTATATACAGCTTTGGAAGAATCATTTGTGCTTGAGCCTATCCATTCACTGCATCGTATTTATTTTTTTATTTTCTGATTTTATTATTGGCAGTAAGCCTGTTTTTTGCAGTTACAAAAATGAATGGTACAGCTTTTTGTGGAATGGAAAGCCAAAAGGAAATGGTACTTTATTCTACGATTTAAATGAAATAGCAGCAGGTGACTTTCAAAAGTTGCATTATGATTTTGTCTGGTGGCCCTTACTTATCCGGAATGCCCAAAAGCTCGAACCGGAGTCGGCCTGGTTAAACCCAGGTTTGCATTCCAAAGATGGAACGCTATTTATATTAGGCTCCTATGATCTGGGAAAAGACTTACTGGTAGCCTGTATTATAGGCTTTAAAAAAAGTTTGAGCTTGGCACTTTTGACGCTATTATTTTCATTATTACCTGCTCTGAGCTTAGGATCCCTGGTTATGTTTCACAGTGTTCGTTACCAGCAAATTTCATTGGGTTCTGTTATATTATTTTCGATTTCAGGAATACTGTTGGTTTATGCTATAGCAATTTGCTTTGAATGGATGTTGATTCCAAATCAGATCTATCCCTTGCTTTTTATTGTGGTTGTTTTATTTTCTCTTGCAATAGGCATTCGAAATTCGAAGCCAATGGTTCGATATGTACTTGATGCCTGGAGTTTGAGATATTTGGAAATCATGAAATCGATTCCAGTATTGTTGATTCTATTGATTCTCCTTCAAATCCTTACTCAACCCAATCGCATTCAGTTTGCCGGTATGCTCGCATTTATATTTATTCCTTACTTGTTAAAGTATGCACGAGCATTTACATTAAAGGCAGCGAGTGAAAATTTTATTACGGCATCCATTGCAATGGGACAATCTGGGTGGCAAGTATATACAAAGCATGTGTTACCAAAAATTATGCAAGCCTTGATTCCGGTGATGGCATTTGGACTGGCCAATATCATCTTATTAGAAGCCAGTTTAAGTTTTATTGGGATTGGCTTGGGCGTGGATGAAATTAGTTTAGGAGGTTTATTGTACAGTGCCCGCAGCAACCCATCCGCATGGTGGGTTATCGTATTTCCAGGTTTATTGATATTCTGGTTAGTGATTCTATTTAATCAAATTGGAACCTTGTTTTCAAAAGAATTGATAGAACCAACAAATTGAAATTGATTTACAATCGTGGTTATTGATTAATTATAAATAAATACAATTCAAAAGATAATATAAAATGAGAAATCAGTAATTCTTTGAATAAACGAGTTTTTAGAATTTCCCTAATAGTTTTGTAAGGGCAGCAAGTACCGCTAACAAGATTAAACGTCCTGGATCAGTAATTTTTATTTCATTTTCATCATCCGGTGCAATAGAAAGATCTATAAAATCCATTACATCCTCTTCTGGGATTGCAGCAAAAAATAAATCCATGGCTGTATTGTAATCATTATTGTCGTTGATAATTTGCCAACTAAATTCTTCTGCTTTAGCAATTTCTTGTTCGGTAAATATCGGAACTTCTGCTTGTTTTTGAAAGGTGCCATAGATTCCCAAAAATAAAAACAAGAGGTAATCCATTTCTTCTTCAGTAAGCAGTTCGGCATGGGTACCTATTAAAATATCAATAAGTAAACTTTGCTTTTCCTGGACATGGTCCAGCAGTTTATCCAATTCTTTGGCATTATTTTCAAAATTGAGAATTGTTTCGTCCAATTGGTGTGCTGCAATCATTCTATTATATTTATTTTGTGTCTTTCCAGGCCCAAAGATACATACAAGCATGCGAACGGTAGGGCCTCCATTTTTCAGCTATTTGAATCATTTTTTTTTGAAGGTCTTTCCCTTCCAATTTCAAATTGTACAATTTCTTCATGGCCATTTGAATTCCATAATCTCCGGCAGAAAATACATCCGGGCGACTTAATCCAAACATGAGCACCATTTCAGTGGTCCATTGACCAACTCCTTTTATTTGAATCAGCAGTTTAATAATTTCTTCATCAGAGAGTTCACTCCAATTAATTCCATTTAATTTATTTTCTTCAAAATATGTAGCGATGTTTTTAATATAAGAAAGTTTTTGATAGGATAATCCAATGGCCCTTAATTTTTCATCATCCGTTTTCAGAATGGCCTTGTTTGTGGGAAATTTATTTTTGAATAAGGTTAAAAAGCGATCCTGAATGACTTTCGCCACTTTCGTTGAAAGTTGTTGACTGATAATTGATCCAACTAAGTATTCTCTTAAATCGGATTTCATACCTGTTTGATGCAACTGATCCGTTGGAATCGATGTAATCAGTTTATTTAGTTTTGTGTCTTTACTAAGTACCTGAAGATGAAGCATTTTTAATTAAGAATTAAAAATTAAGAATTGGGAACGCGTCTATTAATAATTTAGGATGGAAAATTACGATTTATAATTGGCTAATCATGAATTCGGTGTTTGAAAATGGAATATTTTGCAACAAATCAGTCCATTAATTTTGAACCTTTTGTGATTTGTTTTGTTTATTGCACACATAATTATTTTAGCCATGAGTTTTACCGACAAAATCAATAACGACCTGAAAGAAGCCATGAAGGCGCAAGACCAAAAAGCGTTGCGTGCAATTCGGGCTATTAAAGCAGCTATTTTATTAGCAAATACAGATGGCACAGGTAAACCGGTAGACGATGATAAATCAATCCAGATTTTGCAAAAACTGGTTAAGCAACGTCGGGAGTCCTTAGACATTTATGAAAAACAGGGTCGCGCTGATTTAGCTTCTGTTGAACGGGAAGAAATTGAAGTCATTGAACGTTACTTACCTGCACAAATGAGTCCTGAGGAGCTGCGTACAATTTTACAAGAGATCATTGCAGAAACAGGCGCAAAAGACGCCAAGGATATGGGAAAAGTAATGGGAATGGCATCTAAAAAGCTTGCCGGTGCCGCAGACGGAAAAGCAATTTCTGCAATCGTAAAGGAATTACTTGGCTAATGTCAACCGCCGGGCTAAGTTCTTCCTTACTGCCATTATCAATTTTTTTTACATCGTTATTTTTCTCAAGCGATCTGCATTAATATGGAATTGAGATCATGCGGGTTCAATATGGACCAATACATCAGAGATCTGTGGCAACTCTTCCAATAAATGTGATTTTAATCTGTGTGAAATGCTATGCCCTTCATGCACCGTAATGTCTCCATTTACAATTAAGTGGAGGTCGATTAAATAATGCATTCCAGATTTTCGAACATAACATTTTTCTGTTCCAAGTACTCCTGGTACTTGCAATGAAAGTAACCTGATTTCTTTAATTAAATCATCGTAAACATGCTCGTCCATAATTTCACCCAATGCAGGTCTAAAAATGAGGTAGGCATTGAATAATATAAACCCGATGCAACTAATGCAGCCCAATCATCAGCCGATTCAAATCCAGGTCCCAGATACAATGCAATGCTGATCCCTATAAATGCTGCAGCGGATGTGATCGCATCACTTCGATGGTGCCACGCATCTGCTGCCAGCGAACTGCTTTTAACATCTTGGTTTTTAAACTGGATCTGCCGATAAATAAATTCTTTTACCAATATAATTCCCGCTAAAAAGTAAAGCGTATACGATTCCGGAATTTGATGTGGCGTTTGAATGTTGCGAATGGAAGTGATTGCAATTAAAACGGCTGAACAAACTAAAAATGCAACGACAATAAATGTAATGAGTGGCTCAAGTCTGCCATGTCCGTAGGGATGATTTTTATCAGGAGGACGGTGTGCATACTGAATTCCAAATAATACCAGAATCGATGAAAGGATGTCCGTTGTCGATTCAATAGCATCTGCGATCAATGCGTATGAATTTCCAAAATAACCTACCAACCATTTAACGATAGCTAATATAAAGTTGGATAGGATACTAAGCCAACTCACCTGAACGGCGATAGCTTTTTTTGAACTCATCTGTAAATTGTTTAAGCTTAATCCCTAAGGCAATGCATTAAGGTATCAGCTTATTTTTGTTGAACAGGCGGTATATTTTGAAGGATCTGTTCTGTTTTTTCTTTGGTTGAATGCTTTTGTTCAGCTCCATAAATTTCACCTAAAATTGGGGCCAAAACCAAACCGACCAAGCAAGTCAATTTAATTAAAATATTCATAGATGGACCCGAAGTATCTTTAAATGGATCTCCAACCGTATCACCAATAACAGCTGCTTTATGTGGTTCTGAACCTTTGTGATAAACTACACCATCTATCGTTACTCCGGATTCAAAAGATTTTTTTGCATTATCCCAGGATCCGCCAGCGTTGTTTTGGAAGATAGCCCAAACAACTCCGCTAACACATACACCTGCCATGTAAGCACCTAAAGCTTCTGGCCCCATTCCAAAGCCAATAATAATTGGGCTTATTAAGGTAATTGCCCCTGGCAAAATCATTTGTTGTAATGCTGCTTTTGTTGAAATTTCCACACAGCGTCCATAATCTGGTTTGCCGGTTCCTTCCATGATTCCAGGAATTTCTCTGAATTGACGACGTACTTCATTTACCATGTCCATTGCTGCGGTTCCAACAGAACTCATGGCCAATGCAGAAAATACTACCGGAATCATACCCCCTACAAAAAGTGCAGCCAATACATCTGCTTTAAAAATATTGATACCGTCGATTCCAGTAAATGTAACATAAGCAGCAAACAAACCTAAAGCAGTTAATGCGGCGGAAGCAATCGCAAAACCTTTTCCTATGGCTGCAGTCGTATTTCCTACTGAATCCAGGATATCCGTTTTTTGGCGAACTTCTTTTGGCAATTCTGACATTTCAGCGATTCCACCTGCGTTGTCGGCAATCGGCCCAAAGGCATCAATCGCTAATTGCATTGCAGTAGTCGCCATCATAGCAGAAGCTGCAATGGAAACCCCATAAAAACCAGCCAATGAATAACTAATCCAAATCGCTGCAGCAAATATCAATACCGGACCAGCAGTACTTAACATCCCATTGCTCAATCCGCCAATAATATTCGTGGCGGCTCCGGTACCTGATTTATTTACAATGGCATTTACCGGTCCTTTACCCAGTGCGGTATAATATTCCGTTAAATATGAAATGGATGCCCCAACAAATAAACCGATCAGAACGACGTAAAATACATTCATCGAACTTACTTCATGGATACCCTGTCCAAAAAACATCATTTGCATTTTTTCAGGCAATAACATATCAATACAGAAGTAAGCTGCAATCGCTGTTAAAGCAAGCGAAACCCAGTTACCCATATTTAAAGCATATTGGACATCATTGGCACCTGCTTGCTCCCCTTTAATTTTTACAAAGAAGCTACCAAAAATGGAAAATATCAAGCCGATACATGCCAAAAACAAAGGCAGCAAAATCGGACCCAAACCTTTAAAAGAGTCCATGGCAGTGATATCACCTCCCATGTCACGGATTACGTAATTTCCAAGAACCATTGCTGCAAGAACGGTGGCTACATACGAACCAAACAAATCGGCTCCCATACCTGCTACGTCTCCTACATTATCACCCACGTTATCGGCAATGGTGGCAGGATTTCGAGGATCATCTTCTGGAATTCCTTTTTCAACTTTACCCACCAAATCTGCTCCTACGTCGGCTGCTTTTGTGTAAATTCCACCACCAACACGAGCAAATAAAGCGATGGATTCAGCACCTAATGAAAATCCAGCCAGGATCTCAAGGATGATGGTCATAGAATGAACCGCATCGTATTGAATTCCTTTAACCGTGGATCCGCCCCAAATTCCACCCATAAACGAATAGAAAAACAAGGCAAATAAGATGCTTAAACCTAAAACAGCCAAACTGGCGACTCCCAATCCCATCACTGTACCGCCTCTAAAGGAAACGTGTAAGGCATTAACCAAAGAGGTTCTGGCTGCCTGGGTGGTCCGAACATTGGCTTTGGTAGCGACTCGCATCCCTATAAATCCAGCAATTATTGAAAAGAGCGCCCCTAAAATAAAGGCAATGACGATCGTCCAATGAGTTGTATCTACTTTAAAGCTCAGGAAAGCCAATAAACACGCAGCAACTGCTACGTAAATGGCTAAAACACGGTACTCAGCTTTTAAAAATGCCATGGCACCTTCAGCAATATGACCTGCGATCCCTTGCATTTTTGCATCTCCTGGATCTTGTTTAGAAACCCACTTATATAAGTAAATCATATAAAGCAATCCAACAATCCCAAAAGCGGGTAAGAAGTACACTAAATTTTCCATTCTATCTGAATTTTTTAAAAAACGGCTCAAAAGTAATGCGATAAACTGATTCGTTTATGAATTTTAGTGAATTTAGACGGTACTCTACAATGAAAACTGCATAAAATGCATGTAAAGCCAAAGCTTCCAATGGTATCATGCGCTCTATGATCAAGTAAGTCGCATTCAAACCAATATGGATTGTAGATAAAAATAGGGCTTCACTGATATCGAAAATTGTCCAATGGATTGCCTATTTAAAACAACTAATTATAATAAATTTTGTAAAAAATGCTTAAATCCAAAGGAATCCAATAAACATTAAAACAAATCGAAATAAACATAAAATTAATTACTTGTTTGATTGAACTATATTTAAAAGTTTGGAGTTTATATCTGTAACATTTTAAATCCAAGAATAATTTTATGGAATGGCTGTTTAACCCGGATGTATGGATCGCCTTTTTAACCTTGTGTGCATTAGAAATTGTTTTAGGTATTGATAACCTGATTTTTATATCCATACTTGCTAATAAACTTCCAAAACACCAACAAAAGAGAGCTCGTCAAATAGGTCTAAGTTTGGCATTAGTCATTCGTATTATGCTGTTATTCTCCATATCCTGGATTATGGGTTTGAAAAATGATTTCTTTACAATAGGTTCACTTGGATTTTCTGGAAGGGACATCATTTTAATTTTAGGTGGTTTGTTTTTATTGATAAAAAGTGTACGGGAAATACATGAGAAAATTGAAAATTCAGATTCAACACTGGAAGCAAACATAAAAAATATAACATTTCACGGGGTTGTAATTCAGATTTTGCTAATAGACATTGTTTTTTCCTTGGACTCTGTAATAACTGCAGTGGGTATGGTTGACCAAATAGCCATTATGATTGCTGCTGTAATAGTTTCAATGATCATTATGATGATGGTTGCCGGAACCCTAAACAATTTTATTAATAATCATCCTGCAATTAAAATATTGGCTTTGGCATTTTTACTGATGATTGGAACGGCCTTGATTGCTGAAGGATTGGATTTTCATATTCCTAAAGGCTACATTTATTATTCAATGGCTTTTGCAGTTTTTGTTGAAATTATTAATGTAAAAATTGGAAGTAGGTCAAGTTCTAAAGCAAAATAATGAAGGGGTTGACCAGATAGTAAGATTAAGAACAATAGCCAATTCGTTATTCTATCATTTTATAACTGATCACTTCAAGATCATCAAAATAGACAACTTGATTGTCTGGATTGTATGCATAAATTTTAAGCTCCTGACCAGCCAAAGACGGACTGATTTCAAATTCCATTTTAAGTTTTACCCACCCATTGGGTTCGCGTTCAATGATTATACAATCGCCGGAATAAAACGGATTGGGTTCGCTGGAAGCGATTAAGGTTGATTTGGAATTTTCAGACGCTTTTCGCCAAACAGTAATTTCAAAAATAAAACCGCTTTTAATTTGTGGAATCTTTAAGGTCATACCATAAGGATTTAGTTCATCCAGTTTACACGCATTCATTCCGGAATGAGCCTGTTCTCTGGTTTGTGTTTGTCCAAATTCAAACAAGACACTGTCTCTAGTTGATTGATAGAAATTACCATCTGGTGTGAGTTGTTCAGCATCACAATTATATTTTTTTAATACTTCACGCGCTTCTGGATTAAAATTGTTATCTGTTGCTATCAAATCAAAAATGAAAGCATTTTGGTAGCGTCCTTTTAAATTTTTACAAAACGATTTGAGATAAGGCTTTTTGTGAATTTCAGAAATTCCATTTATAATCAAATACTTTGCACCTCTACTGATTGATAATTGGATTCCGGCACTATCCTGATTGTAGGGAATTTTTGAGCCGCTGTTAAATCGTGCATCGGTATATTCTGTCCATCCTTTTTGATTCATTAAATACAATGAAGCATGACTAAAATCAGGTATAGAAATAACCCGATCCTCAGCTTGGATTCCTAATTGTCTCAGGTAAGGAGTTATGCTGTAAATCGCAGCATTGGATTCAAAATCGTTTATGGGTTCAGAATACCTGGTATTAATTTCCTGTCTTGCGTATACCACATTGAATAGGATGAAAATGTAAATCCTATTTTAAGAACTTTGATTGAAAAATATGAGGAAATTGCGTGTGAAGCGTGTATGTAGTAAATAGTAGGATCAGCATTGGAAAGATATAGAGATCGATAACATAATAGTCATGATCAGCAAAGGTCCAAAATTGCAGCAGTATAAATACTATAATTTGAATTCCAATGATTGCCAGTAACAAATTGAATAGGCTTAGATTTTTCTTTCCATTCCAAATTAAAAAGACCAGGCAACAAAATACTAACAAGATGACTGAAGGATGAAAATACTGATCCAACCAAAGGGTTTGAATATTTTCCAATACGCCTTTGATTTCTATCGATGACAAACTCCAAATTGGGAAGGTGGTGGTTGAAAAGTAGCTGCTATCGTGTGCTGTATTGTAGGTACGTGCATAAAAAATCCAAATAGCCAAAAGTGTTAGTAGGAATGCATTAAACAATACAAACGGTTTAAATGACTTGATAAATTTCTCCGTGCGATCCAGCTGGATCAGATTGAATTGATTCGTCAGGACGACTGCAAGAATGCTTAACAAGCTCATTAAGGAAGTCAATTTAAAACAGGCTGCTATAAAAAACCATGTGCATGCTTTATAAAGTAATTTGGAATTTCGTTCAAAATAATATTTTATAAAAAAATACCAACCGATGATAGCAAATGAAAGTGCGCCGGTATTGCTGAGATAGTTATTGCCATAATAGACTAAAACAGGAGCGGTAAAAAACAACATAGAAAGCAAGAGAGACCAGAGGGTATCGTTTAATAAATACTGAAAGATTTTAAAAAGATAGCATAGTCCCAAAAAAAACAAGAGGGTATTAAAAATCCGGAATATGAAATCGTGATATCCAAACAACTTGTATAATAGGGCAGCACCAAAATATAAAATAGGCATTTCACTGGTACAAGCGGCACCCGATTGTCCCCCGTCAGAAGTGAGGTTATGGGTTTGAGGTTGAAAAAAATGCATGCCGTGTTGGTAGTAGTTAAGTGCAAGGGAAGCTCCATCAGCTTGACGCCATTTATGAATGGATTGTGGTTTTTTAAAACTGATTTCCTGATAATTATAGAATATAGCCAAAGCAAGTATTGAGAAAACGAAGTAGAAAAAGGGTTTATAATCTCGCATGGTTTCGTTTGGAAATACAATGTACAAATCAAAATGATTATAACTGGAATTGGATTAAACAATAGAATTTGAATTGCTTTTTTTCGGGTATTTGAGTTCCCAATGGGTTCGTAGAACCTAAAATCTAGTAGTTTGAACAAATAAATCAGCATTTTAAGATCAAACCCTTTGGAAAATTGTTTTAATACCTGTGTCTAAACCAGTTAGAATCGTTTTTTTTGATGGAAATTGTGGATTTTGCAATCGATGGGTCAGGCTATTGCTCAAATGGGATCAAAGTGAACAGTTTATTTACTGCAATTTAAATTTAGACGCTGAGCTGAGTAAGCAACTCAAGATCCAGGAACCCTTAAAGCAGGTGGATTCAATTATTTTGGTTCAAGAAGGAAAGGTCTTTTATCGTTCCGATGCCGTTTTCAAAATCCTGATTGCTATAGGGGGGTGGTGGACGGTTTTTAAGATTTATAGGCTGATTCCCAGGCTTTTACGAGATGCAATGTATGATCTGGTTGCAAAACACCGCTATGCTTTTAATGCCAGGAATTCCTCTTGTTCGATGGCCGACTTTGAAAAACCCCATCGAATTATTCAAAATAAATTGGCTTTAGACTTTTTAATAAGAAGCTTTTCGTAGTATCTTTACGACGATAAGTAACGGATTTCCTCATCTTTGTTAAACTTTTTATAAATCAGTTTATTCTTGATAATGAAAATGAGTTAAAATCTGTTGAATAGATTAATTGCAAAATGAAAGAAAAAATGAAATCAAAAAAAGCCTGGTTCCTTTTAGTGCCTTTGAGCATGTTACTCGTCTATTTTACTGCAAATTGCAGTCATCCACAAGGGGAACCGACTTCCAAAGAAAGTCATTTATTGAAATTGGTATATGAAAGTTCGCAAAGATTCCATTATGCACCTCCGGTAGTGGATGATGCCTTTTCACAAAAAGCTTTTGATGAGTTTTTGGTAGATATGGATCCTGGGAAGCGGTTCTATACTCAAAAAGATGTAAAACAAATGGAAAAATTTAAAAATGATCTGGATGATCATTTTAAAGCAGGTAAACTGGAATTTTTTGATTTGTCCTTAAAATTGATTGATGAAGCCATAGTCAAATCTAAAGCGTATTACGAGGAATTTATAAACTTACCTTTTGAATTTACTAAAGATGAAAAAGTTGAATTGGATGCAGATAAGCGGAAATGGCCAGCAGACGATAAGGAGATGAAGGACTATTGGCGCAAATCAATTAAGTATGAAAAATTGAATCGCTATATTGAAGATTTGCAACAATTAGAAAAAGAAAAGAAAACACGTCCGGATGATTCTATACGGATGGATATTAATAAGGAAGTTAAGGACATGATGGATGCCTGGTTTGACCGTTTATCCAAATTAAAACGAGAAGACCGATTTGAAATTTATGTAAATACATTCATCCATTTATACGATCCGCATACAGATTATTTAAACCCTAAAGAGAAGGAAGATTTCAATATTAATATGTCTGGAAAACTGGAAGGCATAGGTGCACGACTTCAAACCGAACGAGAATTTACAAAAGTGAGTTCGATCGTTCCAGGAGGACCTGCAGCTCGCCAGGGTGAATTGGAAGCAAATGACTTAATTATGGGAGTTCAGCAAGATGGGATGGAACCGGTTGACATCAAGGGCATGCGCATTGATGATGTCGTTAGTAAAATCCGTGGAAAAAAAGGAACTAAAGTCAGTTTGAAAGTTAAAAAACAGGATGGCACCATCAAAATGATTTCAATTGTTCGGGATGAAGTGATCATGGATGAAGGATTTGCGCGTTCCGCTTTATTAAAGCAAGAGGGAAAAGAGGATAAAATCGGGTATATCAAATTGCCTCGTTTTTATGCTGATTTTAATGATCCAAACAGTCCATCAGCTGCAAAAGACATTGCTGAAGAATTGCAAAAATTAAAAAAGGAAGGAGCCACCAGTTTAATACTTGATTTAAGAAATAATGGCGGAGGCAGTTTGCAAGAAGTTGTTGACATGTCTGGATTGTTTATTGATGAAGGTCCAGTTGTTCAGGTTAAAGATCGACGCGGCATCAGACCCTATAATGATCCGGATAAAAATGTGTTTTTCGACGGACCCATGGTCATTCTTGTAAACAGCAACAGTGCTTCAGCTTCTGAAATCATCAGTGCTTGTTTACAAGATTATAAACGAGCCGTGATTGTTGGAGGCGAACCCACTTTTGGAAAAGGGAGTGTGCAACAATTTCGTAATTTGGATCAGTTAACTTCAAATTCAGATATGAAACCTTTGGGTGAAATGAAAGTAACCATTCAAAAATATTACAGAGTAAGTGGTGGATCCGTTCAGTTAAAAGGTGTTGAGCCGGATATTCTTCTTCCTGATACGTATAGTTATATCGTCAATGGTGAAAAGGAATACAAACATCCATTGCCATACGATGTCATCGAAAAGCAAAATTATACTCCCAATACGTTTGTAATTGATAATTTGGAAGATGTTGCAAACAACAGCAAGCAGCGTATCAAAGCAAATCCTGTTTTTGGATTGATTGATGAAAATGCAAAACGACTTGCAAAAAGTCGCGAAGAAACAGAAGTCAATCTTGAATTAAATAAATATAAAAGTTTTATTAATCAACGTAAAGAGGAAATTAAGAAATTTGAAAAAATCGGAGATGAAGTGATCACCGCAATGAAAGTAGAAAACTTACAGGAAGATTATGCATCTATCCATACCGATTCAGCTAAAATTGCACGCAATGACGATTTCCTGAAAAGTTTGAATAAAGATTTGTATGTTTATGAATCCATGAATATCCTTCGCGATATTCGAAAGAAATAAATTCCAAAATCAGTATTTTCGAAAGGCTTGACTTTTTATTAAGTCAAGCCTTGTTTTTTGAATGCTTTATTCAAAAGGATGAACATACCTTAAAATTTAAAAATAGTTTACAATCCACTTTGCAATTCCTTGCCAAAGCGTTGTAGTTGGAAAGAACATAATTAGTATATTAGGAATAAGCCAAATGCTAAATGCAATGGTATATGGATTGATGCTGAATGATTTTTTATGAATTCGGTCGTAAATAATTAAGGAAATAAATGTAATCAACTGAAATACAAACTGGATCTGAATCGCCATGAAAATATCCATATCCATCCAGGTCATAAAAATTCTTCCTAAACCTGGTCCGCCAATCACAATTCCCGTTGTAATCATGTAACGCATGTGTTTAGGAGTCGCATGCTTGTTTAGAATGGCCAGCATATACAATATTACAAAAGGAATTGCATCAGTGGCAGGAGCGAATACAAAGGACAGCACGAAAGATTCTGATTGTCCTTCACTTATAAAGCGGAGGTATTGATTATGGTAAGCCAGCAGCATCGAAATAAATGCGACTAGCACCAAAAAATAGGATAGTTTTCCTAAAAATTTATGAATTTTAATTTTATTAGTGGCGATAAGTATTGGCTGGACAATTAATAGGCCAAGCCATGTAATCAAGAGGGCAGCGTGAAAGTGATGAATGTTTTTTAAGCCTGGAAAATCAGGTGCCAGCGAAAAATACTTTTTATAGAATCCTATAAAAGTAATTAAGGCGATTACTCCAAAGAAAAAGACTAGATTTTTATATCCTTTTTCCATCGTAATAAAATTAATAAAGTATGTACAATGAAAGCAAAATCAATTCCTCAAAAATAATAATTATTTATTTGTTGAAAAGAATGGATCTGGTTGTATTTTAGTTTGAGGTGTGCTTGTACCGAATTTTTTTCCAACTCGTTCGAAATCAAGCATAAAGACAATGCTCAATGTGTTGAAATCCCTAAAACAGACATTATCTATAATTCAGAACATGTATGTTAATTAGCCATTCTTTAGTAGCTCATTCCTGGAATTTCAATTATTAATATCGATTCAGTTTGCTTACTTTTTCTTCGATTTTTTTATAAAATTATTCTCATACATTTCAATCCATTCCTTAACACTCATTTTTTTCATTAATTCGCCAATGAGTTTATAGGGAATTTCATCCATCTTTTTAAAACGGATGCAACTTTTGCCCATATCCAGCTTTTGTTTACTATGTTTTGGATAGTCATCCACAAACCATTTTAATAAATTGGGATCTGCATAAATCCCCATATGGTAAAAATTAATTGAACCTTTTTGCGAAGCGATACCGGCAAAAGGCAATGGCTCTTCAGGCTTGCAATGGTAACCGGCTGGATAAAGTGTATGCGGCACCACATAACCTAAACCTCCATAACTCATGGCGGGTTCAAATCCTTTGGGTAAATTCTTTACAATTACATCATGCAGTTTATTAAACGGTTCAATCCGATCCTCGGGCAGATTCATTAAAATTTCCTTAACGGTTTTGCCTTGTGCTTTCATTTAAAATAGTTATAATCAAATATACAATTATTTTTTCTTTCTATACTTCGAAGAGTATGGTTTTCTAAAAAGAGAGCTTGAAATTAAAATAAATAGCTAATAGATTTCGTATTGTTTAGTTTAAAAAGGTTTCCAAAATAGCGGATCCATCTAATGGCCTTAACAATAATGACCTACTTTAATCGCATTCCATTAATTTATCAATAGAATTATCTGTTAAATTTTGAATATTTTTTGTTATCTTTTCAATGTCCCAATTCCACCATTTAATTGCTAATAATTTTTCAATAACATCTTCTGAAAATCGTTTTTTAATTTCCTTAGCTGGATTACCACCAACAATGGAATAGGGTTCAACATCGTGAATCACTGTTGAATTTGTGGCTATAATTGCACCGTCCCCGACGGTGACTCCTGCCATAATGGTTGCATTGTAACCAATCCAAACGTCATTTCCTATATTTATATCCCCTTTTTGTGGATAGGATTTATTTTCCATTGCGTGTTCCCATCCGTTTCCAAAAATAGCAAAAGGATAAGCTGACAATGCGTTCGTTAAATGATTTGCTCCATTCATAATAAATTTCACATCAGAGGCAATCATACAAAATTTTCCAATTATTAATTTATCACCAACAAAGTCAAAATGGTATTTTACATTTTTTTCAAAGTTATCAACATGTTCAAAGTCGTCGTAATAGGTATAATCGCCTACAACAATGTTAGGGTTTTTAATAATATTTTTTAAAAAGCAGAGTCTGTGATACTTGTCTAATGGGAACGTAATGTCTTTATTGGGTCCTGTCATAATTTACAATAATTTAAATTTATGAATTAAATTTAACTTGATTCTAAATGGATATTTAAACACATTAGCAACCAAATCATTTGGAAATCAAAAATAAAAAATTGGCTGAACATGGTTCAACCTGATTTGACTAATCTGTTTTATTAAATCATTTTAATTAATTCGTTTTCAAGCTTATCAAAATTTTCTTCGTTTTTATCAATTACAAAAGGCTTAATTTTTCGGCACTCCTCTGGGGTATTAAACAGCATTTTGAAAACAAGGGATGTCTTGTCTTCTGATATTTCTTCAAAGGTCGCTACGACTTGAAAAATTGGCTTTGAAATTCGTTGCCAGGCTATTCTTGAAGGTGGTTCAATTTTTATAAACTCGCATTCATTTACGTAATTTCCTTTATCGGGCCCGTGCATAATAAAACGCCATTTACCACCCACGCGAAAGTCAAATTCATTGAAGGTGTTTGTAAATCCAGCTGGACCCCACCAATTTTTCAAATGATTTGGTTCTGACCATGCCCGGAAAACCAATTCTCTATGCGCAGAAAAAATTCTTGAACTTACAATTTCGCAATCTGGTGTTGTAGTAATAATTTCTGTTATCATTCGTAACTAGTTTTTATGAAACATATTCGTTGATAAAAGTTGAATCAATCATCTTTGAATTGGTGTATTTGGAATGGAATCTAATCACGCATACCCTAATTTATATAATATTGCAAGCGTATTTATCTCGTAGAAATTTGGACATTACCAAACTGCGATAAGCTTTTTGATTTCGATTCGTTTCGCTTATTATAGATTAAACTAAAGCTAAGAATCAAATTTTGATCCGTCCCACTCAAGTCCAGGTGGAAATAGTTCTGATTTTCGTTTCTTCATTTCCTCCGCAATCCATGCTGAGTTTCCGCCTTGTTCTTCAAGTTTGGATATGATATTCAGATAACTTTTTTCATCTCTATTTTGACTTAGTTTAAATACATTGTCAATTTTAGTTGCTTTCATTTCAAAACCAGCAATCGCAGGCATCATCTTACCCAAATAATTTTCCGGGAGATTGTCGTAAATAGTTTGTGACGCTATATTCCCTTTTTCAAATTTTAAGGTGAATTTTCGCATAAACTGAATTAATTCATCTGAGCGCATAAACTTTAGTTGACCACTTATATGAACGCTCATATAATTCCAGGTAGAGCCAATATTTGAATTGCTGTACCAGGAAGCACTTACGTAAGTATTAGGACCTGTAAATACAATGAGAGCATTGGGATTTTCAACAAAAGCTTTATGATGGTCTGTGTTTCGCATGATGTGCCCCTGTAAAAATAACTCCCCATTTCGTTCCTCGAATAAAATGGGAATCTGGGTGGCTACTTGTCCTCCTGATATCGTGCTACCTGTTAAAAAAGCAAATGGATAGTTTTCAATAAGATCCAAAATTTCTTGTTTGCCCTTTTCTTTAAAATATGAGAAATTGTACATTTTATATTGCTTTCGTTATAAACCCTATTAAAATTTAATCTATTGATTATTTATTATCAAATTGAGCTTTAAACCCATATTGTAAAACCGTTTGAAGTACACTCGTATTTATATCTTTAATAGTTTTAAACTTAATGCAGTACCCAGTGACACTTGCTTTGCCAAGATCTTTTCCAAATGTTTTATTTAAATAGGTTTTGTCTTTGATACCAATAATATAAATGGATATCCCGGTTTTATTTGCACTTAAGCCAATTTGATAAAAATCTCTGGTTGTTCCATCTGCATATTTCATAGTCTGCAGTCCATAACCAATATTGGGGTTTGAAACAATTTTGTTTTCACTGTTTTTACCATCCAGGAACCATAATTTGCAGGAAGGCTGAATTTCCAGAATAAGTTGGTGTAAGGCTTGCATTTCGCTGCGTTTGGGTTCAGTATGGCTAGAAATATACTCCTGGATTTGTTCTGTTACTTCCATATAACTTTAATATTTTTATTTTATGTTACCTATCCCGGTGCTTTTAATTTAATAATCTGATCAATGTTATTTATTTTTGAATATGTGAATAGAGTATAGAATTTATTGTTGTGTCTTTTGTAGGCATCCGTTAGTAAAGAAAGCATATTAATATCCTATACTTTTGGAGCTGTTTAATTCTTTGCTGCAATACAATGGAATTAATGCTAATAGTAAAATAAGTTCAACTTATTCATCAGTCAAGTCATTAATATTAGCCGAATTGTTATATTTCGCAAAGTTCTTTTAATTTATCCAGTGCTTTTGGATACGTTTGATTCATATACTCTATAAAATCTTCTGTGGTATCCAATTCAACAATTAAGGTTGTAATTCCATTGTTTTCTTCGAAGGTATAATTTTCGAATCCGTTTGCCCATTTTTCCACTTCAGGCCCTTCTGTAATTTCCTTATCAGCTTTTAAAATACCATAATGTTGAATTGAAACAAATTGGTTGCGCATGTTTTCAGCTATTTTGGAAACCATCCCTCCCTTTTCACCTTTCTCATCTATTCCAATAAATAGAATTTTACTCCCCTTGTCCCAACTTCCTTCATAGCTTGAAGTTGGGTTAAACAAAGAAGTCCATTGTTCATAAGTTGATTTACTGGTAATGCCAAGCATAAAATCATATATCTTGGATACAGGTGCATCGATGGTTACTTTGAATTGTAGTTTTTGCATACTAAATATATTTTGTTTAGATTAATTTTTTGAGTTGTTATTTTCTGTCATACGTAGCAGTCGGTTAATACAGCCTTTACCGTTTTTCTTCTTGGTAATATCGGTGCTTAGAAGTACAAATGTATAATAAATTACAAATGTTTAATTGAATTTTAAATGCTCAATTTACATCGTAAACGTTGCTTTTATCCAACCGTTGTTAGGCGTTTGTTGTTTTTCTTCGGTTAAATTTGTCCTTTATATTTAGGGTCAAAGTCAACCATCCATTCAATACCATATTTGTCTCTAAACATTCCAAAGTATGAGCCCCAAGGACTGTTTTCAATAGGCATTTCAATTTGTCCGCCTGCGGAGAGTCCGTTAAACAATTTGTCGGCTTCTTCTTTGCTTTCTGCACTAATTGATATTTTACTTCTGTTTTCGTTTTCATTTGTTTTTCCCATACTTTCTGGAACATCATTTGCCATTAATAAGTTTTTGCCAATTGGCAGGGCAATGTGCATTATTTTATTTGCTTCTTTTTCTGCTATTGGAAACTCAGGGATTGCTAGATCTTTGAAACGCACAACCATTGCGAATTCTCCGCCAAATACAGATTTGTAAAAATTGAATGCTTCTTCAGCATTCCCGTTGAAATTAATGTGTGGATTGATAAGTGCCATAATTTTATTTTTAGATTGTTAAATTGTTTACTTTCTTAAAATATTATTTTAATTTTTGAAAACAAAAATCATTTTTCCGATAGAGTTGTAAGTAATTTTTCTAAGGTATCAATAGTCATTTTAAAGCCTTCGACAAAGCCCATTTCGATCATTTTTTCCATTCTTTCAAGTGATTCGTTATAGATAGAAATACTGATTTTTGTTATACCATTTTCTTCACTAAAATTTAAATCCCAATTAGAACCTGGCAAATGTGGATTTTCATCTTTATCGGCAAATACACTCAAAAATTTAAAATTGGTTTTAGGGGTAATGGAAGTGTACTGTTGAAGTTGCCACATTTCTTGTCCTTCAGGACTAACCATTGCATAAAATCTACGTCCGCCCACTTTGAAATCCATTACTTTAGTTTTTGATTCGTAAGGCTTAGGTGCCCACCATTGGTCAAGAATTTCTTGTTTAGTAAATGCATCCCAAACAAGTGAAAGTTCGGCATTAAATTCTCTGTCTACGAAAACAGTTTTGGTTAACTTATCTAACGTAAATTCAAATTGTAAATTATTCATTTTTTATTTTTTTTAATTGTTGATAATAAATTGTCTAATTGATTGAATCGAGTTTCCCAAATTTTTCGAAACTGTTCCATCCATATATCTATTTCTTTCATTTTGTCAATTTCAAGAGTGTAGTAAATTTCTCTGCCTTGATGTTCTTGTTTAACCAGATCGCACTCTGTCAAAATTCGAAGGTGTTTTGAAACGGCTTGTCTTGTGGTGTCAAAGTGCTCAGCTAGGGCATTGGGCGTCATAGCTTGAAGCGCAATGAGTGTTAATATTGCTCTTCGTGTAGGGTCTGCAATTGCTTGAAAAATATCTCTTCTCATTTTAGATAGGTTTGTAGATCAATGTAATTATACCGCAATCAAAATGTTTAACATTTAAAACGCTAAATTTTTGCATTGCATTTAGTTCTTTAAAGATGGGCATTCCATTACCAATGGCAGCTGGATTTATGAACAAATGCAATTCGTCAATGAGTTTGTGTTTTAGTAATGCAGAAACAAAAGTACCCCCGCCATACACAATAATATCTTTCCCCGGCTTGTTTTTTAGGTTTGTAATCTCTTCAATCAATCCACCTTTTGCTAATTCAGTATTGTTCCATATTGATTTGGTAAGTGTCTTGGAAAATACAATTTTCGGTGTTGAAGTATATTTTAAACCACCTTCATATTCAGGGTTATTCGGGTCTTTAACAACGTTTTCCCAATGCGGTATAAATCCTTCGGCAAGTTTTCTACCTAAAATTATCGTGTCAACTGGTTCAGTTATTTCCCTTACATAATTAATTATATCGTCTGTCCATGGGAAACACATCCAGTCCATTTCTCCATTTGGCCCTGAAATAAAGCCGTCTAAGGTCATTTGGACTTGTAATTTTAATTTTCTCATTTGACTATAAATTATAATTGCGAAACTAATTGGTTGCAAATATATGCAACTAATCGGTTTCGCAAATTTATTTTGAATTATTTTTTAATAATAAAGAGAATTTTGAAGTCTTTGGGTGTCGTCGTAGCTTAAAAACTAAGGGGTTGTAGCAATGGAACTTCAAGTTTGTGGGCATTAGATTTCATGATTCATGGTTTGATACCGCTAGCGTTGGCCTATCAGTATGCCATTGTCCTACATGAAAAAGCTAAGTTTCAGGTTTGTCGTTGGCAAAGAAGATTGCGTTTTCCCACCCCAATATCCCATCAACCGTAATTTGTCGGGGTACAGAATCCCAGTTGTTTTATTTTAACAGTTCTTAGCTTGAATTTACCACTTCACACTTTTAACAGCAAAAAGTTCCCGCATTTGCTAAATGGCTGTTGTCTACGGATGTTAAATCTGCTTAAGTAACCATTTTATTAATTCGTCATTATCCACAATACTCCAGGAATGGGGATGTCTTTTATCGTCAGGTTTTCTTAAGATTATAAAATTTGAGAGTGTCAGTTTCGTAAGCTGTTAAATATCCCGATTTGATAAATTGGCCACTTTCGTTTTTTAAATAAACACATACTTTATTAGTTGTAATACACACACAACTAATATAATTATAATTTATAATGATAATAATTATTAAAGATGTTAAAATAATTCCAACTATGTTATGTCTACTCATAAAATTACCGCCGTTGGATTGGCATAGATGCTGCACCGCCAAACGGATGTTAACCAAAAGTAAAAAATATTTATTAAACAACCGAAAAAAATTGGGAGTAAAATCATAAACTTAAAATGCGTTGAAGTGCTTGCTGCTTTTTATCGTCCCGTGATATTGTCCCAACAATAAAATAATTTGAAAACTACAAAATTGAAATTGATGCAATGGTATTTTCAAAGCCAATCAAGAGCGATATTTATCGAATCTTAAAAGTATTTTAAATCTCTATTGCATCATGTGCGATAACCTTTTGTAGCTCTGAATAAGTGAGATTTTCAGCATTAGACTCCTATGAATAAAATATGCAGGAGGTTGCCAATTCCCTTGTTTTCTAATAAATTCCTTTGAAAGTAGAATGGCATAAATTAACCATTCCACTTCCTTTGGATTTTTGTTGTCTCTTCAAATAATCTTTTCTTTACTCATCAAACTCCTATTAGTAGTCGAAAATCTCTCTTCGCTACAAGAATCTTAATTAGTTATGTAAAGAAATGGTAAGCCGCAATCTTCATTGCGTAGGTTAAACTACAGTCTATAGTGAGCGGTCTTACCATTTTTTAACTTTTATTCATTTCTGGGATGGTAAAGCTAAGATTTATTTTTTACTGTTTAATTTGATTGTGTTTTTTTGATTTTATTGGTGGCCACAACACCTATCTCATATGGTTTTTCGTTATTCCAAACCATTCTGATTCTGGATACTAATTTTCGTGCAATTTTTACAATAGCCCTCTTTTCTCCCAATTTAGCTTTAGTTTCACTATAATATAACAGCAGAGCGGGGTCATTACGAATGGCTATCCAGGCATTCTCAATTAGCAATGAGCGGAGTCTTTTGTGCTGTCTAAAAGACATTCTTCCTTTGCGTTCTTTGTCTCCGCTGGAATATTCATTTGGACAAAATCCTATAAAACTATTTAATTCATCAAAATTGTTAAATCGTTTCATGTCCACAATTTCAGTTAGCAAAGTAATTGCTGTCATTGGCCCTATGCCTGGAATACTCGTTAATAACTTAAATAATTTTGAATACCGATCCTTGTTCTGTAGCCTCCGAATCTGTCGCAAAGCATTTAGCTTTTCTTGTCGCAAGTTAAGTAAGGTTTGAAAGTATAGGTCTAAAGCTAGTCTGGTTGATTCATTTTCAAAGCGAAGATCCTTTAACCATGTCATAAATTTATTACTCCAGTTTCCATTATTATATTGTTGTGGTATTGATATTCCAAGTTGGTATAACATACTCTTGATGCGATGCTTACATGCTGTAACATCATTTCCCAATTTTACATTACATCGAACTAATTGACGGTCTGATTCTGCTTCTGCTTCGGGAATGTATATACCTCGCAACATACCGCTTCCCAATGCAGCTCCAATCCTTTTGGAGTCCATTTTGTCTGTTTTAAAATGCTTTCCTTTGTTCGTCTGGGGTACATCTGCTGCATGAACCACAATACACTCAATTCCTAACTGCTCCAATTGACGCTGTGCCCAAAATCCACTAAATCCGGATTCATATGCACATACATATTTCGCACCTGGATAATGCTCATTTAAATAATTTGACAACGTCTTTGGACATCCTTCTTGCCGGAAACTCTTTATAAGTTTCTGCTCATAATATAATGAAACATGCCAATTTTTTAAATGTATGTCGATACCGATAAACATAATGCGGCCAGTAAAGTCCGCTTTTACTTGTAAATTTGTCATAGGCTTGGTTTTAAGTTGATTATTAAATTGAGAATTTTCAACCCTAAACTAAGCCTTATTTTATTACATGGATTCTTCATTAGATACACAAGGCTTAAATTTAGCACTTCACTATCATGGAAGCATCCTCTCCTATTTTTGCAATTTAGCTGTTAGCAACTGATTTTATTATTCAACCCAAAGCGGAGTACCTTCGTCCCATTTGTTATGCGTCAGTCGGATTCGTTCTTTTGTTTTCAAATTATAAGCAACAATTTCACCATACATCTGAGGCGAAAATATTATTGGCTGAATTAAGGCCTGTTCATCATTTATGCCGAATTCTTCTGTGGTATAAATAACCCACTTGCCATCGGGTGAAAAATGAGCATGCGCATTTTGTCCTTTGCCATTTGAAATTATTTCCGGTTCTGACCAACTATTGTCTGATTTTAATTTTATTAAAAATATGTCCATCGTTTTATACTCGCCTTCTTTTCTTAACCTGTCGGATGAAAACACAATATTGTCGCCCTGCTTAGATATGGCTGGAAAATTATCTCTGTGATGGTCATTCGTTAGGTTTTCAATAACGTTATTTGTTTTTAGATAAATATCGAAGTTGCCATTACTTCCACTACGAAAAACCATTTTCTCATCTTCACTAAAGTCGCCAAACCCATCATTATAGGGTGAATCGGAAAGTTTAGAAACACTTTTGGTCTCAAAGTCGTACTTCCAGATATCTCCCTGTGTTGTTGCATTAGCTCTAAAACTACCCGTTGTGAAAATAAAAGATTTTCCATCATGTGTTACCTTACTATCTAATACTGAGAAGTTTGCCGGGTTCGTATTCGGTTCTTTATCGAAACTAAATAGAAGCTTCTTTTCTCCTGTTACATAATCAACCTGATAAAAGTGTAAGGTAGAATTCACCATTTGGTTGATAAAAACAGTGCAGAAAAAGGCGAAGTATGCTAAACCATAGAAAAGTAAACTGTATAATTTAGATAGACGATGTGTTGTTATTCCAATTTCTATTCGTTTAACAGTGCGTTTGTATTGCCACCATCCCAAAATAATGAATGCGATTGTAAGGAATCCCATTACCAAACGAATAGTACTTAAAGGCATTGGGTTTATGGCATCTACAAAGAAGAAAATGCCACCTGTTATAATTCCCAAAAAAAGCGTAAGAATACTGAACAGCAGGTATCTCCAAAATGAAATCTTTTTTCTATTGCGTATACCTAAAAGGATGCCTGCTATAAATAGAATGACAATAAGGATTGGAAGCCAAAAAACACTATAGCCCAATGGCTTAAGAAAATCGAAAAAACTTTGTGTATCTCCTGCATCGTAATATAAAAGCGTATTACCTATTTGAGGCGGTGCCACAAATGCTCTGCGCACGCCATAGATAGTTAACTTTTGTTCACCAAAAGAAAGCGTATCAGGTAATTTGGCCAGGACATCCCCATCAAATCCAAAATTACCCGGCACTCCTTTGTTTGGGGCATATTTTCCTCCGTGGAAAACGATCAGACCTCTTGGATGAATATCTACATTGAACATTAAATCAGGACTGTTTGAAAACATTGAGGTTATTTCATTTTTGGCTTTGTCCACCTGCATTATTTTAAAATCCTGTTCACTGTGCCACGTAGTAAAAGCAAAATTCCCATTGGATAAATATTTTGGTGAAACGGCTGGCCCCTCAAAATCAATAAGTTGTTTTTGATTCGTACCATCTGGATTCATTTCAAAAATGGTATTTTTACCGGTTCGGCCACTATAGAATATTATTTTATTGCCATCAGTCGACCATATCGGGCTGCCGTCCCAGTATTTAGAATCGGTGAGGCGATTCAAATTATTCCCGTTATTATCAATCGTGTAAATATTTCCTATTCGTTGACGGGCAAATGGAAATTGAGGATGCGGAACAATAACATGTCCCCTGTCACTGCTAAATGCAATCTGCTTACCATTTGGAGAAAAAGAAGGTCTAAAATCGCCACCGGGATGCTTGGTAAGGTTTATGGCTTTTGAAATATCCTGAATGGTATTTGGCAGAAATGGGATAATGTAAATTTCTGAATTTCCTTCATGGGAGGCTACAAATGCTAATTGACTCCCATCTGGGGAGAATGTTGCCTGATCTTGAAAGGAGTTGCTTTTAATCAATAAAGCTGGCGATTGTTCTCCTTCAATTGCCTGTACATAAAGCTGAGGTATGCCGGACCTTTCAGATGTAAACACCACCCATTTCCCATCTGGGCTTATAACGGCATCATAATCTAATGAAGGGTGGTTCGTTAACTTTTCAATGCTTTTTCCATCGTCTTTTGAAATATAAATATCCCAATCTTGTGGGCTAAATGTCGAATAAAAAATTCTTTCCACAGACTGACCAATAACAGATATTTTAAATGTCAGTATCAGAAAAATGAAAAAGTATAATCGTTGTTTCATGTCGTTCTAAATTAGTTGCTAACTTTTTTGGCAGTAAACTCTGCACCGCGAAACGGATGTTAACCAAAAGTAAAAACAATTTATTAAACAACCGAAAAAAATTGGGAGTAAAATCATAAACTTAAAATGCGTTGAAGTGCTTGCTGCTTTTTATCGTCCCGTGATATTGTCCCAACAATAAAATAATTTGAAGAATACAAAATTGAAATTGATGCAATGGTATTTTCAAAGCCAATCAAGAGCGATATTTATCGAATCTTAAAAGTATTTTAAATCTCTATTGCATCATGTGCACTCACGTTTTGTGGTTTAAGAAGGTGGCATTTGCGGAGTAATAAACTGTCCGCAACAATATAGGTGATCCGCTTGAATATATTCTAGTAACCACTGGACCACCAATTATTTTAATTCTAAGCTGTGCACTGCCCTTATAATTCCTTCCTTCATTTATTAGCCAAGAAATGCATTTGTTTTATAATTTATATCCTCAGTTGGAATCAGCCTCTGTTGAGAAAGTAATAACATCCATTAAGCACGGTTGCAAAAGTTACCCATAATAAATAGAGTATATTAATATATGAAGCTATTGGCTTGATTTTGTAAAACAAAAAAAGCATAACTACAATACCAATCCACAAGAAAATAATTTCAATCAATGCAAATCCTATCATATTGAAATAGAAAAAGATAAAACTCCATACAAAATTTAGGAGCAATTGAAGCATAAAGACTAAAATGGCCAAATTGCGTTCTTTGCTCGTATCCTGTTTCCAAATCATGAATAAGGAGATACCCATTAAAATGTAAAGCGTTGTCCAAACTGGTCCAAATATCCAGTTTGGGGGATTGAACGATGGCCTGTTTAAGGTTGCATACCATTCAGGTACTGATTGAGCTGTAAATATTCCTGCTAAACTACCGAGGCCTAAAGGAACTATTATGGATACTATTAGTTTTATTATTTGCAATTTGCTCATGCGTAAATAATTTTAATTTGATTCATTCTTGCTATTAAAAGTATACGTCAATCCAATGGAAGCATAATGGAAGAGCGCAAAATTATAAACCTCGTCATTGTCTGCACCTCCTTCGAGAATGCGGTATCCTGCCCGAATACCAAAATTTTCTGAGAGTTTATATGTTGCAGCAATCACAACATCTTCAGCTCTTCCCTGCGGAGCTGCAAGTGCATCTCCATCCAGTAACAGACCAAACTTACCATATACGTTCCATACAAGCCTGAAATTAATAATTGGAACAAATCCAACATTCGTTTTTTCAGAAGTTAATCCAGGCGTAGAAAGTGCAATTTTTGCATCTCTGATTTTTGCAGTGAATCCTAATCCGAAAACAATCTTAGATTTATTTACTATATCGTATCGGTACGTCAACCTGTAAGAATTAAATTTATATTTACCGACAAATTCAGTTTTAGCAGGAAATAAAACACCTTCAAAGAAAATATCATTTGCCACACTGCCTTTTGATTTAGTCTCAAGAGGAGCATATAATAGGGAAAGCGTGTGCCGCTTTTTTATTATGTAACCTGCTCTAAAACGATAAAATAGCTGGGTTTTAGCTTTTAAATCATCTTTAAGAGAAAAAGATGTACCCAGATCGCCCGGAATGCGAACATTATTATAACCAGTAAAAACAGCCCCAGTTTCCAAATCAATATTTATCTGCGCACTCACTGAAATATTCAAGATGAAAGTCAGTAATATAATAGCGATTGAATTAATTAAAGTTTTCATTTTGTTGTCTATTTTAATTTCTGATTGTATGTTTTATTGATGAAGATATAAGGTTTGAGTGCAAGGAAGGGGTTCGGACTTGTTGAAAAAGCGGATTCCGAAGCTTAAAACAGTCAGCCCAGCACAAAAGTTGATACAAGGTAGAATGTTTAATTAACCTCTGAATCCTCTATTTTACCAAACACCAGTTAACGGCATCTCTTCGTTCTTCTGTCATAACTTGAATTTAGTAAATGTCTTGCCATTAAAAGTATATAAGCCATCTCCTTCTGTTCCCACCCAAAGTTTACCTTGGTTGTCGGTATATACTGTCCAAATATTGTCCATAGGTAAGCCGTCTTTTGTTGTATAGTTCGTAATGGAATTATCGCTGATACTCCAAACGCCATTGTCAATTGTTGCCACCCAAAGATTACCTTGATTGTCTTCTGTAATTTTCCAAACTCTTGACATTAGTCCCGGTTTGCCAATCGGATATTTTTCGAAATCAGGGTTGTGTAAGTTCTTCTCTTTTGAAAAATTAACAAAATTCTCCCCGTCATATCGAAATAACCCATCACCATTATTACAGGACCAAAATCTACCCTTCCTATCTTCATAAATGTCCCTAGTTGCGGAGCCGAGCTCCTTATTGTCAAACCAAGTATATTTTTCACCATCGTATTTGCAAATACCTGCTGTGCAAGTGCCAAACCAAGCATTGCCACTTTTGTCTATACAGGTAGTAAAAATGTCGTAATGATGGCGTTTGTTTTCTTCATTTTTAATGGGTGAAGTATGTGGAAGTTGAATTTTTGAAAGTGATTTCCCATCGAAATAATAGTCAAACAACAATTCTCCGTTCTTAAAATCATAAGCTATCCGATTTGTGTCTGGTTGGACGGTTTTAAATTGAAAGCCGTCAAAAAAGCAAATGGCGTCTATGTCTTTTGGTCGAACATTTGTCTTGAACCAAATATTTCCGTTCTTTCCTTCCTTTGCCATCCAAACATAATTACTACTAAGGCCATGTTTTTCTGTAAAGTTGATAACCGATTTGCCATCATATTTATAAACCCCATTTCCATTTGATGCAAACCAAAGATTGTTTTTAGAGTCTTGAATGATTCCTCGAATTTCTCCGTCAACTTGATAAACTGTGTCACCAACAAGCAAACATGTAGTTGTTTCAATTTCTTTCTTTGTTGATTTTTGTCCTTGTCCGCTGCAAGAGGAGAAAATTGTCAAAGAAACTAAGACGTTAAGTGTCTTAAAGAGCATAATAAGGTGTTTTATTTTTTTTCATTTTTTGTCTTTGGAGCATAGAACCCCGCTATCGCAAACCCCTGCTAGCGGTGGCCAATCTAGTAAGTCCAGGTCAATTTGTCAATAATGAATTTTAAATCCTTTATCTCAATCTTGGCAGAATGAAGGTACAAGTTAAGTCATTTCAAATTTCTCAAGGAGTTGACCGACCACTTTTTTGTCAGGAGAACCACTGTGCATGAGGGGTCTAAGTTCTTCATAAAATTTGTGTCCGCCACTTGGAGTATAGACTACAATAATCTCGTCTGGCTCATTAGTCAAGTTGAGGAAGGCATTTGGAACTTTTGAAGGTAGATAGGCAAAGTCCCCTTCATTGCAGTAGAAAATATCATCACCAATCCTGACTTTGAATTTTCCATATAGAACATGGATTGTTACCTGTTGCTTATGATAGACATGAAGCGGAGGTCCACCATGTAGAGCGACCTCAACTATAAAATAGTCGAATGCTCCACCAGTATCTTCTCCTGTAACTTTGAAAATCAGGTCACGGACAGGACTGGATTGTAATCTCAACCCTTCCTGGGGAGCCAACACGATAAATTTAGATGATGATATAATTTTTAAATTTATTGATGTTGAAATTTTAGTAAATTTTGAGGTAAGTTGTTTTTTAAATACACTTTTCATTTGATACGATATTTTTCGTTATGTCGCTCATTTGGTTGCCACTACGGTTTTGGGCTTGGCGAAGGTGACGATTTTTACCATAAAAGTTGATACAGCGAACCAATGACAAATTAACCACAAGTGTATCTCCGGAGTACTGAACCGCTGCTTTTGACAAACCCGTATTAATACTTCGTTATTCTTCTTATCAACACGTTGTTTAATTTTCTAATGTGAATATGGGTTCATTTTATTGAAAGTCGCATTGATACTATCTGGTGTTGCTTTTGCCATAACTTCACTAAATCCAAAAGTCAATTCTGTTTTGCCTTCTTTCATTTGTAGGAAAACTGCATTAATAAAATCTGAAACAGGTGGTTGTCCATCGTGTAATCCTTTACCTCCAAGGTCTGTATTTAAAGCTGGTGGTATCATTTCAATTACTTCTATATTTTTCCCCTTTAACATGTGTCGTAATGAAAGTGTAAATGAATGAAGAGATGCTTTTGTAGCACAATAGACAGGGACTTTGGAAAGTTGAACGAATGCTAAACCAGATGTCACGTTGATAATAGTGTCCAACTTCTTTAAATTAATAAATTGAGTTGTCAAGTGAATTGGAGCTAACACATTTGTAATAATCTCATTTGCCGTTTTAGAATAAAAGTCACTGTCAGAAATGTTCATCCAATTTTGAATACCAGCGTTATTTACAAGCACATTCAGGTCAGAATGATTTTCTGATACCCAATTATAAAGTTCAACTCGGTCTGCTTCTAAAGATAAGTCGCAAACTTTAGTAATTACAGAGGGAAATTTGTCTTTTACTTCACGTAATGTAGCTTCTCGTCTGCCACAGATGATCACAGTATTGTTCTCCTGGATAAATCTCTCGGTAAGTCCTAAACCGATACCGCTTGCACCGCCTGTGACTAAAATTTTGTTGGTTGATAATTTCATAATTGTTATTGTTTAATTGAATTTGTATCTTTCAAAACGCTTGCTTATTGACAGATTCTTTTGTTTTTTTAATAACGATTTCCAACTGTTTGTGATGGCATAGAATTTTGAATTGTAGCCAAATCAGTATTTGTTAATTCCACATTCAATGCAGCTAAATTCTCTTCGAGACGATGAACTTTTCGAGTACCCGGAATCGTCACGATATCATCGTTTTGACTAAGAACCCAGGCAAGAGCGACTTGTGCTTTGGTAACTTTTTTGTTTTGTGCAATTTGCTCCACAACCTCTACAAATTTTAGATTGTCCTTTATCGCTTCGTCTGTAAAACGAGGAAGTGTAAGACGCCAATCACTGGTTTCCAAATCTGCCCGACTTTTGATTGCTCCTGTTAAGAACCCCCGTCCAAGAGGGCTATATGCAACAAAAGTGATTCCGAGTTCCTGACACACATCCAAAACCTCTTGTTCAGGTTCGCGGCTCCACAAAGAATATTCGTTTTGCACGGCGGCAAGTGGGTGAACAGCATGTGCACGACGAATCATTTCTACATTCGCTTCACAAATGCCTAAGTGTTTTACCTTTCCTTGTTTTACTAAATCACTCATTGTGCCAACAATTTCTTCAATTTCCACTTTCCGATCTTGCCGATGCATGTAATACAAATCAATTGTATCAACTCCAAAATTTTGAAGACTTTGTTCGCAAGCTTGTCTTATGTATTCTGGCTTACAGTTAAGTCCAAGATATTCGCCATTAGGTCCTCGCATCACAGCAAATTTGGTCGCTAAAATTACATCACTCCACCTTCCTTTAAATGCTTTTCCTAATAGACGTTCATTGGCCCCCCAGCCATACATGTCGGCTGTGTCAAAAAAATTTACTCCGAATTCGATGGCCTTATGCAAAGTATTAATGGATTCTTCTTCATTAAAAGAACCATAAAACTCTGACATGCCCATACAGCCAAGTCCAATTCTATTCACTTGTAGCGTACTGTGTCCTAATGTTGTTGTTTGCTTCATGGTTTTTGTTTTTTAAGGCAATGATAAACAAGTTTATTGTCTGTCATTTTAGTGTTGTTTTGGTTATGCACGGTTCTTCTTACAATGACCGCGGTTATGGGCTGTTTTTCTTTTTCTTCTATTCACTGCTCTAATTATATTTCAGCGAGTCTATTTATCATTCCTTTAAAAATCAATCCATGGAACGGCAGAACTGAATACCAATAAAATCTTCCCAATGGCTTCCTAAAAGTGTTTTTGCATCAGTCAATGTAATCACCCAATAATAAGTATCGTTTCTTTCTATATTATCATTGACCTTGTTGATAAAAATTATTGCATCTTCGACTGACTGACATGGTTGTCTGTTAAGATATTTGTTGACTCTTGGGTCTGAACGCAACGCAAAAATATCCAGTTTGTCGTCAATTGATAATTGTCTGAGCGTTAATCTTTCAGTTTTCAAGATTGGGAAAGTCGTTGAATTCATATCTGTCATTCAATTATATTTTCTGGTCTTGGGTTGTCATAGTCTGACCACTTACGTTTTGGTTGTTAGCGATGGCAGGGTGAATTAGCACTACAGTTAATACGATACACAAAATTTTGGATAAGCACAAAAGGTCAATGAAGCATTGCACCCCCACTTTCGCAAACCCCTTGTTAGTGGATGGTTTAATTATTTTCCTATCCATCCCAAATGGGTATGATTAAAATTGTCGGGAAGTTTAAGTCCGTAACCTAAAGCACGGTCAAAGGACGAATGTCCCAGAACAATTAACCCAGCTAGAACTAAGTATGGGTTTTGGGTTAAATAACCGATAGCTAAAACTACTACACCTATAAACCGGTGATGAAGAAGGTTGTAAGTAATGGCACCAATTTCAGGATTAATGAAATAACCAATTGCTCCGATGTCGGGTAATAAGAAAAGCAAAATCCAAACCCAACATGAAAATTGAAAAGGTTGTAGGTAAAGACCATAAACCGCAATGGCAAATAATCCTAATTCTTCGAGTCGAATGATGTATTTCATATCGTGGTCTGTTTATTTTTCACACTCTTTTTTCAGCAAATCCAACCAAGTTTGCAAACTCTTATCTAAACTTTTGTTGAACGCTTTTTTGAAAAGTTTTGCCAACAGCCCTTCCATGCTTTCGTCAACTGCCACTTGTGTTTGATTGTTTGCTTCTGTTAGCGTCCAGTTGTGAATAGCAAAAATACCGAAAGTTTTACCTGTCCAACCCAAACGATTAAAGGGGTCTACGCTTTGAAGGGTTGATTGAATCGTTGCGCCTCCGCTTGTCCATACGAAGCTTGTGCCGGGCAATAACGCTCCACTTATTTTTGGCTTAGTAATGTCGGTTTGCCAGGTTGACCACTGGTCAATGTTTGTGAGTGTATTCCAAACCTTTTCAGGACTTGCATTGATAGAAATTGTTTTACTGCACTTTACAGGTGCATTATTGTTGATGATTGTCATTTTGAATTGTTTTTGGTTAATGAAATCATTGTCGTCAGTTTTCAGTTCTGTCATTTCTTATCATTCGGTTTGATGGTAGCCCTGTCGTCCAAAATGATCAACCAACACAAAGGTTTGATTGAAAAATTGAACTTTATTTAAACACTGAGCTGTCAATTTATTAAACTCACTGTGATACGTTTGAGCTACTTTCATGAAGGAGATCTATATTCAATGTACGATGTCATGTCTGTTAGCATTTATGAAAATTTAATTCCTGGCTGTAGAACAAATTTAAAAATCAACGCAATTACAATCAAAATTAAAATATATTTAAAACTTAATTTCTCGATTTCTCTGCTTTCAGATAGATCAACGTCCGTAATTTTATAACCGTATTGCCACGGGCCAATAAAGACAAAACCACTCATTACAGGATAAATAATGCTAATGAGTGCAATTATAGGAAGATACAGGACAGTCATTATGAGGGAACCGAAAATCCATGGCAGAATGATAGTGTGAAACAGAAATTTTTTTCTGGATTGTCCGTCCAGTATCCATTCTTGCCGTGTAGCAAATCCAAGAAATGGTTTGCTCATCATCAGCGATAACTTTACCAAAACAACCGCTGCAAGCAATGCGAATGTTATTTGCAGATAGAGCGGAGTATCAATCAAATAATATACCCTACCTATGTCACCAACCTTGAATAACGGACCGGTTAATACATAACCAAGAAAATTGTTAAATCCAAGAACGGAACCCCATGCAATAAACATCCGAAACAAATTATTTTTTTCCATCTTAAAAAAGATGATTGCTGCAATTAGTCCCTGCATCAAACTAATAAGTGGGCCGGCAAGAGCAATTATAATTTTCTGAGTTGTGGTAAGGGTTTCTTCATTTAGGTGCTCAACGTAATTATGATGTAATACAGGATGGCTGTCGAATAAAACTCCAAATATTGTATGAAAGGATTCATGCAATATAGTAGTGAAAAGGAAAGCAGTTACATAAAGTATTGATGAGTTTATTGTTATCTTGAACATTTGTTCTATTAAGTTTGAATTGTCATTGTTTATTTCTTGCATCACAGTTCGGATTTTGTAGCTCGCCAAAGCATGTCGCATAACGATTTGGCAGTAAACACTGCACCGTCAAAACATTATTAGCCAAATCTATGAAAGAACTTTTTTATTACCAAAAAAAATTAAATTAGAATGATTTTTGTAGTAGGGTGGGGTTATAGTCTATGCTTTGTTAGCGCCAGTGCTCTTTTTATTGTTGTAACTGCATATAGATATCTTTTCTGTGAGCTATAATGATTAGTCTTGTTTTATTTTCATCAATCTTCTCGAATCCTAATCTTTATTCATTAATTATAATTCTATAGTATACTTTATATCCAACGAATTTTGAAATATTATTTAGTTTTATTAGTGAATCAGTCTTCTCTAGAGATAGAATTATTTTCTCGACTTTAGGAAGCAACGAATGGTCTTATAGTTTATCAAATGAATATTCAATTGATTTATCCTACTCAACAATCATTTACCCTTTAAAATCCATGTTATCGGCATGTGTTGCAGTCTGTATGAAGAATTGAAACTCTAAGTCCGCAGAGAAGTTTGATAGGAATCTCATTTGTTGTCGTGTCAGTTTTGTCAAATTTAGTAATAGTTATTTACTGGTGCGTTTTTCTTGTTTTCAACATAAACTCTATACAAAATGTAAATGCAAGCAGCGCAAATTATTGCTATTCCAAACTGATTATGATATGCTGGATGTTCAGGTGGTTTTACCTTACTTAAAAAGGTTTTAATAATGAAGCAACTGATATTGAGCAAATGAAGAATTATAACAAAATAGAGAAATTTGCTTAGACGCTTATAGTTCCAAATAATGAATGGAATTATAACGATAGATGAGAACGTGATGATTCCATGTATAGTGCCACCGATTTCTAATGGTCCATGAATACTAATTGAGTCGTCATGGCTTCTGAAACGAAGAATGACAAATAATAAATGGATTAGGTGATTGCAGGTAAACAGAATTATCAAAATCAGAAAAGATTCTTTAATCTTTTCATTATTATAAATATATTTCATTCCATAATAACCAACCATGAATAAGGTGATAAGGATAAGGAAGGATGAAATTCTGCCTGCTAAACGGGCACATTTGTCAAAAATAAATTCTGATTGAATTGCAAAAAAATTATTTAAATTTAAAGTGCTTGTCCAAACTGACCACAGGTAAATTGATAATTCTATGCAACAAATAATTGCAATTAAAAGTGGTAATCTTTTCTTCGTTAGTATAAGTAGTTTCATTTGATTCTCTACTGTAACGAGATTATTTATCTTTTATTTCTTTTAATCTGTATGTTATGCGTTCGTGCTACTCTGCACTTTAAGTTAATAAGTTACAAGATAAACTGTAATCAAATACAACCTCTAATGTATTGTAAAATAAATCCATGCTATCGGGAAATAGAATAATATTATCCAGCCACTGATAGCCACTAAGACTGCTGCACAAATCAATCGCAGCCAAAATAGCCGTAGTTGGATTCGTTTAAATATGTCATAAGAGAACCAGATATTATATGTGAAGGATAAAGCACCTTGCCATAAGAAAACGGGTGTAGCTAAAACGTTCACCCTAAATAAAAGTCCCAAAATTAAATCACTTGTAAACAGCATCATAAAATATGTCCCTCCTCCATACAAGGAAAGCGCTAGTATTTCAGTGAAATTATATTTCGGTTTTGCTAAAACATAATAAATTGAAAATGCAGAACATAAGACAGCCGGAATAATGAATAGCGTAAAATGTTTCTGCAATAGAATATTAGCCTGCCCGCTTGTATCCAATTGAGTAATTACTTCTCCAGTTAATTGATAATTGAAATAATTGACAATGGCATTATGAAGGATAATATACAACCCCGTCCAGATTAAAAAATAACTTGCGGGAGTTTGATATTTTTTTCTCTTACCAGAAATATAATTTATAGAGGAGATACCTGGCGCTGTCAAAAAAACCCAAGATGTAAATAAAAATCCCTTTTCAAGATGTGTAAAAAAGTGCAGGAAATCAGCCAGTAAGGTAGTTGCTGTTATTCTTTTTACAGTTGAATTCTGTCCGCAATTCGGACAGAAATTACCTTTAAAATGGTGCTCACAATTCAAACAAATAGTTGACATATTGAAGGTTGAACAAAATTATAAAATTTCATCTGTTTTATCGGTTTTAAGATGCTGTGTCCAGTTATTTTTATTTGTTCGTTACTTGCAGAATGCTTCAAGTTAGCTGTGCCGCCAAGCATGACGCATAATATTTTGCAACTACAAGAAGTTGGCGATTTCGATGTACAAAACGGTCTGCAAACACTGATTTTGATACAAAGTAAAAAGCTTCATTTAACCAAAGAACCGCCAATTGCTTGTAGGTGTTGTTATGCATTTGTACTTTCACTGTAACCTAAGAATTAATAATATCTTTACGCTAAACAAGAATTCGTCCATCTTCCATAACAATAATTCTTTGAGTATTTTCTGCAAAACTGAGGTCGTGGGTTACTACTAATATGGTTTTATTGAATGAATAAACCAGTTCATTAAAAATTTCAAACACAATCTCCGTATTTTTACTATCCAAGTTTCCTGTGGGTTCATCACAGATTAAAATCAGTGGATTATTTATCATCGCCCGGGCTATCGCCACTCTTTGCTTTTCTCCCCCTGAAATTTGGTAAGCCATTTTATTTGTCAATTTTTCTATTCCTAATATTTTTAATAGATCGAATGCTTTGTGTTCTAATTCTTCCTCCGATAGTTTATTTAATTTAAAGCCTGGAAGCATAACATTTCTCAAAACGCTAAACTCATTGAGTAAGTAATGAAATTGAAACACAAAACCTATTTTTTCATTGCGTAGTAAGGCCAATTCCTTTTCTGATTTGTTAGTAACGGATTGATTATCTATTAAAAGTTCGCCCGTGTA
This sequence comes from Saprospiraceae bacterium, assembly GCA_016712145.1. Taxonomy (NCBI): domain Bacteria; kingdom Pseudomonadati; phylum Bacteroidota; class Saprospiria; order Saprospirales; family Saprospiraceae; species Saprospiraceae bacterium. The sequence goes on from JADJRO010000003.1 coordinate 162,978, forward strand.
CTCCGTATCCATTGTTGAAAGAATATAGAGTAAAGTAGATTTTCCGCAGCCAGATTTACCCGTAATAGAAACAAACTCTCCTCGATTTATGGTAAATGATATGTCTTTCAATACATCAATTTTTACAGGATCGTAAAATGATTTGAATATTGATTTCGCTTCTAAGGCAATTTTATTTTTCACATTATTTCCCTCTAATGATTTCAACCGGATCTACTGAACTTGCTTTTTTCGCAGGAAACCAACCCGCGAAATATGTGGTAGTCACTGCAAATAAAAAGGCTATAGTGTAGTACTGTATTCCATAATCTACGGGGTAAGTATCTATACCCGGTACTGCGGTCGAGTTGAAGGGTATGTGGTCAATCATTATTGAAAAAATTAAACCCATCAAAGCCCCTGCCAACGCTCCCCCAAGACCGATACTCAAAGAAATGGTGATAAATATTTTCTTTACATCTGTTCCCGAGAATCCAGTGGCTTTCAGAATGGCGATGGTATCCATTTTTTCATAAATCATCATGTTTAGGATGTTGTATATACCGAAGCCGGCCACAATCAAAAGGACTATACCAACGGCAAAGGATATGATAGTTCTTGCACTGCTGCCGGTCTCAAACTGTGCGTTTGCTGTTTGTATGTCTTCAGCACTGATCCTAAAAAGTTGTTTATATTCTTTGGCAATGGCAGGTGCCTGGCTCATTTCTTTGAGCTTGATTTGAATGTCACTAATATAATCATTTGGTTCGCCCAGCAATTTTTGACAGGTAGCCAAACTTACATAGCTCTGTACTTTATCTAATTCGACAATTCCCGATTGAAAAAAACCAATTACTTTTAAAGAAAATTGCTCTCCATTTATGGTGGTGACTTGAATAAGATCACCTGCTTTTGCAAGCATTTTGTCGGCAACACCCTGACCCAAAATTATGCTGTTCGACCTGTTTTGCAAATCCATATAGTTCCCTCGAATACATAATTCTTGAAATTGAAAAGCTTTGCCTCCTGCACTACATCTACGCCATTAATGATGCCATTTAGTTCTATATTTCCTAAATTATAAAATACCTGAGCGGTTACTTTAGGGGCCACTCCATAAACCCGATTGTCGGCATTTAGTTTTTTAACAATACTTTCTACGTTGTAAATTTTTTTTCTTGAATTGGCGGGCTTTATTGAACTTATAAAATTATGGTAACCTTTATATGCAGTATCTAAATCAATGGGTTGTATGGCCGAGGGTTGAATATCATTATACAACCTGATATGCGGTGTTCTATTCAAGACCAATCCATCTAAAAATGTGTTTAACCCCTCCATAAAACCAAGAAGCGATATAAAAAAGGCTACACTAAATGTCACACCAATGGCTGCAACAAGTGTTTGCTTCGATCTTGCCATTAACAATGCTCTTGCTATTTCGAAAATGTGCTTCGTTTTCATTTTTTTGGCATCCTGATTTTTGTGTCCTTATCAATTCCACTTACTATCTCAGTGATGCTATAATCTTTTAATCCTATTTTCAAGGCTTTCACTGTACCATCTTCCAGCATTACGGATGAGTCATTCAATAAATAAGTCGTGGGAATAGTTAAAACATTCTTCTTTTCATTGATGATGATATTGGCTTCTAGCGTTAAATTAGGATACAACATCACAGGCTTCCTGGAAAAAACTGCTTCCACTTTAAATGTTCTCGTTCGCTCGTTCATCATTGGATATATAAAATTTACCTGAGCTTCAAAAATCTGATTCTGATAACTATCCATTTTTACAATCACTTTCTGCCCTTTCCTGATTTTAACTATATCAAATTCATCCACATTCAACTCAATACTAAAGTCTTTTTGTCCGATGACAGCAAGGGGTGACATTGACGTGGCAAGTTCTCCTTTTTTCGCATTTATTTTATATACGTATCCATCCTCTTCACTTCTGATAATTAAATCATTTTCGGTAGCTTGAGCTATTTTAAGATTGTTCTTGCTTTGGTCTGAGGCTAATTTTAGTTGGCGATTGATATCTTCATAAACAACTTGCGCTTTTTTCAAATTTACCTTAGAGTTTTCAAAACTTAACTCTTTTTGCTCTAACTCAACTTTTGAACCAATATTTTGACGCCATAACTCTTGGTGTCTTATAAACAATAAGGAGTCATTTGCTAACTTTTTTTGAGCTAATTCGATGGAGATTTTGGCTTCTGAAAGTTTTTCCTTATTAAGCTTGTAATCATTTGCTAAAGAAAAAAGACGGGCATTTTCAGTGGATAGTTTTGAATTTATATTTTCTATTTGAAAGATGGGCGTACCTTTTTTTACCGGTTCGCCTTCTTTTACAAAAATAATTTCCACTACGCCATTTGAATTGGTGAATACTTCATATTGATTTTCACTTTTCACGATTCCCGAGGCATAAACACTTTCAACAACATCTGCTGTTTTTGGCGTTGTAGTCTCAGTATTATTACCACATCCAATATAGAATAATGAAGAAATTAATAAAATTAGGCGGGACGCATTATTCATATATGATTTTGAATTTTGAGATGAGAATTTTTGTATAATGCATAACGTTTGCAGTTTCCTGCAGGCAGGGGTTTAATAATTTAATTTTACATTAAAATCGAAATGCCCTATTTGTGGGCAGGTGCTATTATACCACATCAGCTGAATCATGTTGGTTTATTTTTTGGATTTTGTCGAACATCTAAATAAAGAGAATATTGCAATTTTATTATTCCTGATCCTATAAAATATTTTTTTCATTTTATGTATGACTAAACCATATAAATTGTTTGATTCTAGTTCCAAAGTACCTAGTTTGGGATGCTGAGCTAATAACTCTAATGAATGCTGTACTTTTAATTTAAATTTATCAATTGAATTAATACCAAATTCTTCTTTGATGTAGAAGCAAATTTGTTGAAAGTTTTTATAGGCATTTTTGGTAAAGTAAATTCTCATTTGTTTTTGAAAATATTTTCAACTGGGATTAAATTCTCATCATTTTTAGATTCTTCATAAGCCTTTAAAACTTCTTCTTTTTGTTCTGGTGAGATGGAGTTCCATAATTCACCTGATTTTGCTGAACTATGTCTTATATGCATATAATATAACAACTGTAGTAATTCCTGATCGTTAATGTGTTGTATAAGTTCACTAATGCTATTTATAAGTTTTGTGCGAGTCATATCTTATATTAAGATCAACAAAGTTACAATATATTTTGTCTTTCAGTTGATGTGGTATAACGGTTTGCAAGTTTGGGCTGTGCGGGTTTTCGTAGAATGATTTGTCTGCCAAGACCAATGCTCATAGAAAACATGCACGCCAAATTTGTGATTTTGCCCGCATGAAGCAAACTTGCTGTTAGCCGCTGTATAATTTTACCTGAGCTTATTAAATCGCAGATGCATGATTCTGTGACAGTTTATTTCAAAGCCGGTTACATTATTATTCTTGTCTCTAATTACCATAAGATGACTAATCCACCAGTTGTTGGTCATTAAATGTTCACTTCCTATCAAAGTTATTTTTGTATCACTATACTTTGCGTTGGTAAGCATCAATGAATGATCTTTAATTTCAATATTATATGTACAATCCAGTTCGGGGCAATAATACGTGCCGGTATATTTATTTAAATAATTATTTGTTTGTACAGTATTGGGATTGTATTTAATTAAGCGATACTCCTGTAATTTTGATTTTACGTTCAAAATTGTGTCTTTGCCATCTATTGAAAAAGCAAAACTTACATCCGGTGTCTGTGGTATGGAAAAAACATCCTTTGATTCTTCTATCAAAAAATTGCTTTGTTCGTAAATGTGGTAGTAAAATTTTCCTCTTACAATTTCAAAACTGATGGGAAGCCCATCTTCTCCGATATAGTATCCCGCATATATTTTTATTTTTGAAATATCCCTTATTTGTGCTGCAACACTATCCCGTCTAATTGTTGTCCTGGTATTTGTTTGTAATGATTTGTCCCTGACCAAAATATTTTTGATTTCGATTGCTTTTTCCTCAGGGTTAAAATCAGCCAGATTGCTAAAAATAATAAACCCCATTTTGATGTCTGGAATAACTGAAATATAAGACCTGTAACCTGCATCGCCTCCAGAGTGGGAATATTGTTGCCAGCCTTTGAATAATTCAGTAACAAGGCCAGCGGCATAAGGTATTTCCCTGCCATTATTAAGAATTGCGTTTTTTGTGAGTGTATCAATATCTTTTTGGCTTCCTATTTGTGGGGTATAGAAATTCATTACCCATTTGCTCATATCAATAACGTTGGTAAAAAGGCCGGTGGCACCGGAATTAGAATAGCTTAAAATGCTGTTTGTAAAATGACTGCTGCCTATACGATCATAAGAGTAGGATCGGCCTTTTACGATCTCCGTACATTCGTCATGTATGTGGGAGTCATACATTCCCAGGGGTTTAAATATCGTTGAGTCTGAGAATTGCCGGAGTGTCTGGCCAGTAACGGCTTTTACTATTTCAGCTAACAAACTATATCCGCTGTTAGAATACATGTATTTATCTCCTGGTTTAAAATTCAACCCTTGCTGTTTACTAAGTATTTTTATGATATGCTGCTGTGTGACTAAATCCTCAGATTCTGTTCCAGCTAATGTCAGTAACTGCCATTGATCCCTGATGCCACTGGTATGATTCAATAAGTTTCGGATTGAAATTTTCTCTTTAAGATCAGGGAACCAGATAAGATATTTACGAATATCATCATCAAGTGATATTTTTCCTTCTTCGGCAAGTCTAATGATTGCCCAGGCAGTAAATTGTTTTGAAACAGAGGCTACATGAAAAATGGTTTTAGGTTCGTTTGGAATGCTGTATTCAAGATTTGCCATCCCATAGCCTTTCGAATAAATAATAGAATCATTTCTTACTACGGCTATGGCACAGCCAGGACTAAAGGGTGTATCCCATTTTGTAAAAAGAAGATCAATTTTATGTTTTAATGAATCATTAATTGGCTGGCAAAATGAATCGAGGTAAAAGCTGAGAAAAAACAATATTATATTCGAATTTTTCATATTTCTAAAATAGTAATTTATCCTTTGTCCAATTTCAAATCAGCTGGAGGTCATATTGCAGCTAACGGATTAGGTATAGACGCATTATAGCCAAACCATTAGCAGCCAAAAGTGAAAAATTATTTTTATAATCGAAAAAAATTATAAAAGAATAATTTTAGATGCTTGGCGGTGTAGTGTCTATGCCATGTTATCAGCGGGCTTTTTAGATCTCACTCAATAGCATTGCGGAATGTTGAACTCTTGCAATATAAACCACTTCAGTATTTACACGATAAACTATTCTATAATTTCCTTCGATTAATTCTCGAAGATGCATTGATGGGCGTTTTTACTCTATAGTTTTCGTAGCCCATACGGACGGTTTTTACTTCCCAATAAACTTTGTAATTTCCTGTACCATTCCATAATTCCTTAATAACGAACCCATTTTTACTTTTTTTTACACAATAGCCAAATCCTTTTGACCCCTTCAAGATGGCAAAGTGATATCGAGTATCGATATTATGTAATCCTTTTAAAATCAGTAATTTAAGTTGGTTTGCATGATTATTTTGCGCTGATTTTAAACTTATTTTGCTGGGCAAAGTCTATCTTTTCATAAGGCCATTGTTATTCATTTTTAGTCACCGATAAGTGGTTTTGAAATTTGATTTCTGAAAACCACTCATTACTCATAAAAAAAACAGTATGCGGACATATTTCATATTATTCTTCCTCGTAAACACCTTCCTGGTATCTGGTCAATCTAACCCTGCCATTACCGCTTGGATCATTAACTCGAACGGTCAAACTGGTTTTGGTAACATCCCAACGAATGTGCAGCAGGTTCAATATTCAACCAACAATGTGTATGTCAGCACTTACAATATCCCGGACTGGATACCGGTTGGGTATGATTGGCCAAACAACCCTTGGTCGCCTGAAAATCAGAATTTTGTCTTCAAAATCACCCTGAATCCTGCCGAAAAAATAGGCGCCAAAATTCCCACACCGTACGGTCATATTGGTATTTGGACCAATGGTGTATCTATTTATAATCCCAAAGATGCTAAAAGTTGGGAGAACGAAAATGTGTGGTATCAAAATGCCTTTTATTTTGAGCATTTGTTGATGGAAACCTTTGACGATTGTCTTGGCCATCCCAATAACATGCACGAGTACCATTTGCATGTCAACCCAACCTGCCTGTATGATGATACAGATAACACGCAACATGCACCAATAGTGGGGTATGCCTTCGATGGGTTTCCCATTTATGGTGCCTACGGTTTTGAAAAGGCAGATGGTACCGGTTCGATCAAGCGAATTCGCAGCAGTTATCGCTTACGCAACATAACAGACCGCACGACGCTACCTGATGGCACTGTTTTGCCCGCCGCCAGCTACGGCCCGGCGCTGGTGGTGTATCCATTGGGGGCGTACATAGAAGACTATGAATTTGTTGCTGGGTTTGGAGACCTTGACCAGTACAATGGCCGTTTTTGTATTACGCCAGAATATCCAGGCGGTACTTATGCCTATTTTATTACCCTGGAGGCAGACTTAGAACCCGCTTTCCCGTATGTACTGGGTTCGCACTTTATTGGATTGGTGCAGCCCGGAAACACAGGGCCAAATTCAGGGAAAAACGTAATCAATGAACCTGTTGTGGTTTACACAAGTGTGAATGAGGCCGGCAATCAAATTGTTTTCAGTGCTTACCCTAATCCGGCAAGTGACCAACTGAATTTTTTCTTGGCCCCTTCGTACCACAGCAATATGACCGCATCCCTTTTCAACCAAACGGGTACGCTCATAGATCAAATGAACACGATTCAAACTGCCACCAATTACACCTTTGACCTAAGTGCTTTGCCAATCGGTGTCTATTTTCTTCAAATTAGGAATCAGGCAGCACAGTCCACCGTTAAAATTTTGGTCCAACGATGAATAAATTCTTTCTTCCAGCCCTTTTATGGATCGGTATTGTTTCATTAAGCCTGGCACAGCAAAACGTAATTCTGATCATCGCAGATGATATGGGAACTGATTATTGCGGCTTTTATGAAGATGCAAAGGATACTGCGAATATGCCCAATATCCGTGGACTACTCCCTCGGGGGGTGCGCTTTACATCCGCATGGGCCAACCCACTTTGCTCCCCCACGCGCGCCGGTATGTTGACGGGGCGGTATGCTTTTCGCACAGGTGTTGGTACTGCATTGTCTGGTAGTACCGCTGCTCAATTAGATACGGCTGAAATAAGCATCGGGAAATTGTTAAAAAATGCTGCGCCAATCCCGTATGCAACGGCCAATATTGGCAAATGGCACCTCAATGTTCAGACTACTCAATCGCTTTTTTACCCAAACCTTATGGGGTTTGACCATTATTCTGGCAACTTTCTGGGCGAAATACCCAATTATTTCGATTGGAAAAAAACTACCAATGGCTCCAGCCCCACAAACACTACTATCTACGCCACCACTGAAACCGTGAACGATGCCATTCAATGGCTCGATGGGCTAAATGGGAATCAACCCTTTTTTCTTTGGCTTGCTTTTAATGCACCACATACCCCCTTTCATCAGCCACCTGCTGCACTGCATACCGTGCCGGGACTTACGGGTACTATAATGGACATCAATCAAAATCCCAAAAAATACTTTCGGGCAATGATTGAAGCAATGGATACCGAAACCGGGCGATTGCTACAATGGCTCGACCAGAATGGCCAACTGGATAGCACCAATATCATCTTCATAGGCGACAATGGAAACGCACGAAGGGTTTCTCAAATCGTCGATACTTCGCAATACAAAGGCACGATTTATGAATATGGCATCCATGTTCCGTTTGTTATAGCTGGGCCAGCTGTGGAATCACCGGGCCGCGTCAGCGATGCTTTGGTGAACACGACGGACCTGTTCGCTACCATTCTCGAACTCGCTGGGTTTGAACTCTGGCCAACGGCCATTCCTGCTGACAAACCCGTTGACGCTAAAAGCCTGTTGCCCATTTTAAAAAACCAGAACACGGCTGTCCGGGATTGGAATTTTTCCGAGCAATTCATGCCCGTTTCCGGTCCCAATGATGGCAAAACCATCCGAGATATCCAGTATAAATTACTTCATTTTGACGACGGCCACCAGGAGTTTTACTACCTGACTGACAACCTGCTAGAGCAAAACGATCTGTTGACCCAGCCCCTCACGAGTGAAGCGACCGACCATTATGTTTACCTGTGCACAAAACTTAGCCAATTAATCGGCACAAATACTTGCAATCCGATTTTCACATCCACAGAAGATGAGCGCTTAAACAATGGGCTCAATGTGTATCCCAACCCTTCCAGTGGCATTTTTTATGTGAAAAATAGTGGTCCGAGTATGGCCCTAAGCATTCAGGTGTTCGATATGGCCGGAGTGAAAAAATCTCAGTTTGAGCGCACAAGCGATTACACAAAAATAGATATCTCCGCCTTGCCAACGGGCGTTTATATGCTGCAAGTCCAGCATGAAGCCGGTATCTATCAAAAACTGGTCGTGAAGTATTGAAGCATTTTATTTAGATTTTGACAAAAAAACATCTGGCATCATACAACGCGCCGAGCATACTACTGGACATTTTTGAAATCCGGGTGAATTTTGGGAGACAAAGACCTGAAAAGGTATTTCAAGAAATTGATGAATTGATAGCATAAAAGGGGGGGATAGGTAGAACTTATAAAGATTTTATGAATTTGTTTCAAATATTACATTTTATTGTTTCGTTCAACGGTTCAACGCTCCGCGGGCTTGCGAAGTGACGGGTTTCGGAGCACTTCGCTGTCCGCTGGAACAAAGATATTTAATGCAGTTACATTCTTTTAAGATGATAGCCCGCATTGCGCAAGCTCGCTGTTAGCGGCTGGCATTTTGGGACTTCAAACTTTCGATGAGAATTCTGACGCCATCTTTGGGTGTTGTTGCCGTAATTCCAAATCGCTTTTCAAATTTAGAACTATCGAATAAATAATCTTGTTCATATTGGTACATCATTTCCGGAAACTCTTTCATTATTGGAATAAACATTCCAAGTATTTTAATCAACCATATAGGGACAGTTTGAATTTTAGCCTCTACCTTCAATTCATTTGCAATTAACTGTATCCATTGCAGGTTTGTTAATTTTTCTTTTGTTGTCGGAACATGCCATACTTCATTGTATGCATCAATTGTATTTCCAAGTATGGCAGTTGCCTTAGCAGCATCCGGGGTATATGTATAGGTATGAATTTTGTTAATGTCACCAAATGCCTGTGCTTTTTCCCCTTTCATCAACTTATCGACAACCATCATATTTAGGGCGCTGCTTTTATTGTCAGGTCCATAAAAATCTGCTGACCTGGCAATAAGTGCTGTCAGGTTATTTTTTTTTACCTCATCCATAATCATCTCGTGCAGTTGTTGTCTTACCAATCCTTTTTTGCTTGGAGCATGAATGGGTGAAGTTTCGGTCATATGAGGTATTGCCGATTTATCATACATATACACATTATCGAAAAAAACAAGTTTGGCATGATGGACTTTACTTGCATCAATTACCGCTTTCATAAACTGTGGCCATATTTTTTGCCAAACACTTAATTTATATTCGAAACCAATAACAACATAAACCACCTTACTTCCGGCAATTGCACTTTCAATTTGGCTTAGATCATTTACATCAATTGGATAAAGCTCATCAGATTCATTTACTTTTTTTGGGTTTCTGCTTACCAGTCTAATCTTATTAGTATATTTTTTCAATTCTTTGGCTAATGGTATTCCAATAGATCCACCTGATCCTAATATTGTTTGCATATTGATTGTTTTTAAAATTATTTATTGATGATGTCTGTGCATGCTTGCCACGAACGGTTGGTAGCTACAAGAAGTTGGCAATTTTGGAGGCGAAAACTGTCTGCCACCAATGAACTTGATACGAAGCACAAAGCTTCATGTAACCACTGAACCGCCAATTTCTTTTAGGTGTTGTTAGCAGCTTGTATTTATTATCATTGAATTTTCTTTTACTTAATATCAGGCATTCGTGTTATATCTTCAATATGAACAAGCGTTAACTTCCAATCGCTATTTTGCTGTTTACTCCATACGAGGCTATAATTTCCTTTTTCTTTAAGAACAGGTCCACCTGGAGGAGTCAGGTTAAGACTGTATGAACCACCATTATAGGCTATTGATTCACTAACTCCTTTTATTAAAGAAGTTGTTTGGATGTTACTTAGCACTTTAACTCCTCCACTAATCCAATTTTCAGCAATATCCTTTTTTCCTTTATGTATTAACGAATCATTCATTACAATTGCATTGTCAGCAATCGTTTTCATAATTGCTGTAGAATCTTGTTTGTTCCAACCGGCCAAAAACATATCGGTTAATGAATCAACATTAACAGATTCGCTTTGCGGTAATGTATCAGTTGATTTTGTAGATGGTTGATCGCAACCAAAAATTGTAATACAAAAAAGAAGGATTGTTAGATTTTTCATCGTGATAAATTTTAATTTTTATTAATCATTTCTATTTCAAATTTCTTTAACATAGCTGCTGTTATAAGCAGTTAATTTCTTATGAGTTTCGTAGTGTATGATTTATTTGATTCAAGATGTTTTATATTTAGAAAATAAAGCCCTGTCAATAAATTAATTAGAATGGTTTCGTCAAATGTTTCGTCCTTAAAAATTAATTGTCCTAAAGAATTATAAATTGATATTTCTATAGTGCCTTCAACGCCTTCGATTGTAAAAGAACTTTCAAAAGGATTCGGATAGACTTTAATATTTGTACCAAAATTAAAGTCGTCAACACTTAATGGCGTAGAACAATTTGATGGAATCGAGTCTTTCGTATAAAAGTCGGAACAGGAATTACAAAAAACACTTTTAAAAAAGCAACTTGCTCTACTTGCCCTGAATACACTGCTAGCGTTTCTATAAATTCCGTGTCCTCCTGTTGTGTCTATAGTTATTTCGCTACAAATATTATTTGTAATCAAATCATAATGGATAGCCCTAGAGCCATTTAATGTATAATGCAAAAAGGAATTGTCTGCGTCAATTAAAACTGTCGGGTCAAGTTCGCCGTGGAAAGCAACAGTAGGAAGCATTTCATTAAAATCTACTTCGCTTTCAGCGACTCCTCCCCAGTTGTTAAAAATTCCTTTGAATGAATATGTATTAGTCAAATTATTACCTGAAGTATTTAAGTTTCCTAATTCTACACTTGTAGCTGTTCCGCTATACAATAGAGAAATACTGTCAAGTTCAGATTGGTCAGCATATACCATACCTAGCGCCAGCAATGAACCTGCACTTTGCCCGCCAACAAATATCCAACTTGTATCAATTCTTACTGCATTTGCATTGTTAACAGCATATCGCATTGCTGCATGACCATCTAGTATGGCTCTATATCTTGCTTTGTACTGTCCGTATTCAGTAAAGTCATAACCAAGTCGATAATTTACCGAGGCACAAACGAAACCTCTTCTAGCCAAGTGAATACATAAATCTTTTATATCACCTGATTGCTTGTCGCCAGACGAAAAGCCTCCACCGTGAAACAACATTATAAATGGACGTTTAGATGATGTATCAATTCCTAAATTGGGATAATATAAGTCCATTAATAATGTGTATGGATTACCCAGGTGGTCATTGGCAGTACCAAATTGAATATTGGCGCCAGTTGTAATTTCCGAAGAATTGAAATATTCTACTTCTGTGTATCTCGCATCACTAGTGCAATATTGTCCAAATACTTTGCCGTTTAGAACAAATAAAACTGTCATTAAGATTAAAATTTTATTTTTCATATAGTATCTGTATTAATTGCTTATAACGATTTGCGGCATGACGATGTGGCGGATTTTCAGCACTAAAGTTCATTAGAATCCCAAATGTTTGTTTTAGAGTAAATGTTTCATAGAAGCACTTCAGCCGCCATATTGCCAAACCGCTGTTAGCGGTTCGGGCTTACAAAGTATTAGCTCGTATTCTTTCATATTTCTTTTGGTTGTGACTTTTATTCTCTATCTAACAAAAGTTGAAGTTATACTTGTCATTAACCAATTATCATTAATTTTCTGAAAAGTAGCCGTCCATGCGAATGTTGTTAGTTCTTCTTTGTTTTCTTGGGTTTTTAATTTTACTCTTTTGTTTACAAACACATAAGCCAATGTCCCATCATCCGAAACTTTAATAATGGGTGGTTGTATGTCATCCCATTCGATAAATGTTACAGAATCAAAGTATCCTTGAAATCGCTTGATAAGGTCTTCTTTTTTAGGTGAATTGACTTTACCATTAATGACTTCGATATAATCATCTGCCATGATGGATACCAATAATTTGGCATCACTATTGAAATGTGCTGTTCGTTGCAACTCATGCAATTCTATTAGTTTTTTGATGGCAATGATTTTCTTTGGAATCTCAAAAACGACTTTGTCAATTTGATTGATTTTTATAGTGTGGAAATTCAAAATATAATCCCCTTGTTTATCGCTAAATGTTACTTTTGATGGAAGTAACAATTTTCCTACTTTTATCCAATCGTTTATTGACAGGCGAATCGTTTCTTGACTTTCGTTAAATGGACTGAAAATTGTAAAGCCAAGTAATAAATTTGTGTTTTTATCAAAATACAGATAGGCTGTTTTGTTTAATTCATCAGTAGCAGATAGTTTTACAGCTTGTTTTCCTGCAAAACTTTCGTGCCCTGCAAATTTTACCTCACGAAATCTTTCAGTAAGGTGAGTAGCAACCCATTGAAGTTCATGCGAACGCCAAGCAGAAGCTGAATTTTTGTCAGAAATCGCAACTTCAATACCTTTTGTCCAATAAGTGTCACCATTTACAATGCCTACGTAATCAGGTTTGTTTTCCTTTATTTGTCTAAAAATTGTCTTAGTGCCATTGGCTGATTGTATTTCGGTTTGGTAATTTCCATTCGGTCCAATGCAATTGGCTAGGGAATAAATGTTTTGCACTCGGCTGATGTAACTTTGTCCTCCAATAGCTTGAGAATATTCATCAAGCACTATTGAAGCATTTTCTTGTGCATAAAGTGTTGATGAATAAAAAATCACAATAATAAATACGTATAATTTCATTTTTTATTAAAAAATTATATTAGATTCTTGGGTCTTCCTTAGCCTAACCGCTGACGTTTTGCGGCTTGGCGAAGGTGACGATTTTACCACTGAACTTTCATAAGAAGCACGCACTTCAAATTTACGAAAAACTGTCATATGAAGCACTGAACCGCCACTTTTAACAAACCGCTGTTAGCGGTTCGTTGTTTTTAAGTCATAAGATGTTTCATCCTTTGATTAATCCAAAATATTGGGCCATTCCATTTTGTCTTTCAACAATAATTCTCTCATGATTTGAATAGGAGGCATACCGTTATCCAACATGGCATTATTGAATTTTTGTAAGCTGTAATTTTCACCTTCTTGTTTTTTATAATCTTCACGTAGTTTTAGGATTTGCAATTTTCCTAATGTGTAAAACAAATAACCCGGGTCGTAAGTACCACGCATTGCTTCTTGTCGGGACGGTTTGTCACCTTGATACCAATTGGCCATGAAGAACTGAGTTGCTTCCTCAACATTCATGCCCTGACAATGCGTTTTGATAGATACGCATAATCGACAAATCCGGAGTAAGGCTTGGCCTGATTGAGCCATGCGAAATTTTGCAGCTTTTATGAGGTCGCCTGTATTGCCATAACCAGCATCAATCAGCATTTTTTCGGTGTAGTGAGCCCAACCTTCAACAAATGCGTAACTATAGAAAATCTTTTGAATTTTGGAGGCGTCTGAAGCATTTAGATGCAGGAATTGAGTGTAGTGACCTGGGTAGGCTTCATGAATAGAAACAATATCTGTGGTGTAAAAATTAAATTGAGCCAACCAATCCTCCTTCTGTTTTGCAGTCCATCTTGGATCAACGGGAGTAATGTAATAATAAGCCTCAGTTGCTTTTGTTTCAAAAGGACCGGGTGTATCCATTGATGCAGTACTTGTTGCGCGGGCAAATGCAGGAGTTTCTGCTACTTTTACACGGACTTCGGAAGGCATAGTTACAATCTTATTATCTACTAAAAATTGACGAATGGCCTCTATGTTTTTTTTGGCATCGGGTATTAAACTTTGCGCCGTTGGGTGCTCACTTTGCAATTCATTATAAACATCAATTGGTTTTTATTTGGGTTGATAATTTTTGCTGCTGCATTAAAGGAGGCCTGTTCTTTCTTCAATTCATTCATTCCAATCGACAAAATTTCGTCTGGAGTCATATTTATGGCTTCACCATAAAGCAACATTTTTTGATAATTTTCTTTTCCGATAGCATAATCATTGTTTCCCTGTGGCAATTTTTCTTTCACTAAAAAAACAACAAAAGAGTTGAAAGCATCAATTGCTTTTTGGTTAGCAGTTGCAAATTCTTTCATAAGGGTTTCATTTTTTACTTCCTTTAACGCCACCAATAAATCGGTTTCCATAAATGAAGCAGAACCTCTTGCCATATCAATGGCTAATTGAATGTGGGGAATTGCTAAAGTATCCTGTAAATTCATCTTAGCATTTTCGAAAAATTGAGGAACCATATTTTCGATAGCAATGATCGATTTGATTTGCTGTTCAATGGGTGCAAAATTGCGTTTGATATATATGTTAACATCAATGGCCCAGAAATAAAATATTGGGTTTTTAGTATAGATATTCAAGTCTTCAATGATGAAAATTTCATTTTTGATACTTGAACGCAACATTTTCCAATCGTAATATTTCTTGTAGCTCAAGGAAGCGGAATCCATTTCGGAAAGGTTCTTGTCATATTTTTTCAAACGGGCTAATTCTGCATCAATAGAGGCTTTACTGTAGTCGGCTAGTTTTCCATCATACTCATGTAAGCCGAGCATAACGCCAGTTTGTGGTCGCCAGTCAAGATATTCTTTGATATAATCTTCAGTTACTTTGTCAAAAGCACGGTCTCCATCAGTATTGGACTTCTTTTCAGTTTCAGTGCAGCTAAAAGCAGCAAAAACTAAAAGCAATAGAATATATTTTTTCATTTTTGTCATGTTAAAATTCATTTATAGTTAAAACTTCCATTTTATAGAGATCATCAAATATTATCTTTAGCATATTATACTTTCTATTTATCTGGCTTAGGAATATTCTTACAATGACAGCTAACGTTTTGCAGCTACAAGAAGTTGGCGATTTCGAAGCACAAAACTGTCTGCCAGCACTAAACTTGAAACGAAGCACAAAGCTTCATTTAACCACTGAACCGCCAATTTCTTTTAGGTGCCGTTAGCTGCTGACATTGACTCCGTGTATTTATTATTTTCATTGTCAAACAATGTTTAACCTTATTTTTTTCGCTTCTAAATAAAGTTAGAAAAAAAATGAAATTAACGGATATGGTCAAAATGTTAACTGCCTTTCAAATGGTGAAACTCCTTCTGGCCAAATTTGTCCCAATAATACTATTGAATTAAGTATAATAAGTATGATCACAATTATTTTTCTTTGTTTTGTCATGGTGTTACGTTTTAATTTAGATTGGTATTATTTTTACTTAATTATTTAGCATTCCTTTAAAATTAGGATTTTTGTTTCTTAAGTCATGTCCACCTTCATAGATAGATTTTAAGTTTGCTAGAAAGAAAGACCAACCAGAGTCGCAACCTAGTCGGATTCCTTGTTTTGAATTGTCGTCTGTTGGAATATTTTTTTGAGTTAGTTCTACTATTACATATTCGTCTTGAATAGAAAGTTTAATGTCAACTAAACATTCACCGGCAAAAGTAAATTGTATATAGTCCTTGCCGTTAGAGTCAGTAATTTTACCCTGTTCAGTAGTGTCATATAAATACCAATTCCATTCGTAGGTAAATCCTTTTTCAATTGGCTTGTCTTTGCCTATTGGATTCTTGTTAGTGTCGATAAAAGTAGCTTTGCTTAAAAACCATTTTTCAATTTCTGATGCTTTTGTCCAAGCATCATAGATGTCGGGTAGCTTTGCCTTAATTGCTATTTTTCTTGTAAATGTTGTCCAGTCGAAATTTGTCAATATATGATTTTTTATTTTTTTTGTATTTATGTTGTGTTATTGTCTTGCAGTCTGTCTATGCTTGCCACTAACGGTATCGGCATAGACGCTGCACCGCCAAACCACTAGCAGCCAAAAATAAAAAATTAATTTAGCATTACAGGAAAAAGTTAAAAGAGAATGATTTTTGATGCCAGGCAGTCTAGTGTCTATGCCATGTTATGGGAGGTATCATTCAAAGTCCAGCTTTGAAAGTTCTGATTGTCTTATTATTGAATGCAATGTTCCAATTTTAATTTCCTTATGCATTGGTATTGGAACTGGTATGGTTGAATCCTCTGTAAGTTTTTGCATTATTACAGGACTTCCTTTTTGTCTCACTTTTATAAATCCATGCTTTGATAATATGAAACAGATGTCTTTACCAGATAATGTTCTCATTAAAAATTAGATGTTAACTGTAACTCTGGAGATTTGCAATTCGTTATGCAATCTTTTAGATATTTCAGTTTCAGATGCTGTCTCATAAAATAACTCAAGCGCTTCGACAAGATTAGATTTCGCCTCGTCAGGAGTTTCACTTTGACTGGCAATATCTAATTCAGGGCAAAGCGAAATATACATATTGTCTTCCTTTTCTATTACTGCTGTTAATTCAATTTTTCTGTTCATATAGCAAATTTAATGATTTTTTTCATATCTCCCAGAACGGTTCTCAACTACAAGAAGTTGGCGATTTCGGAGACGAAAACTGTCTGCCACCAATGAACTTGATACGAAGCACAAAGCTTCATGTAACCACTGAACCGCCACTTTTGGGTAGGTGCTGTTAGCAACAGTTATTTTTAGTTCGTCCAAGTTTCTTTGTCTTTAGCATTCATAATTATTTTTCCATCATAAATACTTAATCCTTGCCAGCTTCCAAACCAAACTTGTCCTTTGTTATCTTCGAGAATACTTTGTGTGACATTGGAGGTCAAGCCATCTTCAGTTGTGAATTGTTTAAAATTATTGCCATCATAACGGTAAACACCATAACCTTCAGCCGTAAACCAAATATTCCCTTGGCTGTCTTCATAAAAATTATAAGTTTCTAAACCTGCAATAATTCCATCCTTTGTGAAGTTGGTGTATGTTTTACCATCAAATTTGCTCACACCGCCATTAAAAGTTCCAATCCAAATATTTCCTTGTTTGTCTTCTAAAATATCTGCAACGTTATTATCGGTAAGTTCATTTTTAGCTGTTAAATGAATAAATTCTCCATTTTTATATTTAAAAATCCCATTCCCATCAGTAGCAAACCACATATTTCCATTCTTGTCTTCTATGATTTTAAAAACCAATTTGTCAGATAGCATTGTTTTTGCATTTTCGACTTTTGAAACTGGCAACGAAAAAGGTATAAACTTTTCACCGTTAAAATGACTAACTCCTCCTGTCGCCCCAACCCAAATAAGTCCGTTTTTGTCAATTGTTAAACCCCAAATTTCCGCATTCAAACCTAGCAGTCCTTCTTTGAATGAAAATGTTTTAAATTTTACACCATCGTATTTTATGAGTCCTTCGGATGTTCCAAACCAAATATTACCTACTTTATCTTCTACAATCTCTAAAACCCTAAAATGTGGACTAATTCCAGCAATGGTGATTCTTTCAAGTATTTGTCCATTATAGCGTATAATTCCATCTCCATTTGTTCCAAACCAATAGTTCCCTTTTTTGTCTTGATACATTGTCCTTACAAACTCTCTTACCATTCCATTTAAGTTGGTGTGAATTTGCGGAAAGGTCGTTCTTTGATTTAAAATGAGTGGTTGGGTGTTAACTTCATTTTCTATTGTATCATTAACAGATTTTTCTTTCACTTGTCCCCTGCAAGATGAGATTTGAAGTGACAGAAGTACCAAAAGTAAATTTCTTGCTTTGAAAATTGTCTTATAACCAATGTTTGTCATATTGTTGGTTTTATAATTGTTGCTAACGGTTTCGGGCTTTGCGAAGGTGGCGATTTTCTCCACAAATGTTGATGCGGAGAACCAAACTTTGATTAACCACAAATGTGTCTGCGGAGTACTGAACCGCCACTTTTGCCAAACCCGTGTTATAATCCGTTTTTTATTTCGTTCATAAAGCTAATCAAGTTGTCAAATGTTTGTTGTTGCTGTTCTTCTAATGAAATGTCAGCCGAACTGTCCATAAGTAGTTTGCCCAAATACCCAAATTGAGAATGATTGCCTCCTTTTATCAAAACTAATTTCGTGTCCTTGGGCAGCTTGTTTTTATTAGCCAAAACTTCATCAACATTTGCAAGCCCATCATTTTCTGCATATAGTTTTATACAAGGAATGTTTTGGGCTGATAAATCAATATCTCGTGGGTGAGAAGTACCCATTAAAAATAATCCTTTAAACACGTTTGGGTTTTCATAAACAAATTGAGCCGTCATTTTCCCGCCTTGTGAATGTCCACCAATAACAAAGTTTCCTTTTGTTAGGTCAAATAATTTAGATGCTTTATGATAGTCATATTGTGGAAGTCTCCAATCCATTTTTATTAAGTGACAGGTAAAACCGTTTTCTGCTAATTTTCTGCAAAGTGGTGCATAGGCTTTTGGGTCAGTTAAGCCACCTTGAAAGAAGATAACCTCAATTTGGTTTTTGGAAGTGTCAGATTTAAAAGTGATTTGGTCATCAGTTTCAGTTACAGAAACAATGTCTGAGTTTAAAAATGTGTCTTTGGGAAGATTGTGAGATTGGAATGTAGTCCAATTCCAAATAAAGAAAATAATTACAAGGCTAAACCAAATTATCTTAAAGATTTTCCACCATTTTTTCTTTTTCATTATGTTCAATTATTTTGAGAAAGAATTAGTCCTATTGCAATTAATAAAACGCAAAGCCCCAAAATGAACCAAAGCGTCTTACTGTTTTTTCTTTTTGATAAAAATTCTCCTAACATAATTTTTTAATTTATTGGTTAATTTGTCTTTTGGTTGCCTATACTGTGTGTCGTCTTAAAATGGCTGCTAACGGTTGGGCTTTGCGTTGGTGGGCTTTTGAAACCGAAAACTGTCTGCCAGCTCCAACGTTTATTAATTGCTCAAGTGTTTCTAATCACACTGTCAGCCTACTAACGCAAAGTCCGTTTTGGCAGTAGTAGGGCCTTTTTACTCACTTCATTCGTACTCGTTTATTAGTCCTCAGTCAATTAACACAATTTTTTTTAGTTAAATTAATTAATCCATTCTCGAAGCTACTAAAGGAGCCTTTCTCACCCAGTCATTAGAGCTAATTTGCTGCACTAAAAACAATCCTAAGTCATCAAGCATTATGGTTGCCCCAGGCATTTTTGTTTCATCGGCTAAAACTTTCCCAGAACCAGGCTTTGTCGAAAAAAAAGCTGGTCGAACAAATGTCCATTGAATACTTTTTTCTTTTAGCACTGCAGCCATAACTGCTTCGTTTACTAATTTTTTCTCCTTAAAAAATAGGTTAACAAGAACTCTTATGGCTTTTCGTTGAAAATCCAATTTTTCGTGAGGAAGTTGTATTACAGCCAAAGAAATATTGATAAGTCTTGTTATGCCATTTTGTTTCATTTTACTTACCAAGATGTCTCCAATTTTTTTAAACTTTTCAATTTGGTCGGCCTCCTTTACAGCACCTGATACGTTAATTACAGCCGTACTTCCCGCTAACGCTTTCTCTACCGCTGCCTCGTCTAATAAATTTCCCCTAATGACCTTTACTTTTTCTTTCAAGTTGGCTAATTTTTCAGGATCTCGTACTAGTACATTAACCTGATATCCTGCTTTCAGGGCTTGATTTAGTACTACTTTACCGACTTGGCCGGTTGAACCTAGAATTGTTATTTGCATGTTCAGATGTTTTTAAAGAAGAAATTAATATTTTGTTTGTCTAATGCAGTCTGTGTATTGTTGTTAAAGTTCTCAATCATTTGTTTGTTATTCAGTGGAGCAGTTATAGTAAAGCGTCTCCCGTTTTTGGTTAACTACTTTGTCTGGGCCCCTATTACTGCCAACGTTTTGGCAGTAAACGCAGCACCGCCAAAGGGATATTAACCAAAAGTAAAAAATATTTATTAAACAGCCGAAAAAATTAAGAGTAAAATATAAAGTGTCAAGCGGTGTAGCGTGTGATGCCTGTTAGTGTCCCGTGATGCTGTCCCTACAAGTAAAAGATTTAAAGCTCAAAACTTAAATTAGATACAATAGTGTTTTCAAAGCCAAGCAAGAGCGATATGAACTGAATCCAAATGTATTTTTAAATCCCTTTTGCATCATGTGCACTAACGTTTCCGGGCTTAAAGAAGTGGCGATTTAGAAGCACGAACTGTCAACCTACCACTATTGTTTACTAGATGCACAAATGTTTACATAACCACTTCACCTTCAATTTCTATTAAGCCCGTGTTATGCGAATACCCGCCTGTTAGTAAGAAGATGTGTCGTTCAATTACAGACTAATTTTATTTTTCAACGATAATTATTTTCGTTTCTATAAATTCTCCTGTTTGAATTTGCACAACATAAATTCCCTCTGCAAAATCTTTCGTATTCACTTCTATCTTTTGTGTTTCACTTTCCGTTGTTGAGTAAATTATTTTTCCTGTAATGTCAGCGATGGTTACTTCAACTTTTTTGTTGTTACTTTCTAAAGCGATTGTGAGTTTATCTGTGGCGGGGTTAGGATAAAGATTTATTGATGAGGAAGCAATGGTTTCAATTATTCTTGTTGGTCCTGTTCCTGTATCTCCTGCAAGAATAAATTGATTTGGTGTGCTGTTGTACGCATAATATTTGTAGTTATATTGACTTGCATTCGCAGCCAACCAAAATAGGTATTGGTTCCGACAATTAATTTTAGTCCCAGATAATTGTCTATTGAGTTTGTCCAATTTCCAAAAGTATCAATGGTTGTGCATATGGGTCCACTAAACTGTATATGGCGCAAATCTCCGGAAGCAGACCATGCAAGTGCTGATGAGATGGTATCATTTAAATTCATAGCAAGAGGATATGTTGAACCTGCTACAGCATTACCGTTTAAAACAGAAATTGAAACCCTCCTAGTCCCGCATGCTCCAATTGCTCCGCGACCCGAAACACGGTACGAAATCGAGTCATCGCTAGTCCCGTCATTGTTCAAATCCAGATAATAAAAACCATAATAAGGACCACTGTTTGCAATGCTTGTATCTGGGTTCACATCCGTATAAACAATTTGTGCATTTGCACTTATGGAAAAAATCATTGCTGTAACGATGAAAGCAAACAGTTTTTTTTGTAGTTGTTGTTTCATTTATTTTGCTTTTATAATTGTTTTAAAAATAATTTAAGTCAATCAAATTCTGACAAATGTAAGACATTCTTACCTTGAAGCAAGATTCAAGGTACAACAATTATCTGCATTTGCTCATTTCTTGCACACTGTTTCAAGTGGTGACGCTGCCAACGGGTTTCGTATAACGTTTTTTGGCTAAAAGAAGCAAGGGGATAGAAATCACTTCAGCTTAAATTCTTCCAAAAGATGAAAATGGAAAAAATGTTCAGCACTTTTACAAAAGCCCTTCTTTCTTTTTATCCAATGTTGGCGGTTCGTGCTTTCCGAAAGTCTTTTACTTACAGTTAATTTCAAAATTTTTGTTATCAACAATTAAAGCTTTGAAATAATCATCTTCTCCTTTTATATTAACTACGATACCTTTCATTGTATAATTTTTAAACCGATGTTCAGATTTGAGTATAAGTCCGCCTCCTGTTTTTTCACCATAAAATTTCCAATTGTACGAAAGGTGATCTTTATATGTACCTGTTGCAATTTTCAAGTCAGTTGATACATAGAAAATATTATAAAAGTACTTTCCTTGCCATTCAATGATTCTGCAATTATAGCCCATGATTTTTTCTTCCGTTTCGTAGACTTTAAATGAAATTATGCTATCAGTTTGAAATCGATAATCTTCGCATTGAAATATTTCATCATCATTTATTTGCGAAATACATTTCCCCAATTTTCCCGAGTAATAATAAGTTATAGTGTCAACCCCGAAAAAGCGACTTTGATAATTTAAATAGTCATAACGAAATTCGCTTTTGAAAGGTTTGTTTTTAGTTAGGCTATCTCTGTTCAAAATGCTACTTTCATAGTTATATTTGTATTCAATTGTACCCATGAAATAGTGAGGTTTGTTACAAGAAGAAATAAGAATTAAGCATTTAGTTAGAATTATTATAGTAATCATGTGAAAATATTCTACCATATTAAATAATTTTAGATTGTTATATTTATTTTAAACATGTAAGTTCACTTCTCAAAGATAATTTTTCTTTCAGTCTTGTAGCATGACCGCCATCGGTTTCGAGCTTACTGAAGTTAACGATTTTCACCACAATTGTTGATACTGAGAAAAAAAACATTGATTAATCACAAACTTGTCTTTGGAGCACTGAACTGCCACCTTTATCAAGCCCGTGCTAAAAGACGTTTTTCTATTTCCCATTGATAATTTTTATTGCTTTTTCCAACAATTCGTCTCTACCTTCTTTTATCCCTTGAATTGTTGGTTTAAGTTCAATATCAGGTATAATGCCGATTCTTTGAGTTTCTTTTCCATCAGGATAGTAAACACCAATTCCACTTATCATTGTATTTATTCCACCTGGCAAGTAGAATTTTGACACATTACCGTCTGCACCTGCTGTTGTCGAACCTAAAACTGTTGCGTTTGGATTAACCCGATATGCCATTGTGTGAAATTCTGCAGAACTCTGTGAAATTTCATTTATTAAAATAACGACTTTCCCTTTATAATAACTTTTGTTATTATTTCCTACGTTTAATGATTTGGTGAAAGTGAAAAGGCCCGGACTTTCAATACTACCGTTAGTGAATTTAACAAAAGGGGTGCTTTTGGGCATTAAATAACTACTCAAATCATAGATGGGAAAATCGGAAGGGTAATTTCTAATGTCGATAATTAACCCTTTTGTATTTTCTATTTTTTCCCAAATTTTAGGAAGGTATTCTCTTTTAAGAGAACCATTACTTATATAGGCGATATTTTTATTTATCAATTTGAAACAAGTGTCTTTAACTTGATATTTACTGTATATATTAATTTCTTTTCCAGAAAACGTCTTTAATGTTTTGACTTCTCTTTTATCACCCCTAATAAGTTCAATATTGATTATAGAATCATTTGTTCTTAAAAGCTTGGAGGAAATATCTCTTAATTTGGTCGGATAATTCGAAGCTGGAGAATATTTCAATCTCTCTTTTATTATTTCTTCAACTGGTCTATTATTCACAACTGAAATAATATCACCAATTTCTAACCCTGTTTCCTTTCCCAATTTTTCATCATAAAAACCTGTTACAACTGGTTTACTTTCAATAAATGTTAGTTCAACAGAGGCATAGCGAAGCCCGAAATAATTTTTTAAAACTTGGTTACTGCCCCAAATATTTGCATGGGTGTCGTGTACCCTACCAATAAGTTCCAATGTAGCAAGCGTGTATTCTGTATCATCTTTCGCTTCAATAAATTTGGGGATAAATTCTTCTAATATATTTTTCCAATCTTCTTCGATTAGATTCTTATATGGAAAGAAATATTGAATAATGTTCCAATATCTGTATATAGTCAAAAGACGAAAACCTACATCAGGGTATTTCATTGATGAATAAGAATTTTCGTTTTTAAAGTCAGGGTTACCAACTCCGGGTTGTAATCCTATATAGTAATGTTCTTGCGGTCTACTTGCATTTTTAACTTTTAATAATAAGGTAGTGAGTTCATCTGAAAAACTGGAATTTTTAATCCAAGCTAAATCAGGTTCAAATTTCAATTCTGATGATTTAATCACAGTTTCTTTGCCTTGTGAAAATTCACCAAAACTATCAATCCATTTTATCAAGACACTATCACGATTTTTGCTGTTTTCTGAATGTAGAACTTTTGGAAGAATTCTAAAAAGTTCATAATCCCAGTTGTATTCTCCTTTAGCAATATTTGGGTGATAGTATTTCAAAAAGCCCCAAATTAAACCAAGGCTTTTTAGATTTTCAATTTGGGTTTTGTCAACCGAAATGCTTGTAATTCCTGACCCTTTGTCAAATTCTTTATCTTTTTCAGCAGGAAATAATTTTCTTGCAATTGGTTTTAGGTCTTTAATGTCTTTCCCGTCAATGGATACAGTAAAATTATCTAACAACATTTTACCTTTTCCAACTAACAATCCTCCAATAACAATTTGTTTTGTTTTTTCAGGGTTCATCTCAAGAGTTATCTCATATTTTGTCCAATCAGTTGTCCCTTTTACCCCATTTTTATTCATATTGTCAAAGGCAATTGATGGGTCAATTCTCATCCAAAGGCCAGCATATCCATCTGTAACGTTCTCGGTCTTAATGTAACCTGTAAGTGTAATTTTCTTACCTGCATAGTTGTCTGGAATTGTAAATGCCCAAGCCTTATAGTCTGGATTGCCTTCTTTAAACTCAATAGAAGCAGAATATTTCCCACTTTTTATGTTGGTTGAGTCGATAGCAAGAATGTAATTTGAACTCCCGAAATTATTCCAGCCAACAGGGCTTCCCTTTTCAGCTATTTCAAAGTCGAAATTTAATTTTGAAATTGTCTCTTTAGTTTGGCAATATGTCGTTATCGAAAAGAATAAGATTAAAAATGTCAAGATTGATTTTTTCATCGTATGTCTGTATCTTAAAATGGCTTGTAACGTTTTGGCATACACGAAGGCCGCTTGAGCATAAGCCAAAATTAAAACCTTAAATTTTATTTTCCAAGCCAGCCGTGAGAAATACCATCCATGCCAAAAGAAGCAGCTGGAGTGTATGCTGTGTTATACCTTGCCGGCCATGTCACGTTGGTTTTAAATTAGGATTACGACGTACATCAAATAATGAAAGAATAATAAGTTTTTCATCTCGAATCCTATAGTATACTCTTACTTTTTTAATCAATAGTATACTGTAAATTCTATTACTCGAATTCTCTAGCACTCCAAGGTAAGGATTCAAACTTATTAATGTTAAAAGGTGCTTAAGTTTGGACTGGAATTTTAAAGCTGCTTTTTCACCCCATTCATTTGACAGATATCCTATGATGCTATTTAAATCAAGTGTAGCAGTTTTTGTAAAGTGTACTTCCATTTATCCTTTAAATACTTCATTCATTGGAATCAAATTTTCGTCATTCTCTGATTCCTCAAAAGCATTTAGTATATGGTCTTTTTGTTCCTGTGATAGGTGATTCCAGGTCCTTGTATCTTTTGTATTTCTGTAATATTCAATCAGCTCATATATGGCCTCCAATTTATCTAGGTCTTCAATGGATTCCAGAAGAGTATTAATATCCTTGATTAAATTAGTCTTTGTCATAATATTACAAAAATAGTAATTTTATTTGTATTGGCCGGTATGGTAAAACGTTTTGGCAGTACACGCTGCACCGCCGAAGAGATGCTAACCAAAAGTAAAAAAGATTTATTAAACAACCGAAAAAAATTAAGAGTAAAACATAAAATTGCAAGCGGTGTAGCTTGTGCTGCCTGTTAGAGTCGCGTGATTCTGTCCCTACAAGCGAATGATTTAAAGCTCAAAAATTAAATAAGATGCAATTGTGTTTTCAAAGCCAAGCAAGAGCGATATGAACCGAATCCAAATGTATTTTTAAATCCCTTTTGCATCATGTGCACTTACGTTTTGCAGATTTGCGATGGGCGGGCTTTTCAGTACAAATATTTATGCGGAGAACTGCACTTTCGGCAGCCACAAAACTGTCTGCGTAGCACGAAACCCCGCCTATTGCAAATGTGCTGTTATGCGTTCGTATATTTTTACCATGGCCCATTTTGTGTAATATTGATGAATCTGTCGTTTTCATAACGATATGCTCCACCATACCCTACAAACCAAAGTCGCCTTTGCCGGTCTTCGTAAATTTGAAAAGTCAGCGGACCATAATTTCCTTCTTCTATTCGATATTCAGTGAGTTTCTCACCACTTAATCTATATATACTACGACCGCAATTAAACCAAATATCACCCTTATAATCCACAATTATACTGCCTGTTCCTTTGCTTTCTTCAAAATGCATTTCTGAGACATTGGTAAGGATATTCTCTTTGAGATGAAAAAGTCCTTTTGAAGTCGAAACCCAGAATCCACCTTTTTTGTCTTCAACTATTTTGCTAACAAAATTCGTTGGCACACCTACTTCGTCAGAAATATTCTTTAACTTTTTATTTGAATATGAAAATAGACCTGCATTAGTACTTAACCAGATTGTCCCCTTACTATCTTCAAGAATACTATGAATCATTTTTGTACTTGATACACCAACAGTTGTATCTATCTTCCCTTCGGGGATGTCGAATTGAGTGAACTGTTGTCCATCAAATATACAAGTACCTTCTATTGTCCCAATCCAAACATTACCATTGACATCCGTCTCAATGCACCAAACATCGTTGCTTGTTAAGCCATCTGATTCGTAATAATTGGTCACTGATGTGCCGTTAATACTGCTAATACCATCAGTATGTCCAAACCAAATTATCCCATCTTTGTCTTCTGCAATGTCTTTAATTGTTACTCTTCCACCCAATTCGCTTCTAATGCTATCCATATGAATTAAAGAATCGCCATCATATCTAAACGCTCCCCCTTCCGCTCCAAACCAAAGATTACCTTTGCTATCCTGATACATCATTCTCACAACAGGACTTATCTGTTTTTTTGAATCCAGAGATTTTTTGGGCTTGGCGAAGGTGGGGGTTGGAAAGTACTAAAGTTCAAATTTAGCACAAAAGTTATTAGAAAGCACAAATGCTCAATTTAGCACAAAAGCCCCACTTTTGCCAAACCCATGTTAGCTGTAGTGCATTTTTCACTTGTTATTACACATTTCAATAGTTTGTTTTAATACTATGTCTTCATTGTTAAGTATCTGTTCAAGAGTCGGTTCAATTAATATGTTAGGAATAACGCCTTTTCCATAATTTAGATTGGCGTCAGTTGTAATCATTCTATGTGTAACTTTAAGTAAATTTATTTTAGTATTTGGAAAAATAAAGTAACCATCACCGCCACTTAAATAGGAACTACCCCCTGTTTCGGTACCGACTAATGCACCTCGTTTATATTTTTTAAATGTTTCACAAAAAATAGATGAATTAGAAAAACTGCCTTCATTTATGAGTACATACACCTTGCCAGTAAAGGCATTTTTATATGGATGATATAATTTAGTTAACGACCTTGCAGTATTTATTAAAATGCCTTTTTTGTTAAACGTTTTTACTTGATAAATGTAATTGAAAGGTTCATTCATTATGTGTTGCAAAAGCGCTATTCCATTTCTACCATCTCCTCCTTGATTACCCCTTAAATCAACAATAATATTTTCAATTCCTTGAAGTTTTACATCTTTAAAAAAAGTATTGAATTCTTTTTTAAAAGATAAATTGTATTCCTTTTTCATTTGTTTTGTACTCCAATGGCTAATAAACAAGTACGCCACTTTTTTTTCTTTGTCAAATTTCCATTCAATACCTTTTTCGTGGTCAATTCTGTCGTATCGCTTATTTATCATTGCCCTTCTTCTACTTTTTATAATAGAAAGTGGTAAAGCTTCAATGGTTTTATTTGTTATGAATCCATTTTGTGATTTAAGTTTAAGGTTGTAAGATTTGCAAAAACCAAACATAAAACCATAATAAGAACGAAAATAAGTTAGGGTTACATATTTGGCATACAACTTATTATCTCCGTCTCTTGGATGTCTATTTTCTATCATTTTATAAATACTATCAGCGTTTATTCCGTTAATACTTAATATCTCGTCTTTTACATTTATAGTCGAGTCGTTTGAAAAATTTTGTGTGATAAATAATCGACCATTGTATTCTGTAAAATTTATTGGAAAATATAAAGAATTGGTTGAATAGTAATTCTGTAATTCTAGACTAGGCAACATATAATTATGACCGTCTTTTACTGTAGTTTGTATGGTTGAAATGTAACAATAAAACTCTGGGGCTGTCATAGGTTTGTCTATCCGATTATATAGATCGTCAAACTTAGTGTCAAGTGTTTTTTTGTCAGTGTATAAATACAAATTAGTATTATGCTTTTCCATTTTATTTCGCATAAATTTAAAGTCCTCCTGCAATTGTTGTACGGAAAAAACTTGTTCGGGTATAATTGATTGCCCGAAAAGTTTAAAAGAAATTAGAAGTAATAATAATGTCGCTATTCTCATTTTTTTTGTAGGTCTACATTGCATTACAGCTGACGGGTTTGGGATAGACGCTGCACCGCCAAATCATTAGCAGCCAAAAATAAAGATTAAGTTTTTCATTACCGAAAAAAATTAAAAGTGAATGACTTTTGATGCTTGGCGTTGTAGAGTCTATGCCATGTTGGCAGCAGATTTTATCCGCTTTCACTGTTTGATAATCATTCCAGTTTTTCGTGTTCCATTATTGCTCCTTACCTCATAGAAGTAGATACTACGTGGCAAAAGTTCCGTATTTATTGTAGCGTAGTTTGTAAATATTTGATCTAAAACACACTTTCCCATTAAATCATAAAGAGTAATCCTTGTTTGTATGTTTTTTAAGAATTGGAATGTAAGATTATCGAAAAAAGGATTCGGAAAAACTTTCAAATTTTCAGAAGCATTCTGATCGTCAACACCTGTAATAATTAAATTGCAGTCCTGGTGCCATGCTGAATCCCTATTTCTATAGTAATATTGGTTTTTATAAAGACCAAGGATACTATCTTCATAGCATCTTAAAGGTCCAATACCTAAGGTGTGATGGACAACTGGAAACATGCCATATGTATTACCGATTCCTTCAATTACAAATCCAGAAAATCCAATAAGCAAGTCGGATACTAAATAATTAAAGCGTTTTCGCTGATGCCCATTAATTGTAATTGTGTCAACAGATAAAACTTTTACTACTGGCTGGACGAGTGCCCCATGAAAACAATTCAGTACGAATGTATCACCTTGTTGTGCATTAAAGTCATATATTAAACACCAGCTCGTGCCACTATAAAAATAAACCCGGTTGCTATCTGAATATGTGTATTGTTGTGAGGTGTCCGACCAACCAGGTCCATAGTGTTCAATTATTGTTAAGATCTTACAACTTTGTCCATCTATAACTGTATCTGCAACCGACTCAAATGTTGTGAATGTTGTATAATTGGGATTGATTGTACCTTGTGTGTAAGTCCATTTTGCACCAATTGGAGCCCATGCCTGGGTTAAGGCTAGGTTCGGTAGAATAAGAAAAAGTAGAAGCGACTTCATGGTAAATAAAATTAGTTTTATACGATGCCTGTTGTTTTAAGTTAAATTTGCTGCCTGTTATGTGCGGTTATTTCATGATATTGATTAATTCATTTTGATTCGCAGCATATATTGAATTTGATTGAAAGCAAGCTTTAATAATTTCATCTCGGTTACTTTGAATGTTAGTAGTATAGAAGCCTTCACTACATGCCCAAGTTTCAATCCACTCTATAATAATTTTATTTACAAAATTCAAATTTATGCCACCCATTTCCCTAATAAAATCGGAAATGATTGAGGCATCACTTTTGAGATAACACAAGATTAAAATCAATTCTGCATTTTTTGGAAAAATTGTAAAAACCATTGCTTTTAAGGGTTCCTCCTTCCAATTTGGAGTATTAACTTTTGCTACTTCATTAGGTGTTAAAGTTTCAATATTAAATATTGCTGATGTAACAAACTCTCTATAAGGAAGTACTTCTACAAGATAATCATAATTAGAGATTCCCTTCACCAATTCTTCTTCCGCCTTTAATTTATAATATTCTAAATCTTTAGCTCCCAACTTGTGCCCTCCCAGACTGACGTTAAAGCGTTCATCAGGAATATTTGGAAAATCATCATCTCTAATTAATGCTTCCATCCATGATATTATATCCCATTTCTTTCGAAGCTCATGGCAAATTGCTCTGTAATTAAATAGTAAAAGATGTTTCCGATCAGTTAAATCAAAACTTGATTTCTCGATTTCACTAAATATCATTTGATCATGTTTTGTGCAAAAGCCTTGAAATGTTAATATACTTGAAATTGGTTCTCTTTTAAATTTAGGTAATTTTCCTGGAAAAGTATTTTTTGAATCAATAAAGTAAAGTTCATTGCTTGCATTGGCAATTGGCATCAAAAATTGACTGCGTTGAATAATATGCGAATTAATTGCATTTTCATTGCAGTTGGGCAACATACAAAGCTTTTGACTATTGTAAGCGTTACTTCGTATGCTAATATACTTTTTTATTAGATGCTGCATTAGAATTGATTAATCGCACATAACGGTTTGCAGATTGGCGATGGGCGGGCTTTTTAGCACAAAAGTTAATTTAGAGAACTGAACTTTCGGCTTCCACAAAACTGTCAAGCGGAGACGAAACCCCGCCTATTGCCAATGTGCTGTTAGCAGTAGGCTTTTCTGTCTGTGATTGAAGTTGTTTAGGCATACTAATAGCGAGTTCCAATTGTTTCTGATGGCATAGAATTTTGTATTGTAGCCAAATCGGTTTGGGTTAATTCCACTTTAAATGCACCTAAGTTCTCTTCGAGACGGTGAATTTTTCTAGTACCTGGAATAGTCACGATTTCATCGTTTTGACTAAGAACCCAAGCAAGAGCAACTTGTGCTTTGGAAACTTTTTTGTCTTGTGCAATTTGCTCTACAACTTCTACAAATTTTAAATTTTTCTTTATCGCTTCGTCTGTAAATCGAGGAAGTGTAAGACGCCAATCACTTGCTTCTAAATCTGCTCGACTTTTGATTGCCCCTGTTAAGAACCCTCGCCCAAGAGGACTATAAGCTACAAAGGTGATTCCGAGTTCTTGACATACATCCAAAATTTCTTGCTCTGGTTCTCTGCTCCACAATGAATATTCATTTTGAACAGCAGTAATCGGGTGAACTGCATGCGCTCTTCGAATCATTTCTGCATTCGCTTCGCAAATGCCCAATTGTTTTATTTTACCTTGTTTTACCAAGTCACTCATTGCGCCAACAATTTCTTCAATTTCTACTTTCGGGTCTTGCCTATGCATGTAATACAAATCAATTGTGTCAACTCCAAAATTTTGAAGACTCTGTTCGCAAGCTTTTCTTATGTATTCTGGCTTACAGTTGAGTCCAAGATATTCACCATTTGGTCCTCGCATAACAGCAAACTTGGTCGCTAAAATTACTTCACTCCACCGTCCTTTGAACGCTTTTCCTAATAGTCGTTCATTTGCTCCCCAACCATACATGTCGGCTGTATCGAAAAAATTCATCCCTAAGTCAATGGCTTTATGCAATGTATTGATGGATTCCTGTTCATTAAAAGAACCATAGAACTCAGACATGCCCATGCAGCCAAGTCCAATTCTATTAACTGTTAGAGTACTGTGTCCTAATGTTGTTGTTTGCTTCATTGTGTCTCTTTTTTTTAATATTTAATTATGAGTTTTTGTCTGTCGTTTATATGTCTGATTGTTTTTGTTAGTCGTTGTCTAAGCTTACTGCTAACGTTCAGAGTGCAAACGCAGGCAAGGGAATAAAGGTAGAAAGTATGGATTAAGAATCCAAAGAAGAAGAAAGAAAAGAAAGAAAGAAAAGCTAGCCCGACCTTGCTTGCACTTGCACTAGGTTAGCGGCTGTTATACTCTCTCAATGAAGTCGTTAAGTCAAACTTCCACACAAATACATGTAGAAAGAGTTGCTCATATTTTGTCTTGGTTTACAAAGTCAATTACTGTTCTATTAAAGTCGTTTGGTAGGTCAAGGTGCAACCAATGAGTCGGTGAATTTATTTTCACAAGTTTTGCATTGGGCAAAGTCTGTTCAAGGTTTTTACATATGTATGCAAACCACTTTGGCGACTTATCACTTTCAAGTAACAAAGTTTTTACCTCCATTTTTCTCATTCTCTCTACTGATAACGGATATGCAAAAGCTGTTTTACTTTCTGCTGCAAAAGTTTTGATGTTATCGTCAAGCCCTTGTCGCATTGTAGGATTTAATTCTTCAAGTTTTATAGGATGTCCGACAATACCGTTTGCAAAAGAAAGTTTTGCTTTTTGCAACTCATTATTTGATAAATATTTTCGTGTCGGCTTTATGCCCTTTAATCCAGTCCGCAAAAAAGAAATCGCTACCCCAAAGTCTTTAAACATGAGAGGAATTAATTTTAAAGGATTAAATGCTTTAGTCATAAGAAATGGAAATACTGTTGGCTCCTCCAAAACTAATTTGTCAATCAGTTGAGGATATTTCTCTGCAAAAGCTAATGCAACATAGCCACCGAATGAATGTCCAATCAAAACAAATTTGTCTAATTTGAGAAAGTCAACGAGTTGTTTGATGTCGTCAATGTTTTCATCTATAGTGCTGCTTCCACCAATTTCAAACTTGTCGGGAAACTGAAATCTTCTACTTACCGAGATAGTCCTAAAATTTTTTGAAAACTCGTCAACCTGTTGAAGCCATGCTCGGTAATCGCCATTTGAACCAGGAATAAAAACCACCGCCTTGCCGTGTCCTTTGTCAAGCCAGCTAAGTTTTACTTTGTTGAATTGTCGTGTCTTGATATTTTCCATTGTCTGTTTTATTGTCAGTAATGATGTTTATTTTTTACAATTACTTTCAAGTTGGCGGGGTCGTCAAATAATAGCCGCTAACGACGGTAAAGTATAAGCGTAGTGCGGGATTAGAAGCACTTCACTTTCGGTTTAGCTATATATTCATTAATATTCAATTTGTTTAATTTTTACACTTTAGCCCGCATTACGCTTATACAATGTTGTGTGTGGTTTTTCCTATGCCATTACAGCAATCATATCAAATATTTTCTCACCAAGTCTTTTATTACCGATAATTTCCGATGATTCAATAGCTTTTTCTCTCGTCATTCCTTTGGTGAATATTTTCCAAGCATATTCATCCCTGATTCTTACTTCACTCTTTGGTTCAGCATCCACAGAGGTTAATAGTTCCCAACCATTTTCATAGTATAAAAACCAACTTTTTTCTGTTACCCCCAAGAAAGTAAATTTTACCAAATCCGTAGCTTCTCCTTCTACATCTCTATAATGATAGGGAAGTGCCCTGACTGATGTGTCCAAGTATGGACAGTACCATTCATCTTTTAACAACTCTTTATCGTCACCAACTGCAAGTCTAATTTGTTGTTGATGATGCCATTTTTCGGTGTATTCCCTTGCTATATGAAACCAATTCTTTGATTCATTTTCACCTGCCCAAGCAACAGAAAACTCGGCTTTATCATCAGGATTTAAAGTAGTTAAGAAATCGCTATATTCTTTTCCCGATGACTTTAGTAAATCTATAATAACTTTTGGGCTAAGCCTTTTAGTTGCTTTGACCCAATCAGCGTTTAACTTGTTTAAGAAGTCTAATAAATCTGCATAAGAATTTATAGTCTCCGGTTTCTCACCGTAATAATTATCTCGCAACATTGAAAGTGTTCTAAAATTACCGTCCAGCAAGTGGACAGCAACATCTTTGACCTTCCATTTAGGTGCGATGGTTTGCCTGTTCCAATCATCAGCTGACAATTCTTTCAATAACTCGATAAGCATCTTGTCAAGTTCTGGTATCAGGGCAATCACATCTATTTTCTCGGGCTTCTTCATTTTTCTTTAAATCACACACAACGTGTCGATATTGACGACGTGCCGCAATTCAGAAATGCCAAAAGAGAATACAATATTACAATTCAGACCAAAAGTGAAACATAAATGGTTTTTGCGGCATGATCGTCAATATTATGTTACTTGCAGTCCTTTTCCCTTTGTCCTTTTCCCGGTTTTATTTTTATGAACTTGGAAGCTAAGCTTAGCATCAAGTGCATCAAACACTTTAATAATCGTTCCTAAAGTTACATTTGTTGTACTGTTTTCAAGTTTTGAAACCTGAGCTCTCTGAACGCCAATGAGTTCACCGAGTTCCTCTTGAGTTAGATTTTTCTCCTCACGCAATTGCTTTATTTGCTCAGCTATTATTTCAAGTTTGAGTTCCCTCTCATATTTGTCTCGTTTTGGCGTGCCTGGTTTGCCGAGATGTTTGTCTTTTAATTCTGTTAAACTAATCATTTCATTTATTTAATTTCTTCTTAAAATATTTATCTTTAATAGATTCAGCTTTTTTTATTTCAGAAATTGGAGTCTTGTTTGTCTTCTTTAGAAAACCGTGAGTTGCTACAATTAATGTTTCAATCTCACCTTTCCTATCCCAGAATGCCAACATTCTATAAAAGTTCTTATTATATCTTAATCGAAATTCCCAAAGACCATCTGTTTCTTTTAACGGTTCAAACCAATCACCTCTTAACCCTGTTTCAGTTTTGTCAAAGATCGTTAAGAATTTATTTTTGGTTCTTTCAGAAATAGTCTCAAAGAATGATTCCGCTTCATCATCCAAAAATACCTTAATCGGTTTTGTTAATTTCGACATCCATCACAAAGATAGTCTAATGTTTCCATATATGGAACTTTTTTAATTAAATTATTGCAGGATTGCAAGTAACGTTTTGCGGGTTTAAGAAGTTGGCGATTTCGGAGCACAAAACTGTCTGCCAGCACTACACTTGATACGAAGCACAAATGTTCATTTAACCACTGAACCGCCAATTTCTTAAACCCGCTGTTAGCTGCTGCTGCACTGTCCGTCCGATGTGTAGTAACTTCTCCGTCAGAGCCACTGTCGGATGTTGGGTGTGCGGTTGCTTGCACTCTCTTTTGACTTTGCTTGCGTGGATTTGCGTGAGGCAGCAAAGGCAAATGTGAGTGCAAATGCGTGGAGATATATTGTATAATTGCTTTCATCTGATGTCAGGTAATAATTGACATGGGGGCTGAGTTGCTCAGTCCCCGTTTTCTATTTCTGTATTTTGTGTTTTTAATGTAGCTCTAAGCCATAAATATCCAAGTGTCCCTGCTACAAGTGAGGCAATGAGGATTGCAATTTTTGATTGTGTGATTAGTTCGGGATTGTCAAACGCAAGTAGCGTAATGAAGATTGACATTGTAAAGCCAATACCTGCAAGAAGTCCTACGCCAACAATTTGTTTCCATTTCAAGTCCTCTGGCAATGCACAAAGTCCAAGCGAAATAGCTATGAAGCTGAAAAGAAAAATACCAAGTGGCTTGCCGACTATAAGCCCCGCAAAAATTCCAATGCTGTTTGTCTGCGTTAAACTTGCCTGCCAACCACTGTCAATGCTGATGCAAGTGTTAGCCAATGCAAACAAAGGCAAAATAAAAAACGCAACTGGTTTGTGTAACCAATGTTGAAGTATGTAAGAAGGTGATTTTTCTCCACCGTCACCAAATGGAATTGCAAACGCTAATAAAACTCCTGTGATTGTCGGATGAACTCCCGACTGTTGCATAAAATACCACATTGCAACACCTCCAATGAGATATGGAATAAGGTTGTGAACTTTCAGTCGGTTTAAAATTAAAAGTAGTCCGAAAATACCAAGTGCTAAAAACAAGTATGTAAATGATAATGAGCTTGTGTAGAAAATTGCAATGACAATGATTGCACCTAAGTCGTCAATAACTGCTAACGCTGTCAATAAAACTTTTAGTGACGCTGGCACACGATTACCAAGAAGCGAAAGTATACCGATTGCAAAGGCAATGTCTGTAGCCATTGGAATGCCTGCTCCTGATTGAGTGTCTGTCCCGAAATTGAAAAGTAAAAACAGTCCTGCAGGAACAAGCATACCACCAAGTGCTGCAAAGATTGGAAGTGAAGCGTTCTTTAAACTTGAAAGTTCTCCAATATAAATTTCCCGTTCAAGTTCCAAACCTATGAGCAAAAAGAAAATGGTCATTAGTCCGTCATTAATCCAATGTGTGGCACTGTGTCCGCCAATTTGAAAATGCCACAACTGAATATAGTTGTCTTTGAGAAAAAAGTTTGCAAGTAAAAGTGAAATGGCTGTGCAACCAATCAGTAAAAGGCCTCCCGCCTTTTCGCTTTCAAAAAATTCAGTGAATAGTTTAGTTAGTTTCATTTTTCTTAGCTGCCATTAGTCCTAACATCATTACCAAAACAGAGAGAATTATTGCCTGTATGATAAGTGATTTATTTACGATTGAAATACTTTGTTCGGGTAGAATAGCCAAGAAAAGCAGTATGGTAATTAGTCCTCTTGGTGCAACAAATAGCAGAGGCGATGAAGGAAGTTTTGAAAATTTAAGTGCAATCCATCTAACTAAAATAATGGAGAGAACAATTCCCGCTGCCCAAGGAATTGTTTCGGGATTTAGAATTTCTTTAGCTTCCATCAGGAAACCAAATAGAAGAAAGAACAATGCCCGAATTAGAAATGTAGCTTCTGTTGTAATCTCCTTGAACTTCTTTACTTCTTTATCTAATTTTTCAGGTCTTAATTTTTCTATCCACTTAAACCGTTTCAACTCGTCAAGGTTGCCAAGGAATAAGCCAAAAACAAGAATGAAGATTAAGCCGGGTAAATGATACACCTTTGAAACCGCATAAATAAGAATGACAATTAGAATAATCGGTGTGAAGGTGATGTGGTGCCTAATGCGACTTAATAGAAATGAAAGACCTAAAACGGCAAAGAATGAAATAACGATTATGAGAAGAAATTGCAAAGCAAAGTTTCCAAATGATTGTGCGTTTATTATTTGATTGAGGGCAATGAAATTGAAGAACAGCACACCGAAAATATCAGACAAACTGCTTTCGTAAATAATAAACTCTTTGTTGAAAGCTGAAAGGTTTCGGACGCTTGGAATAGCGATGGCGCTACTGATTACACAAAATGGAATTGCATTTACCAAAGCCATTTTATAGGAAACCTGACCGATGTATTGAAAGGCAAATGCAAAAAGAAATGCCAAAGCAAACATTGGTAGGAGTGCATTGAGAGAAGATTTTTTAATTACAGAGAGTTTGGATTTATTGAGTTCAAGTTCTAATGAACCCTCCAACACGATTAAGATTAAACCAATAGTTCCGAATATTGGTAAAAGTGGATTAAGGTCAGGAATATGAATGTTGAACAAATCCACCGTTTGTTTTACAACCCAACCCAACAGCAACAAAAGTATTACCGAAGGAATTTTTGTAAGTGCCGAACTAATGTCAAAAACATATGCTAAAAGCAGAAGCACACAAATAGTGATAATGATGGTTGTGGTCATTCGTTATTTAGCAAGGGTTAATAGTTCGGAAAAACTTGGCTCGTGAATTACAATGTCGGCATGATGGTTTACCAATTCGTCTTTAGAGCAAAACGCTATTCCAAGTCCTGCCTCTTTTATCATGCAAAGGTCGTTCATGCTGTCGCCAATTGTGATTGTGTTTTCTCGTTTGATTTGGTATTTGTTTAGGACATTAAGCATAGCATTTGTTTTGCAAAGTGTGTGCTTGCACAAACTCTCTGGGTGGCTGAAAAGAAAAGATGGAATTTTTACTTCGCCTGTGCAAATGCTTTTTGAGAATTCCAGTTCATTAGATAGGGAAAAATCCATTCCCAACTTATTTTTGATATGGTTGGTGATGCAATCATAACTGTCAGAAATTATTCCGACAATGTAACCTCGCTTTTTTAGTTCTGCAATAATTTCTTTTGTGCCTTCAATAATCGGAATACTGTCAGCTATTCCAATGAGTTCACTTATCGTTTTGCCTTTTAGCAAAGTAGCTATTCGTTTAGTAAGAATGATTACATCCGTTTCGGATGAACGAATGTTCATCAATTCATTTTTGAAACTGAACTTATCGGCACAGGTATCAATAAATCTTCCTTTTAAAAGTGTGTTGTCCATGTCAAACACAACTAACTTGTCAAGAGTGTTTAATTGATTTTCTAAAGCAAATTCCATTTGCGAACGAATTTCATTCAACACTCCAAGCTCTTCAAAGTTGTAATGAGGGTTTTTAGAAGAAGCAGCTTTAAGTATAATCGTCTGCGCTACTTCCTTACTCATTTTTCCAAGGGCTTGCCAAGGTTTGCTTTTGTTTTCAAGATACCCGATTTCTATTTCTCTCATTCGTGCATTCATCAGGTACATGTCTATCAGGATACCAATGTCCACCCCGTAATCGTCTCTGAAATCCAATTGCAGAAAGAGAGATTTATTTCCTGCAATCATTCCGCTTAATGGTTGGCTAAATCGAAGCAAGTCAGGGAAGAAAATACTGAGGAGTGGTTTTGCCACAAGTTCTGTTACCCTGCCTGCATTGCGGTTGAATGAAGATTTTACAAAATCAACTTCACCTTGTAGGATGGGGTCGGTCAATAATTTAATGGTGTAGTGCGGATAGGGGTCAATGTCGCCATCAAGAAAAGCAATGATGTCATTAGTTGCACACAAGATACCATCTTTCATAGATGCACCTTTGCCTAATTTGGTGCTGGTGATAACCTTTGCTCCGTTTTCCTGTGCAATGGAAACTGTCTTGTCAAGCGACTTATCGTCCACCACAATTACCTCTGTCACATGAGGCTGACCTTTTGCAAAGTTCACAACACTGGCAATGTTTTCTTCTTCGTTAAGTGTCGGAATAATTACTGTTATCATTAGTCGTTTTTTGTTATTGTCAAAGGTAACTTATTGAGCCGTCATGCCGCTATGAAAAACGGTATTTGTGCGTGGGGCAAAAGCAAATGTGAAGCAAAAGTGCGTTGGCTTTTTGAGTGGCTTTGCTTCTCTTTTGCTTTTGCGAAGGATAGCCAAACGGCTTTGCCGAAGTTTCTACTGTCGTTATTGTCCGCCTCAAAGTTTGATAGTAGCACTGTCGCTTTGCAGTTGCAGCTAACGGACAAGTACTTGCGACGTGCCGCCCTTCACCGGAAGCCAAAAGTAAAAGCTTGTTTTCATTATTTCACAAAAGTGAAACATTTAACTTTCAGCGGCATGATCGCAAGTACTATGTTACTGCCAGTTATGTTCATTGTCCTTTGATTGGGATTTGAACTGGGTTGACTATCATTTCATTTTTCATTGTCTTAACAATTTTATCATGAGCACCAATAACTCTTGTGTAAGATTCAACATTGAAATCTCCTCCTAAGCCTGCTATAATATCTCTACTTTCCTTAGTTTTAAATCCTATAGTTTCAATTGTATATGTTGCTTCAGCTAACCCAAATTCAGCAGCAGCTGCTACTTTTGAAGGAATATTAATGCTTACTTTTTTATTTGCATTTTTTATTGTAATAACTAGTCTAACACCAGCTGCTAATCTAATACTTGTTTGCTCTTTTTTTCCATTTCCTGGAG
Source organism: Saprospiraceae bacterium (assembly GCA_016712145.1). Taxonomy (NCBI): domain Bacteria; kingdom Pseudomonadati; phylum Bacteroidota; class Saprospiria; order Saprospirales; family Saprospiraceae; species Saprospiraceae bacterium. Next base: position 202,521 of record JADJRO010000003.1, read on the forward strand.
TGCAAATTGTATCCTTAAACTCTACATAATCAACAATTGCAATTCTATCTCTCTTACTAAGGTTCAGACCTACAAGTCCAAATAAGTTACCATTAGCTTGATTATTTTTGTCCAGAACATAAACAAATCTTCTTGACCCAGAATTTAGTGTCCCTAATTTCCTTGGTTCGTTTATAGAACATGACCGCCATTCACTTTCTGTGATTACATTTTTTGAAGAGATACTCTTTAATGAGTCTTCATATTTAGTCATATTTTTATCATTTATTAATAACGGTAAGTTGTAATTTAGATAATCTGTTCCAAAATTAGTTTCTTCAATTGAGGTACTTGTTGCTTCAATATTCAATAGCCTTTTATTTAATTCCTCAATCCTTAATTTAGATTCACTAGCTTCGGCAATCCTTAATTTTTCAATTTCTGAGAGTCTGGACTTAGCTGACTCCAATTGCTCCTTCGTACTTTCATACTCAGAAGACATACTCGAATATTTCTTACTACTTACACAAGAGAAAATGATAAATATTGGAGTAATTAAAATGATGCGTAAAAATGTTTGATTTTTCATAATATTTGGATTTAATTAATGACTAAAAACTTATTATTTTCAAATTTCTAACTCTCTCCCAATTAAATAATTTATTAATTGGCAGTAACGGTCTGGCAATACACGCTGCACCGCCAAACGCAGGTTGACCAAAAGTAAAAAATAATTTTTAAAAAACAAAAAAAAATTAAGAGTAAAACATAAAGTTGATAGCGGGGTAGCGTGTAGTGCCTGTTAGGGTCGCGTGATGCTGTCCCAACAAGTGAAACGTTTTAAACTGCCAAAAAAATCCGCTGCAATTGATTTTTAAAAGCCAAGCAATAGCGACATTAATCGAACCCAAAAGCTATCTTAAAAAAATTCTTGCATCATGTGCGCTAACGTTCAAGTATAAGAGCAGTAGCGGATTTCAAGGCGATTACCTGTCCGACACCGCCAAAATTTATTAAATGCACAAACCTTCGATTTACCACTTTACCCGCTATTGCTCTTATACAATGTTGTGCCTTCGTTGTTTTTTCGTCCGTCTGTTAGCGTTGGAAAAGACACACTCTTTTGCAAACTTTGGTCTGCGCGTGGGCTTGTAGCGGTTTGCAAATGTGTGTGACTGCTGCGTTGGCTTTCAATCTTCCCAAATAATGCTCAAAATAGTTTTATATCTCCTTGTCGGAATGCAGTATTCATAAAAAACTGAATCCTCATCATTGTATTTGTTTAGATTAAACCAAGTTGATTTACTTATCTCCTGTGCCTTTTCTTCCATCTTGTAAATAAACTCATAATCTTTTTGAATGTATTCCATAGCTACTGAGTCGGCAGGTGGTGCAAGACGATTATAATCGCCAAGCCAAACTTTCAGCTCATCAGACTTTTTCCAATACTTCACTTTACCGTTTTCAATAAACACAAGGCAAATAGGATGGAGATTGTCTAATTGCAGATACTTAAAAACCGTGGCTGTTAAACTCGCCTTAAACCTTTCTGCAAGTTGCTTAATCAAAAGCGGAGAAAATTTTTTTCCTCTTGCTTCTTGCATAAATAGCTTTTCAGGCATTAAGAGTTCGCTTGCAAATTCATTGGCTTCCAATTCTTGCGTTCCATTCTTCAACATCTTTTCCATGCCAGAGATGATATTAAAGTTTGAAAATACATCGTCAGGTAACTTCATTCCCCTGTGCATTATCAAATGACCAATTTCATGTGCTGCCACAAACCTTTTTCTCTCTGGAAACTGAATGTGTGAATTAACCTTGATAACTGCTTTGCTGTTACCAAAAATTATTTTTCCGTCACAGTGTTTTAATTCTTCCTCTATGAAAACTGCATCCAGCCCAGCAACAAATAAGTCCATTGGCAGGTCTGTGATTTCATCCAGTCCGCAATCTTCTAAGAGTTTCTGTGCCTGTATTTGAGCATTAGTGCTTCTTTTCATTATTATCTAATTGCTCTAAAAGTTCTACTAGATTTTTGTCCTTGATGATTTCAATGATTTCTTCTTTAGAAAGTTTATCAAGATTTCTGTGCAATGCTAAAGAAGCATTTCCATGAATAATTTGTTTGAGAATAGCAATTGGCTTTTCAATGTTTAATAAAAGTGCTTGCTCAAATTTCTCAGCAAGTTGTAGCAGATATTCATTATGTTTCTTCTTTGCAGCAGCGTTTGCTAAAAAGATTATTCGCTTTTTCTTCTTTTCATATTCCGCCATATCTTGAATATCATCTTTCAGCGAATCTTTGATAGTGTCTTTGTCGGCTTCCAAATAGAAGTGATACAAAGCTTCACCAATTTTATTTTTGATTTCGTTACTCATATGATATTGATTGCATGTTGTTCAATTTTTTTCCTCTTGCGTTCAAGGCGTTTGATGATTACATATATATCTTTAACAGGAACTCCTAATTCTGTTGCAATTATCGCTGGCTTGTAGATTCCATCCATCCAGTATTCAAATACTATCAGTTCATCATCGTCAGCACCTTCTTGTTTTAGAAGCTCTACTATTTGATTTTTCTTCTCCTCAACGTTTATGGGATGACCATTTATCGGGATTTCAGGCAATTCGTCTGAACTTTGTCGCATTCTAGTCTTGAAAAAACTGGAAATATCGCTTTTTAAACAGCCAAACAGAAACTCTTTAAATGAACACTCAGCTTTGTCCCAATCCCGTGTTCCTTCCATTACTTTTAAAAGAAGGTCGCCAACAAAGTCAACAGGGTGCTTGCCGTTGAAGTCCTTCACTCCAACAGATTTTAAAACAGAAATGGCATAGGCATTCATACTGTCTATGATTTCATCCATGTTTTCCGACTGTATTGCTTCAGCAAGATTCATCTACTTTTCTATAATAGTATGCTAAGGTCTGAAATTTTTTTGCCACTCGGTGGCAAATTTATTTGAATTCTCAGCATACTTATTTGAAAGCCCTCTTTCTGCCAAATAGTCCGAGTTTTTACTTGGTTGTGTTTTTGGTGGATGGTGAAGGTTAGAGTTTTACAAAATATATATCAAGAATGGAGAAAGAAAGATTACAAAAAATTTATCGCAAGACAGATGGTTATTGCCATATCTGCCACAAGAAACTGAGTTTTACTAATTACGGTGTGCAAGGTGCAAGAGGAAGTTGGCACATTGAGCACTCAATAGCAAAAGCAAATGGTGGTAGCGACCACATGAACAACCTTTACCCTGCTTGCATTTCATGCAATATAGATAAAGGGACAAGCCACACTAAAACGGTACGGTCTCAACACGGCAATAGCCGTGCTCCATATTCAAAAAGCAAGAAGCAGCAAATAAAAAGCAATAATACGGCTGGCGGGGCTTTGATTGGTGGTGGAATTGGTCTTGCTATTGGCGGACCTGTCGGTGGCTTGATTGGAAGTTTTGTTGGCGGTTTAATTGGAAATGAAAATTCACCGAAAAAATAAAACAAGATGAGTTTCAAATATTATAAAATCACACCGCTTATCATTTCAATCATTGCCCTATCGGGTTTTATTGATTATTGCGTTGGCGAATGGATAAACCCGCTGCTAGTTCAATATCTGCCTAATGGAAGTCATTTAAGAGTGCCAACAACTGTGAGCATTCTAGGAATGTTTTTCCTACTCTACAATCAAATTCTTTGGAAGTTGCCTGTTTTTAACCTGCTTATGTCTGTTCCGAATATGGCTGGTAGATATGAAGGTAAAGTAAAGTTTAAATGGAACGGTGTTGACGGTGAGAAGCCCTGCTTCATTGAAGTAGTCCAGACGGCTTCCAAAATCAAAGTGCATACTTATTTCAGTGATGGGCCAAATGAGAAAACATCTTCAAAAAGTTTGGTTGAGGACATCAGGCAAGACGAAGATGGTTTTTTTGATATCTATCTGTTCTACCTGAATAGCGGCACAAAACAAAACGGGGGTTTAGATTGCCACGAAGGGGCAAATAAACTTCGGTTTCACCCAGGTAAAGATGGGGGTAGTAACTGTTTAATTGGGCATTATTTTACAAATCGACAAATACAAACACGGGGTGAAATTGAAGGCACTCTTATTTCAAAACACCTTAAAGGTAAATTTTAATTTAATAACTATGGCAAATTGTAACGAACATTTTCAAAAGTATAACGGTGAAATTAGATTGACCGATTCTAGGAGAAAAAACTTAAAAGGTTCTCGTAAAGAACTTCGTAAAAAAGTAAGGAGGTGGTTTAAAGAAAACAAACCAGATGAGCTGCAACCTAAATTTAGCGGTCAAGGGTCAATGTCAATGGACACCATCATTAATCCGCTACCACGAACAATTAAAGACGGAAATGAGGAAATTAAAGTTCTTTATTACGATGTTGATGATGGAATTTATTTTGAAGGTGATAAAGACGCAAAGGATAGAAACTCTACTGCAACCTACCACGATTGGGTTGTAAAAGCTGTAACAGGTCACACCGATAAAGACCCAATTGATAAAAACACTTGTGTAAGAACATTATTTTCAGATGGACATCATATTGATGAACCAATTTATTATAAGAAAGGTGATACGCCTGAACTTGCACATAAGAGAGATGGTTGGGTTGAGAGCGACCCGAAAGCTTTTACAGATTGGTTTAACGACCTTGCTGAAAAAAATCCACAACTAAGATTATTGGTAAGATATGGGAAAGGGTGGTTTGATTTCCGTGAATTTGAAAACGAAAGCAAACCAATGCCCAGCGGGTTGATTATTACCATCTTGATTGCAGAAAATGCAGTTTATCGCAAAGACCGTGATGATATTGCCTTGAAAGAAACTTTGCTTGCTATTCAAACAAAATTGAAAAGGTCTTTTGAATGCAACCGACCAACAACTCCAAAAGGTGAAAACCTGTTGAAGGATTATGCACATAAGGATTATTTCATAGACTGCCTTGCAAAGTTTATTGATGATGCCACAAAGGCATTGCAAGAAAAAAACTTCAAAAAGGCAACTGAATACTGGCGTAAACATTTAAGTGAAAGATTTCCATTAGGTGAGGATAAAGATGATACTTCTAATTCGTCTGCTGGATTGGGAGCAATGATACCTCCAACTACAAGACCTTATGCTGAATAATGAAGAATGAGCATTTTGAAAAGGATATTGAAGTTGTTCCAACCATTTTCAACGAGCTAACCATTGTAGAAGTTGATGGTGAAAAATTTCTAAGGGGTGAACTTCCTATTGTTGATGCTAACAATAAGGAATGGGCAAAGTATCATATAGAGATTAAGGGTAGCGATAGTTACCCATTTTCTTTTCCTAAACTTTTTGAAACTGCTGATGCTTTTCCGCACAATGCAGATTGGCATGTTTATGAAGATGATTTTTCTTGTTGTGTTGATTATCCAGCAAACGCAAAAATTATCTGTAAGAATGGTTTGCATGTATCTGATTACATTAAAAATTATGCTATTCCTTATTTTGCCAATCAAACATTCAGAATTAGAGAGGGCTATTATCGTCATGGAGAATACTCTCATGGTATTTTTGGAAAGATTGAATACTATCAGAGCAAACTAAAGGCAAAAAATCCGGCAGAACTGCTTGAGATGTTTCGTTTTATTTTGCAAGATTATAATCCGCCAAGAACTGCTGAATGTCCATTTTGCCACAAGGTCAAATTTAGGCATTGCCATAGAGATGTTTTCAAGGAATTACGGTATGCAAAAGACTATATCTTTCAAGACGGAGCACAATTGCTTGCATTTTTTAAAATATACCATGATTACAAGCTGCCCAAATAAATCAAGCGATGGCAAAAAATGGCTCTTTTGGTTTTTTAGTGTTGGCTTGTGTGTCGGAAAAAACGAAATGTGCCATATGCGGGTCGGCTTTCACAATGAGGCACAACGTTTTGCGGCTTGGCGAAGGTGGCGATTTTCACCACAAAAGTTCATACGAAGCATGCACTTCAAATTTACGAAAAACTTTCATACGAAGCTCTACACCGCCACTTTTGCTAAACCGCTGTTATAGGCTGGCGTTCCTGTCTGTCGTTGAGAAAAGGTCAAACTAACTGTTGCTATCTATTAGTGCTATTGAATAGGTTTATTTTTCAAAATAAGATTCGCTAAAAAGAGCATTCAATTGATTTTTACTAATAAGAATTTTCTTGGTTTTGCTTTTCAAATCGGCTATAATCAAATTCCCATTATCATCTAAATATATTATATTATTTGTGGAAGAGTTATATTTGAATTGGGTTGTGTTTATTCCATTAATAATTTGTTTTTGGCTTCCGTCTACTTTCATCGTCATTATGTTTTCTGGAGATTGAATGTATATAATTGTTGTCGCATCAAGCCAGTGTGGTGAGTAGTTGTGTGTCGTTGTATCATTCGAAATATTAGTATGAAAACTTCCATTTTTATCTGTTAAGTATATTTGATCATGCTTATCACCTTTTTCAGCAGTGTAAACTATTTTATCACTGTTTGGATTCCAAATTGGAGTATAACATTTAAAGGCGCTGTTTTTAGTAATATGTTTTACCTTTTGGCTTTCTATTTCATAAGTGCAAATTTCAACCTTTGCGTTTGTTCCTTTTCCAATTTGGATATTATAAATTAAATATTTGCCATTTGGTGACCAATTGATAGCATATTTCTTAAGGGTATCATTCACCAGCAGTTTATCTTCCTCACTGCTAAAGTTATAAAGATAAATTTGGTCTTTACCATTAACCTCCTTGATATAAGCAACCGAATTGCCATTTGGAGGAACGGTTAAACCGCCTCCAACAATTGGTAATAACTCAACGGTTTTAGAAGGAATGGAAAATTTGAATTTTTTTAATATGGGAGATGTTTTTCCAGTCCTATCATTTTTCATTACATTCAATATAATGGCATTGCCATCAGGCATCCAAGTAAAACCCGAAATTCGTTTTTCAAATAAGGTATCTTCTTTTTGAGTAACGAGATAATCAAGCGTCTCGGGTTTCCAGTTGTACATCATTATTTTAGCAACATCATTAGCCACTTCCATATTAAACATTTTGGACAGAAGATATAAAGAGCCATCAATCCCAGCAGAAACTCCTTCGGTAGTAATAATTCTTCCATTATCAACAAAACGTTTACCGGTAACTATATTAATTTTCGGGTAGTTTTTAATGAGGTTTTCAATCGCACCATAATGGCTGGTTGCCGTCATTCCGTCTATATAACCTGTTTTGGCAAGTAGGTTTAGTCCATTACATACCGATAAAACAAATTTTGCTTTCTCATTTACTTTTGATAACCATGCTATTAATTTTTCGTTGCTTACAAGATCTAAATTATTACCACCTGGTATTATTAATATGTCTGGCATTGGGCAATCATCAATTATAAATTGTGTGGTAATATTTAGAAAACTTTGACTGATTATTTTATTTGAGTTTATTCCACATGTATAAACATTAAAAGCGTCTTTACCATTAAAGTTGGCTTGTTGAAACACTTCTCCAGGTCCTGCGAAATCTAAAAGTTCGACACCATCATATAACAGGATAGCAACATCTAATGGTTTATAATTACTATCAGCCTTAAATTGACCATATGAATTCATTGAAGCTGTGAGGAATAAGAAAAACAATATTTTTTTCATGATTTTATTAAACTTAAGTTAGAGAATGTAAAAGGAAAATATTGTTCATAGGTTATGGTTTTATTTTCCAAATTTTATTGTGTGTATTTGAATATTCAGGTATTGCTGCAGACCCATACCATGGATAAAGGTCTGCTCTTAATAAATTTGCTTTTATTGCTGGATCTGTTTCAAGAAGTTTGTTAGCTTCGACAATGGTGGTTACATTAAGAATAAACAAACCCCTGAAATCATCATTGTTTTTTCCAAATGGCCCTGCAACAATCAGTTGTTTAGTTTCAGCCAATTTCCCAATATTGGCAAGATGACCACTAAAACAGCTGTCAACAAATTGTTTATTCGTTGTTTTATTGTCGCCTGTTTTTAGAATCACTAAAACATATTTTTTCATACCATAATCATCGGCACCCAAAGACTTAACAAGGGTAGAATCCAAATTAGGATTTGTTGTTTGTCCTATTGACGAAAATGTCAAAAGAAGCGAAATAGAAATGAAGAGAAGTGATTTCATTTGGTTGGAATTAATAGTAATTCAGTCCGTATTTGTTGATATCAAAAGATGTAATTTTCATGATTTATTATTTTTGGCCTTTAAATATTTCTCCTTTTACGATTACAAATGTTGTTGTGTTAAGATTCTCAATATTGTCAAAAGGATTTTTTTCTAAGATTAACATGTCAGCATATTTCCCAACTGCTACACAGCCGTAAAAATTTTGCTTTGACATGAAAATTGAAGGATTGATGGTTGCTGTTTTTAATGCTTCATAGTTTGACAATCCTGCCTGAACTAATAATTTCAGTTCCTGATGTAAACTTATTCCCGGATATACATATGCCATTCCTGCAAAATCGCTTCCTGCTAAAATCATTACTCCCATTTTGTGCAGGTGATTTACTAACTGCATTTGTGATTGAAATGTTTTATTCAGTCCTTCCCAATCCGCAAGTTTTGTGTGCCTTGTCATTCTTTTTCCCCAAGCTGTTTGCCATTCACTCAAAAGAGAAGCAGAAATATATTTTGAGTAAGTTCTGTTTACGATTGAGGTGTCACGAACTTTTGTTTTCAATTGATAGGTGATAAGTGTTGGACAGAGAAATGTGTGATTTGTTTTCATCAGATTGGCGATACTGTCTAATCTGTTTTTGTTGTCTTCCCAAATAATATCCAACCTGTTCAGATGTTCAATACTTTTCTGTCCTAAGGAAATCGAAATTTCAGGTTCAATGTATTCAGAAAGATGTCCGGCAAATTGAATATTATATTTTGTGCAGAAAGTTGAAATATCTCTTAGCTGTTTTTCTTTAATCAGAGAATAGGTTTTGAAAAAATCAGCACCGCTATTTTTTAAACTGTCAAGAAGTACTGTTATGTTGGTTTTATCGTCAACAGGCATTGAAAAGTCAAAGTAAACAGGAGGGTTTCCGTCAATCATTGGACCTGCTCCGTAAATATCCGGCTTGAAGCTTTGTGATTCGGCTTTGAAACTGTTCATGATCTTTAAGTCGCCTCCCATATCACGAATGCCGGTGATTCCATTTTTTAACAAAACTGGAAACAAGAGTGTGTCATTATTTTTATCCCAACACAAATGGAAGTGCATATCCCAAAGTCCGGGACATAAATATTTCCTCTTTCCGTCAATGTATTTTGGATTGGTTGAAACTGATTCTGTAAATGACTTGCCGATAAAAATAATCAACTGGTCTTTTACAACTACATCTTGTTTATGCAATATTTTTCCGGTTGTCACATCAACTATATTGATGTTTCGAATAATTAAAAGGGAAGATTCGTAATTTGGTTTTTGTGCTTTAACATTACTGCTGATGCCAATAAGAAAAATGAGTAGATGGTATTTGGTTATTTGCGCCATAAAAAATTTAGTTGAATATCAGTTCGCACCATGATATGCTTCTTTAAGCCAACCCAACAATTCTGAATTTACTTCTGCTATGGTTGTCAACACGACACGATGTGTACACATTGAACCGAAGGGTCCCGAATCCTGCAATCTTGATGTTGTTGGCTTGTCTTTAAATTTTAATCCTAAATCTATTCGGGTTTTTGTTGCAGGTTTGATAATAGCAAATTGTTTTTTTCTTATGATGCTTACGCTGTCTTTTTTTGGTGTAACAGTAAGATCACTACCGAACTTTTTAATTTCAGCAACTAACTTTTCGTAAATTGATTTTAGTTCTTCCTTTCCTTTATACTGGATGCTCAATAAATCTGTATCTGCTATTGATGCGGCATCAGTTATTTTTGCTTTCAAGGCAACAAAATTTGCGAAGCCATAAGACAAGCCATGTTCGGCTTTGAGGAAATTTATTATCTCTAAATGCTTTTCAATTTTTGATTGCTTGACTATTTTAATCCAATGGTCAAGCGACTTTCCGGTTTTCTCTAATAATCCTTTTTCCATTTTTTAATTATTTTATTTCCATACACCTAAAATTGCTCCCATCAATGTGAACGATACAATCATGTAGCCACCGTTTATTATAACATATTTCAGTGGTCTGTTTTCAAACAATGCAATAATTGCAATGCCAAGTGCCACCCAACCAAAACCTGTCAAAAATCCCGCAATAGTTCCATACGCTAAATCTTCTTTGCCAATAAACATTGCAAGGTTTAAAGACATAAGGAAAGCCAAGAAGAAAGACAGTCCGAATACAACTGGCATATTTCTTTTCTTTAAGTCTTCAAGGTTGAAATTATTAGCAGCCATCCAGGATTTTTCAAAGATAGAATACCACAACCCGCCAATCAAGAAGGTTGATAATGCTGCAACAATTATTGCAAGCCAGTTCAGGTTTTGAATTACTTCTGCAAAGTTCATTTTGTGATAGTTTAAAATTTATTTGCAAAGATGAGTACTTTCTTTTTGCCTGAATAGTAAAAAATTAACCTCTTTTGTCCAATGGAAAAAAGTTTGTTTGGTCTCTTGTAAAATCCATTTTAGGAAACTCCTGTGGATTGAAACCAGAAAACAGAAAAAACTCCTTTATAAAATGTGATTGGTCAGAATAGTCGCAACTGTATGCAATATCTGCCCATGATAGTTTTTCCTTTTGATTAATCATTTTCAGGATTTCATTGAACCGTAAAATGCGGTGATAATATTTAGGAGTAAGCCCAACATACTTTTTGAAGTGTTCAATTAACTGCTTTTGCGATGCAGGATAGCTGTCAACTATATTTTTCAAGTTGGATAAAGGTTCTTTTTGGAGTCGCTCTGTAAAAGTCAACAAATAGTCTGGGGCTTCTTTTTTGCTGTCAAATCTCTCTAATAACCAGTTTGAAACAAGTTCAAATTTTGACTGGGGAGATTCTGTCAAAAGAATATCATCTCTCAATTTCAAAATTTCTTTTCCAAATATTTCGTTTGCTGAAACTACTTTATCATTTAGTTTCTGAATAGGGTAATGTAAAAATGGAAATGCACCTGTAGGCTTGAATTGGATAACAAGCATTTCGGAATTTTGATGTGCCGATATTGAAAGGAAATTACGATGTGTACCCGAAACCCAAACTTTTGTAAATGTGCCAATCTGTGCTAATGTTTCATTGTCATATGTATTTCGTGGTATATTGTCTAATTCAAAAACTACAAAAACATGCCCTGTGGGAACAATTCTTTCTATTGAATGGTCAGGAGAGAGGCCCTTAAAATACAAGATTGATTCAAGGTGCTTTTTAAGGTTAGATGGAAGGTGATATTGTTCAAAAATCATATTGTTATAGTTGAAGAAATAACCTTTTTACAATTGGTCAAGTGTCATTTTTGTTGTAGGTTAATAGTTTAGCAAGTCGTCTGTTACGCTTGCCTATAACGTTTTGCAGCTACCCGAAGGGCGGAACTTATACCACAAAACTTGATTTGAAAAACTAATGTTTGATTAACCTCAAAACTGTCTTTGGAACACAAAACCCCGCCTTTTGGGTAGGTGCTGTTATCGGCTGCCTTTCTTCTTTTCATCTGGTTCAGTCAATGTTTCTACAATATTTTTTTAGTCATTTTGTAGTTTATGATTTCAATGTCTTGAATTATGATTGTCTGCGGTGAGATTATTTTAAAACCTTTCTTTTCAAAAAATGGTCGTGCCGTTTTACTTACGTCTGAATGAATAGAGGTCGCACCATTTTTAATTGCTTGTTTTTCAATTTCAGAATACAATTTGTCGGCAATGCCTTGTCTTTGTTGGTCTTTGTGAACATAGAGGAAGTCCAAATAGTCGTTGTTCTCTAATGAAGCGTAGCCAACTATTTTATTGTCGAACTCAGCAATACGAAAATATTGTGTAGATAATTTGTCTGTCCAGCGTTGTGTGTTTTTTATTGAAGAAGTCCAAACTTTGATTTGCTCGTGTGAATAATCGTCTTTACAAATTGTCGAAATGGTGTCCACAAACATTTTCTGCATTTCACCCAAGTCGTCCAATTTTGCATGTCGTGTCGTTATTCCTAAGATTTTCATTACTATCAATTTATTCATAGAAAGGCAGGGCAGCGAAGCTGTCCCACCTTTTTTATATTATTTCATTGAGTGAAGTGCAATTTTATTTCCTTCTGTGTCGGTAATGTGAGCCATAAAACCATTTCCACCTATTGAAGTTTTAGGCAAAAGAATTTTACCTCCAGCGGCTTCAACTTTAGAAAGTGGAACGCTTAAATCTTCGCCCCCGTTTAAATAAACTAATGCACCTTTTGTTGAAGGTTCAAAACCTTCGTATTGTGCAATTCCGCCACCAACGCCTCTTTCCATATCACAAGGTAGCATACCATATTTTCCATCAGGGAAAGGCATTTCCATAATTTCAGCACCATACAATGTTTCGTAAAACTTTTTTGCTCTTGCGAAATCTGTTACTGGGATTTCGAACCAGTTGATTGAATTTGTCATTTTGTTTGATTTTTATTGTTTATAAATGTAATTATTTTTTCTTCTTTTTTGATGAATTGGCTTTGCTGTTGAACTCTAAACAAAGATTTATCCAGTAGTCAAATTCCTTTTGGGTTTTCATCCCCGTGTCGTCCACCATTACATAACCTTTCATCGGTCTGCCTGTGAAGTCCATAATGCGACAACCTTTTTTTTCTAAAACGGTGTCTTGCATTTCGGGTGCAATGCGACACATCAGTTCATCTTTAATTATGCCAATGCACATTTTGTCGTTTACCATAAATGTCAAACCGCCCATCATTTCTTTTTCGTCAATGTTAGGAAGGTCTGCAAGTTGCTCCCGAATACGATTTGCTAATTTTTCGTTGTATGCCATTTGTCAATGTTAGTGAGTTTCATTGGTGTCGTCATAAGGTTGCCGATAACGGTCTGGCTATACACGCTGGACCGCCAAACCAACGTTAACCAAAAGTAAAAAATAAATTTTAAATACCGAAAGAATTAAAATAGAATCCGGGAGTTGAAGGCGGTATGGCGTGTGTAGCCTGTTACTGGTTCGTGATGCTGTTCCAACAAGTAAAAATTTAAGGATGTAAAATTAAGTACGACGCAAAGTTGAATATAAAGCCAAACAAGAGCGATATGAATTCAAAGTACAATCATTTTGGCGTCCCTCTTGCATCATGTGCAGTAACGGTTTGGGGCTTTGCGATGGTGGGGAATTAAAAGCACAAAAGCTCAATTCAACACTAATGCCAAATATAAGCACAAATGTTGAATTAAGCACTGAAGCCCCACTATCGCAAAACCCCTGTTAGCTGCTGCCCGTTTTCTCGGTTTATTCTTTCCAATCTTTTACTGCGTTTTTATAGTCTTTTGAAATTCCCCAATGTGAGGTCAAAATAACTTCTACGTTTGGAATATTCGTAATTTTTGAAATTGATTTAGTTGTCATATCGTGGTCAAGGTCAAAGAACTTTACGGAATGTCCAAGTTTACCATCGTGTAAACTCAAAATGTCGCCAGTAAATAAATTCTTTTCGTTTACTTGGTAGCACATTGAACCACTTGTATGTCCTTCTGTTAGTATGCAGTTGATTTTATGTTTCCCAATTTCAACAGTTTGATGGTCGTCTAACAAAATGTAGTCTTTTCTACTCAAACTGTTGTTATAGCCTGGCATTTTTTGCTTCTCTCCATTAAGCATTTTTTCTTCGTTTCTCGCCATATACAATTTGGCATTTGTAAACAAAGGAAGTCCTGCAACGTGGTCCATATCAGAGTGTGTCAAGAAAACTGCAATTACTTCTTCAGGTTTAATATTCAGTTTCTTTAATTCTGTTTCAATTACTTTTATATCTTTACCTGCGTCAATTGCAATATAACCTAAACTGTCTTTGATAAGGTACATATTTACAAATTCGTCTTTTATAGCGTATCCGTGTTCTGAAATTTGTCCTGTTTCCACAGGTGTCATTTTCCCCGTTTCGGAACTGAATTTATATAAAAAACCTACTACTACTAATGCGATTATACCTACGAGTACTCCAACTCCAATAAGTATTCTTTTAACTATTTTGTTCATTGTCTTTAATTTTTAAAATTATTTCTGCAAATCTACGATGCTGAAATTGGTTAAAACGATAACAAAAGATACAAAATTCAAGTCGCTACTTTTTAGCCAAACGATTTCTAATTCTACTTAAAGAAACTCTTGTAATGCCTAAAAACGAAGCGATTTGGTGTTGGGGAATTCGTTGCAATAATTCTGGTCTATCTTTTTGAAGCATTAAATATCTTTCTTCTGGACTGTTTAAAAGATAAGAAATAAACAAGTCGTGCAATAACACAAATCTTTGTTCAATGGCTTTTCTTATAAACTCGTTCATTTTCGGAAATATGTCATACAATTTTTCTTGGGCTTCGTGAGTAAGTACCAAAACTTCACATTCCTCTAATGTTTCAATAGCAACTTTACTTGGTCTTCGTGATAGAAAACTGTCATAAGAGCCAGCAAACATATTTTCTGTAAAAAAGTAAGTTGAAAGTTCTTCTCCGTCTTTTTCGCAATAAAGTCTTATGCAGCCTTTTATTAAATAATAAACTTCATCTGAAACCTTTCCTACATCAAGAAGATGAGTTTTTTTCTTAAATTTTTTAGCTACAAAATAAGGCATAATGATTTCTAATTCACTGTCGTTAAAGTCGGTGAATTGTCTGAAAATGTCTATTTTTTCTAGTACACTCATTTTGATTATCGTATTTTTTTGAACAACAACTATCTGCTTTTTAATATATCCAAAATGATTGGTTTTAAACCAGTAAAGAAAAACTCAACAGCAATAACCATAACTATTAGTCCCATTATTCTCATCATAACATTTATGCCTGTTTGCCCAAGTAGTTTTATCAATTTAGATGAACTATACAGGATTAAATAAGTAACAAACATTATTAGACAAATTGAAAGCATTAAAATAATTTTTTTTTGAATGTTATTGGCATCTTCCATTAAAACAATTGCGTTTGTAATAGCCCCGGGTCCACAAATCATAGGAATAGCTAAAGGTGTTATTGAAATGTCAGTTACATAACTTTTTACTTCATTGTCTTTGATTTTCACTTGTCCAAGTCTAGCTTGAAGCATATCCATTCCCATAATAAAAAATATTACACCCCCAACAACTCTAAAACTATTTACTGAAATACCAAAAAAGTTAAATAGGAGTTGTCCTGTAAAGGCAAAAGCAACTATTGTTATCAGCGATACTATAGAGGCTTTCTTTGCAGTTTTATTTCTGTCAACAACGGATAGGTCAGCAGTCATTGACATAAACACAGGCATTGTCCCTAATGGATTTATTAAGGTAAAAAATGAAGTGATACATAAAAGTCCAAATGAAATTGTTTCTGTCATATTATTTTTATATAAACTATTTATCAAGTTCATTTATCTACTGCAGACTGTTTCGGTCGGGTTGCAGCTAACGTTTGACGGCTTGGCGAAGGCGGGCAATTAAAAGCACTTCACTGTCGCACCGCACCAAAGTTAATTAAAAGCACAAACGGTTGAAGTTCCGACTGCACGCCCGCTTTCGCTAAGCCCATGTTATAGGCTGCTCTTCTTACTATCATTGTTTCTTGCTATTTAACAAGTTGTCCTTTTTTGCTTTTTCAATTAGGTAGTTTGTAAATGAAGAACAAGCAATTAAAAAGAATTTTGCATCTTCAAAGTCAACAGGTTGCTCGTCCATTAAAGCATGTCTAATACCGTTTTTGTCATTTGTATATGCGTAAAGTTTTTCAAATCCAGCCTTAAGTGTTCCACTTATTTTTTGGTGTTTATCAAGTTTATTTAATGCCTTGCCTAATGTGTTTTCAGTTGGCTCAATAATTCGTGAAATCACTTCGACCATACTAATACTTTCTTTGATAGAATTTCGATAGTCTGGTTTCGGCTTTTGCGAAAGAAGTTCAATAGCAGAATTCAAATGTTCTTGAATACCTGTTAGTCCGTGTTGTTCAGCTGAACTTTGTGTCTGTTTTAGCTCGTTAATTTCAGCTTCATTAGTTACAGGAATAAACTTGTTGCCTGTTAAAGTATAGGCTGAATTGTTCGCTCTTAGTTTTGCATTAACGTAATCTTCAAATTCTAAATATTGGTATGTGTGGCCGTCCTTAATGTTTCGAAAAACAAACTCAAAAAATTCGTAAACTTTATACCAAGTTCCTTTTTCAATGTGTTGTCGAGTAAAATTACTGAATTCATAGTCATAATCGGGGAAATCGTCCAGAGCTTTTTTGAAAAAGTGAACCCAAAGAACTTGATGCAAAGTCCGAAAAGTATCTTTTGAGTAGTTCTCTGCATTTTCAAGTCTGCGGTAGATGAAAATATAAAAAGCATTCCATAACTCTGTCCGCAAAACGTGGTCAATGTTGTCTGCCTGAAAAGGAATTTCAATTGGTTCAAATCCGTAACGTTTTGAAAATGGTAAATTGTCTTTGTCTATTCCCATATTGATAGTCTATGTTCGTTTTGTCGTCTTAGAGTAGCCTATAACGTATGAGTATACACGCGGTCACGCCGCTTGGATGCAACCAAAGAAATGCTTTTATATATTTTCACTGTAGCCAAAAGTGAAAGAGAATGTCGGATCGGTGGGATCGAGTGTATACATTGTTACCGCTAGTGCTTTAAAGCATTACTCCGCATAATCATTTCTATTAAGAACCAACACTTGGAGGATTATAATCAGAACTTTTTATAATGGCGTCAAATTCTTCTCTAGTTACATTTCTAGAGTTTAACATAGTATAAACGACACTATTATTTAGTGTCATGACTGCATTACTTGCCAAAGAATTATCAAAGAATTCTATTAAACTTTGTTCATTTAGAATATCTCCATTGAGCGAAACGAGTTTATTATCGATACAACTATTAACAAATTTTACACCGACAAACAAACTGTTACTTTGATCAAGTGTAATAATCCCATCCCATCCAAACGCTTTATGCAGCACATCCCTTTCTTTAGAACGTGAATTAATATATTTTAGAGCGCAACTCACTATTTTCTTGATAATCTGAATTTTAGATTCCATTATAATTTAATTTAAATAGATAAAAACAATACAAAGTTATCTGAATTTTATAGATGAACGGAGATTAATTACAATTATTTTCTTATTTCCTAAAGGACCGAAGTGATACTTCCTAAACTAAGATGTATTAGTGGTAACGTTTTGCAGCTACCCGAAGGGCGGGACTTTTGCCACAAAACTTGATTTGAAAAACTAAATGTTTGATTAACCACAAAACTGTCTTTGGAACACGAAACCCCGCCTTTTGGGTAGGTGCTGTTATGCCTTCGTTGTTCTTTTTCGGTCGTGGTTTGTCTGTCCATTTTGGTCTGTCTTTGTGCGTTGGCTTGGTGGCTCTTTTGGATTTTTTTGTTTGGCTTTGTGCTGTTGCAAAAAATACAAATGTGCCACCAAATGCGTTGGCTTTAGAATGGTAAAGTTAGTTCGTTGTCGATATAAATTCTTTCTTTTAAATTCAAATTGGTCTTCGTGTTCTTAAAGTCGTTACACTCGTAAAGGTCGTTAATTTTATTGTCTGCCGTGTCGAAAATAATGCTCATATAGTTATTGCTGTTGTTGCCGATGAAAGTATAACCATTCTTGGTTTTGTCACAAGAGTTGCAACTGCCCTCAACTGCAAACAAATAAGTGTCGCCAAGGTCTGCAAATGTGGCAAATGCTTGTTGAAGTTTACTAATAAACAAATACTTTTCAAAGTCCTGATAGGTTTTATCGTTGTCTAAAAATGCATCCACCATTTCAATATCCATTTTTTCGATGAAGTATTGAATAGCTTGGGTTTGGTTTGATATTTTATTTTCAGTCAGTTGCATTTATAAAATATTGATTTTGTTTGAGTTTAAACTTTTAACTAGGAAATCACAGAGTGCACCAAAAAATTTATGATAATGAGAAGATGGATTTTGATAAATTCTGTTTATAATATTCTGCTGGTAAGATGTGAATCCATTTGGTCCTCTATGAAAAGTATTTCTTATTAAGGTAATTTCATATAATGTATCAAAAAGCTCTTCAAATTTTTCTTGCAATACATTTTCTTCAAAATACAAAACGAATAAAACAGCCCTCAATTTTACTTGAAAATCATTTTTTTTGTCTTTGGAGTTGGCATTTGGGTTGTTGAAATAGGTATCATAATCTGCATCGCTAAAATAACTCGGACTTCTGTTATAATCGTTATACTTAAAAATTATGTTTTGAATTTTAAAACCAGTCGAATATGGTGTCAATACAAATTGTCTTGCAACATTGTCAAAACTTCGGTTTGCAAAAGCTTTATTTGTTCGATTTTGTAAAATGTGATTCCATAATTTGCTTTGATTATTTGTGTTTTCTATACTCCACAATTGTGTTACAATTGCTTCTATTTGTTGGTATATACATTGGCAAAATCGCTCAAAGTTATCCCTTCTTCGCTGGTGTTCCATTTGAGTATAATCTGCAAGTAATTGTTCTTTAATTATCTGTGGAAAATTTACAAAATAAGGGATTGAAGAATAAAACTCGTTTGCTTGTTTTGCAATTACACTTTCAATTGAATATTCTTGAATATCCGTAAGTCGTAACTTTTGAAATGCAAATTGGTCTTTGGCGTGTTTAATAAAAAGCCGTTCGATTTCTTGCAAGTTTGGGTTTGATGGATTTGACAGTTTTAAGTCCTGCATTTTGTCAAACACATTCATCAAAAACTTTAGCTTTTCGCTTTCTATTTCTTCATTTGTCATTTGAATATTGTTTTCAATTTGTTGTTTGCATTTGTATATCCGTTTCTATCTAATTCATTAAGTATTTCAAGAATTCCCTTTGATAAATCTGAAGACTCGTAGTTTGAATCTCTTTGAATTACTGTTCCAATTTCCGTTTTGTTATTTTTGCCGGTCACTTCACTGTACAATTCGTCAAAATTCATTTTTTGTTTCAAGAATATTTCATCTTTTGCACCTCTAACCATACCCAAGAACAAAATTTTTCCATTGAGGTAGTTGTAAAATTGAGGCGTTGTACCGTTATACCTTAAAAAGCCTTTTTTCTCTGGAAATTGAACTAAGAATTTTTGTTGTGTCGCATTAGTTCCAAATTTTTTCCAACACATTAACCAGAAACGAACATCTTTCAAATATTTTCTATCGACATTGCTCTTTCTATTTACAATTATGCCTGTTACAGATTGTCTTTCTCCTCCACCTTGAAGTCTTTCTTTTTCAAAATTAATTTTGAATTTCTCTTGAACTTCGATAAGGTCAATTAGTATTTTTTTGAATGTTTCATCAAATACTGGTTTGTTGGCCGAAAATGTAATGTCATCCGCATACCTTGAATAAGTTGCATTTATACTTTTTGCATATTTATAAAGTTTTTTGTCAAGCCGTTGGCAAATCAAATTTGTTAGCGTTGGCGATGTTGGTGCACCTTGTGGTAAGCAACCATTGTCGCAACAAAGGTTTGCTATTAGATAACCCAAATATCCTTTTCCTTTCTCGTCCGATGTTTTCTTTTTGTCTTTGTTAGAGTTTATTTCATTTGCATCAGTCAAATTAAAAGGGGCTAAGCCCAATACAGCTTTAATTCTTCTAAATTCTGTGCTTGGGAAAAAGTCTTTTAAGTCGGTGTTAAAAACAAATTGTTTTCCGATATGCACTTTAGCATTATCAACAATGCTCTTTCTAGGTACAAAACCAGTAGCGGTAAAATGAGGCGTAAAAACAGCATTCAATATTTCGTGGATGCATTTTTGAATGGTTTTCAGCTTGTAACGTGGTGCTGAAATTGTTCTTTCGCCACCACTTTTCTTTTTTATAGTAAATTGTTTGTATCTGTTGACAGGTTTAAAAGCATAATAATTTAAGTGCTTTGCCTCAATTATAATAGTTGTTTTTTCGCTACGTTTTGGAAACTTCAAGGCATACACCCAACTTAACAGTTGAGCCAACTCCTCAACGGTCTCGGTTTTCGCAAAGCGAACTTTAATTTCTTCTATATTTTCAGGCGTTAATCGCATATTATATTTTAAAAATGAAGTGCCAACTGATTTTCTTTATGGATGAATCCATCATAAATTCAATGATGGCAATATTCATTTATTCATATTTTATTATAATATATTAATTACTGATATATTCAATAACTAAATGTTCATTATAGCTCAATGCTGAACAATTAAAATAACTACCATTTAAACAGCCATTGCTGGCCGACATTGCAAATCGCAATGAACAGTTCAAAATCTTTTTGTTGGCACTTCAAGGGTCAAATTTAGTCGTTTATTTTTAACATTAATTGTTTACAATATTGTTTATTTCACCATGAGGGACATACTCTCCCTCCCAAATACCAGTTAGTAGATACAATTCGTAAAACAAAATCCATTCGTAAATCCAGGGGATTGTATATTCTGCAATGCTTGTAGTGTCTTTCCATTTCAAATCTCCAGGATAAAACAGGCAGAGTGAACCTTCTCTGTAAATATGAATGTTGGCGTTAGGTTTGATTGACGGATTGAGAACATAAACTTGTGGGAAGCATCCAGCCCTAAACTCTATACGAACATCGTATGCATTTGCATCGGGTTTAAATTCGCCCCTGCAAATCAGAGTGTCATTTTCAATTCTGCATTTGAGAAACGAAAACTTTTCTTCAATCTCTCTCTTTTGCATTATTGCTGACAAATAGGAGTTTGGCTGCTTTTGCCCATGAAACTTTGTGTGCAAACGACCGCCATAAAATTTATGTGGTTTGCTGACAACACCGCTTGTATTGCTTTGAAGCAATCCTGTTGTAGCAACAGAAACCTTTGCTGACTGCATTGCCTTTGCAGTTTCTCTGATTTTCTCTTTCTCAATTTCGGCTTTAATCAGAGCATCTCTTTCAGCAACATCTTTTGCAACAAACTTTCTTTGTTCTGCATCAAAAGCTGAAAGCAAATTTTCACGAAACTTTTCTTGCATCTCAAAACTTTGCACGACAAGTTTTTTCACAGCATCAGGATTTTCAAAATCAATTGTGTAATCTTTTGCAGTTGACCACCAGTTTTGAAACTTACTTGAAAACGATTGCACAGTTTCAGAATCATACTTTGCAAAGTTTTCATAATTGTAGTTTGCCACTTCGGTAAAATTGAACGAACCACCATACGCAAGTGTGCCGTCAACAATCAGAAACTTTGCGTGCATGAATCCCTTTACACCCGGTGCGTTAGATCCTGTTTTTAAAACGGTTGCACCTTTGCTTTGCAATTCTCTTATTGACGAGTAACGCCAAACATTCAAAGCATCACAAGAAAGAAGCAACTCCACTTTTTTCTTTTGTGCAGCTTCGCCAAGTTTGCTGATTAATACTTCATCTGTAAGCCATGACACAGCAATTTGAATTCTGTTTTCGGCTTTGTCTAAAAGGGCAATGATTTGCTCACGATTGTTGTTGCTCATATTTTCCATATTTCGTTTTTTAATATTGATTTGATGATGCAAAGATGAAACCCATGTGTTCAGTCAAACTGAACTGATAAATTTTTATTTTCTTTGCTTTTTAAATTGTTTATTTGATTACGATGCAAACAAACGCTACATTTGTTCAGTGAAACTGAACAGATATGTCAATAAATAAAAAAGCACTAACACGGTATCTTGCTTACGATAGGTGTCTACGGAATACAGGAGCCAAATACACTCGGCAACGATTAATAGATGAAGCCAATAAAGCCTTATTAGAAGAAGGTTTGGAAGGAATTGGAAAAACTCAATTTTATGCAGATATGCAGTATATGGAATTGTCGGAATGGAAAGCCCCAATTGAGAAATACAAAGATGGAAGAACAGTGTATTTCAAATATTCCGATTCGGCATATTCTATAAATAACCAACCTTTAAACGAAACAGAAGCAAAGCAATTAAAGTCTGCTTTGCAAGTATTGTCAAGGTTTAAGGGCATTCCGCAATTTGAGTTTATCAGTGAAATAATTCCTGCCATTGAATCTAAACTTGGTTTGGTAAGCCTCGAAAGAGAAGTTATGTCATTTGAAAATAATTTGGATTATGAAGGTTCAAAATTTATTACGCCTTTATTCAATGCTATTGTAAACAAACGGTCTTTGACCGTTGAATATCAAGACTTCAAAAGTCCTTTGCCTTATACAATTGCCTTTCATCCTTATTATTTGAAACAATACAATAACCGTTGGTTTGTCTTCGGTTACAATGAGTTTACAAAAAATGAATACTGGAATATGGCGTTAGATAGAATTAAAACCATTGAGGAAGCCAAAGCCAAGTATATTGAAACAGAAGTCGATTGGGAGGACTATTTTTATGATTTAATTGGCGTTACTAAAAAAGTTGATGATGAGTTACAAACTGTCAAGTTGTGGTTTTCTCCAAGTCAAGCCCCGTATGTCGTAACGAAACCAATACACCCAACACAAAGAAGTAAAAACACAGAAGATGGTCTTGAAGTTACCATTAGCGTTGTCCCCAATTATGAGTTAGAAAAGTTGATTTTGTCCTTTGGGGAAACTGTCAAAGTGTTAAGTCCAAAGTCCTTTCAGAAAACAATTTTAGGTCGGATAAGCAAGTCTGCTGGTCTGTATTAGCGGTGCGGTTGGGCAAAATTAAATGTGGTGTTTTTGGGTCGGCTTGTGTGGTGCAAAACACCTCTTTTCATTTTGCGAAGGGTTGGCTTTTGTCGTCCGTTGTCAGCACAAATGTTGATGGTTGCACATTCGTTCTACAATGAGGCATAACGGTCTGGCAATACACGCTGCACCGCCAAACGCAAGTTGACCAAAAGTAAAAAATTATTTTTATAACCGAGAAAAATTAAAAGTAAAACCAAAAGATGATAGCGGTGTAGCGTGTAGTGCCTGTTAGGGTCACGTGATGCTGTCCCAACAAGTGGAACATTTTAAACCTCAATATTAAATCTGCTGCAATTGATTTTTAAAAGCCAAGCAATAGCGACATTAATTAAACAAAAATGCTATCTTTAAAAAATTCTTGCATCATGTGCGCTAACGGTTTTGGCATAGACGCTGCACCGCCAAACATTTGCAACCAAAATTAATGAATTAAATTTTAATTACAGGAAAAAATTAAAGAGAATGATTTAAGATGCCAGGCGGTGTAGAGTCTATGCCATGTTAGGCGACGTTTTTACTAAACGTTTATGAACTTAGCTCTTTCAATTTCGTCCATCTCATTGTATTCATACTTTGATAAACAAACCAATTCCTCATCACCTATTCCTCTTATTTGTACTCTTTTTATTATAAATGTATCTTTATAACCAGTGCCCATTAAAGCTGGATTGATTCCTCTTCTTGAGAAACAAAAAGTCAATGAATTTAACTTTTGCAATCTGGCGGACATATTAATACAGGGTCCGACAAAATCATTTCCGTTTCCAACACTATAAATTGCACCCCTTGCTATTCCACATCTAAGCCTTGATGGTGCAGAAGTAATTTTGGATGATATCGAAGGTAAAAATTCACTTTTATATTCTTTGCAGACTTCATACATCATAACTACTACATTTCTTATTGCAGTATCAGACATTTTATCTGTATTCCATAAAAATAGGATTCCATCACCAAGATATTTAGATAAAAATGGTAGACTTGAATATAATTTATAACCATCCTTAAATGATTTGCTTATCGATACTTTTCTAATTTTTTCGAAAAGCCAATTTAAAAAGTCATTTAAATACTCTGGAACCGCCAATTGTGGATCTATTTGTTTACAAAAGGATGTAAACCCTTCTAAATCAAACATAACACTTAAACTATTAATTTGCGTTGATTTCACATCAATTTTACCTAAACCAAGTATATCTGGATTAAACTCATTAAAACGATCCTTTTTTAGAATTGAGATCAATTTATCCTTATGTTTAATCTTTAAATAATCAGTTGAATTAATATTAAATATAGCCATTTCATATTTTATTTTAAATGTCGCCTAACGGTCTGGCAATACACGCTGCACCGCCAAACGCAAGTTGACCAAAAGTAAAAAATAATTTTTACAAACCGAAAAAATTAAGAGTAAAACCTAAAGTTGATAGCGGGGTAGCGTGTAGTGCCTGTTAGGGTCACGTGATGCTGTCCCAACAAGTGGAACTTTTAAACTGCTAAAAAAATCCGCTGCAATTTATTTTTAAAGGCCAAGCAATAGCGACATTAAACGAACCCAAAAGCTATCTTAAAAAAATTCTTGCATCATGTGCGCTAACGGATTAGTATACACGCGGTCCCGCCTCTTGGAGGCAGCCAAAGTTACCGTTTTATTTTTATTTACCTATCACCTAAAAGTGAAAAATTAAATCCAGATCGGCGGGATCGAGTGTATACTGTGTTGGTGGCAGGCAATTTCTTATTTAAATAGTTCTCTTCTGATTTTTTCTCCTGCAGATTCTACTCCGTTTGAAATGTCAATATAAACGATACCCGAAATATCAGAAGGAATATCTAAATTGCCTTTATGAAGCAAGATTACATTTCCAGATTTTCTTCCAAAAATTCCTAAAAAATATCCGAGTTCTAAAATTACATTTTGCCTTGCGCGATATTTATTTATATTATCTTCTTTTCCGTCGGATACATAATCATCTGGAGTTAATAGTATAAATGCAATTGTTGCTTTGGAAGCATATTCTTCGAATTTTTCAATTATCGCCTTTCCGAAGTTAGGTTTTTCATGAAGGATTATGGGTTCAGGTAGATTCAAAGTATTTTGCAAATAATTTTTCAAGTCCAATTTAGCTATTTCATCATGCCCGTGAACAATAAAGACTTGATATTCCTTCGCATGACGAATGCTCTTTTCTTGTTCTAATGTAATTTCGGTTGGAAATAAATGCAATGAGTTTTCTAATGTTCTCAATGCCCTTAACAACCTTGATTTTGCATCAAAATAATCCGTATCATGAATATAGCCTTCCCATGGGACTATATCCGTCCAATTATCGCCAAATACCTGTTTAAGGGAATTCTCTGCATATGAAAACCACTTTTCGAATTTAGTCCGTACGGAAGAAGGGTCATTATAGGCTACATAGCCATTTTTTATAATTGTTTCTAAAATTAATTTCAATTCCATAGAAATGCGTAATTATATCACCTTAATATTAATTAGTTTGCTTGCCACCAACGGATTAGGCATAGACGCTGCACCGCCAACGATTAACAACCATAAGTAAGAAATTAGTTTTTTATTACTGGAAAAAATTAAAAGAGAATGATTCTAGATGCTTGGCGGTGTAGAGTCTATGCCATGTTACAAGCAGGCCTTTCTTATCGCTTCACTAATTTGTTCAATTGCTCTGGATCGCGTCGACAATCCCAAACGATTAGAACCAGAATGTGCTCACTCATTATTTCATAAAAGATGATATATTCTAGTATCACAAAACCTCTAACATTATCATTTTCAGTAGGAATTGATAATAATGGAAACTTTTCTATTAATTTAGCTGAATCACGAAATGTTTTTAATAGCTTTTTACTATAGGCTGATGATTGATTTCGAGTGTCAAAAAATTTCTTAATGTTTTTTAAGTCGTTCTTTGCGTTTTGTGACCAGACAATTGGCTTAGTCATCTAACAAATCTTTAAATGCTTCTTCTGTTGTATAATAACGGCCACTTTTATAATCATTTCTGGCTTCTTCAATCAACATTTTTTGTTCTGCATTTAAAGTAATGACTTGTTTAGTTTCCTGTATATCTAGTAAAAGAGTATAAACCTCTTGAAGTAATTCTTCATTATCTATATTTTGTATCCCGTTGATTATCTTTTCTTTAACTGTAGCCATATTCAATTAATTTATGCTAATATACAAATTTTGAAATTAATCACTACGCTTTGGCTTGCTAGTAACGGTCTGGCAATACACGCTGCACCGCCAAACGCAAGTTGACCAAAAGTAAAAAATTATTTTTATAACCGAGAAAAATTAAAAGTAAAACCAAAAGATGATAGAGGTGTAGCGTGTAGTGCCTGTTAGGGTCACGTGATGCTGTCCCAACAAGTGAAACGTTTTAAACTGCCAAAAAAATCCGCTGCAATTGATTTTTAAAAGCCAAGCAATAGCGACATTAATCGAACCCAAAAGCTATCTTAAAAAAATTCTTGCATCATGTGCGCTAACGGTCTGGCAGTAAACGCTGCACCGCCAAAGGGAAGCTAACCAAAAGTAAAAAATATTTATTAAACAACCGAAAAAAATTAAGAGTAAAACATAAAGTTGCAAGCGGTGTGGCGTGTGCTGCCTGTTAGTGTCGCGTGATGCTGTCCCAACAAGTGAAAAGTTATAAGCTGCAATATTAAATCTGCTGCAATTCATTTTTAAAGGCCAAGCAATAGCGCCATTAATTAAACAAAAATGCTATCTTTAAAAACCTCTTGCATCATGTGCGCTAACGGATTGGCTATACACGCTGCACCGCCAATGGTCTGGCAGCCAAAAGTAAAAAATAATTTCTAGTTACAGAAAAAAATTAAAAGAGAATCATTAAAGTTGGTGGCGGGGTAGTGTGTATAGCCTGTTATAGGCCGCTATATTTTATTAATGTTTGCAGTAACTTTTCTATTCCTTCAGAATTTGGTCTTGGTGCATCTCCATACTGCAATTTCTTGTATTTATCAAAAATTAAATAAGTTGGATAAGAAGAAATTTCATATATTTTTTCAAACTGTTCGGTTTGTTTTACATTCAATATGTAATGATCACCTGGAATTTCATTTTTTGTAATATAATTTTCGGCTTCTTCGCGGTCAGAGTATAGGCAAAAACTTATAAATGAAATATTCTTATTTAGGAACTTATTGTACAAAGCTTTGAAATAAGGTTCTTGATATTTACATCCGCGACATCCAACAAACCAAATAACAACATAAAAATCTTATTTTTATAAATATTTCCTAATATTTTCTGTTATCAACCCATGATTAAAAAGGTTGAATCTAATGGTAATAAATGATTCTTATTTTGCTTTAATTCACCTGGTAAATCAAGGTTGCAGCTTAAATTATAAACATTCTCCAAAGTTCCTGCACTATTTTTATCATATTTTTTATTACATGAAAGTAAACTTATAGTAATTAATATTTTGATTATAAATTTCATATTTTAAGTGGCCTATAACGTTTTGCAGATTTGCGATGGGCGGGTTTTTCAGCACAAATGCTTATTCGAAGATACAAACTTTTTGCAAACCCATAACTTTCTTCGGAGCACGAAACCCCGCCTATTGCAAATGTGCTGTTAGCAGTAGCCGTTTTCTGTCGTCCGATTAGAATACTGAATTTTCCTCTGTCCATTTGCCTTTGTCGTAACTTGAAAATATTGCAGCGTCAAGTAAGCAAGGATAAATTTTTGCTTGCTCACAAAGTTGCTGTATGCCGTCCGAAATAAATTGATAGTAATGCGGGTCAGAAAGTCCACCTGCTGTCAAATGAATAGGGAAATTGTTTTTGTTTAACCAGTCCGCAATTCTACTGTCAAGAGGAATTTCATATTTAGTTACTCCTAAAATTTGCAGAAAATTTCTTGACTGCTTTGGTCCGAAACCATTCACTTGTCTTTGGATTGTGTCTGCTAAACTTTGTTCCCAGTATTTGTCGTCAATAGTTACTTCGTAATGTGTAATCTCTTTGAGAATAAACCAGTCATTGTCAACGATGCTTTGAAGATTGTCTTTGAGTTGCTGTGCAATAATTGTAGTCCGTCTAAGTCCGCCAAAGTCAGAAAGAATTGTCTGTGCAACTTTGTCAAGTTGGGCAAAGTTGTCAAGGCAAAACTGTAAGCTAAGTGGAAACGGGTCAGTCCGACGTAACTGTGCAACCTTACTTGTCGGGCCAGATTTCTGTTGTGATGTCAGTAAGCAGGAAACAAGTGATTTCCAAACAACCTCTTTTGAGAAGTCCAGTCCGATTTTTTGAATATTTCTCCTGTCCCTTGTCCGCACAAATACATTGTCCTTATGCAAATTGTAAAAGTCAGTCGTCAACTGAACTTGCCAGTCGTCAACCTCCCAATTTATTGTCCAATGTCGTGGATGCTCTGTCGTCATACGGTTACTGCTAACGGTCTGGCGATACACGCTGGACCGCCAAACCAACGTTTACCAAAAGTAAAAAATAATTATTAATTACCGAAAAAATTAAAATAGAATCAAGAAGTTGAAGGCGGTATGGCGTGTGTAGCCTGTTACTGATTCGTGATGCTGTTCCAACAAGTGAAAAATTTAAGGATGTAAAATTAAGTGCGACGCAAAGTTGAATATAAAGCCAAACAAGAGCGATATGAATTCAGAGTACAATCATTCTGGCGTCCCTCTTGCATCATGTGAAGTAACGGTCTGGCAGTACACGCTGCACCGCCAAGGGGAAGCTAACCAAAAGTAAAAAATATTTATTAAACAACCGAAAAAAATTAGGAGTAAAACCTAAAATTGATAGCGGTGTAGCGTGTAGTGCCTGTTAGGGTCACGTGATGCTGTCCCAACAAGTGAAACTTTTTAAACTGCCAAAAAAATCCGCTGCAATTTATTTTTAAAGGCCAAGCAATAGCGACATGAATGGAACCCAAAAGCTTTCTTAAAAAAATTCTTGCATCATGTGCGCTAACGGTCTGGCAATACACGCTGCACCGCCAAACGCATTTAAACCAAAAGTAAAAAATTATTTTTATAACCGAGAAAAATTAAAAGTAAAACCAAAAGATGATAGCGGTGTAGCGTGTAGTGCCTGTTAGGGTCACGTGATGCTGTCCCAACAAGTGGAACTTTTTAAACTGCCAAAAAAATCCGCTGCAATTTATTTTTAAAGGCCAAGCAATAGCGACATTAATCAAACAAAAATGCTATCTTAAAAAAATTCTTGCATCATGTGCGCTAACGGTCTGGCAATACACGCTGCACTGCCAACCGCATTTAAACCAAAAGTAAAAAATTATTTTTATAACCGAGAAAAATTAAAAGTAAAACCAAAAGATGATAGCGGTGTAGCGTGTAGTGCCTGTTAGGGTCACGTGATGCTGTCCCAACAAGTGAAACATTTTAAACTGCCCAAAAAAAATCCGCTGCAATCAATTTTTGGAAGCCAAGCAATAGCGACATTAATCGAACCACTAAGCTTTCTTTAAAATATTCTTGCATCATGTGCGCTAACGGTCTGGCAATACACGCTGCACCGCCAAACGCAAGTTGACCAAAAGTAAAAAATAATTTTTAAAAACCGAAAAAATTAAGAGTAAAACCTAAAGTTGATAGCGGGGTAGCGAGTAGTGCCTGTTAGGGTCACGTGATGCTGTCCCAACAAGTGGAACTTTTTAAACTGCTAAAAAAAATCCGCTGCAATTTATTTTTAAAGGCCAAGCAATAGCGACATGAATCGAACCCAAAAGCTATCTTAAAAAATTCTTGCATCATGTGCGCTAACGGATTTGGCATAGACGCTGCACCGCCAAATGTTTAGCAGCCAAAAATAGGAAATTAGTTTTTCATTACTAAAAAAATTAAAAGAGAATTATTCATGATGCCTGGTGGGGTAGAGTCTATGCCGTGTTACTGGCGGTTTATTTATTGCTCTTTGAAATTAATTAAGACTTTTTGAATTTGAATTACTTTCTAATTTTCCTCATATTTATCGTTACGTTGTGTTTTCTAAACCAAGTGATATCTCCATTTTCCATTATTTCGTAATACTCAATTCCATGATAATATTTAGTTTTGAATATTGTTTTATTAGCGTTTAAGAATTCTATTTCTTTATATTCCACGGCAGAATTTAAAAATCCAAAATAGTAATTTTCATTTTCATGTTTAAACATTTGGCATTTTTCACCTTCACCTCCTCTTGGGATTACAATATCATTGTAGCGTAATGTATCCCTTGGTGTAAATATTTGCCAAATACCTAAATTACTTCTATGCCCTTTTTCAAAGGAATGGAATCTATTCAACTTCAATAACAATTTATGGATATCTATTGTATCACTTAAATTCAATTGTAATTTATAGAAGAGATCATTTAAACTTATATTTTGGTAGTTATCATCTATATCAAATTCTTGGGTATACATTCCACTGATAAAGTAATTGACCAAATCGTTATACTCAATGAGCCCCGATTTAAAACCTTTCATTATTATTGGAAATGTAAATTTTTCCATATCCAAATATTTTGTATGTACCCAAATATATGAAGCAATATATCCATTATTTCCACTTCTTTTTGGATCTGGAAATCCGTATTTATTAATATACATACTTGCTAAAATCAAATTGCGCTCAAAAATTGAATCATGGTTTCCACCTTTTTGCGCCAGTGTTTGATCAATTTGGTACAACTTATCCCAAAAAATTTTGTGCTGTTCAGGTGTTTTTAACTTATTTATAATTAATTTTAGTTCAGTAGTATCATGGAACTGACTACGAACTAAATCAATGTTTATAGTTAAGAATAATGAAATAATAAAAAATTTACTATTCATGAAATAATTTTAATAAATCGCCAGTAACGGGTTTGGGATAGACGCTGCACCGCCAAATCATTAGCAGCCAAAAATAAAGATTAAGTTTTTCATTACCGAAAAAAATTAAAAGTGAATGACTTTTGATGCTTGGCGTTGTAGAGTCTATGCCATGTTGGCAGCAGATTTTATCCGCTTTCACTGTTTGATAATCATTCCAGTTTTTCGTGTTCTATTATTGCTCCTTACCTCATAGAAGTAGATACTAGGTGGCAAAAGTTCCGTATTTATTGTAGCGTAGTTTGTAAATATTTGATCTAAAACACACTTTCCCATTAAATCATAAAGAGTAACCCTTGTTTGTATGTTGTTTAAGAATTGGAATGTAAGATTATCGAAAAAAGGATTCGGAAAAACTTTCAAATTTTCAGAAGCAGTCTGATCGTCAACACCTGTAATAATTAAATTGCAGTCCTGGTGCCATGCTGAATCCCTATTTCTATAGTAATATTGGTTTTTATAAAGACCAAGGATACTATCTTTATAGCATCTTAAAGGTCCAATACCTAAGGTGTGATGGACAACTGGAAACATGCCATATGTATTACCGATTCCTTCAATTACAAATCCAGAAAATCCAATAAGCAAGTCGGATACTAAATAATCAAAGCGTTTTCGCTGATGCCCATTAATTGTAATTGTGTCAACAGATAAAACTTTTACTACTGGCTGGACGAGTGCCCCATGAAAACAATTCAGTACGAATGTATCACCTTGTTGTGCATTAAAGTCATATATTAAACACCAACTCGTGCCACTATAAAAATAAACCCGGTTGCTATCTGAATATGTGTATTGTTGTGAGGTGTCCGACCAACCAGGTCCATAGTGTTCAATTATTGTTAAGATCTTACAACTTTGTCCATCTATAACTGTATCTGCAACCGACTCAAATGTTGTGAATGTTGTATAATTGGGATTGATTGTACCTTGTGTGTAAGTCCATTTTGCACCAATTGGAGCCCATGTCTGGGTTAAGGCTAGGTTCGGTAGAATAAGAAAAAGTAGAAGCGACTTCATGGTAAATAAAATTAGTTTTATACGATGCCTGTTGTTTTAAGTTAAATTTGCTGCCAACGGATTAGTATACACGCGGTACCGCTGCTTGGAAGCAGCCAAAGTTACGGATTACTTTTATTTTTTTTGTAAGCCAAAAGTAAAAAAATAAATACGGATCGGCGGGATCGAGTGTATACTGTGTTAGTGCCAGTGCTTTCTATAAGTTTAAGAGTTGCTCAATTTCTTTTTCCAAATTCGGAATGTCACGAACAATGATTGACCACACAATATCTTCTGAAACGCTATCATAACCGTGGCTAATTCTATTCCTAGTATCTACAATTTTCCGTGTATTTGTCAATTGAAATTCTGGCTTTACTTTTAATATTCTGTTTACAGCTTCACCAATAATTTCAATATTTCGTTCTATTGCCCGTTTAGTTTTTAAATCCTTTTGAAACTTCAAGAAATTTTTCTTGTCTGGCTGGAATTGATAAATTTCTTGTATTGCTTGTTTAATATCGTTAAGCCAAACCTTAATATCATTTTCCATAGATAAGTACTTTAGTCTGATCTATTTCTTTTCTTAAGTAGGGATTTTTAATTGCTTTTTGTTCCAACAGATCAATATGTCTTTTGAACAGATTTTCAAGTTGTAATTTAAGGCTGAAATAATAGTCAGAATAATTAATAGGATCACTTTCGTCAATATCAACGACTAAATCAATGTCGCTGTCTAAGTTAAATTTGTCAGTTGTAACTGAGCCAAATGCAAAGAGAGCTTTTACTTTGTTGGAAAGGCAAAGTTTATTTATTTGATCTATATGTGTATTAATTTCTTTCATTACTAGTGCAAAGTTACGTATTTATTAGGATATATTATGGCATTGGCAGTAACGGTCTGGCAATACACGCTGCACCGCCAAACGCAAGTTGACCAAAAGTAAAAAATAATTTTTACAAACCGAAAAAATTAAGAGTAAAACCTAAAGTTGATAGCGGGGTAGCGTGTAGTGCCTGTTAGGGTCACGTGATGCTGTCCCAACAAGTGGAACTTTTTAAACTGCTAAAAAAATCCGCTGCAATTTATTTTTAAAGGCCAAGCAATAGCGACATTAAACGAACCCAAAAGCTATCTTAAAAAAATTCTTGCATCATGTGCGCTAACGGTCTGGCAATACACGCTGCACCGCCAACCGCATTTAAACCAAAAGTAAAAAATTATTTTTATAACCGAGAAAAATTAAAAGTAAAACCAAAAGATGATAGCGGTGTAGCGTGTAGTGCCTGTTAGGGTCGCGTGATGCTGTCCCAACAAGTGAAACATTTTAAACCGCAATATTAAATCTGCTGCAATTGATTTTTAAAAGCCAAGCAATAGCGACAGTAATCGAACCCAAAAGCTATCTTAAAAAAATTCTTGCATCATGTGCGCTAACGGTCTGTCTATACACGCTGGACCGCCAAACGAACGTTAACCAAAAGTAAAAAATAAATTTTAAATACCGAAAAAATTTAAAATAGAATCCGGGAGTTGAAGGCGCTATGGCGTGTGTAGCCTGTTACTGATTCGTGATGCTGTTCCAACAAGTGAAAAATTTAAGGATGTAAAATTAAAATCGACGCAAAGTTGAATATAAAGCCAAACAAGAGCGATATGAATTCAGAGCACAATCATTTTGGCGTCCCTCTTGCATCATGTGCAGTAACGTTTTCGGGCTTGGCGAAGGTGGCGATTTTCAGCACAAATGTTGATGCGGAGAACCAATGTTTGATTAACCACAAATGTGTTTGCGGAGCACTGAACCGCCACTTTTGCCAAACCCGTGTTATAGCCAGTGGTTCTTTCTCGTCCGTTAGTTTTCATTATATCCAAATTGTCTGCTTCGTAAAACTTCTTTCCACCAACTTTCTCTGTCAATTATGGTTTGGTCGTCTGTAGTTGATTTATAAATGTCAAGAATTGAGTATCTGAAATTTTGTTTTATATGATCAAATGCTAATGCTTTAAGTCCAATATTACCACCGTGTCCATTGTTTACGTAGGCTCTCCAACGTCCTAAAATCATATGTTCACCGTAGGCGGAACCAACATACATTTTTCCATTTGAAATGTCGGTCATTAGGTAAACACCTTTTTGGTTTTGAAGTGCAGTTTTCCAATTGTCCTTTTCGATTACTCTTCTTAACTCGTCCCAAGAAATATTTACCTTTTCATAACCAGGAAATAAGTCATTGTCAAAAGTGTCAGGTAAAATTTGAGATACATAACAGTCGTCAATTACTGATTCGGCATTACGAATCATTGTCTGTGCTTTGTTCTTAAATTTTACGATTAAACGACCAACATATTTTTTGTATTCGGGCAGGTCTTGATATTCATAGCCAACGCCATTGAGTATATTCAAGTCCTTAGTTACTTGTCCAATATGAAACAACAACCAAAAATCTTCATTTGGCTTTATCTTAACGAGTCCAACCGTGATTTGCCCCGCTTTGTATGATTTGTTTTTGTTGTAATTCCAATATTGCCCATCAAGCATTGTTGAAATGTCACCATTTTTAAAAAGTTCAATCGGATTCCAATTCTGGGCAAACATCAAATTGAAACGAATCTTAACATTATTAATGTTATCAAGTCGTAATAAGTCGTTTAATTTAATGCTGTCCATTTTCTACAATTTGTTGTTTCGCTTATTTTTATTCTTGGTCTGTTGGTATGTGTTTGTCCTTGCAATATTTTTCTACTTCTGTGTCGTTTGCAAAGTAGTCGTCACAAAATTCGTCAAGTTCTTTTTCTGCTCCGGGAACATACTTTTCGTCTGCGGTCATTAGTTTTTCTGTGTGCACAATAAATGATTTAAATTTCTCATTCATTTTACAAAGTTTATCTATGGTCTTGAAGTCCAAGTTGCGATACTTTGGTTGAAAGAGAACTTTGCTTTGATACGGATTTGCATTTAATTCAATAACTCCAATTCCAAATGCCTGATTTAATCTTTCCATTTCTTCGGTTAAACTGTCGCTAAATTCAAACGCAACTAAATACCCGAAGTTTGCCCAACTTGAATTCGAAACCGCTTGAAAAAATGCTTTTTAAGTTCGCTGTCGCTATTGATTTCTTTTTTTATTTCGTATGAGCTAATTTTAAAGGTGTCAACTTGGTTAATTGCTTTAAGAAAATTTTGACTTTCCTTCGTTTGTAATTTCAAAAAACGAATACCAACCATATCGGGATGTGTCCATATTTGATTGTTATCAATACCTGTTTTTGATTCTTCGTGAAATATGGTCTTTGAATAGATACCTGTATTTTTCAAATAGCTACTTAGGAGTTTATGTAAATCTCTTTCGATATAGCTCGCTGTTTTGTCTGTCTTTTTTGTTGATACTGTAGTTGTGGATACTGTTGCACCGCTTAAAACATCAAGTCCAATGGTTTCTTCATTTTTTGTTAAGTAATAACCATAGCCGCCTCCTTCTTGTTTTATTCTTTTTACACGAGTGTCGCCATTTCGGATATATTCACCTAATGATGCTGATATTGTCGCTGCAGGTGTTTTCGCTGCACCAAAGTCGAAATACTTTTTAGCAATAATGTTATTACATACTTCTAAGTAATTAGTTATTCCACCTAAGTCCTCAAGACTCTTTAAAACAGCTTCTTTTATTGTCATAATATTTCGATTTTAGTTGTAATGTTCATTTGTCCTACCATTGGCTATAACGGTCTGGCAATACACGCTGCACCGCCAAACGCAAGTTGACCAAAAAGTAAAAAATAATTTTTACAAACCGAAAAAATTAAGAGTAAAACCTAAAGTTGATAGCGGGGTAGCGTGTAGTGCCTGTTAGGGTCACGTGATGCTGTCCCAACAAGTGGAACTTTTTAAACTGCTAAAAAAATCCGCTGCAATTTATTTTTAAAAGCCAAGCAATAGCGACATTAAACGAACCCAAAAGCTATCTTAAAAAAATTCTTGCATCATGTGCGCTAACGGATTAGTATAGACGCTGCATCGCCAAACCTTTCGTAACCAAAAGTATAAAATAAAATTTTCATTACAGGAAAAAATTAAAAGAGAATGATTTAGGATTCCTGGCGGTGTAGAGTCTATGCTGTGTTAGTGGCAGCCGTTTGGTTTTTCATTATTTATTTACTAGGCTTTTTATTATGATTTCTAAATGATTTGTTTTCTTAATACTAAAGATAAACTCATCCGTTGCTTCATACAATAATATTTTATTTGAATAAGCGCGACGTTTGTTGTCATTTAAAAATAGAACTAGTTTGTCTTCTTTGTTGTATTCTTCCCAACAACCTATAGCTTTTGGTTTACTAATTCTGTAAAAATCATTGCCAATACAAGGAACTGTTCTAGTAATCGTAATTTCTCTAAAAGAAGTTGATTCGAAATTCAATCTTGGTTTTCCTTTGTATACAGAGTCAATTACAAAATCATAAGTGCATTCGAATATACCGGGTTCATTAGTATTACAAGTAATAACTAATACAGAGCCAGATACAATCAGAATACTTTCTTTGCACAACACTTCTAATGCGACTCTATTAATTTGAGCTGAGCAATAAGTTAGAAAATTAAAAAATGTAATGATTAATAAAAAGTTGCTTGTTTTAAATGAGCGCATTAATCTGATGGTTTTTCTTTACAAATATTTCCTATCATTAGGTTGCCGCTAACGGTCTGGCAATACACGCTGCACCGCCAAACGCAAGTTGACCAAAAGTAAAATATAATTTTTAAAAACCGAAAAAATTAAGAGTAAAACCAAAAGATGATAGCGGGGTAGCGTGTATTGCCTGTTAGGGTCACGTGATGCTGTCCCAACAAGTGAAACGTTTTAAACTGCCAAAAAAATCCGCTGCAATTGATTTTTAAAACCAAGCAATAGCGACATTAATCGAACCACAAAATCAGATTTAAAAAATTCTTGCATCATGTGCGCTAACGGTCTGGCAATACACGCTGCACCGCCAAACGCAAGTTGACCAAAAGTAAAATATAATTTTTAAAAACCGAAAAAATTAAGAGTAAAACCTAAAGTTGATAGCGGGGTAGCGTGTAGTGCCTGTTAGGGTCACGTGATGCTGTCCCAACAAGTGAAACGTTTTAAACTGCCAAAAAAATCCGCTGCAATTGATTTTTAAAAGCCAAGCAATAGCGACATGAATCGAACCACTAAGCTTTCTTTAAAAAATTCTTGCATCATGTGCGCTAACGGTCTGGCAATACACGCTGCACCGCCAAACGCATTTAAACCAAAAGTAAAAAATTATTTTTATAACCGAGAAAAATTAAAAGTAAAACCAAAGATGATAGCGGTGTAGCGTGTAGTGCCTGTTAGGGTCACGTGATGCTGTCCCGACAAGTGAAACATTTTAAACCGCAATATTAAATCTGCTGCAATTCATTTTTAGAAGCCAAGCAATAGCGACATTAATCAAACAAAAATGCTATCTTTAAAAACCTCTTGCATCATGTGCGCTAACGGTCTGGCAATACACGCTGCACCGCCAAACGCAAGTTGACCAAAAGTAAAAAATAATTTTTAAAAACCGAAAAAATTAAGAGTAAAACCAAAAGTTGATAGCGGGGTAGCGTGTATTGCCTGTTAGGGTCACGTGATGCTGTCCCAACAAGTGAAACATTTTAAGCCGCAATATTAAATCTGTTGCAATTAATTTTTAAAGCCAAGCAATAGCGACATTAATCGAACCACTAAGCTTTCTTTAAAATATTCTTGCATCATGTGCGCTAACTCGTTTATACACGCTACAAAATATCTTTTAGCCAGCAATAGTGGTTGGCTAAGCGAAGCTTTGTTGCGTCTTATACAAATATAGGCATTTCTATAAATCATCATAGGGCATCTTGATTTTGGATAGGCTTTGCTCACTGACATGGGTGTAAATCATTGTAGTTTTTGGTGAATTGTGGCCTAGCAAACTTTGAATGTATCTTATGTCGGTTCCGCTTTCTAATAAATGGGTTGCAAAACTGTGCCTTAACCAATGCAGCGTTACGGGTTTTTTAATTCGGGCCTGGATCAAGGCTTCTTTTAATACCAATTGTAAACTTCTTGCACTGTAGGGCTCACCAATTCGTTGTCCTTCAAATAACCAGGTTTTTGGTTTGTACATTTTGAAATATTCCCTCAGCTCTTCAATTAATTTTACTGTGATCGGGACATACCGGTCTTTTTTACCTTTCGCTTGTCGAATAATTAAAAAATTCCTTTTAGAATCTACATCACTCAATCGTAAATTTAATAATTCACCGCATCGCAATCCACATGCATAAATGGTAACCAACATCATGCGATGTTTTTGATTACGTAAACTGCTCAATAACTGCTTTACTTCTTCTTTGCTTAAGACATTCGGTAATTTGCGCTCTCTGAAGGGTCTCTGAATGCTTTCAATTTCCATGCTTCGGTGTTCCATTCGCTCAAAAAATAGTTTCACGGCATTGATAAGCTGGTTTTGATAGGATCCTGATAGTTTTTCTCCAATAATCTTTTTATGATTAAACCGAATCAAATCATCCTGACTAATTTCTTCAATGGGTTTTCCACACCATGTCAGAAATTTTTGAATAAGCAGACAATAGGTATTAATCGTATTGCTTGAATAGCGTCGCTGTTCTAAATAGATTTTGAACGAGTCAAGAAATTTAGCATAACTGGCGTCTTTGCGAACTTCATTCTTTAATTCCCCAACAGCTTCCGCTTCCTTTATCATGCCTTGTTTTAAATAGTCGGCATATTGCTGAGTAAAGCCTGAATAATCCGGATAAAACTTGTGTTCTTTTATATGGTTTACTAAGGTTTTAAACCGCTGTTCTTCAAACTTTAAATAATAACATGATTTGGTTTTACTGAATAGGATGCCATCTAAACTTCGGACAAAATTTCTAATACCGGTATCCCGTTCAAACTGAATTCCAATACAGGCCATCTCCCGATGTTCAAAAAAAATAAGTTTTATGCGTTTCTTTTGATCTGCACTGAGTTCATGGAAATAGTTCCACGAAAAATAAAATAAGGCTATCATAATTGTTAGGGTTCATCTTTCAGTTCTCATGCCTTTATGCCTTCCTGTCTAATATGGCTTCGCCGTACCCAGTCCCATCCAGAATTGAGCATATCGGTGTGTGTTTGGGTGTTATTTTTCAAGGTAAAACTAATAAATACCTGGAAATTTACCAAGGTACCTTTTTGGCTTGCCTGGTAGAGAAAAGAAGCAAAAAAGCAAGGAACTAAGGAAGCAAAAAAATGCAACAATTCCTCCTATCAACTATCACCTAACAACTATCAACGAATTGGATTTCTCGCGAAGATGTGGAGACGTGGAGAAGCAAAGAAGCAAAGAAGCAAAGAAGCAAGGAAGCAAAGAAGCAAAGAAGCAAGGAAGCAAGGAAGCAAAAAAATGCAACAATTCCTCCTATCAACTATCACCTAACAACTATCAACGAATTGGATTTCTCGCGAAGACCCGGAGACGTGGAAAAGCAAAGATGTAAAGAAGCAAGGAAGCAAAATGGTTAGCGGCTGGCTATTTTATTTTTCTGGAGGAATGATGTATTCGGAGTATATATACATTTCCCCTTTGTGTTTTATAAAATATTCTGTAGTTTCCTTCAATCAATTCGCGAATTGATGGGTCTTCTTTCTCGGGAACAATTCTACCCGATTCAGGAAAATTTTGTAATTGATCTACTCTTAAAACGATCTTACTAATATATTGATTTGCATAGAATCTTGAATCCAAAGAAATGTATTCATGTATTGATTTGAGATCTTTTGTGGCTTTTTTACCCCATTTTATTTTTGCCATCGATTAACCATTTTCTTTAATGATTCATGGCTAATGGTTTTTCCTTCTTTGATATCCTTCAATCCCTCATCAATTTTTTCTATTACAATTAACTTTTCAAGAAAATCCTCCAATACAAATTCTCTTGGAAAATCATTCAATGTTGTAAGAACAGCGGATTTTTTCATAGCCTCAAAAATACAAACAATTTCTAAGGGAATTAAAAAATAAATACCAGTGCTATTGCATTTTCGGTTCGCTGCAATTACCTAACAACTTTCATCTATTTAAAAATTACATCTTTCCCCATATTTCTTCAACCAGGCTTCTGCTTTTTGGTATTCTGGCATTACTTTTTCCACCACTTTCCAATAAGCTGCAGAATGATTCATGTGT
The DNA here is from genome assembly GCA_016712145.1 of Saprospiraceae bacterium. NCBI lineage: Bacteria > Pseudomonadati > Bacteroidota > Saprospiria > Saprospirales > Saprospiraceae > Saprospiraceae bacterium. The sequence goes on from JADJRO010000003.1 coordinate 242,437, forward strand.
ATCAGATGGGCTAATTCATGGACGATGATGTAGTCGGTTATAAATTGGGGTGTCAATAACAATCGGGAGGAGAGATTGATCGTTTTTTTTGTGCTGCAACTTCCCCAATTGCTGAGGTTTAATTTTAAACGGACTTGTTTAACTTCTTTCTTAAAAAAGCGATCGTTGATTTCGTGTACGCGTTTTGTTAATTCCGGTAAAAACACATTCGATAAAATGCGACTGATGATCGTACTGCATACTTGCTGTCTTTGACTGGCATTGATGCCTGCGGGTAATTCAATTTTAATAACAGGTCTTTCCAGTTTTCCCAATGCAGATTTGCGATCTGATTTTTCTTTTATTTCTAATATAAATTCGCGTTCCCGCAATTGAATTTTTTGACCTGTTTGATAGTCTTTAGGAGTATATCGTTGGCGCAATACAGGATCTTGTTCAAATTTTTTAATCACCCAATTCCTGGCCCATTCCTGGTTTTTTTCTTTTTGTGCTGAGGTCAGGAGGAGTGGCTGTCGTAAAATTGCGTGGTGCTTTCCAAGGCTGATTCGTACAGATTTCCGGTGTTCGTAAATGGTTTCAAGCCGGAGCTTTAACTCATTATAGTGAATGATCGAAAATTCGGATGCAATCTTAAGATTAGGCATGCTTTAATTCAAATTCTTTCATAATCTCTACCAATGCTTCTACACTATCTTGGGTCAAAGCATTGTACAAAGAGGCTCTGAATCCACCAACAGAGCGGTGACCGGCCAATCCAACGCAACCGCCTGACTTACACATTTCTAAAAAAGTGGACTCGAGTTCTGGTTTTTTAGCTGTAAAAACAACATTCATCCAACTGCGGTCTTCAGGATTGACCGGAGAGATGAAACAGGTGTTGCGATCAATTTCAGCATACAGGGTTTCTGCTTTCTTGCGATTGCGGGCTTCAATGCTTGCTAAACTTTGTGCTTTGATCCATCGAAGGGTTAACAGGGTCACATAAATTGGAAAAACCGGTGGGGTATTGTACATACTTTCTTTTTCCATTTGAACCGCATAGTTTAAAATGGTCGGAAATTTCCGTTGGGCCCGGTTGAGCAACTCTTTTTTGATCACCACCACAGTGACTCCGGCTGCACCCATATTCTTTTGAGCTCCTGCATAAATCAATGAAAATTTAGAAAAATCCAGCCGGCGGCTGAAAATATCGCTGGACATATCACAAATCAAAGGGATAGGTGATTCGGGCCAGCTGTGGTATTGGGTTCCGTAAATGGTGTTGTTAGAGGTAATGTGCAGATAGACCGCATCTTTCTGAATTTGATAGTTTTTTGGAATGTGTCTGAATTTATCCTCTTCCGAACTGGCAAGTACATTCACCTTGCCAAAATTTTTAGCCTCTTTTATGGCTCCACTGGCCCAAACTCCGGTGTTTATGTAACAAGCAGTTTCATTATCATTTAAAAGATTCATGGGAATCATAAAAAACTGGCTACTGGCACCTCCGGATAGAAGTAACACCGCATATTCATCGCCAATACCCATGAGTTCTTTGACTAGGTGCTCAACTTCGGCTACCACCGACTCAAACTGTTTCGTCCGATGAGAAATCTCCAATAAAGACAGTCCCATGCCCATGAAATCATGCAGGGATGCAGCAGCTTCTTCAATGACTTCTTTCGGTAAAATGGCCGGTCCGGCGTAAAAATTATGCTTTTTCATTGCTGAATTTATGCCGCAAAGTTAAACGCTTCCGGGTACCTGTGAAAGATATTATACTTTGTTTTAATGTGAAGATTTTTAAACGGTAAATAAGGGAATTCATCCTTTTAGATTGTGGTTTAAGATAATTCGTTCCTTTTGCCTTGCCCACCCATTTATTTTTGAATCCGAAAACGGAAAACTTTAAAATTATGGACAAGACCATCGTACACCTTTATACCCATGACCGCCAAATCCAAAATTTGGTATTGTTGGTAAATCGGCTGAGTTTATTTGTAGTGTTTTTTTGGTTTGGCTTGCTAAAAGTTCTTGGCTTGTCACCCGCTGAAGCGCTGGTAACACATCTTCACAATGAAACCATTGGAAACTTGCTGTCAGCGTCTAATTTCTGTTTGATTTTGGGAATAGTTGAATGTACCATCGGAATCCTTTGGTTGTTTCCTAAACTCACAAAATTTGCATTCTTCTTGTTTTCTGCACAAATGTGTACAACGTTTTTGCCTTTATTCTATTTGCCCGGTGACACCTGGCAAAATGGATTTGCATTGACACTTACAGGACAATACATCATTAAAAATGTCGTGTTGGTAGCCAGCGCAATGACCATCTTATTTTATCATCGAAATCAATCTACTCTTTAACTCATATTTTTTAGCTCATGAAACTCAATAACTTAAATGCTTTTTTTCTAATTCTTGGATTTTGCATAGCACAACAATCTGCTTCTGCGCAGGGTTGTGTAGCAGTTCGCCAAATGGGTGGACTGAATATGTGCTCATCCAGTTCCTACAATATTCACAAAGGTGATTTTCAAATTGGAACCAATTATCGATATTTCCATTCATGGAGACATTTTGTAGGTACCGAAGAACAACCACATCGTCAAACAACTGGTGGTGGTCACGATGCAAACGGGAATGAACGTGGCAATGCGGTTAATATTTATTCTCATGCATTGGATTTTAATTTTTCTGTTGGCTTGACCAATCGCCTTCAATTGAATGCTACCATTCCGTACGTTCACAACGAACGCTCACAAGTATTGCGCCAAACAACTCCTGTAAAAGATACGTTCCGCTACAGTGTATTCGCTTCAGGAATCGGTGATTTCAGAATCGGTTTAAATTATTGGGTGTTTAATCCTGAAACCGCAAGCAGAGGCAATCTGATGCTGGGCTTAGGGGTTAAATTGCCTACAGGTCGCTACGATGATACCGATAACAAAGTGCCTCAAACCAATGGGACTACTTTAGATTTTGTGGTAATGGATCAGGCATTGCAGCCTGGTGATGGAGGTTTGGGAATTTCTGTTGAATTGCAAGCTTTCAGACAACTGTTTAAAAATATTTATGGCTTTGCAAATGGCTATTACCTATTTAATCCTAAAGAATCGAATGGCGCGTATAAATCAGATCCAAATTTATATGTAAAAAATCCATTAGACACTAAAGTAAATATGGACACCTTTTTAGGTTATAATATTTATGCTTGTCCAGATCAGTATTTTGTAAGAGCCGGTGTGATGACTTCATTATTGAAGAACAATAACCTATCCGTTTCATTGGCTGCAAGATGGGAAGGAATTCCTGCTTACGATGCCTTCGGTGGACAAAACGCGTATCGCCGTCCTGGATACGTGGTGTCTATTGAGCCGGGTGTTGCATATCGTTTAGGAAATCACAGTTTCTCACTTTATGTACCAAAAAACTTCATCCGCAACAGAATTCAAAGTGCCAACGATATTACTACAACCAATACGCAGCGCACATTAAAACCAGATGCTGAAGCGGCCCATGGAGATGCTGCCTTTGCTGATTATTCGATTAGCTTTGGATATACCTACCGCTTTCATAGAATGTAATTAAAAATATAGAGAAACCCTAAACCGATGCGCCCAATAGAAGCCTGAAAAACGTATGTGATTTCGGGCTTCTGTTTTTTTGCTGCGAATGGTTTCATTTGCCACAGCCACCCACACATCGAATCTGGTTTGAACAACAAGATGTTTATGAATTACAGTCTTTTAAACCTGATATTTAAAAGCGTTGTTCTAATACAATAGTCTGTAGTTATCTGTTGTAAGAATTGACAAATAACTAGCAACAATTAATTAGTCCAACGGGATTATTATTTTTAATTCTAGCAGAGCGTGTAACTTTGCTGCAAGCACAGCCCATTTGAAATGCCCAGGATATCAATTACTGTTAAAAATGCCTTCGTTTATTTCTTATTGTTGATACTGACTTCAGTATTTCTTGGATATTCCATTTACAAGGTCAGTTCTAACAAAATTATTGAAAATGCCACGTTGTCATTAAATCATAATAACGAACTGGTATTGATTCAATTTAAAACGTTTTTGGATGATATTAGAAAAGACGTTTTGTTTTTGTCTAAAGATCCTTTTTTATACCAGTTTTTAGAAGAACCGGATCATTTAAAATTAAAAGAGAATCTTTCCAAAGAATACCTGGCGCTCTTATCAACCAAAAGTCATTACCTTCAGTTGCGATTTATTGGTGTAGACCAAAATGGCAAAGAGATCATTCGTGCAGAAAAGTTTTCCGATCGAATCGGATTGGTATCGGATGAACACTTGCAAATTAAAGGAGATCGCGATTATTTTCAGGAAACGGTTCGATTGCCTAAGGATTCCATCTACTTTTCAGATATTAATCTGAATCAGGAATTTGGTAAAATTATTCTTCCGATGGTTCCAACCATGCGGGTTGCTAAATCTATTTATCACAACGACAGCCTCTATGGAATCATTATCATCAATGTGGATCTGAGTTTTGTTTTTAATGAATTGAAAAAAACCGCGGGCAATCCTTACACACTCAATTTAATCAATTCAAAAGGTTATTTTTTAATCCATCCGGATAGTTCAAAATTGTTTGGATTTGAATTCAACAAATTACCTGAACTTGATTTTAGTAAGGGCAAGCAATCTGTTGAACAAATTAGTTCAGCACGTGCCAATGAATTGTTTTCCGTAAGAACGTATGAATATCCAAGGCAAAATGAGGTTTTATATTTTACACTGAGTGCATCGAAAGACATTTTATTATCTGTATTTAACCAGTGGAAACGGGACCTGTTTTTGTTGACAGGCATCATGACCTTGCTATCGCTGCTGATCGCAATTTGGTGGACCCAACGGCAGACCAAAGAATTTAAATCCATCGCACAAACAATTACAGATTTCGGTCGAAATCCGGAAATGGTAAATCTGGACATTGACCGCGACGATGAAATTGGGGATTTGGTTAATTCATTTAAAGACATGTCGGGCAAGATAAACCAACATTTGGATGAACTAAAAATTGCGCGATCGGAGGCCATTGAAGCCAATAAAGCAAAATCAGAATTTTTGGAAAACATGAGTCATGAGATCCGAAATCCCTTGCAATCCATTTTGGGAATGACCGGCATGTTGGAACAAAATAAGCCTCGACCCGATCAACAGGTTTTTATAGATACCTTGAAGTTTAGTTCGGAAACTTTATTGACATTGGTAAACGACATCCTGGATTATCGCAAATTAATTCATGGTCAAATTGAATTGCAGTACCAGGATATTTCCATGTCTGATTTCATTGAAAAAATAATTAAAAGCCATCTATATGATGCAGCAAGCAATAAAATTAAATTAAAATTTCATCTGGATCCGGAATTGGAACAAAAAATGTTTCAAACCGATCCTGTGCGTTTGGCACAGATTCTCCACAATTTAATATCAAATGCCATTCGGCATTCGGTTTCATTTGGGGAGGTGATTCTTGATTTGAATCGCGTCGCGGAAAATCAAGTTCAATTTTCTGTTAGAAATTTTGGCCCGTCTATTAGTGAAGAAAACATTCAAAACATCTTACAACAAAAGCAGGTAACAGGTTCCTCCCGATTGACTCAAAATGTAGGACTTGGATTGCCCATTGTAATCAATTTATTAAAACTATTTGATTCAGAACTTAAAATTGAATCGAATGCACAAAAAGGCACGAGCTTTAATTTTATTCTGACTCGAAGCATTTCAAATGCAGATGCCGTAAAAGGGGTATCTTCCGAGCAGTACCTCGATTTCAGCGAATTGATTTCTAAGGTAGCCTGTATCGATGACGATGTACAAAATTTATTTTATTACGAACAGTTATTCGAGCGATTTAATATTAAGTCTCATAATTTTCATTCAATGAATGAATTTTTTGAAGGAAATCCAAAGGATTTCGATCTGATCATTACCGATTTAAATTTTCAGGAGGATATTGCAACAAACAGAATTCAGGAATTTACTAAGGCACTTTCACTAAATGGAATCTTGCTTTTAATTACAGCTGCAGATGATCTGGTTGGATTGTCCAATTCCAGAGGCTTTGACGCGGTATTACAAAAACCAGTACAGGGTATTAAATTTTATCGCATGATTGGCGAACAACTTTTCCTGAAAAATTACAACCGCCCTGTATTTGAAAATGTTTACGCCAATTACGATTTCGAACACGATAAAATTAAAAAAGCACTCGAACTCACCTTGTCTGAGTGGAAAGAAATGTCGGTCAAATTAGTAAGCGCTATAAAGAAAGTGGATATAGAATTATTTGATAAAGTATATCACCGCATGATTAATACCTTGCGTACGTTTCAACTAAACACATTTCAAAAATTACTTGACGACTGCAGGCTTCAAATGATTACACCAAATTTTAATTCCAAATCACAACTTCCAAAAATCAATTTTGGATTAAAATCCTACCAGCAAATACTTGAGGATGAAATTGGAAAAATGAGAAAAGGTTGAGGGAATTACGAATTACGAATTACGGATTACGAATTATGGGAGCTTAGCGTACATCCCGCATACTTGTGGAAATATTTTAAAATTAAAAATTGATAAAAAAGCTTAACAGCTTAACAGCCCAATAGCCCAACAGCCTAACAGTCCAACAGCCTAACAATCCAACAGACTAACAGTCCAACAGCCTAACAGTCTAACAGTCTAACAGCCTAGCAGCCTAACAGCCTAGCAGCCTAACAGCCTAACAGCCTAACAGCCTAACAGCCTAACAGCCTAACAGTCTAACAGCCTAGCAGCCTAACAGCCTAACAGCCTAACAGCCCAACACCAATCACCTATTCAAAGCTCCTGAATTCGATTTAACAAATCTGCTTTGTATTTTTCTCCGATGGGAATGTGTTTGTCTTTAATGACCAGGTCATCTTGGAGGATGATTTGAATTTTTTTAATATTTACAATAAAAGAACGGTGCACGCGAACAAATTCTGCAGGCAATTTTTCTTCCAGTTCTTTCATGCTTATGAGATTCATCGTTTGACTTTGTTCTTGTATGAAGTTGGCATAATTTCCTTCTGATTTAATATACAAGACTTCATCAAAATTTATCCGGACCAATTTGAGTCCGTCTTTGACAAAAATTGTTTTGTCTTTTGAATGTGTTTTTGGAGCATCGTGACTTTGCAAGTCCATTCTTCCAAGCGCTTTCATAAAACGGTCAAAGCTCAAAGGTTTTACCAGAAAATCCAGGACTTGTTTGTATTCATAAGATTTTGCGGCAAATTCAGATTCTGAGGTAACCATGATGACGGGTAATTCCGCTTGCATGAGTTCGAGAAATTCCTGTCCTTTCATATCGGGCAAGTTATAATCCAGGAAAATGAGATCCAAGCCTCCGGCAGCCAATAGTTTAAGACCATCGGTAGCATTTTCAGCCTGGATGCAAAAGCTCACCAAGTCTGTTTTTGAACAAAAGTGCTTGATGAGATCCCCGATAAGCGGATCATCGTCAATTACCAGACAGCGTAGCCCCATAAAATCATTTCATTTATGCCATCAGGAATCATGCCATGATTTCAGATCAAAAACAGGCATGTTTATCAGAAAAACGCGGTATTTCGTAAAAAATCTGGCTTAGATGGGGTGTTTCAGAATAAATTTGTGAGGTAATTAGATTAAAGGATACCAAAAGAGGCCCTTAATTACAATTCCGCCAGAATCTTGAAGTAGCTTTTGACGGCACAATCAAAATATCTTTCTGAGTTAGTTTTGGATAACAATCTCAGTCATTCAAATATATAAAGCGTTAAGCTTCATGGTATTGGTTTTTGGATGACTGAGAGTTTTTTTTACGAATATCTGAACCCTGAGTCGATAAAAACCGAAATATGATAAGACAAACTACATTTACGCTGATCATTTTAGTCCTTTTAGGTACGAGCCAATCGTTTAGCCAAACTAAGAAATCAACGATTTACCTTCATTCAGTTGCCAATCAATGGCTTGACATTGCACTGGAGGCCACAGCCAATGAGGTGGATCGGGTAGGAGCAAAACCTACTATCCAATCCAGAACGCTTGGTTTAGCAGTAACTGCTATGTATGATGCCTGGGCAGCTTACGATGCTAAAGCAGTAAGTACTTGTATGGGTGGTAAATTGAGAAGACCGCTTGCAGAACGTACCCGTAAAAACAAAGAAATTGCCATTAGTTTTGCCGTTTATAGAGTATTGCAGGATATCTATCCGGTAGATAAAGCTTTCTTTGACAAGGAATTTAAAGCCAGGGGCTTTAATCCGGCCAATTTTACAACAGATCGCACCAAACCGGAAGGAATTGGAAATATCGTGGCCGCTGCCATTTTAAAAGACAGACATCACGATGGTTCCAATCAATTGGGAGATGAAATTGGTGGAAATGGCTCACAATATTCAGATTATACTTATTACAATCCGATAAATAGCTATAAAAAAGTCATCAATCCGGATAAATGGCATCCGCTTCCTTTTGTAGATGGGAAAGGAGATACCTTCCTGGTTAACTTTTTAACGCCACATTGGTATCGGGTAAAACCTTTTGGATTAAAACATTCAGCACAATTCCGTGCACCAGAATACCCAAAATTTGGATCAGAGCAATTGAAAAAAGAAGTCGATGAAGTTATTGATTTCAATGCCAATTTAACTGCTGAGCGCAAAGCTACTATTGAGTTTATGCGCGATGGACCTAGATCCACCGGACAATCCGGCCATTGGTTGCGTTTTGCGCAAATGGTTTCTTTAAGAGATAAAAACGATTTGGATCGCGATGTAAAAATGTATTTTGCAGTTGGGAATACTGCCATGGATGCTTTTATAGCATGTTGGGAAACCAAACGCTTTTATGACAGTTCCAGACCCTGGACCTTGGTTAGACAATATTATGCTGGCAAACAAATAAAAGGATGGGGTGGTCCGGATAAAGGAACAATTGACATGCCTGCAGAAATGTGGCATCCTTATTCACCGGCTAATTTTGTGTCTCCTCCATTTCCAGCGTATGTTTCTGGACATAGTACCGTAAGTGGAGCGTGTGCAAAAATGTTGGAATTATTTACCGGCTCTGATAAATTTGGAGAAACAGAAATTCGCCGTCCCGGTATTATTACAGAAACACCCGGAGATCCGGTGTCTTTGCCATTACCAACCTTTACAGCCACCGCAGACATGGCTGGAATCTCCAGAGTTTTAGGAGGTTACCACATACAGGCAGATAATATAGCCGGTTTAAAAATGGGTCGCGACATCGCTCAGTATTTGTGGAAAGATGTAATTCAAAAGTACTTTGATGGTACGTATAAAAAATAAACGAACCGTATAGGTTCAAAAAATTAATTTCAGGTTTAACAAGCAATGGTAGACTTTTAACGTAAAGTCTACCATTCTTTTTTAAAATCCTTCTCAAAGGACCTGTTTCAATAAACACTATATAATGTGCAATGTGAATTCAATTCTGCAATGTTTCAATCCTGCAATTCTGCAATCTTTCAATGCTACAATTTTTTAAAATATTAAAAAGAACTACTTCAATATTCATTGAAAATTGAGCATTGTTTATTGATCATTAATTCACATGCTTTGAAGAAAAATTTATAATGTTCAATGAACAATTATCAACTTCCTCCTATCAACTATTCTTCAGCCTCTAGCCCCAAAATCAGTAGTCTGTAGTTAACAGTTAGTAGTCAGTGAATGTTGGACCTGCAAGATTGATGCTTTTAAGCTTAACCAAATTGCAGCATTGCAGCATCGAAAAATTGCAGCTTTTTTCCTCTAGCCTCTAGCCTCTATCACATGATTGATGCTTTTGAGCTTAACCAAATTGCAGCATTGCAGCATCGAAAAATTGCAGCTTTTTTCCTCTAGCCTCTAGCCTCTAGCCTCTAGCCTCTAGCCTCTAGCCTATCACCTATCACCTATCACCTATCACCTGCCCCCTATCTTTCCCGCTCTAAATGAATGGCCGCTTTAGGTCCAACCAGAATTGGTACGATTTCTTCTTCGACATTGGACATCTCCAATCCAAAATCTTCAACTGCAGGTAAGCTGAATTTTTTAATCATGCGATAGGTGCGAACTACCCATTGTTCGAAACCGGTCAATGAGGTATCGGCAGAGACGCGGGTATGCAATAATATAAATTTAAAATCTGCATCAATGTGATGCTTGCGTATAGATGGATATGGACTTTTTACACTGACTTCCCCACTGGCAACCATTTGGTCAACAATTTCGTGAAACATCGAATTCACGCGATGTTCTACTTTAAAGCCGAAGCGAAGGTGTACGAAAAAAACTTCTTTCGGTACAATCGTGTCAACATGATAAGATTTCGTGTACGGTTCATCTAAAATTTGAACGTGAACAAACCAATACACATCTGCTCGTTTTGGTTTTTTTCGAAGGATGGAATACATGATGTTGGAATCGATGTATTGTTTGTTTTCAGACATCGACAAATACACCAAATGACTGGAATCTTTAGAAACGGTATTATCATCCTGCAAATCTTTTAAAATCGGGACGTAATCTTTTAATTGGACAAAGCGCGTATGTTTATCGCGTATTTTTTGCGCATTGTATAATACAAATACCATAGTGGCAAAAACCAAGGTCAACAATAAGGTGAACCATCCCCCATGCCACAGTTTATCAAAATTTGAAATAAGAAAAATTGTTTCAAATCCCAGGTAAAATATCAATAAAGTTAAACCAAGCCAGGTTTTATGAAATCTGATTTTGTAATAATAACTAAGCAGCATGGTGGTCATCAGCATATTAATGATAATTGCTAATCCATAAGCCGCTTCCATATTTTCAGATGTTTGGAAGATTAATTGTACCGCAATACATCCAAGCATTAAAAACCAATTGATACTTGGAATGTAGATCTGACCCTTCATGGTCGATGGAAAATTAACCCGCATCCGAAACCACAGATGCAACTTCATTGCTTCATTGACCAGGGTAAAAACACCACTTATTAAAGCCTGACTTGCAATAATGGTCGCAATGGTGGCAACAATAATTCCGATCGGCAAAAACCATTCCGGCATCAACTGATAAAAAATTCGCTGACCTTCACCGATGGGTTGCCCATTTAAATTACTGAGTAGCCAGGCGGCTTGTCCAAAATAATTGAGCAATAAAGCGATGATCACAAAACTCCACCCAATCCGTATGTTTTGTTTTCCGCAATGCCCCAAATCAGAATAAAGGGCTTCTCCTCCTGTAGTACATAAGAATACCGCACCCAATAACCAAAAGCCTTCCGGATAATTTATTAATAAATTAATCGCATAGGAAGGGTTAAGCGCTTTTAATACTTCGGGATACATCTGGATATTATAAAATCCTAATATTCCCAACATAATAAACCAGCAAAACATTATTGGTCCAAATGTTTTTCCGACAGTTGCTGTTCCTACTTGTTGAAAAGCAAAAATGGCGATGATAATCCCAATTACTATGGGGACCGTTTGGATATTAGGATATAATATGGTGAGTCCCTCCACAGCAGCAGAAATAGAAATTGGAGGTGTAATAAACCCATCAGCAATCAGGGTAGCACAACCAATAATCGCAGGGTAAATAACCCATTTTGCATTGTAGCGTCTTACCAGGGCGTATAAGGCAAAAATCCCTCCTTCCCCTTTATTATCTGCATTCAGAGCAAGATAGATGTATTTAATGGTCGTAAGAATGATTAAGGTCCAAAAGACACAACTGACACCTCCCAAAACCAACTCCGGTGAAATGACTTTCCCTTTGGTAATAGCCTGCATAACATACAACGGGGAAGTCCCAATATCTCCGTATATAATTCCTAAAGTAATTAAAAGACCTGCTACACTGAGTTTGTGGTGTTGACCGGCAGAAGCCATTAGATGAAGTTAGAGTATGTATATTTCAAAACAACGGGTAAAAATACACTGGGATGCCAATTTTTTAAGAAAAAATAACAAAGTCTTGTTTTTTATTGAATTCAAGACAATTTTAGCCTTCAGTCTACTAATACATTTCACAAAGTTTTAACCAGTAAAACAGATCGCTTTGGATAGTTTTGTGGTTCTAATAATAAAAATATATGAAATACCTTCTTTTTACATTTTCGGGCTTGTTTCTGTTCAGTTCTTGTAATGCCCAATTTGGCAAACTGCTAAAGCAAGTTACCGGTCAGGATATCAGCACAGACGATGTAGCGAATGGCTTGAAAGAAGCCCTTTCCAAAGGAACCAACAAAGGCACCGAATTGCTTTCCCAAAAAGATGGGTATTTTAAAAGTATCTATAAAATTATGCTTCCGGAAGATGCAAAAAAGGTTTGTGATAAATTGCGTCCGGTACCAGGTTTTGCTTCCATTGAGGAGGATGTCATTGAAAAATTAAATCGCGCGGCCGAAGATGCTGCCATTAAAGCCAAACCAATATTTCTAAGCGCAATTAAATCCATGTCGATTGCTGATGCCTGGAATATTTTAAAGGGTAAAGACAATGCAGCAACACAATATCTCCAATCCACTACAACGGATCCCTTATATGCAGAATTTAAACCAATTATAACGGAATCAATGGAAAAAGTAGGCGCAATCCAAGTTTGGTCATCGGCTGTAAGCAAATACAACCAAATTCCATTTGTAAAAAAGGCCAATCCAGATATGACCGATTACGTGACGCGCAAAGCACTCGAAGGCTTGTTTAAAAAAATAGAGGAAGAAGAAAAAGACATTCGTCACAATCTGTCTTCACGTACCAGCGATTTGTTGAAAAAAGTCTTTTCAAAACAAGACAAGTAGATCAATGCTGCAATGCTACAATGCTGCAATTTTCCAATCAAATATTGCAGGATTGCATCATTGAAAAATTGGAACATTTCTTTCAATGTTCACTGGATGTAAAAAATTGAATATCGGGAAAATTTTCTTGAACCAATTTAAGGGTCCACGCAGATTCTGCTAAGAAAACCAGTTTGTCATCTTTGTCACGTGCAAGATCTTTTTTACGGCGCGCAATAAATTCATCCAGTTTTTTTACATCCTCGCATACAACCCAACAGGCTTTATGCAATTGAATGGCATCGTAACTGCATGCAGCACCGTATTCGTGTTCCATTCTGTATTGGATTACATCAAACTGCAAAACGCCTACAACTCCGATGATTTTTCGTTGGCTGTCTACTTTAATAAACATCTGCGCAACGCCTTCATCCATTAATTGATCCAGTCCTTTTGCAAATTGTTTAAATTTGGACGGATCGGTATTGTTTACAAAACGAAAGATCTCGGGTGAAAATCTGGGGATGCCTTTAAAATGTAATGATTCCCCTTCAGATAAGCTATCTCCGATTTTAAAATTTCCACTGTCAAACAATCCAACAACATCTCCGGGATATGCTTCATCAACAACTTCCTTGCGAGCTGCCATAAAAGAAGTTGGATTGGAAAATTTTAAATTGCGCTGCAAGCGGACGTGGTAGTAATTTTTATTTCGTTCGAAAACACCTGAACAGATTCTGAAAAAAGCAATCCGGTCACGATGTTTGGGATCCATGTTGGCATGAATTTTAAAAACAAAACCGCTCATTTTAGGTTCGCTGGGTTCGACCACACGCTCTTCGGTTTCACGTGCCAATGGAGTGGGTGCAATTTCAACAAAACAATCTAACAATTCACGAACCCCAAAATTATTTACAGCGGAACCATAGAAAACCGGACAAATTTTGCCAGACAAATAATCTTCGCGTTTAAATTCCGGATAAACTCCTTGAATGGTATGTAGCTCTTCCAAAAATTGTTTGTGTGGACGTTGACCCACGATTTCAGATAGCCTTTGGTCTTCAACGCGGTCAATAGACACACTGTCTTCTGTATCCTGCTTTCCATGTGGGCGAAAGTGGATGAACTTTTTTTCATACAGACTGTAAACCCCCTGAAAACTTTGACCCATTCCAATAGGCCAGGAAAGTGGGGTGACTCTTAAATTTAATTTCGTTTCAACTTCATCCAATAAATCGAAAGCATCTTTTCCTTCGCGATCGAGTTTGTTTATAAAAACGATAATTGGAGTGTGCCGCATACGACAAACTTCCACCAGTTTTTCCGTTTGTTCCTCTACGCCTTTCGCTACATCAATGACCACAATGACGCTATCGACTGCTGTTAAAGTTCTAAAGGTATCTTCTGCAAAATCTTTGTGTCCGGGAGTATCCAGGATGTTTATCTGTAAATCACGATATGGAAATGCCATCACGCTGGTTGCCACCGAAATGCCCCGTTGGCGTTCAATCTCCATAAAGTCTGAGGTCGCATGTTTCTTTATTTTATTGGATTTTACAGCACCTGCCGTTTGAATGGCACCCCCAAAGAGCAATAACTTTTCAGTAAGGGTAGTTTTTCCAGCATCCGGGTGTGAAACGATCCCAAAGGTTCGTCGCTTCTGTAATTCTTCAATTTGGCTCATGAGGGCGCAAAAATACTCCAGACCGCGTGCTGTAAATAGAAAACAAGCTTATTTATAAAGAGAATTCAATAGAATCGCTGCAATCAATGGATTTAATATGGATTTTCAAGGGCATTCTTAATATGTGCCAGGTGATGTCGTCCATGCCAGGAATACATTCCAATGGATTCCTGTATACTGATGCTTCGCTGATGTTCCGGATGAATGTAGATTCTGGTATATTCTTCGGGATCAAGTGATTTTAAAAAGACCGACCACCTTAAATGCAGGTTTTTAAGTAGTTGAAGCGAGGCTGTTACGGGCACAGTCTGAACATCTTCCAATGTTGCCCAAACGGATTCAAGATACGGATTGATGGTAGGCTCAACTTGGGTAATCGTCAATTTATGCCGGATGTACCCATTCATGTGGCTGTCTGGAATATGATGGATCACTTGTCGAATGGTCCAACCATCTGGCCGATACTTGAAAATCAATTGTTCGTCCTGTAGATCTTTTAATAGTTCATCCAGCTGTTCCGGTAATTGTGCAATGTCTTGAATCCATTCCCGGACTTCAGATTCCTGGTAAACCAATTTAGATTTCCAACGACCTATCGGAAATTTTAAAACTTCTAGATCCATAGCGTATCAGGGTAAATGGTGAATATTTATCAAGCTGATTCTCAAAATTAACGTCACAAAATGGAATTTGTTGGGAATTGTCAGACCAAACCTTTCGTTAACCACTCCAGACGCTCAGCCCTCCAGACCTCCAGCCCTCCAGACCACCAGACGCTCAGCCCTCCAGACCACCAGACGCTCAGCCCTCCAGACGTTCAGCCCTCAAGACGCTCAACCCTCCAGACGCTCAACCCTCAAGACGCTCAACCCACCAGACGCTCAGCCCTCCAGCCCCCAGACCTCCAGACGTTCAGCCCTCCAGACGCTCAGCCCTCCAGCCCCCAGACCTCCAGACGTTCAGACCTCCAGACGTTCAGACCTCCAGACGCTCAGCCCTCCAGACGCTCAGCCCTCCAGACGCTTAGCCCCCCAGCCCTCCAGACGTTCAGCCCTCCAGACGCTCAGCCCTCCAGACGCTCAGCCCTCCAGCCCCCAGACCTCCAGACGTTCAGCCCTCCAGACGCTCAGCCCTCCAGCCCCCCAGACCTCCAGACGTTCAGACCTCCAGACGTTCAGCCCTCCAGACGCTCAGCCCTCCAGCCCCCCAGACCTCCAGACGTTCAGCCCTCCAGACGCTCAGCCCTCCAGACGCTCAGCCCCCCAGCCCTCCAGACCTCCAGACGTTCAGACCTCCAGCCCCCCAGACCTCCAGACGTTCAGACCTCCAGACGCTCAGCCCTCCAGACGCTCAGCCCTCCAGACGCTTAGCCCCCCAGCCCTCCAGACCTCCAGACGTTCAGACCTCCAGACGCTCAGCCCTCCAGACGCTCAGCCCTCCAGCCCCCAGACCTCCAGACGCGCAGCCCTCCAGACGCTCAGCCCCCTAGTCGATCCTATTAAACATAAATAACAATTGATTTACTAAAAACCCTCATTCATAGGCTTAAATTTGTCCGAAATATTTCAATATGGAGGCATTTGATCTGATAAAAAAATTGGTGGGTCGGGATGAAATCAATCATCTGGCAAAATTTACCGGAGAATCTGATTTGATCTGCTCTAAAGCAATGGACAGCTCAATTGCCCTGATTTTAGCAGGCATTTCAGCAAAAGCAAACGATTCAACTAGTTCTATGAAAATCTGGAATCTGATCCGTTTGTTTTCAGGAACTGCAAATTGGAAAGATCAAACGCCTTTGTTGTTTAGCGGACAATTACCAGACAGTTTGCCAGGATCCACTGGATCAGATTTACTTGCAATGTTGTTTGGAGGAAATTCCAGCAGTTTAAAATTTATAAGTCAGGTAGCTGGATTTAAATCAGACAATGCAGCTGGAAAAGTACTTTCGATTGCAGCACCGCTGGTATTGCATGTTTTAAAAGAACAAATCAGCCACGGACAGATGGAGTTACCGGGATTTTATGCCTGGTTGGAAAAATCCAAAGAAAAATGGGATTCTATCTTGCCATCTGGATTCAGCAGTTTATTAAGTTTAACAAAAAAATCAAGCCATACCATAGAATCTAAAACGCAGGTTGAAACAGCTCCATCTGGTTCCTTGTGGTGGCTGTACCTTACAGGACTTGTAGCATTGATTGCAAGTTTGTTTATGTTGTTGCAAAAATGCAACCGGGAAGAACTGACTGATAAAGCAAATCGTGCAGTACAAGTGATGTCGGCAGTGGCAGATTCAGCAAAAATAAGAGCGGAATTGGCTGGAAAACAAGCTCAACAAATGTTGGATTCAACAGGTCTTCGGTTTAAAGAAAGTTGGAAATCACTCGGAAATCAAATGAACATTCGTTTGGGTGAATTTGAATTAAAACTTCCTGAAAAAGGAATTGAAATTAAATTATTGGATTGGATTCAAAGTAAAACCACCAAAGTGGATAAAACCACCTGGTTTAATTTTGACCGAATTCTTTTTGAAACCGGCAGTGCTACTCTAAACAATGTTTCATCAGAGCAAATTGAAAACATTGCTAAAATCATGAAAGCGATTCCTGTAGTTGAATTTAAAATTGGAGGCTATACAGATGCAACTGGAAATCCAGATGCAAATAAGAATTTGTCGCAAGCACGTGCAGAAGCTGTGATGCATGCACTTATCGAACAAGGAATTGATGCTTCCCGTTTATCAGCTGAAGGTTATGGCTCTGAATTTCCGGTTGCAGACAATAATACCCCGGAAGGAAGAGAACAGAACCGACGGGTGGCAATACGAGTTACGAAGAAGTAAATTTTATCAGGTATTATTCTGATTTAGTTTGCCTCCATTCCTGTAGAAGCTATTCTAAAATTATTTTTTGAAAATAAACGGATTTGCCATTCGAGCTTATTCGTGCCAAGAGTATTTTATCTTTTATAAAATTTAATGGAATTGATTCTGTTAACTGATTTAGTATTGATTTATAAATCAATTGACCTTGTAAGTTATAGAATTCAACAAAACTCTTGTTAAAATCAAAGTGATTGGGTAATTGAATATAAATAAAATCAGTCGCAGGATTCGGGTAAATGCTGAATGTCGAATTTACATCAACATGCTTATTTTGAACAATTTCATTGGAATACTTTGCAATATAAGCCCTGTTTGGAATGGAGTAATCTGAAAGTCCTGCGGTGCCGGTAACATAGTAATTTCCTGCTGAATCTAACGCCAGTTCATTATTTGAATTGCCTTCATGTAAGAAGGCTTTTTTATCTTCCCACAAGACGTCTCCGAATGTAGAGAGTTTAATAATAATTGAATTGCTAATAGGTCCTGTAATGTAGGATCCTTCTGTTCCAACGATCAAGATAACTGAATCGGATGATTCTTTTAAATCAGTAAATATTTTAAAAGGTCTACTTCCTCTACTTGGTTTCTCAGGTCTAAACGTTTTACGCCATTTCAACTGACCTGTTGTATCAAATTTACAAATAACTCCATAAATGGTAGAGTCCAAAGCATAACCCATTAAATAATATTCATTACGATTTGATAAAATTGCTTTTTGAAACGTTTTAAAGAAGGTATCAATGCGAATCGAAACTACGGCTGTGTCATAAGGAGCAGTAAAATGTTCAAAATACAAGCTGTCGTTTTTTCGAAGAGAATACATACTGTGATAATTAAAAAATCCTCCAATAGCTGTATATGGATATTTCAAATTTCCTTTAATATTTGAATAACTGTTGTTGTAAAAAGAGTATTCAAAATACAGCGTGTTAGCATCTGTGTTGTATCCGACGACGCATAGCGTATCGTGTTTTAAATAAGCTTGATAAATGGTTACAGGCTCCCAAAAATAGGTTAGAATATCCGCAAGGCTGGAATCTATTGAGTAATCAAACGGATTAATACGCATGAGTCTTCCATCATAGAGCAACAGGGCTATTTCTCCATTTGGCAGCACCCCCTGAAAAGCAACAGAACTTGAATAATTTCTATTTTCAAAAGTATATGTTTTTAAATGTTGGCCACTTGAGTCAAATAGACCACAGAATATTAAATTGGAATGTTCCATATACCCTGATACAATATAAACCTGATCCGAAACTTTGTTGATCTTATGTGCCCTAGATACCGTTTTGTAGGTATAAATCCAATCCAATTTTTGGCTATTCAGAGCGCTCTGAAAAACAAAAAACAATAGAATTAATAAGCAACAAGGTTTAGTGTACATAGTGAATAGCTTAAACGTATTTTTTAAATATCAAACCAAAGCAAAGCATGCAACGGATCAATTGAATGCCAAAACCTTACGAAATACTTAAAAAGGCTTAAAAAAAATTGATTAATTCAAAATAAAAATACAAAAAAGTTTGCAACTATTAAAAACTGTTTAAATTTGGGACAAATTAGTCTTAATTGATGTTCTGATATGCGCGCACTCTCAAAAGCCACTATATATTGCCTCCGGGCGCTCATGTACGTAGCATCAAAGAACGAACAGGACAATTATGTAAGCATTGGAGAAATCTCTGATGAACTGGATATTTCATTTCACTTTTTGACTAAAACCTTTCAGACTTTGAATCAACATGGATTGTTGGAGTCGCACCGGGGTCCACACGGAGGGATTATTCTGAAAAAACCAAGTAAGGATATTTATCTAATTGACATTGTGCATATTCTGGAAGGGGAGGATTTTTTTGATAAATGTTTGTTGGGTTTACCTGGCTGTGGCGAACGGGAACCTTGTCCTGTTCACAACTTTTGGAAAAATGTAAAGGGCAATTTGCAAATGGAATTTAAGAAGACTTCCTTGCAACATTTGGCTAAAGCTATAAATATGGGTAAAATGCGCTTGTAAGGAGGGCTATTTTTTTGCATCTAATTAAGATAAAATAGTCTTAAATAGATTAAAAACTTTAAATACTAATTTATAATATAAAAATTCATAAAATGGAATCAAACGGACAAAATGGCCAGGGAAGCAATGGTGCTTCAGCCACTAAAAATATTAGCTACATCATGAATACAAAAAATTGGCGAGGGCCGCTGATTTTTATATTGATTATAAGTATCCTGGGTGTAGGGATGATTGGATTTCAGACTTACATCGATGCCCCTCCGATGACTGGTTTTAAAGATGCAACCGGAGCCGTGGTGATCGATCAAAATACAATTGAACGAGGGCAAGAAGTCTTTCATAAAAAAGCACTGATGGAGTATGGCAGCTTTTTTGGTGATGGTGCGCAGCGAGGTCCTGATTATACAGCTGAAGCGTTGCATTGGATTACGGTCTACATGAATGATTATTATATCACTGAAATAAAATTTAAAACAGGAAAAGAGGTTGACTTGTATGAAGTAAAACAAATTAATGAAAAAGTTAAAGTCGAATTAAAAGAAAATGCGTTTAATAAGGCGGAAAATATTGTTTCACTTTCAGTGGCACAATCCTATGCCTTACAACAATTGAAAAAACATTACACAGATATATTTATTGATAAAAATTCAGGAGCAGGTTTTCCTCCTAAAAATTATATAGCCAACCGGGAGGATGTGGCGGATTTAGCATCCTTTTTCTTCTGGGGTGCCTGGGTGTGTGTGACCCAAAGGCCGGGCAGTTCGTTTAGTTATACCCACAATTGGCCCTATGATCCACTTGCTGGGAACACCCCAACGTCTCCTGTAATTTTGTGGAGTGTATTGGGCTTGTTGGCCTTTGTGTTGGCTTGTGGTGTGGTCCTATATTTTATTGGTCAGTACAATCAATTGCCCAATAAATTTTTCAAGCCTCCGAAAAGGGATTTATTTACTTTGGAACGTGTAGCTGCATTTAAACCTACAGCTACCCAGAAAGCTACCTTCAAATTTTTCTTTGTAGCCATCCTATTATTCTTTTTACAAGTTTCAAGTGGATTATTTACCATCAATGATTTTATAAACTGGATGTCTTATTTGGGCATTCACATTACAGAGGATCTACCGGTTACAATTTCCAGATCCTGGCATCTTATGTTGTCTTTGTATTGGATATCAACTTGTTGGATCGCTTCCTCTATTTTTATCTTGCCGATCTTAGCCAAGAAAGAAGTGCCTGGGCAATTGCGAATGATCAATACCTTGTTTGTTCTATTGTTTGTTTTAGTAGGTGGTTCATTGCTCGGTATGGTTTTAGGTCCTCTCGGATTGATGGGAAAATGGTGGTATTGGCTTGGACATCAAGGATGGGAATTTGTTGACTTTGGTAAAATGTACCAGGTTTTACTAATGGGTATATTTATCCTCTGGGGAGTGATTGTATATCGGGGAATAAAACCAGCTTTTATTGCAGGTCAGCCTTGGAATTTACCAAACTGGATTATGTATTCTGTAATTGGGATTCCCCTTTTATTTTTATCTGGATTTGTTGCAAAGCCAGAAACCAATTTTGTAATTGCTGATTTTTGGAGATGGATGGTGATCCACATGTGGGTAGAAGCATTTTTCGAGGTATTTATCACCGTGATTGTCAGTTACCTGATGGTGTTGATGGGATTGGTGAGTCGACAAGCTGCGATCCGGGTTGTTTATTTTGCAACTATTTTATTTTTAGGAACGGGCTTGCTTGGTATTTCACATAATTTTTATTGGAACGCCAAACCGGTGGCAACCATGGCATTGGGATCTGTTTTCTCCACCTTGCAATTTGTACCATTAATTCTGTTGACTGTTGAAGCATGGAGATTTAAAAACATGCCTAAGATTGCAGTGGGTGATGTTGATCATAAATCACTTCAAAATTTTGGGTTCCCGGAAGTTTTTAAATTTTTAGTAGCTGTCAATTTTTGGAATTTCTTTGGTGCAGGGGTATTGGGCATTATCATTAATTTGCCTATCATGAATTACTTCGAACACGGAACCTACCTCACTGTAAATCATGCACACGCAGCCTTAATGGGTGTTTATGGAAATATTTCACTGGCCGCTTTATTATTTGCATCCCGTTTATTGATAAAAAGTGGACGATGGAATGACCGGGTTGTAAATTTCTCCTTTTGGTCTATCAACGCCGGATTGATGTTGATGGTAGTCCTGGATTTATTTCCTGCTGGATCCATCCAATTTAAAGCAGTAGTCGAACAAGGATTGTGGTATGGTCGTTCGCATGATTTTGTTGATTATGGAATATTCAATTCACTCACTTGGATGCGGGGTATCGGTGCTTCTGTTTTCTTTTTTTGGAGGCGTCATTCCATTGACCTGGTTTATCGTGTCACGGGCAAATGCGCTGAAAACAAAAGCAACAGACATTAAACAAATGGATGAAGCAATTCATGAAGAAGTAGATGAAAAAGTATTGGAAGAAGTAGTTATGTAATTCAATAATTAATGGCATTCATGTTAACTTTTATCGCCACGAATGCACGAATTGAAGACGAATAAATTTCATTTTTTCATTATCATTCGTCCTCCACTCGTGCATTCGTGGCATTTCTTAATTCTAATTTGGCAATTAAGATCCTTATTTATAAATCAATAAATATTTAGCGATGATTAAATAAATAGAAGAAAAAAATTATTCTATTTAAAAATTAAATATTACAATTTTGTTATATATTTGAGATATAATTGTCTTAATAATAATTTGACTCTTCAATGGGTCAGAATAGAATTACTTTTTCAAATTTTAAATATGCCAGACTGGGTCATCAAACGAAATGGAGAATACCGTCCTTTTCAATTTAATAAAATTGAAGATGCGCTGCAAAAAGCATTTTTAGGACAAAACAAAGCCTTGAATTTAAAATGCTTGCGTACCATTCAAAACTATTTAAATACAAAAACCTGTTGGGCAGTTGAGGATATCCAAGATCTCATAGAAAAGACCTTATTTGATTTTATTGAATTTGATGTCATGCGGGCGTTTATGCTGCATCGGCACACACGTAAATTGCAACGGGAGCATGTACTTGGTTTAAACGATGATACCAGCTATATTGATTGTTCGCAAACTGTAAATGAATATGTTTACCAAACCGATTGGCGCATTAATGCAAATGCAAATACTTCCTATTCCAGTGCCGGATTAATCAACAATGTCGCCGGTAAAGTGATTGCTAATTACTGGTTGGATAAAGTATATACAAAAGAAGAAGGGTATGCGCATCGAAATGGAGATTATCATATCCATGATTTAGATTGTCTTACAGGCTATTGTGCAGGTTGGAGTTTGCGCATGCTATTAAATGAAGGTTTTAATGGAGTACGGGGCCGCGTGGAGAGTCGGCCTCCTGCTCATTTTAGAGAAGCTTTGGGTCAAATGGCTAATTTTCTTGGTATTCTTCAAAGTGAATGGGCCGGAGCACAAGCATTTAGTTCGTTTGATACTTATTTAGCTCCATATGTTTTTAAAGACCAACTCAGTTTTGCAGAAGTATTAAAAGCAATTCGGAGTTTTGTTTATAATTTGAATGTACCTGCCCGCTGGGGACAATCACCTTTTACGAATATAACCTTGGACTGGACGGTCCCAAAAGATTTACAAGATCAATTTCCAAGTCGCAAGGACCAGCATCTTTTTAAAGACATACAGGATGAAATTATTTTAGCTAAATCGAAAGATCGGGGTGTAAGCAAGCCAGATGAATTGTGTTACAGGCATTTCCAGGCTGAGATGAATTTAATAAACAAAGCGTATTATCAAGTAATGACAGAAGGCGATGCAAATGGACAGCCTTTCACCTTTCCCATTCCAACTGTCAACATTACAGAAGACTTTGATTGGTATGGTGAAAATACCGACCTCCTTTTTGAGAATACAGCAAAAATTGGTTCATCATACTTTCAAAATTTTATAGGGAGTCAATTTATGTTGGATGAACAGGGAATCCGGGTTGAAAACCCGAATGCCTACAAGCCCAATGCCATTCGCAGCATGTGTTGTCGACTGCAATTGGATTTGCGCGAATTATTAAAACGGGGTAATGGCTTATTTGGAAGTGCGGAAATGACTGGAAGTATAGGCGTCGTAACAATTAATATGGCACGCTTGGGGTATCTCTATCAAAATGATGAAGCCGCTTTAATGCTCCGCTTGGATCAGTTACTTGAATTAGCCAAGTCGAGTTTAGAAAAAAAGCGCGAATTTATTCAGGGTTTATTTGATCGGGGATTGTATCCTTATACGAAGCGCTATTTGAAAAACTTGAAAAATCATTTTGCAACCATCGGTGTAAACGGAATGAATGAAATGATCCGTAATTTTTCAAAAGATCGCCATTCCATTGCGGATGAATGGGGTCGTGATTTTGCACTTCGAATTTTGGATTTTATACGCAGTCGTATATTAGAATTTCAAGAGATCACCGGCAATTTATATAATTTGGAAGCGACCCCGGCAGAAGGCACTACGTATCGCTTTGCAAAGGAGGATAAAAAGCGATTTGAAGACATAATTCAGGCAGGTTTTGGTGATAATATTTATTATACGAACAGTTCGCAGCTCCCTGCACATTACACTGAAGATCCATTTGAGGCACTGCTCCAGCAAGATGAATTGCAATGCAAATACACAGGAGGTACCGTACTTCATTTATATATGCGAGAAAAAATTAGTTCGCCTGAAGCTTGCCGAAATCTGGTTCGAAAAGTACTTTCAAATTTCAGATTGCCTTATATCACAATTACACCGGTCTTTAGTATATGCAATACACATGGTTATTTAAATGGCGAACACAGTTATTGCCCAAAATGCGATGCACATATTTTACAATCGATTTTCAGTGAAACTAAAAACTAATTATATGGAAACCAAATTTAAAAATGGATCTGAATCAGAGTTTCTTGAATTGCATCAGGAAAAACGAAGCAAATGTCTTGTGTTTACCAGGGTAATGGGCTACCATCGGCCGGTTGAGAGTTTTAATATTGGTAAAAAGGGTGAACATACAGAACGAAAGCATTTTGTTGAAACAAGCCGTGACTAATTCCATCTATCATATCACACCCTTTACGTTATTGGATTTTCCACATAAGACAGCCTGTATTATTTGGTATGCAGGCTGCAATATGCGTTGCCATTATTGTTATAATCCTGATATCGTAAAAGGTAAAGGGACTATTTCACATGAGGATGCTTTTAAGTGGATTTCCAGCCGAAAGGGATTTTTGGATGGAGTCGTATTAAGTGGCGGTGAATGTTTGATGGATAAAAAGATTGAATCGTTTATTCAAAATTTAAAAGAACACGGTTTTCTGATAAAATTAGATACCAATGGGTCTTATCCAGTGCGATTAAAATCCTTAGTTCAAAATCAACTCATTAATTATATTGCATTAGATTTTAAAGCACTACCAAATCAATTTTATAAAGTAACCCAATCTGGTTTGTTTAATAAATTTCAACAAAGTCTTGAGTTTTTAATTAAAATCAATGCACCTTTTGAAGTCCGGACGACAATCCATTCTAAACTCTTGAGTCCGGATGATTTATTACAAATGGTCCACTATTTAGAGTCCAGAAATTATTCGGGAACCTACTACCTTCAAAATTTCTTTAACAATTGCAAAACCCTTGGTGAACTTCCAAACGATTACCAATTCATTAAACAAGGGGACTTCAGTTCGACTAAATTTGAGATCATCGTGCGGTCTTAAATTATAATTTAAGGTATTGAATGAAAGCCAGAAAAGGGCTTCGCTGCAGCCAAAAAACCTAAAACAAGCTAAAAAGGTCTTAAATAATTTAATTTTTTAAAAATTAAATTTAAAAGTTTTTTATAAACAGGTTCAACTCCTATTTTTGTATAAATAAGACAAACAACTCTTAAATAAATATTAAAATAGTTTTCTATGAAAATCTCGACACGTGTATTGTTTTTGGCCATCGTTTTTTTAGTGGGATCTACGATGTCCTGTAATAAATCGGAAAATACTTCTGGTACCGATGATCTCATGCAATCGCTTGACAATTCGGTGTATCACGAATGGGTTCAAGTGTTTATGGAATTGGACCGCTATGCAGCGTTTTTTAGACCTGGACCAGCTCCAAGAGCATTGGCTTATTTAGGCTTAAGTGCCTATGAAGCTAGTTTAGGAGGAATGCCGGATTACCAATCCCTGCAATATAAAATTGGTATTTCTGATATGCCTGCCATCAAAAAGAATTTGTATTGGCCGGAAGTCATCAATGCATCGTATGCATACCTGATGAACAAATTTTTTGAGGATGTAACTTTTAAAGATAGAAACGGAAATGTGTTGAATAAGCAGGATTATCTAAATATAATTGTCAATAAAGAAAAAGAACTGCGTGCAAAATATCGAAATGCAGCATCTGAAGAATTATTAAATAATTCAGAAGCGCATGGCCGGGAAGTCGCAACGGCTATTTGGAGATTTTCGATTTCGGATCCTATTGGTCACAATGCACATCTCAATCCTTTTCCTGTACCAGTAAATGCCCAAGGTTGTGAATGGATTCCTACGGATCCAATTACTGTTGCAGATCGTGGTTTGTTTTCTCAATGGGGTAAAGTGAGAAGATTTGCAGTAACACCTGGTGATATGGATGCATTGGTTTCTCCTTATACCTGTAATTCCGATACAAATTCAGTAATTTATGCACAGGCTTACGAAACGTATGTAGTTACAAATCTTGCACGCAAAGAACCTAAAGGGGACATGGAGCACATGGCCGAATTTTGGAGTGATGATCGGGTAGGTTGGACTTTTAGTCCGCCTGCAAGAATGGTAGCAATTGCGGATCAAATAGTCAATGAGGAAGATTTCAATTTGGAGAAAACTTGTTTATTATATGCCCAAATTGGGATGGCATTAAGCGATGCTGCCGTAATTTGCTGGTACAATAAATATAAATACAATGTGGAACGCCCCATTACCTATATCCAAAGAGAAATTGATGCAAAATTTACCATCCCTTGGTTGGGTTTTACACCACCATTCCCAGCTTACCCTTCAGGACATGCAACATTTGCGTTTTCTGGAGTGGGTATTTTAGAAGCTTTTGTAGGCGGCAGTTATCCGTTTACAGATTTTTGCCACCAACAACGAACAGATTTCAATGGACATCCTCGTGCCTATAATAGTTTGCGAGACCTTGCAAATGAAAATGCTTTCAGTCGCTTGCCTCTTGGCGTTCATTACCGCATGGATTACGAAGGCGGCAATTATTGCGGAATTTTAACTGCAAGACGTGTACTCCAATTACCCTGGAGAAGATAAAATTTTTTTATACGTAATTGGCTTAGAGGGCTGTCATACTGGCAGCCCTCTATTTTTAAAAATTCTTTGAACACAGCTCAATTATATCTTCCATTGAACATTGCAAATTGAGCATTGCTCATTGAACATTAAAAATCATGCTTCGAAGAAATAATGCTCAATACCAATAGAGGATTGCCACGAATGCACGAATGGAGGACGAATGGAAGAATGAAGAATTGCCACGAATGCACGAATTGAGGACGAATAAATTTTATATTTCAATTGAACATTGCTCATTGAGCATTGCTCATTGAACATTAAAAATCATGCTTCGAAGAAATAATGCTCAATACCAATGGAGGATTGCTACGAATGCACGAATTGAAGAAATAAGAATTGCCACGAATGCACGAATGGAGCACGAATTGAGGACGAATTGAAGAAGGAAGATTTGCCACGAATGCACGAATGAAGGACGAATAAATTTTATTTTTCAATTGAACATTGCTCATTGAAAATTGTACATTGAACATTAAAAATCATGCTTCGGGGAATAAATGCTCAATATTCAATGCTCAATGTTCAATGACTAATGAGGTCTATCTTGAAACATTGAACACCTACCACTAACAACTAACAACTATCAACTAACAACTATCAACTATCACCTAAATCACCTAAATCACCAATCCTTCCAACTGGTACACAGGATTCCATCTTACAACACACACATCCTTGGATTTTGGATCTTGTCTTAGAATTTTAGCAGGCATATCATTTGATGGTGGAGATCGTTTGATTCCATGGATTGCCATTGGATTTTGATTAAAGGGTCTTTTTACATGTTTCCAGTCAAATTTTAAACCACTCAACTTTTCTATTTCTTCCAATCGAACTTGATAGGTTTGACCATCCTTAAATTGAATGTGTTCAAAAAAATCATCGTCCGTCATTTTACAAAGTAATTTCGAATTTACAGTTAATGGTTTTTGTATGATACCATCTTCAATTAAAAAGGATTCCTGACTTTGTACAAAGCCAACAGCGTATGATTTATTATCAGATTTTTTCCATACAACCACCTTCCAAAATAAATTTGGTATTTGTATGTAATGATTATCAAGAGGTGTAATAAAACTTCCATCGGTAGGTGCTAATATAGGTCCTGTAAATACGCACACTTTTACATTCAATGTATCTGCACCTGTATGTAAAATATTTGCCTCTAGGTCGGCCCAAATATCCCTGTTTAATTTTTCATGCTGGGGCGCACAATTGGTAAAAATGAATGTTTGTGCGCCTGCTTTTAAACTGATTTCTTTATCGCCCCATTCCGGATCTTCCCTGCGAACCAAATGCCCTTTGTCAAATTTACTTTGTTCTGCACGATACAGTTTATTGCCAAGCTGCTCATGATTTGCGATTCTTTTCTCCTCTTTCCAGGATCCTTCTCTGGAATTGTTTTGCCAGCAGGATCCGTCAATATTTACAGCAGTAAAATACGCAAGCCTTCTGCTTTTACACATCACGACACTGTAATGAATATAATCTAATTTGTATTTCTTGCCTTCATATTTGATCATATCCTGTTTTTGGCTGGCAGATAATTTTGGAAGCGGGAGATAATACGCTCTTCCTAAAAATCGTGGGTTGTATCCAATATGTGAATCCATAGCTCCCTATTAAAAAGCTCCTGTATCAAACCAACCTGCTTTTACTAAAGACCAAATATCTTCGGCCAGTCTATTTTCAAAATATTTATAAGGCAACCAGCCATAGCCATCTTTACCCCATTCAGTTCCCCATGAATTTCGAATCATAAAGGCTCCGGTTGTTTTGGAATTATCATCTTTATTGACAATTACTTTTTTATCATCATATCCAATAGCAATCACTGCATGACCACCTACCACGGTATCGGTATTTTTTGGATAAGGAATTGCACCACCATTTGTGGTTGATTGATCCAAAACGCTTTGGTAACAGGTAAATCCGAACATGCTGGGCAATCCAGCGGCCATATTCTTTTTCATACTGGCAATCGCAGCAGTTGGTGTAGTGTTTCCAGAATCCAATCTGTAATATTTTAAGCCTTTATAACTTTGAGCAAATGAATAGCAAAATGCAGAAGGTTCTTCTTCAAATTTTGAAATCACATAGGGATAATATTTTTCAGGAGGTGTACCAAAAGCAGCTAGTGCTTGCATGGCTGTTCGTAAATAGGCACCGGTATCTCCGGTCCACATCAGTAATTTCCTCGAAACTTTATATAAAAACAATCGACTTCCATCAATGTATTTTCCATAAGCACGTTGTTCGAAATATTCTAACAAACCAATCGCGGCATGCGCAGTGCAGGCACCCAGACTTTTTTGATCTTCAATAGGCGAACAATAGGAACTTAGGTCAATAGAGATAGGAACCTTTAATGGCTTTTCTGTCTTTTTACTTCGTTTACTTAAATGTAAACCATGTACATTTTTTAGTTGGTCAACAACTAGTGGTGTTTCCGGAGTAAAGGCACGGCAATCTGGGCGAGCCGGTATCCAACCCATACCCTTTGCAATTAAATCCATATAACAATTTTAAAATGAACAATCGTAGAGGAAGCTTGATAAAAACGGATCGTATTCATTGAAAGTCCGGCTATCAGAATCCGGACACAAAATCGCACTTAAGATAGTAAGAACTTTTAAACTGAATCCAATAAAATTTACATTAATGAATTTATTTTTGCATGAATGCTTGTAAATCTGTTTATTAGATAGAATTTGGGTTTTTAAATTATAGTCCAAAAGGACCAACAGAATGCTTCTTTAGTAAAATAAACCTTCAATTCCCTTTAGTTAAATGGATTCTGTTCCAAATTTTATAATCGTTATAATCTCTCTATCTTCACCCTTGTAATGACTATGAAAAAATTATTTTTATTGGATGGCCATGCATTGGTTTACAGAGCCCATTATGCATTTATAACAAGGCCCCTCATCAACTCAAAAGGATTAAATACTTCAGCCATATCCGGATTTACCAGGACCCTGTGGGATATTATCCAAAATGAGAAACCAACACATCTCGCAGTTGCATTTGATTTGTCAGGACCAACCTTTCGGCACAAAGAATTTCCAGCATATAAAGCAAACCGGGAAGCACAACCAGAAGATATCAGTAAGGCATTTCCTTATATTGAAGAATTGGTTAAAGCGTTTAACATTCCAATTATTACAGTAGAGGCTTTTGAAGCAGATGATGTCATTGGTACCATTGCAAAACAAGCAGCCAGAGAAGGCTTTACAGTTTATATGGTTACTCCGGATAAGGATTACGGACAATTGGTTGAAGAACAAATATTCATGTATAAACCATCCCGTCAAGGAAATGGAGTTGATATTTTGGGTCCGAAAGAAATTACAAGTTCATGGGGTATTCAACGGGTAGATCAGGTGATTGATTTATTGGGATTGATGGGGGATGCAGTTGATAACATTCCAGGAATCCCAGGCGTTGGTGAAAAAACTGCGGTTAAATTATTGGAAGAATTCGACACGATTGAAAATTTAATCAAACACAAAGATCAATTAGCGGGTAAACTAAAAGAGAAAGTAAATGAACATGCTGATTTAGCCTTGCTAAGTAAAAAGCTGGCAACGATTGATATCCATGCGCCAATCCAGTTTGATGAAAAAATGTATCGGATTGAGGGATTTGATAAAACCAGATTGGCCGAATTATTTCGTCAGCTGGAATTTCGTACCCTTGCACAAACAATTTTAGGTACCGTAGAACCAGTGCAATCCAGCTTATTTGGTGAACCTCCTGAACAAAAAAGTGAAGTACCTGAAAAAGAATACAAAGTAGCAGATCATGATATTTCAAATACAATTCACACATATCATTTAGTTCAGACAGATAAACAAATTGAAGAATTGCTTGCATCATTAAATAAGGCCGATATCATTTCATTTGATACAGAAACCACTGGGATTGATGCCAATCAGGCAGAATTAGTTGGAATGTCTTTTTGTATAAAAGCAACGGATGCATATTATGTCCCGGTTCCGGATGATGCGAATCAAGCAAACGCATTGGTTAAAAAATTTAAACCATTATTGGAAGATAAATCTAAAAAATTTATCGGCCAGAATATCAAATACGATATGTTGATGATGCGCTGGTATGGTGTTGAAATGCCAGCTCCGGAATTTGATACCATGATAGCCCATTATTTATTGGAACCGGATCACAGACACAAGTTGGACTATTTAGCTGAGGCTTATCTCAATTATAAAATGGTTGCCATCGAAGAATTAATTGGCAAAAAGGGATCCTGTCAAGGAAGTATGCGTTATGTGCCTTTAGAAAAAATTAAGGAATATGCTGCCGAAGATGCAGATATGACCTTGCAGATATATAAAATATTAAAAGAGGATATCGTGAAAGAGAATCTTGAAAACTTAATTCATGATATAGAATTACCCCTAGTGTCCGTGTTATGCGAAATTGAATACGAAGGTGTTAAAATTGATGGTAAGTTTTTAAATGATTACAGTAAAGTACTGGAAACTCAGATTATTGATGCTGAAAAATTAATCTACAAGAAAGCTGGCGCGCATTTTAATATTGCAAGTCCGAAGCAAGTAGGAGAGATTTTATTTGATAAACTGAATATTCCGTACAAGTGGAAGAAAACAAGTACCAATCAATATTCAACCGATGAAGAAAAGTTAACCGAACTTTCAGAAGATTTTGAGATCGTAAACGATATATTAAACCATCGTAAACTTTCCAAATTAAAATCAACATACGTTGATGCCTTACCCTTAATGATTAATCCTAAAACAGGTCGAGTTCATAGTTCGTTTAATCAGGCACGCGCTGCAACCGGACGACTTGCATCTGAAAATCCGAATTTGCAGAATATTCCAATCAAAGATGAAGCGGGTCGAGAAATTCGTAAGGCTTTTGTACCAAGAGACGAAGGCCATGTATTGGTGTCTGCCGACTATTCTCAAATTGAATTGAGACTGATTGCAGAAATTGCACAGGAAGAAATGATGTTGGATGCTTTTATAAAAGGGCAGGATATTCACCGGGCCACTGCAGCAAAAGTTTACAATGTACCTTATGAAGAAGTTACTAGTGATCAACGCAGAAATGCAAAGACGGTAAATTTTTCTATTTTATACGGTGCCGGGTCAACCAATATTTCCAGGCAATTGGGAATTTCCAGAGGAGATGCTAAAACCTTGATTGATCAATATTTTAGTACCTATAAAGACTTAAAATCATATATGGCCAATGTCGTTGAAAATGCACGTACCAATGGATACGTTAAGACCTTATTGGGGCGTAAACGGGTTTTGCGGGACATTAATTCCAAAAATGCATTGGCGCGTACGAACGCAGAGCGCGTTGCGATCAACACGCCCATCCAAGGGACTGCTGCCGATATGATAAAAATTGCAATGGTCAATATTCACAAGCGCTTGCACAAAGAACATTTAAATACAAAAATGATTTTACAGGTGCATGACGAATTGGTTTTTGATGTCCCAAAAATGGAGTTGGATACCATTAAAGAATTGGTGAGCTACGAAATGCGTCACGCAATTCCAAATTTAAAAGTTCCAATTGAAGTTGGAATTGATTCTGGTTTAAATTGGTTGGAAGCACATTAATAATTAATATGAAATTAAGCAATCCAATTCCTGTAAAGCAACTGGCAGATCGATTTAATATGAAGTTAATCGGAAATCCGGATCAATTAATTTATGGGATCAATGAAATCCATAAAGTGATCTCGGGTGATTTGACTTTTGTTGATGTGGAGAAATATTATTCAAAATCGATTCACTCAGATGCAACGGTTATTTTAATTAATAAAGAAACGGATTGTCCCGATGGTAAAACTTTATTGATAACCCAAGAACCATTTGAGATTTACAATCAACTGGTTTTAGAACATAGACCTTTTATAATTCAAAATCATGCTATAGCTGAGACCGCCTATATTCATCCAACGGCTATCATTGAATCGCAGGTTGTTATTGGCCATCATGTAGTCATAGGTGCACACAGTCATATTCAAAGCAATGCAGTATTGGGTGAATACACAGTAATAGGCAACCATGTCACAATTCAATCTGGTGCGCTATTAGGTACAGATGCTTTTTACTTTAAGAAAACAGCTCAAGGATACCGCAAATGGAGATCTTGTGGTAGAGTCATTATTCACGATCAGGTAGATATTGGTGCTGGCTGTACAATAAATAAAGGAGTCTCAGGGGATACCATCATTGGAGAAGGAACCAAAATAGACTGTCAGGTTCATGTAGGACATGGTGTCGTTATCGGTAAACAATGCCTGATCGCTGCTCAGGTTGGAATTGCAGGTAAAACAAAAATAGGAAATCAAGTCACGATCTATGGTCAAGTTGGCATCGCACAAAATATTGAAATCGGTGACAAAGTAGTTTTATTGGCACGTTCAGGAGTTGGAAAGAATCTTGAAAGCGGTAAAACATATTTTGGCACTCCATGCGAAGAAGCTCGTAGCATGATGAGAGAAATGGCTACCGTTAAAAAATTAGTCGAAGAATATCAAAATAAAAAATAGCCTAACATCCTAACATCCCAACATCCCTCCAGCCCTCCAGCCCTTCAGCCCTTCAGCCCTCCAGTCCTCCCTACAGCCCTCCAGCCCTACATCCCTCCAGCCCTTCAGCCCTTCAGTCCTCCCTCCAGCCCTTCAGCCCTTCAGCCCTTCAGTCCTCCCTACAGCTCTCCAGCCCTACATCCCTCCAGCCCTTCAGCCCTTCAGTCCTCCCTCCAGCCCTCCAGCCCTTCAGCCCTCCAGACCTCCAGACCTCCAGACCTCCAGACCTCCAGACCTTCCCCCTTCCTTCAACTACATTTCCTTGCCACCAAATGACTTAGTTTTTCAATTAAAACAAAAAAGAAATAAGAAGCGATTACCACACAAGGAATCGCAAGTAATATCAGTTGGATGCGATTTTCATTGGGATAGGTTCTTAAACAAGCATCTATCATAGACCAACCAATCTGAAGATGTATTAAATAGAAGGAATACGATATTTTTCCAAGAAACTTAAGGGGTTGTATAGACAAGCTAAAAAACTTGATAAAAAATACGGCAAAAACAACTGCTGATAAATGATAGATGTCAAAACACCAATACGTTAAGATAAATAATAGGGTGATTGCAATCCAAAAATGTTTAGAAGTGATGGTTCCGATATGCGCATTAAAAAGGATAATGCCAAATGCAAAGTGACAACCGTAATACATTACCGTGTGATTCCATTCTAACCACCGACCGAGACAAAATACGAGCAATACAGAATAGCTGACCCATTTGTTTTTAAATAAAAGCAAGGGAAAAATCAAAGCCATTAATAAATAATATTGGATCTCAATGGCTAAACTCCAATAAATTCCTTTCATCCAGGCTTGATTTACAAAATCATTGATATGTAACAAATGATAGAAAAGATCTTTGAAATCAACGGTTATCACTTTGTCTTCATAATGTCTGAAAAAGGTAGAGAAATAGTCTATAATAAATATCAAAATAATACTACACCAATAGGGTGGCTCGATTCGGGCAAGTCTTTTTAACATGAATTTTCCGGATTGCCGTAAATCATAATGACTTTTGTACATGGTGTAGGGGATGACAAATCCTGAAATCACAAAAAAGATCTCGACCCCTAGATAGCCTCTGGAAAACAAATACCGGAAACTGCTTTCAAGTGGTAGAAAGCCTTCTGTAAAATGGTAGAGGCATACAAGCAATGCTACAATGCCCCTTAACATGTCAATAGAATCCAGATGCCTTTTATGCATAGAAGTCCTAAAGATAAAAGGGAAATTAATATGAGATCAAAGCTTATTTTTACGCAATGATGCTTTACCAGTTAAAACGATCTTTGTTTAAATGCATTTTCTTTATAGGTCTCTGTTATGTACGATTGTTGGGAGGGAAAGTAGATACGATTTCCATTCCAAGTGCAGCGATGAACAAATCCTTCAATGCCTTGGTTTTTCTTCCTTCCAATTATGAGCAGAGCAATAAATCGTATCCAGTGCTTTATTTATTGCACGGCCATAGCAGCGATCCTTCCAGTTGGTATTTTGTGATTCCTAAAATTCGTGAATGGGCAGATCGATATCAAATGATTTTGGTATGTCCGGACGGAGATTATGACAGTTGGTATCTGGATGGTCCAAATAAAACAGATCGTAAATTTGAAACCTATATTGCACTCGAAGTGCCGAAGTTTATCGATCAATGTTACAGAAGTCTAAAAGGCAGAGAATCCAGAGGAATTAGTGGAATCAGTATGGGCGGACACGGCGCTGTTTATTTGGCTCACAAACATCCCGATCAATTCAGTTGTATTGGAAGTAGCAGTGGAGGTCTGGATTTAATTCCTTTTTACAGAGAATGGAATTTATACAAGCTATTAGGCGATCCTATAAAAAACAGAACCCGCTGGGAGCAATCCAGTTGCTTATATCTTTTAAATCAACATGCTTTTAAAAATCAAAAACTGTATATAGATTGTGGAACAGAGGATTTTTTTTTGGAAGTCAATCGAACGTTTCATAAGAAATTAGAAGAATTACGCATCCTTCATCGCTACGTTGAAAGTAAAGGGGATCATAGCATTCCTTATTGGAGATCCGCATATGAAAAGCAAATCCTATTCTTTGATAAAAATTTGGCCAAAGGCAATTGATATTGAATTAACATAAGCAACAAATGAAGATTCCATATGCATAAGACAAAATCAAAGGCAAGATTATTATAGAAAAGCAAGAGAATAAATTTTGCTTTTTAAATTTTCAAATTCAAATAAATTATTTTTATTATATTGGGCTGATCTGAATTTATGGTTTTTTGAACATTATAATAATCAATTAAGGGATCGCCTGATTTAAAAAAATGGAAATGATTCGGTCATTGGCCAAAATGTGTAATGTAAAACTGAGTACATCTTACATTCATATGTTCAATTTTATCTTGAACAATGGCTATTCGTATTAAATTTGTGCATAAATTGACAAGCGGTATTTTGAAAAAAGTTTTAATCATAGACGACGAAGAAAAGTTAAAAACTTTATTAGCACGAATTATTAGTTTGGAAGGCTTTGAGGTTTTGCTAGCAGGTGATTGCAAATCAGCTTGGAAAAACTTAGAACAAAATGAAGTGGATGTGGTACTTTGCGATGTAAAACTTCCTGACGGCAATGGGGTTGAATTCTCAAAGAAGATTAAGGACGAATTTCCATTACTTGAAATCATTGTGTTGACAGCTTATGGTTCTATTTCTGATGGTGTGCAAGCCATTAAAAATGGGGCATTTGACTACATTACAAAAGGGGATGACAATAACAAAATCATTCCATTGTTATACAGGGCTATGGAAAAAGTGGTTTTAGCCAAACGAGTTCAGCTATTAGAAAAGCAATTAAGCAATAAATACTCATTTGACAAAATAATAGGCAAATCAAAGTCCATCCTAAAAGCCATCGAATTGGCTCATAAAGTGGCTGCAACCGACACCTCAGTTTTATTGACGGGTGAAACAGGGACCGGCAAAGATGTATTTGCACAGGCAATCCAT
This sequence comes from Saprospiraceae bacterium, assembly GCA_016712145.1. Lineage (NCBI taxonomy): Bacteria > Pseudomonadati > Bacteroidota > Saprospiria > Saprospirales > Saprospiraceae > Saprospiraceae bacterium. Next base: position 278,823 of record JADJRO010000003.1, read on the forward strand.
CAGGAAAGCAACAGGTCTAAGTATAATTTTGTCGCTATCAATTGTTCTGCTTTTAGCAAGGATATATTGGAAAGTGAAATGTTTGGACATAAAGCAGGTTCTTTTACAGGAGCATCCAAGGACCAAAAAGGACTTTTCGAAGAAGCAAATAATGGAACTATCTTTTTAGATGAATTAGGTGAAATGGCTTTGGACTTGCAAACGAAATTATTGAGAGTTTTGGAATCTGGCGAATTCATTCGTGTAGGTGAAAACAAACCAATAAAAGTAAATGTTCGTATCATTGCAGCTACCAATAAAGATTTGCTAAAGGAGATCGAACAAGGTCATTTCAGGCAAGATTTGTTTTACCGCATTTCCGTTTTTCAAATTCATTTACCACCATTAAGAGAGCGGGTTGTTGACATAGAACCATTAGCTCTTGAGTTTTTAAACACATTTGCAATTAAAACCAATAAAAGAATTAAATCCGCTTCAAAAGACTATTTGGAAGCATTAAAGCAACATCAATGGAATGGAAATATTAGAGAATTGAAAAATGTAATTGAACGGAGTGTAATTCTTTCCAATGATGAATTGACAATCGATAGTTTGCCAATCGAACTTCAAAATTATTCTAAACCTGATAAAAACAATAAAACACTGTCTGCATTTGATTTGGCCAGTGCAGAAAAAATTCACATCCAAAAAGTGTTAAATTATACAAACGGCAATAAAACCGAAACTGCACGACTGCTGAATATTGCCACCACCACCCTTTACCGCAAGCTGGACGAGTACAAAATCGGTTAAAGTATAGCGAAACGCTATACCCAACCATTGCAAAATGCAACGGTTTTCCTTATCTGAATTTTAGCGTATACCTCTTAACGCATTATCTGCCAAGGGTTTCAATGTTTTACAGCACAATTGGAATGGCTGTTGCAATCCTTTAATGTAGAAAACAAGTAACACGATGACAAACAATAAAATTGATAAACATTGTCTTAATGCTTGTCTGACTATAAGTTAACTTTACAAAAATCAATAAAACCATGTTTACACTAATTCTAGTCACAGTCGGGCTGTTATGCTTCGGGCTGTTTTTTAAATCCATCAACTTCTTTGAAAAAATTTAAACCATGATAGCACTATTCATCGTCGCCATTTTCTTGTTCGGTTACATCGTTTATGTATTACTCAAACCAGAAAAATTCTAAACATGAGCAAAGAGAAAATAAAGCAAGTAATCGCTTTTATTCTCTGTGTGCTTTTTGCACTGTCCATGCTTTATATCGTTTACTGGAAAACCAAAATCCTATTCAAATTCTAAAACAGCAATTAAAATGAATACAGAAATTCTCGGAACAATCCTAATGTATGGCTTAGTGGTTCTATTTGCCATTCCGCTTGGCAGATACATCGGCAAAATTTTCAGCAATGAAGAAACATGGCTGGATAAAATATTCAATCCGCTTGATAAACTTTTTTTCAAACTCAGCGGCATTGACATTACCAAAGAAATGACATGGAAGCAACACTTAATCGCGTTGCTCACTATCAATGTTTTTTGGTTTCTCATTTCTATGTTCACGCTTACTAATATGAGTTGGCTGCCGCTCAATCCTGACAGCAACCCATCCATGTCTGCCGACCTTGCTTTCAATACTTCCGTGAGTTTTGTTACCAATACCAACCTGCAACACTATTCAGGCGAAAGCGGTTTGTCTTATTTGGGGCAACTCATTTTAATGCTTTGGCAATTCATCAGTGCTGCTTGCGGGATTGCTATTTGTGCCGTTGTATTTCTTTCAATGCGAGAACGGACAGCACCAACCCTTGGCAATTTCTATTTCTATTTCGTACGTTCTTCCACAAGAATTTTATTGCCCCTTGCTTTTGTAGTGGCTTTGCTTCTCGCTTTCAATGGCACACCCATGACTTTTGAGGGAAAAGATACGATCACCACCTTGCAAGGCGACACCGTTCAAGTAAGCAGAGGTCCGGTTGCTGCTTTTGTAGCTATCAAACAGTTAGGAACAAACGGTGGAGGTTTTTACGGACCCAATTCAGCGCATCCACTAGAGAACCCAAACTACTTCACAAACATCGTTGAAACCATTTCCATTCCTTTAATCCCTATTGCTATGGTTTTTGCAATGGGCTTTGTGTTGAAGCGCAGAAAATTGGCATGGACAATTTTCGGAGTAATGACTATCGGTTTCATGTTTTTAGTTATCCCTTCCATCTATTTTGAAATGCAAGGCAACCCAGCCATTTCCAATTTGGGCATCACACAAACTATGGGTAGTATGGAAGGAAAGGAAATCCGTTTCGGCTCTGCCGCCTCAGCCTATTGGGCAATCAACACTACTTGTACAAGCAACGGTTCTGTAAATGCCATGCACGACAGCATGACACCGCTCACAGGACTGTTCACACTTCTTGGAATGATGATAAACAGTTTTTACGGTGGCGTTGGAGTTGGCTTTCTCAATTTTTATGTGTTTATCATTCTTGCCGTTTTCATCAGTGGTTTGATGGTGGGAAGAACACCTGAGTTTCTTGGAAAGAAAATAGAAGCTAAAGAAATGAAGATTGCCATGTTGATTGCTTTGTTGCATCCGTTTCTGATTTTAACAGGTACAGCATTGGCAAGTTTTCTTTTCGCCAACAACCCCGAAGCATATTCAGCTTGGTTGGCAAATCCGGGTTTTCACGGCTTAAGTGAAATGCTTTACGAGTTCAGTTCTTCATCAGCCAACAATGGAAGCGGCTTTGAAGGACTTGGCGACAACACACCGTTTTGGAATATCGCATGCGGAATTGTGATGTTGCTTGCGCGTTATTTGCCCATCATTGGACCCGTTGCCATTGCAGGAATTTTAGCAAGCAAAAAATTCATTCCCGAAAGTAACGGAACACTCAAAACCGACACCGCCACTTTTGGTTTAATGGTGTTTGCAGTGATTGCGATTGTTGCAGCCCTTTCATTTTTTCCTGCACTCACCCTGGGACCGATTGCAGAATATTTCTCAATCTATTAAAATTCAGAACTCATGTCAATTGAAAAAAATACATCTTTGTTTCAGAAAGAATTGTTAAAAGAAGCATTGAAACAATCTTCCATCAAACTCAATCCGAAAACCATGTTCCGCAATCCGGTCATGTTTACCGTTTGGGTAGGAACTTTCATAATGCTTATTGTTTCTGTGTGGACTTTATTCGGTGCAAGCGGACAAGGTTCATTCGCTTACAATTTTATCGTGTTCAATGTGCTGTTGCTCACGTTGCTTTTTGCAAACTTTGCAGAAGCAATAGCAGAAGCAAGAGGAAAAGCACAAGCAGACAGTTTAAGAAAGACAAGAGAAGAAACGCCTGCTAAGAAAATTTCCGCTGTCGGAAAAATTCATTCGCACGAAGTGGAAATTATTCCTTCCTCACAGTTAAAAAAGGATGACCTATTTTATTGCGAAGCAGGCGACATCATTCCAACTGATGGAGAAATAATAGAGGGACTTGCCACCATTGACGAAAGTGCTATCACAGGCGAAAGCGCACCAGTTATTCGTGAAGCTGGTGGAGATAAAAGCTCGGTAACTGGTGGAACAAAAGTGCTGAGCGACAAAATTACTGTTTGCGTTACAACACAACCGGGCGAAAGTTTTTGGACAAAATGATTGCATTGGTTGAAGGCGCTTCGCGTCAAAAAACGCCCAACGAAATTGCGCTTACAATTCTATTGGCAGGGTTCACACTGGTATTCATTATCGTATGTGTAACGCTAAAACCGTTTGCTGACTATGCAAACACACCCATCACCATCGCAGCATTCATTTCACTTTTTGTTTGTTTAATTCCTACAACAATAGGAGGACTTCTTTCTGCAATTGGCATTGCGGGAATGGACAGGGCTTTGCGCGCCAATGTAATTACAAAGTCGGGCAAAGCTGTTGAAACCGCAGGTGATATTGATGTGTTGCTGTTGGACAAAACAGGAACTATCACCATAGGCAATCGTAAAGCGACAAATTTTTACCCCGCTCAGGGTGTAGATGAAAAACATTTCACCGAATGCGTTGTGCTTGGTTCTATGAGCGACAGTACACCCGAAGGAAAATCAATCATTGAGTTAGCTAAGGTAAATCCATTGAGTTTCAAAATTGAAAATCCACGCTTTATAAAATTTACTGCTGAAACAAGAAGTTCGGGTATTGATTTTGAAAACACTCGCATACGCAAAGGTGCAAGCGATGCAATCAGAAATTTTTGCGAGAAAGCAGGAAACCCTTTTCCAAGCGAAACCACTGAAATAGTAAACAGGATTTCAAGCAACGGAGGAACACCGCTTGTAGTTTCAGAAAACGAAAAAGTGATTGGCGTAATTGAATTACAGGACATCATTAAACCGGGTATTCAGGAACGCTTTGAACGGCTTCGTAAAATGGGAATTAAAACAGTGATGGTAACGGGAGACAATCCTTTGACCGCAAAATACATTGCCGAAAAAGCAGGGGTAGACGATTTTATTGCCGAAGCCAAACCCGAAGATAAAATGAATTACATTCGCAAAGAACAAGGCGAAGGGCGATTAGTTGCCATGATGGGTGACGGAACAAATGATGCACCTGCACTCGCGCAAGCCGATGTTGGAGTAGCTATGAACAGCGGAACGCAAGCCGCAAAAGAAGCAGGCAACATGGTTGACTTGGATAACGATCCCACTAAACTTATTGAAGTAGTAGAAATCGGAAAACAACTTTTAATGACACGAGGAACACTCACCACTTTTTCAATTGCAAACGATGTGGCAAAGTACTTTGCCATCGTTCCGGCTTTGTTTATTGCTTCAATTCCTGCCCTTCAAGGATTGAACATTATGAAGCTTCACTCACCCGAAAGTGCCATTCTTTCAGCAGTAATTTTTAACGCCATCATTATTCCATTGCTCATTCCGCTTGCATTAAAGGGCGTTACCTACAAACCTATCGGTGCAAGCGCATTGCTTCGTAGAAATCTTTTCATCTATGGTTTAGGCGGTGTCATTGTTCCTTTCATTGGCATAAAACTTATTGACCTTTTTGTTTCACTTTTCTTCTAAAAAATCAAATTAAAATGAAAGCAAATATTCTTCCAGCCATCAAACTCACACTAATATGTTTGGTATTCTTTAGCGGCATTTATACCTTGACCATTTTCGGTATTGCACAACTTGCACCCAACAAAGGCAAAGGCGAAATCATTTTGCACAACGGAAAAACATTTTACAGTAACATCGGGCAAAGTTTTACGGATGATAAATATTTCTCCTCACGCCCTTCGGCAGTTGCTTATAATGCAGCCGGGAGCGGAGGAAGCAATAAGGGTCCTTCCAATCCCGATTACCTTGCACAAGTGCAGGAGCGCATTGAAACATTTATAGTTCATAATCCCGGAATTGACAAATCAGAAATTCCCGCTGACTTGATAACCGCAAGCGGCAGCGGACTTGATCCGCACGTTTCCGTACAAGCCGCCACAGTGCAGGTAAAACGCATCGCTAAAATTCGCGGCATTTCCGAAGCCAACATTCATCAACTCATTATTTCCAACACCGAAAATCCTTTGCTCGGAATGTTCGGAACAGAACGTATCAATGTTCTCAAACTTAATATTTCTTTAGATAATCTTAAATAAACATCAATATGAAAACTTCTTCCAAAAACATCATTTCCTTTTTCATTCTCATCGTTCTCTTTTCAACTTTTAGTTTGCTGAAAGCACAAACAACTTTATCTGAAGCAGACCGCCGAGCCATTATTCTGCAGGTGAAAAATGAAGTGCTAGACAGTTTGAAGAACGAACCCACCAAACCAATCGGACAAATTTCAAAGGCACTTACCATCTCTGGCTACCTCGAAACTTATTACAGTTACGATTTTGCTAATCCCACAAACCATGTTCGCCAGCCCTTTGTTTATTCATACAACCGCCACAATGAATTCAATTTGAATTTGGGCAACATCAAATTGGCTTATGCAACCGATAATGTTCGCGCCAACATTGCACTTATGGCAGGAACATACAGCAACGATAACCTTTCAGCCGAACCTGGTGTGTTGAAAAACATCTTTGAAGCAAACACAGGTTTCAAAATTTCAAAAACGAAAAACTTGTGGATTGATGCAGGAATATTTGCATCACACATTGGCTTTGAAAGTGCCATTGGAAAAGATTGTTGGAACCTAACCCGAAGCATATTAGCCGATAATTCACCTTACTATGAAACTGGTGCAAGAATTTCTTATAATACAGACAACGGAAAATGGTTTGTAAGCGGTTTAATCTTGAACGGCTGGCAGCGTATTTACAGGCGCGATGGAAATAATTTTCCTGCCTTCGGACATCAACTCACTTTTAAACCCAATTCAAAAATTACGCTCAACAGCAGTTCCTTCATCGGCAGCGACATGCCCGACACCAATAGGCAGATGCGTTACTTCCATAATTTTTACGGACAGGTTCAGGTACATGAAAAATTCGGAATGATTATAGGCTTTGACATTGGTGCACAGCAGCAAAATAAAAATAACAGCACTTACAATACATGGTATTCTCCTGTTCTAATTCTGAAAGTTAGTCCTACTAATAAATTCAGCATGGCGGCAAGGGGCGAGTATTACAGCGATGCAAGCGGAGCAATAATTCCAACCGGAACTCCAAACAATTTTAAGATCTTTGGATATTCATTAAACTGTGACTATCTCATTCATAACAATTTTTTATGGCGTATAGAGGGAAGGGGATTTTCAAGCAAGGACAAAATATTTATACTAAACGATAAGCCAAGTAACAATAATTATTTTTTAACTACTTCATTTTCAGTTTCATTCTGATGGAAGAAACAAAAAAGTCAGCGGAAGAATTTCTTAACCTCATTAAAAAATCGAGGCGTGGAAAATTTAAAATCTACATCGGTATGAGTGCTGGTGTTGGTAAAACGTTCCGCATGTTGCAGGAAGCTCATGCGCTGATGCGCAACGGGATTGATGTAAAAATAGGATACATCGAAACCCATTTACGCAAAGAAACGCATGACTTGCTGGAGGGTCTTCCGGTTATTCCGCGAAGGAAACTATTTTACAAGGGAAAGGAATTGGAAGAGTTAGATGTGCAGGCAGTAATCAATCTTCGTCCGGAAGTAGTGATTATTGACGAACTTGCACACACAAATATTCAGGGTAGCAAGAACGAAAAACGCTGGCAAGATGTACTCGAAATTTTGGAGGCGGGAATAAATGTGATTAGTGCTGTAAACATTCAGCATATCGAAAGTTTGAACGATGAAGTTAAAGCTATTACGGGAATTGAAGTGACAGAACGCATACCTGACAAAGTGTTGGCTTTGGCTGATGATGTAGTAAATATTGATTTAACAGCCGGAGAACTCATCATCCGTTTGAAAGAAGGGAAAATTTATCAAGCGGAAAAAATTCAGGCAGCATTAATCAACTTCTTTAAGCCTGAACACATTTTGCAGTTGCGCGAATTGGCTTTGAAAGAAGTGGCTTCACAAGTGGAGCGCAAAGTGGATATTGAAGTGCCAAAGAATGTAGCGCTGCGCCACGAAAGATTTTTAGCATGCATCAGTAGCAATGAAAAAACTGCCAAAAAGGTTATTCGTAAAACCGCCCGTCTGGCAAATTATTATCACAGCAAGTGGTTTGTGTTATATGTTCAAACCCCAAATGAACGATCGGATAAAATTGCTTTGGACAAACAAAGGCATCTTATCAATAATTTTAAACTGGCCACAGAATTAGGTGCTGAAATAATTAAAGTTGAGAATAGCTCTCTTTCAAAAGCGATCATCGAACAAGCAAACGAACGAAAAATCACGACGATTTGTATTGGTAAACCACACTTAAATTTGTTCAAAATTATTTTGGCAACAAGCGTTTTTAATGAACTTCTTAAAAATCTTAGCTCAAATGATATTGATCTAGTAATTTTATCTTAAATGAGAATTAAAACAAAACTGACACTTGGTGTTGGGCTATTATTCTTTTTAATTATACTGCTAAGTCTTGTTGGGGCCAGGTATATTAATGATTTGAAAAATGATACCGAGAATATTTTAGTTGCTAACTACAATACATTAGAGTATAGCAGAAATATGTTGGTATCATTGGAAGACAGTTCGCTGAAGGCAATGCAAATTTTTGAAATTAACTTGATTCGTCAAGAGAATAACATTTCTGAAATTGGTGAAAAAGAAGCAACAGCTGACTTAAGATCCAAGTTTGAATCCTATAGGCAAAATTCATCCAACAGATTTGTTTCTGCTGAAATCAGAAAAAATATATTCAAATTAATGGATTTGAATATGCAAGCGATTCAAAGGAAAAGTGAGGTGGCCAAAGCAACCGCAGATAAAGCTGTTTTCTGGATTGCCATTAGTGGTACCATGTGCTTTTTAATTGCTTTCATTCTATTGGTTAATTTGCCAGCTAGCATTGCAAATCCTATTAGTGAATTAACGGAAAGTATTAAACAAATCGCCTCTAAAAACTATAAAAAGAGAGTGGACTTTGAAGGACATAGTGAATTTGGACAGCTTGCCAGCTCGTTTAATACCATGGCCCAGAAACTTGAAGAATACAACAATAGCAATGTTGCAAAATTGATGATTGAAAAATTGAGGGTTGAAACACTTATCAATAATATGCAAGATCCTGTAATAGGATTGGATGAAAATTTAACGGTAATCTTTGCGAATGAAGCAGCAATAAAAATCATTGGAATCAAGCAAGAAGAAATGATGGGTCATAATACCCAGGAATTAGCAATTAGAAATGACCTCATTCGAACCCTTCTTCAGGACTTAATGAATGGGGATAGCGAAAATGATACAAAATCCAAAACAATTAAAATTTATGCGGACAACAAAGAAGGTTATTTTGAATTAAAAATGCTACACATTTCAATTGTACTCACTGGCGAGGAATTAAAAAAACTCATTGGACATGTGATCATTCTGAGAAACATTACCGAATATAAGGAACTGGATTTTGCTAAAACAAATTTTATTGCAACCGTATCGCATGAATTTAAAACTCCAATTTCATCAATTAAAATGAGTTTACAGCTACTTGAAAAAGAGGAAATTGGAAATCTTAATACTGAGCAAAGAAATTTACTTGATAGCATTAAAGACGATGCAAGCCGACTTTTGAAGATTACCAGTGAATTGTTAAACATGACGCAGGTGGAAAGTGGAAACATACAGCTTTCAATCCTACCTGCAGATCCAAAGGAAATTTTAAGGTTTGCAATTCAGGCTACTCAAACACAAGCAGACCAAAAAAACATCAAGTTTGAAATTGAATGTCCTGCATCAATTTCCAAAGTTCAGGCTGATACTGAGAAAACGGTTTGGGTACTGACATATTTAATTTCAAATGCAATTCGATATTCCTATGAAAATGCGACCATTTACCTGATTTTAAAAGAGGTAAATAATATGATTGAAATTTCCGTTCGGGATACAGGACAAGGAATTGCCCCTCAATATATAGACAGAGTATTTGATCGTTATTTTAGGGTACCAGGTACAAAAAATGAAGGGACCGGACTGGGTCTTGCCATCAGTAAAGAATTCATGGAAGCACAAAACGGGAAAATAAAGGCCGAAAGTGAATTTGGAGCTGGAAGTACTTTTACCGTATCATTAAACTCCTTAACTTAAAATGATGTTTCAATTCTATATTAGAGAATAAAATCCATATTGTTTGATGGTATAGATGTTTGATCAAGCTTAATTTTCTTCAAGTACATTAATAAAATATATCAATATTTATTTAAGTAGCGTTTTATAAACCTATTTATAAATCTGACATCCACATTGTGTTTTTAAGCCCTTACCTACAGATTGCAGCATTTGGATAATAAAATAATGCAGTGAAATTAATCCTAAGAAATTGACTATATTCTTTTCATCAATTGCGGAATTTTAACCAAAGCTTACTATTACTCCTATATTCAATGAATCCATTATAATATTTTCAGTCTTCTGCTTACCTTCGCCACCCATAACATGAAAACAGTTCTACTATTTATAAGTATATTTTGTGTTCCTATTTTAGGAATTTCACAAGCATCTGATACAGATATTAATATAGGAAATAAAACCATGGGCTTAACTTCTTTGCATAAGGGAAGTTTTTATTTTTATTGGGGTTACAACAGAGAATGGTATACCAAAAGTGATATTAAATTCAATTCATCTACTTGTCATTTTACGCTCTCAGCGGTTCGTGCTAAGGATCGGCAATCCGGTCTGGGATTTAAAAACTATGTATATAACATCACCATTCCTCAATTTAATGTTCGGGCGGGATACATGTTGAGTGATCGATTTGGGATTAGTTTTGGTATGGATCATATGAAGTATGTTGTAGCACAAAAACAACAAGTAAAAATTAATGGTAGCATTGCACCAACTACGAATCAAGTCAAGTATGCGGGTGTTTATTTAGATGAGTTAATTAAAATTGATTCTCCATTTCTAAGATTTGAACATACCAATGGACTAAATTATATTTCTATGGATGGAGAATATTATTTAGAATGCTGGCACCGAAAAAATCATGCGCAATCCCTTGGATTAGTTGCCGGCTTATCGTTTGGACTGTTATATCCGAGAAGTGATGTCGATGTGTTTGATATTGAAGGTGTTAATATTTTTCATACTGCAGGTTTTGGAATCAGTGGAATTTTAAATGTCCGATTTCAAGTAGTAAATCATTTATTTCTTATGTTTCAAAACCGTTTCGGTGAAATTATTTTAAATGATATCTTGATTTCAGAGGGGTTTCAAGCAAAGCAACATTTTGGTTTTTACCAAACGGCATTTATGTTGGGTATAAATTTTAATTTATTCTAATCTTCCAAAGACTTCAAATAGCTTTTTTACTTTTTCCGGATCTGCCCGTTCTTCATTCCCAAGATCCATAATGGATTTCTCACTAATTTGATTGATACGAACCGATGCATGAAATCGATTTAAACCGCTTTCTTGCAGTATAAAACGTGCATTGGCGTGATCAATGCCTCCTGCAGCCATAAATTCTATTTGAGTTCCAAATTTCTGATTCCATTTTCTTAATGTGGAAATTCCTTCTGCTGCTTTTGATGCGCATCCAGAAGTTAAAATTCTATCAAATTTTAAATCAATGAGTTGTTGAATTTGGGATTCAGGATTTTTACATATATCAATTGCCCGATGAAAACTAAGTTTTTTTAAATTGCTGCATGTGCGTAGTTGAATGGCAAAAGATTCATCAATGGATGCTTCAACGGTCATTCCACCTGCAACCACGGTATCAATGCCTTCTGAAATAGCCCATTCAATATCTTTTAAGATGAGCTCTTTTTCTAAGGCATCGTACACAAAGTTTCCATTGCGTGGTCTAAAAAAAACGGCCATTTCTTTTCTAAAAATCGCTCGTGCTTTTTGAATAAGTGCATGACTGGGCGTTAATCCGCCATGATCCAGATCACAGCAAAGTTCGATCGCATCGGCATCATATTCATGTGCCAATACCACTGAATGAATGTTAGCACAGCACAATTCAATTATTGGCCGTTGATTCATTTAATAAAAAAATAATAGGAATTTATTTAAATTGATTGTAGCGTTTTTCTGCGTACTCCCAATTTATGACATTAAAGAATCCAGAAATGTAATCTGGACGACGGTTTTGATATAATAAATAATATGCATGTTCCCATACATCCAATCCAATGACAGGCATTCCACCACACCCAGTGTTTGGCATTAGAGGATTGTCCTGATTAGGGGTTGAACAAATTTCAAGTTTACCACCAGGATGCACACACAGCCAAGCCCAACCTGAACCAAATCTGCCGATGGCAGCTTGTGCAAATTTTTCTTTGAAAGCTTCAAGCGATGTAAAATCACGGTTAATTGCTTCACTAAATGAACCGTTTGGATTTCCACCACCATGTGGAGACATCATTTCCCAAAACATACAATGGTTGTAATAACCACCTCCATTATTTCGAAGGGGCATATTGCTCATGTCCAGGGTTCGTAAAATTTCCTCAATACTTTGGTTTTCCTGCGGCTTATCCTTTATTGCAGCATTGAGGTTATTGGTATAGGCTGCATGATGCTTCCCATGATGAATTTCCATGGTTCTGGTATCAATATGCGGCTCAAGTGCTTGGTGTGGATAAGGTAATTCTGGTAACAGGAATGGCATAAATTATTGTTTCAATCCGTAAATGTAAAAAACGAATCGTAATCTATAAGACAATTAGGATAATTAATTTGTTCTAAATCGATCAAATTTCTTTTCAAGATACGGATGTAACAAAACGCTTGTTAAAATAATAAATACACCAATATAAAATGGCAGGTTTAATTGTCGGTGTTCTTTTAAAACGGCAATGGCCAAAATAATCCCATAAACAGGCTCCATATTAAATGCGAGCATGGCAGTAAATGCACTTAGATTTTGCAAGGACCTGATTACAAAAACATAGGCAACGACGGTGCAGAAATAGGAAAGAAATAATAAATAGAACCAATCATTTCCACTGGGGAAAAATTTAAAATTCGGGTCGAATAAATAGACCACAGGCATTAAGAGGCTCATTAAGCACCAAACAGAGAAAAGTTCAATCCAACTTATTAGAATTTCATCAGAAGTTTTAATAAATTTCTTATTTAGTGTAGCAAATGCAGCTGAAAAAATAGCTGCTAAAATCCCAACACCAAAGCCCAATCGATAGGAAAAGTCAATATTTTGAAGAATCAGCCACATGCCGGGAAGTATTATGAGTCCTGTTCCGATATCCAGAGTTTTGATTTTCTTCTTTTGAAATAGGGCTTCAAAAAATGCCGTTGATAATGGAATAAATGCTAAACAAATCATTGCTACCGAAGAATTTGCCAATTTTATCGAACCATAAAAGCAAATCCAGTGGAGCCCGACCAATAAACCAATCCACATGAATCGTTTGAAGGTTTTGGCATCCATTTTTTGAAAACCCTGAACACGGTACATTTTAGGCAACATCAAGACCCAAGTAAGTAATGAACGCCACCAAACCAGGACTAAAGCAGGTAAAAGAATCATTTTACCTAAAATTCCAGTGAATCCGAACAAAAAAATGGCCAGATGGAGGAGGAAAAACGACTTTTTTACACTATCCATTTAAGATTATGAAAATTGAAACAAATATCTAATTTTGTGCCCTTAAATTTTTATACATGAGCAGTTTACATTTAGGTGAAAAAGCCCCCGGGTTTACCTTAGTTTCTTCAGATAAAACGGAAATCCGATTAGCTGATTTTCAAGGACACAATGTATTGCTTTTGTTTTTCCCATTGGCATTTACAGGAACTTGCACACAAGAAATGTGTCAAATGAGGGATGATATGACCCTTTACGAATCATTGGATGCCCAAATTTTAGGGATATCTGTAGATTCTCCTTACACTTTAGCTAAATTTAAAGAAGTAAACAAAATTCCATATCCATTGCTTTCAGATTTTAATAAAATTGTGTGTAAAGCGTATGACTGTATAGATGAAGTTTGGAATTTAGGACTTCGGGGTGTTGCAAAACGTTCCGCTTTTGTACTTGACAAAGAAGGACATCTTCGATATATGGAAATTTTGGATAATCCAGGAAATTTACCTAATTTCGAGGCGATAAATCATGTATTAAAAAATCTCAATTAATATCCTGCTTATGATGCAAAATAATCCGGGAACCTGGGAAGCTATCGAAGAAGATGTAATGGTTGAAGATCAATTGGGCAGTCTTTCTGAACTGATTGTTTATAACGATGATGTAAATACATTTGATTGGGTAATTGAAAGTTTGATGGATATTTGTAAACATTCCTTTGAGCAAGCTGAACAACTATCTATGATTGTTCATTTTAAAGGAAAAGCAATCGTTAAAACAGATAGTTTTAATATTTTAAGACCAATGAAAGATGCTTTATGTGATCGGGGCCTTTCTGCAGTTATAGAATCCATCAAAGTATAATTAATCTTGCCGGTTGCCTTTTTACCGGAATTTCCGCTGTACTTTCCCCATCCTTCTAAAGCAGATCGACACGGCTTGCTGGCCATAGGGGGCAGTCTCACTGCAGAACGAATCATTCTGGCCTATCAAAATGGAATTTTTCCCTGGTATAATTTAGGTGAACCCATTATGTGGTGGAGCTTAAGCCCAAGATTGGTCTTAGACCCAAAAAAGATTCACGTTTCAAAAAGTATGCATCGTGTATTAAACAACAAATCATTTTCTGTGACAGCGGATAAAGATTTTGAACAAGTAATGCGGAATTGTGGGTCAATAATGCGTCAAGGTCAAAATGAAAGCTGGATTCATGAAGAAATGATACAGGCATATATTAATTTGCATCAAATGGGAATTGCACATTCAATAGAAGTGTGGAAATCAGAAGAACTTGTAGGAGGTATTTATGGATTGGCAATTGGAAAAATGTTTTGTGGAGAATCGATGTTCTCTAAAATTTCGAACACTTCAAAACTTGCTATGATAAATTTGGCAAACTTTTTAAGTGTAAAAAAATTTGACTGGATTGATTGCCAGCAGGAATCGGATCACATGAAGCGCATGGGTGCTTCTATCATTCCACAAGCAGATTTTTTAAACTATTTAGAACAAAATAAGCGCAATTCACTGGTAACCGAAAACTGGTCAGGAGAATTTAACAATTTCTAACAGGAATGGACTAATTTTAGGTATTAATATTGAATTATGTTAAAAAATATCTTTCTCACTTTTACTTTGTCTGTTTTAGTGAATCTGAGCTTTGCACAGGAACAACCCGGACGCATACATTTAGATTCCAGCGCTCCGGTATTCATGCATTTGATTTTTAAACCCTTGCCAAATGTTTTTTTAGTTGAAAAAGCATATACAGAATATTATAAAGAACGTGAATTTGTTAAAAACTCCTACACACAATATTACAAATTGTGGATGCATTGGGCACAAAAGTTTATGGATACCAATGGAACCATTTATATCCCAACACCGCATGAAACATTAACTGAAGAAAGCATTCGATTGCAACTTCGAAAAAATAATTCAATCCATAGAGCACCTGCAGCCAATTGGAAATTTGTCGGTCCTTCAAAAACCTATCATACAGATGGAATTACAAAAGTGACCTGGCAAACAAATGTCTATTCAATAGATATTGCACCCAGCGATTCTACAATTTTGTATGCAGGTGGAGAAAGTGGTGGACTGTGGAAAACAACCGATCATGGAAAAAACTGGCAATTGACCACTTCCAGTATTTTGCATGATGCATTTGGAGCCGTTCGGATTCATCCAAAAAATCCTGATACGGTTTATGCTGCAACCAGCGGAAAAATTATTAAAACAAATGACGGTGGAAAAACCTGGGCAACGGTCTATTCAGAAAGTGGCTTATGGGTCAATGATCTTGCAATCAAACCAAACAATGGACAAATTATTTTAGCAGCGAGCAATAAAGGGATGTTGCAGTCTGTAAATGGCGGATTAAATTGGAAAAAAGCATTTACAGAAGAATGTTGGACAGTAAAATTTAAATTGAATGCACCCAATACAAGTTTTTGTGTTCGATTAAATGGCGTAATATCCGATTTTATGAAATCCACCAATGAGGGAGTAAATTGGTCAAGCGTTTCTCCAATTTGGTCCAACCCAGGAGCGGGAGAATCCGTTACCGGTGCCCACATTGCACAGTGTCCAAGTAACACAAAAAAAATCTACGTTTATTTATGTGGTACCGGCGGTACATTAAATGGGTATGTAGGTGTATTTGTTAGTTCGGATGACGGACTCATTTGGAACAATACAAATCCGTCGGGACTTGTAGGAGGGACCTACACCATTCCATCTCATACAAATTTGATGGCCAATAATGGAACCACAGGATTTAATCAAGGATTTTATGACATGGCGATCATCGTAAATCCAAAAAATGAAAATGAATTAATTGCAGGCGGTACCTCTTGGTTTAAAAGTACAGATGGTGGAGCAAACTGGAGTAGTCTTGGAGGTTATGTTGGTAACTTACCTTGGAGTCATCCAGACATTCAGTGTTTAGCTGCACGTGGATCTGATTTATGGATTGGGAGTGATGGTGGTATCAATTATTCAAAAGATTTTGGACTTAGCAGTGAAGCGCGAATGGATGGAATTTCAGGTGCTGACCTTTGGGGTTTTGATTCCGGTTGGAATGAAGATATTTTAGTTGGAGGAAGATACCACAATGGAAATATGGCTTGGCATGAATCCTTTCCCGCAAATACATATTACCGCATGGGTGGAGCCGAAGCTGCTACTGGTTATGTAAATCCGGGACCTGGACGCAAAACTTATTTTTCTGATATCGGAGGATATGCCCTGAAGTCCGGTTTACAAAATGGAGTTAGCTATTTTCCGGTTGGCCTTTTCCCAAATGAATCGTATGCCTATTATGCAAATAGCCAAATGACCTGGCATCCACAATGTTGGAATATTATTTACCTGGGAAGAGAAAATAAAATCTGGAAAAGCACAGATGGCGGTGCAACCTTTCAGTTGTTATATAGTTTTCCGGGAAACACTACAAACACTGTTTTTGAAATCGAAGTTTCAAGAAGCCATCCTGAGGTTATTTACTGTTCACAATGGGATGGAACAGATGATTCCATGTGGAGAAGTTCAGATGGTGGAATGTCCTGGAAAAAATTAGCTCCGCTTCCGTTACCTAATAATAACGACCGGGTTAAAATGAGTTTAAGTGCAAGCAATCCAAATGAATTGTGGGTTGCACTTACTTATGGTTCAAATGGCAAGAAAATTTATAAAACCATTGATGGAGGATTATCCTGGATCAATTTGACAACTTCGAAATTGGATAATGTTACCATTTCGGATATATTACATCAATTGGGTACACAAGGAGGAGTTTATCTTGGAACAAAACGCGGGGTGTATTATAGGAATGATCTCATGACGGAATGGGAAGCCTATTCAGACGGTTTACCTGTAAGTGCAGAAACAAATCGATTGAAACCCTTTTACAGAGATGGAAAAATCAGAAATGGTTGTTGGGGATTTGGAGTTTGGGAAACGGATCTCTATGAAAACTCCACTGTGATTCCACAAGCCATGGCAAATAAATTAGAATCTTTTTGCATTCGGGATACATTTTATTTTGATGATTATTCTAATGTGAATCATAACGGAGCAAGCTGGACCTGGAACATTGCTGATGCACAGTATCTGGCTGGACAAAATACAAGAACGCCTAAAGTAATTTTCAAATCAGTAGGTGTTAAGCAAATTATCATGAATTTAAAAACACCTTCCGGCACTTTTAAAGATACCATGTATGTAAGGGTAAACAATGAATGTGAAAAAGATAGTTTGCCAGGGCATGCTCTTTCCTTAACTGGATCAAATGGATATGCACAAATTCCTGCATTTGGAATTCAATCCAATACGTTTACCATGATGGCTTGGGTAAAATCAACAGCAACACAAAGTGATTTTGCTGGAATTTTATTTATGCGTGGTGGCAGCTCAACATCTGGTTTAAGTGTATTAACAAATGGAGACCTCCGATACCATTGGAATAATAATGGATACAATTGGGTTTCTAAAGCTCGATTAATCCCAGGAGTTTGGACGCATTTAGCTTTAGTTGTTACACCCAATTCACTTACGATTTACAAAGATGGAGTGGCCTATACCCAATCAGGCGTATTTGATCCTTCCAACTTTGATAGTCCGATTACTATAGGAGCTGATCTTAATGGTGGAAATCGTTTTTTTAGAGGTGAAATAGACGAAGTATGTGCGTACAATCGGAGTTTAAGCATTTCAGAGATTCGTGAAATCATGCACTTGAGCAGAACCCATACAGCAAATCCCGGAATGCTGAGTTATTTTCAATTCAATGAAGGACCTGCAAAAATTTTGGATAAAGAAAATTCATTTCACGGATCCTTGGGAGGCAATGCTATTTTAATTCCATCAACAGCACCAATTGGTCCGGGTACCAGTGTGCGTATGGATATTCGGTCTAAGGGAATTTATTCGTTTGGACTTACAGGCCTTACTGTAGAAACAGAAGACAGCGGCGTATTCCCAAATGGGGAATTGTGTGTAAGCCGCATAAATTACATTCCACCCTCAAACTTTAATCCTGACAATAGACCGGTAAGTAATTCATACTGGATCCTCCATAATTATGGATCGAATCTTTCGCACACCCCATTCAAAATCTTGAGTTTTGATCATATTGGTCTGGTTCGGGCACAAACCCAGGCTGGCGAATTAAATTTATTTAAAAGAGGCCCTAATGAGGACACCACAAGTTGGGTACTTGCAATTAATGGAAGTAGTTTGCAGTCAGGCCCAAACGCATCTGCTCAATTTACTAAAACGAAAGTGCAGGAAAGCAGCCAATTGCTCATCTCTAAAACTGTAGGAGATACCATGTTAGTCGCTGTTAAAAATCCGGTTCGAAATGTAAATGAAACGCTAATCGAAATTTCTCCTAATCCATTAAATTCACAAGATCCACTATCAATTAAAACCACCATGGATGGTGAAATTGTTGCAAAACTTATGGATGATCGTGGGCGGATTCTAAAAATTATTAAATTTAATAATAATTGTGAAACCCGGATTCCAGAATTAAAACCGGGAACATATTTATTGAGTTTTGAATCAAAGAATCAATTGGTATTTAAAAAATTATTGGTTATCGAATAAGCTTTTTGTTCTTTACATGAACTATAGAGAAACCCTTCAATACATGTATGATGCCTTACCTATGTTTCATAGACAGGGAAAAACGGCTTATAAAAAAGACCTTACCAACATTCGGGCCTTATGTGAAGCATTGGATAATCCGCAACAAAAATTAAAATGCATCCACATTGCCGGTACAAATGGCAAAGGTTCTGTATCACATATGATGGCAGCTATTTTGCAGGCGCATGGTTATAAAACGGGTTTGTACGTATCGCCTCATTACAAAGATTTTAGGGAGCGTATTAAAATCAATGGACGCTATATTTCGCGAAACTACATAACCCGTTTTGTAGAAAAAAATAGGGATTTGTTTAATAAGGTGGCTCCTTCTTTTTTTGAGATGACTGTGGCAATGGCCTTTTCCTATTTTAAAAAGCAAAAAGTTGACTTTGCAGTTATAGAAACCGGTTTAGGAGGGCGTTTGGATTCGACAAATATTATTCAACCGCTGTTGAGTATTATTACAAATATTAGTTGGGACCATAGCGACTTGTTGGGCGACAGTCTTGAAAAAATTGCTCAAGAAAAAGCAGGTATCATTAAAACGAATACACCGGTAGTAATTGGTAGAAAACAAATAGAATCAGAACCTGTTTTTAATAGTTTTGCAAAAGCGATGCATGCGCCCATTTACTATGCTCAAGATCATACAAAGATTGAAAGCAAAGAAGGCCCAAAGGGTCTGGATCGTATAAGCTTTGAATTAGGTGGAAACGAGATGGTTGTAAAGCCTTCCTTGAATGGCATTTATCAATTGGAAAATATTAATACCGTTTTATCAGCATGTCAGGTATTAAATGCGTTCAAAATTGTACAACTGGAATCTAGTAAAATTGCAATTGGCATCGAAAAGACCAGTGAATTAACCTGTATGGTTGGAAGATGGCAACAAATTGCAAGTGATCCGGATGTTTTTGTTGATAGTGCCCACAATGAAGATGGAATAAAATATTTAGTTCGTCAAATAGAAGGAATCCATTTCAACAAACTGCATTTTATTTGTGGTTTTGTAAAGGATAAACCAATTGATAAAGTACTTGTTCAGTTACCTAAAGATGCTTCCTATTATTTTGTCAAGGCTTCAATTCCAAGGGCTTTGGATGAACAGGAGCTTCAGCAACAAGCAAAAGCGTATGGCTTATCCGGAAGCTGTTATAGCAAACCAAAGCAAGCCTTACGTGCAGCCAGAAAGCATGCTGGAAAAGAGGATCTGATTGTAGTGAGTGGAAGTATTTTTGTCGTAGGTGAATTTTTATAAATTGTAAGATATGAAATTAGTAATTGCAATTGGAGGAGCAAGTGGTTCAATTTATGCAAGGTTGTTGCTCGACAAATTAATGGAAATGCCAGCAATGGAAATTTCAATGGTACTCAGTAAAAACGCAAGCTTTAATTGGGAATTAGAAAATGAAAACTACCCGCTTGGAAAATACCCTTTTCAGAGATTTGAAAATGATGATTATTCAGCTCCATTTGCAAGTGGTTCAGGAAAATACGATGCGATGATTATTTGTCCTTGTTCTGCAGGCCAACTTGGAAGAATTGCAAACGGATTGTCTGATGATTTAATCAGCAGGTCTGCTGATGTGATGCTCAAAGAAAGAAAAAAACTGGTTCTTGTTTTTAGAGAAAGTCCCTTAAGTTTAATCCATATCGAAAATATGCGATCGGTCACCTTAGCAGGCGGTTTGATTTGTCCAGCAATCCCATCTTTTTATTCTAAACCTGAATCCATGGATGCATTGGCAGCTACGGTAAGCAATCGGGCATTGGAATTAATAGGATTGGATACGAAGTCATTTAGTTGGGGAACCGCTTAAGTTTGATTGAATTTATAATGCCTATTTATCAACATATAAAAACTTTAAATGAATCAGATATTTATATTTGGAAAATTGAGGAACCTGCAACATTTTTCTTAAATGAAGTCTCTTGGGAAGAAAGGCAAATCAATTGGTTGGACACCATCCATCCTTCCAAACGCTTAGAGTATCTTGCATCCAGGTTTCTAATTTTTCATATTGCTGGAATACTTGATAGTCATTTATATAAAAATGAGGCTGGAAAAATTTATCTAAAAAGTAAACAACAACACATTTCGATTTCACATTCATCAAACTTTACAGCCGTTGCCTTATCGAAAAAAACCATCGGATTTGATTTACAATGTTATTCAGAAAAGATATTCAGAGTTGCACAAAGATTTTTAAGCAGACATGAATCTGCTGCTTTAAAATCTTTCGAAACAATTCAAAGTTTATCCTGTGCCTGGACTGTCAAAGAGGCTGTCTATAAGGCATATGGTCAAAAAGGGATTCATTTTGATAAACAGATAACAATTGATGTAATTGCTCCAAAGGATGGAATTCAAAAAACAAACGCGCGCTTGATCAATAATCAAATTGAAACACATTATGAAATCTATTCTCAAATTCACTCCGACTTTTGCTGGTCACTTGCTCAGGAAGTTTGATTGGTATTTTATAGTTTTCTCAGGAGTCTTTTTATTCTCTTGTAAAAACAGTCCAACTCGACCTGTTGATAGTCAGGTACAGGCGATCACGGGGCAAACTCAATTTGAGCAGCTTCCAGAATCCTTTAAGGCATTTTATATTAAATTTCATGAAGACAGTTTGTTTCAAATGGAACATATTGTTTTTCCTTTAGAGGGACTCCCGGATCATGCAGATCCTGAAGATGTGCAAGTCAATCCATTTTATTATACAATTGACCAATGGATGCTTCATAAATTATTTGATCCAAAGTCCAATACCATCGTTTATTTAGAATTAGGAGGTATCATCATTGAAGAGCGAATTACAGAAAAAAAGTATGGCTTAACCATTATTCGCAGATTTGCAAACTCATCAAGCGGCTGGCGATTGATCTATTATGGGGGTTTAAATAAATATGTAAGTAATTAATTTTTCTTTAGGACTATTGAAGGAAATTGGATTATTCAAGAACCTAATTGCTGCGTTTTAAGGGTATGGGATTTGAATAAGGTAGCGTTTGGTATTTATAATTTGGTCAATTTCTATTCAATTTGGGGAACTTTCCTCAATATTTCTGAATTTATATACTAGAAAACGAAGCTGATACAGATGGAATTTTAAAACAAAGTGTTTGACTTTGTGTTAGTTTGTTTTATATATTTAATGGGTGTTCAGAAAACTCTTCAGTCGGGCATTAAGTTTATTAAATTCCGAGTTTAAGGTTGTAAATGAGGTATTTAAGAAAATTTGGCGCTGTAAGTAGGTTTTTTATTAGAATTTCCCTCAAGCAATCAAAATCAGATAGAATATGAGTCAGGAACTAATGTTGTGGGGTGGGTTCGTGTTATTTATTGTTTTGATGCTCGCCTTGGATTTGGGCGTTTTCCACAAAGAAAATCACGAAATTAAATTAAAGGAAGCCTTGATGTGGACCATGTTTTGGGTCAGTCTGGCTTTGATATTTAATATAGGGATCTACCACTTCATGGGGAGTGAAAAGGCACTCCAGTTTCTTACAGGGTACCTGATTGAAGAGTCATTGTCTATTGACAATGTGTTTGTCTTTATGTTGATTTTTTCGTACTTTAAAGTCCCGCCAAAATATCAACATAAAATATTGTTCTGGGGCATTTTGGGTGCTATGTTGATGCGTATAACATTTATACTGTCTGGCATCCTTTTGATAGAAAAATTTCACTGGATCATTTTTGTTTTTGGAGGATTTTTAGTCATTACGGGCATTCGCTTAGCATTTCAGGATGAAATTTCAATTAAGCCAGATTCAAACCCGGTTATTCGATTATTTAAAAGATTTTTTAGAATCACAGATACCTATCATAAAGATAAATTTTTCATTCGTGAAAATGGGGTATTGCTCGCAACACCCATGATGGTTGTTCTTATTTTTATTGAAGTTTCAGATTTAATTTTTGCTGTAGACAGTATTCCAGCTATTTTAGCCATTACGTCTGATCCTTTTATTGTATTTACTTCAAACGTGTTTGCTATTTTAGGTTTGCGGTCGCTATTCTTTGCAATATCTGCAATTTCAAAATACTTTATTTATTTAAAATATGGTTTGGCAGCAATATTAACCTATGTTGGAACGAAGATGTTGGTTTCAGATTATTATAAAATCGATCCTCTTTACTCTTTATTGGTGATCTTAGCCATTTTATCCTTGTCAATATTTACTTCCATGCTTGCTGTAAATAAGAAATTGTAAAGCTTTTTTTTTGAGGGAAAGAACACTTTTTAAAATCCAAATTCAGATTCATCAATACAGTCAAGAGGAAATTCGAATCCTGTAGAATTAAGGCAAATTAACCTTCTAAATCCTGATCCCAGAATGATCATAGGGATTTGTAGTAATTAAATTGTAATAAGACAAGGCGCCCTGTAAGAAATTCGAGCAGCTGTGAAATAGAATATTCATTGAACACGAATTTCGAGTTAAGCACTGACTTTGAAGCTATTCCAAGTCAATATAAAACTCTAATGAACCTAATGAGTTGATGCAAGATGTATATTCATAGGCTTATTAGAGCTTCCCTTTAATTTTTTAAATTGCCTTTGAAAGCATACTGGATATCAGCTTGTCCTGCTTTTTTCCAAATAAAGCTTCCAGAAATTTCATGATCTTTAACTGTGCCGGTAAACTGCATTTCTCCTTCTGTACTGCTTTTTGTAGTTGAACTAAAGCTGTATACTCCATCTTTATAAGTGCACTGGTAAGGACTGGCAGAGAATCCATATTGATGGCAACTTTCAGAATCCATCGTATTGTTTTTAAATACAATAATATCCGGATCTTGTTTTTCAGGATGATTGATATCCCATGCACTTATTTGATAAGAGTTTCCATCCAAATTTTTAGTTGTGTTTTGAACACATGCGATAAAGTTTGACAAAATTACCAGGCAGATTAATTGAATTATTTTCATATAAAATTGTTTTTATTTAATTTTAAATTGTCTTGAATTGCATCAAAATTCCATTACTTCATAAACCCAAGTATCTTTTAAATTCGCTTAGCTCCCAATGAGCTTATTTACATTTCAATCAGTTTAAGCAATTCGCGATTCGAACTTTTAACATGAGGTTTAAATCCCTCATACCAAGCTTGCCAAGCTGGATCTTTCATTCCATTGACTAACATGTTTTCATATTCTGCTAAGGTATTGAATTGCATTTCAATAATTATCCGGTACGATTCACCTGTAAAGTCGGTTAGAATTTTTGTACCGGCCGCTGGAAATAGATTTTGGCTTATAGCAGCCCGTAAACCTGGAAGCACATTTTTAAAGGCTCCAAATTGAATGTGAAATGTGTCTCTTGCTATATACATATTGGTCTTTTTTAGTTTTTAATATTTATGCAAAATTGTGAAAGTATTGTCAAATTACAATCCCATAATTATGGGAAATTATCTAAATATATTTTTTCATCGACATTTTAGAAGCAGCTTCGGTTGCGGAATGTACCTGAAGTTTCTCATAAATTTTTTTAATGTGCGATCGAACCGTTTCCAGAGAAATGAAGCACTTTTCTGCAATCATTTTATAGCTAAAACCGGAAGTTAGCAAATCCAAAACTTCTTTTTCACGTGGACTGAGTCCAAATTGATCTTCAGCAGGTAATGTCAGCTTATGAAACAAGGTCAGTACTTTTTTCGCAATTGAAGGCGTCATCGGAGCTCCACCGTTTGCAAGATCCCGGATTGATTCAACGATTTTCTGCGTTGACGCACTTTTAAGTAAATAGCCTGAAGCGCCATGGCATATAGCTTCAAATATATTGTCATTGTCTTCAAAAACGGTCAACATCATTACTAAAGTTCCCGGAATATTTTTCCGGATCAATTTGAGTCCTTCCATGCCATTAATCCCTGGCATCCCAATGTCCATAAGCACAACATTCGGCCTTAAGGAAGTAATTTGTTCAACCACTTCATTGCAATTTTCAAAGGCTCCAACTACCTGCATGTCTTCAAGAAGGGCAAGGCTATCTTGCAAACTAGTCCGCAAGAATGCATTGTCTTCATAAATAACAAGGGTAATGGTTTGCATGCGTCAATCGATTGAATAAAGATAGATACTAAAAGCTAGATTTAAATCCCATAATCATGTGATTAGCGGAATCGTTAATTTTATGGTGGTACCATGCCCGGGAATTGATTCTATAGAAATTTTAGCGTGTAATCGATCGGAACGATCCTTCATATTTTTTATACCATTTCCAGTTGTCGGTTCTAATGAATTAAAGCCTAATCCATTGTCAGCAATTGTCAATTCAAATTGTTTTTTATTTACTGAGATTTCAATGTGAGCCAGACTCGCACTGGAATATATAGCTAAATTGTTAATTGCTTCCTTAAATATCATAAGCAAATCTTTTCTTTTGTCCAGGGGCAAATCAACGTTGCTAGTGAATTCCAAAACTTCAAATTTGAATGCAATTTCAGCAGCTTCTAAAATTTCAGATGCGTATTGTCTCATCCGGATAAATAACATATCCAAAGCATCATTTTTTGGTTGTACTGACCAGATGATTTCATTCATCATTTCAATTGCTTGTTTTGATGCAGATTGAATTCGATTTAATAATGAAACTTGCTGTGTATTTTGTTGCAATTGTTTTTCCAATAAATTACTATTCAGTTGAATGCTGCTGAGGGTTGATCCGATTTCATCATGTAAATCCCGAGCAATAGAATTGCGTAATTGCTGTAATTTTATAATCTGTTGAATTTTAATTTTATAATAAGAATAACCAAGACCAACAATTAATATACAACAAAGTGCTAAAAACCAGGCTGTTTTCCAAAATGGAGGGTGAACAATCAATTCAAGGGGGTCAATGACTGTGCTCCAAATTCCATCATTATTAGCAGCTTTAACTTTAAAAGTGTAGGTTCCTCCGGGTATGTTTGAGTAATTTGCAATGGAATTATTGCCACTGTAAATAAATCCATTGTCATAACCCTCTAATGTATAGGCAAATTTATTCTTAGTACTATTTGTAAAGCTTAGTGCAGCAAATTCAGCTGTAAATATATTTTGCCTGTAATTTATATGAATTGGTTTTAATTTATTTTTAATACGTTGCGACGGAACATCTTCTCCGTATACTTTTACGTTACTGATGTAAACCTTTGGGGGAATTGTATTTTTAATAAATTGGCCTGTTTGGCTCCAACTCATCATGCTGTTGGTAGAAAAATAAATACTTCCATCGGTTCCTGTATAACTGGCTCCATCCATTCGGTTCGTGGCAAGTCCATCCATTTGTACATAAACCTGGATGCTTCCGTTGGAACCGTTTAAAACTGCAACTCCTTGATTGGTTGTTAACCATAAGTTTTGATGCCTATCCGGAGTAATCGAACTTATATTGTTATTGGGCAATCCTTCGGATATAGTAATAATTTTCATTTTTTGATTGCTTGGATCCAAGCGGGCTAAACCATTTTCAGTTGCGATCCAAATAAAATTTAGATTGTCTTCATAAAGATCATAAACTGCATTATCAGGAAGAGACTGTGGATTGTTTTTATCATGTTTGTAATATGTGAAACGAACATCTTTTGCATCGTATTTACTCAAACCTGAGTTTTGGGATCCGAACCAAATAGTTCCTTTGTGATCTTCCAATATGCAAAATATTGCATTATCCTGTAAGGAATTTGTCGTATCAGGATTACTTAATAAATGATTACAAATTTCAAAGCTTGAGTCTAATTTATAAACTCCGGAAGTAGATGAACTAATCCAATAATTTTTATTTTTATCAATCTTTAATTTTCGGGCGTTTTCAAACTTACAGGATTTACTTGAATTCAATACAACCATGCTTTGATTTCTAAAATCATATTTAAGCAACCTGCTAGATTCCAATATTAATAATTCATTCTTATTAATAAATTCTAATTGATAAATCTTATTTCCGAAAATTCCATTAGGCCCAATGTATTTGCTTAATACTTGTTTGAATTCACGTGTTTGCTTATTGAAATTTAAGATTCCCAATCCAGGTATTGAAATTAAAAGACTGCGCTCTGGAATATCCTGCAAATTGGCTACAATGCTGTATGGATTTCGATAAATGGATATTTCATTATTTTGTAAAGGGATTTGGATTGTTGAAAATTGATGTGACCTTGGATCATATTTATTTACACCATCTTGTGTGGCAACCCAAATGGCACCTGCTTCGTCTTTAAACAGTTCATGAATATAATTAGAGCTGAGACTATACCCATTTCCAGGATCATGTTTTATACTTCGATAATACCTGCTGGTTTTAGGGTTATAAAAGGATATTCCAGCACCAAATGTCCCAATCCACCAACAACTATCATTTTGGATTACAATGCCTGTTACAATATTGCTTTTTATATCGATATCTTGCTTGGCATCTAAATGAATTGCTTTCAATTTTACATCGCTGTAGTTTAGTTGATTCAAGCCACCTAACCAGGATCCGACCAGTAAACTGCTATCATTAAATTTAACCAACAGTCTTTGCGTTGTTGTAGAACGAATTTCTTTTGAATGCCTTGATGCTATATTTACACTTTTCTGTACATCGGTACAAAGATTATATTGGATGACTTCACTTTGATTTGTACCAATAAATAAATTTTCGTTGATATCTAAATAGATTGATTTTATTACCAGATTATTTTTTTCAGAGGGGTGATAAGAAGCTTCCACATCAAATGAATCTCCTAATCGATGGACGGCGGTTTTGGTGGCAAACCAAATTCTTCCAAACGCATCCATCCGAATGCAATGCACTCTATATAAGTCAGATTTTTCCAGAGTTTGAGGAAGTTTAATTCTAACAAATCGGGCTATTTCATAATCATAGTAACAGATGCCACCATTCGTTGCAATCCAAATTCGGTTATAGGTATCAACTATTAAATCATTTATTATATTATTGGGGATGCTGGTGCTATCGCCTAATTTTGAATTGTAAAGTTTGAAGTTTTTGCCGTCAAATCGGGCTAATCCATCGGAGGTACCTAGCCAAATATACCCAAAATGATCTTGTGCGATTTTATAAACTGGTGCAGGGAGCCCCTTGGATTCTCCAAACCGTTCAAACGGAATTAGTACATCTTGGGTGTAAATTGGCTGCTGTAATAAGCAAAAACTAATAAACAACTGAACGCAAAAACTTTTGTATTTGGAGCCAGAAAATATTCTTGAAGAAGCTACATACATTCATCAAAAATATAAAAAAAGTAGTGAATGATCCAGACTGGGGGACCGAATTGCCTTTAATTAGATTCCGAAAACACTTTTTCTATATTTTTATCAGGAATAATCCACATCAAGGCTACAAAAACGAATAAGATTCCTGATAGCGGGGTGTAATAAAAAGCCAACACAATTGCTAAAATATAGCATACCAATGAAATTTTCCCTTTTACATTTTGCTTCTGATGCGCTTGTTGGAACGCTTCAGCATGCAAATGATGTTTTACAACCAATGTTTGAAGAATATAATATGCAAGTGCAGGCATCAGAAGTGCAACCCCATATAAGGAAACTGTAATCGGCGCAAAATGGTTTTCACCCATCCAACCGGTTGCAAAAGGAATTAAGGATAACCAAAAAAGCAAATTTAGATTTGCCCAAAATACCCCACTGGTAACTTTTGAAATTGAATGAAACAAATGATGATGATTTCCCCAATAAATACCTAAATAAATAAAACTCAATAAATACGAAATAAAAACAGGAAGCAATTCCAACAAACTCTCAATATCCGCCTTGTGTGGAACTTTAATTTCCAATACCATAATGGTTATAATAATTGCCAGTACACCATCGCTGAATGCTTCAAGTCTTGTTTTATTCATTCGGAATTATTTATTGTTGGCTGTATTTTTCGTTAAGTGCTTTTATCATTTCGTTTGTTATGTCCAGGCTGGGATCTGAATAAAATATATTTCCTTCACGGGCAACTGAAAAAATGAATTTGTACTTTTTAGTTGCATTAAATTCTTCCAGATAAGAAATCACTTTTTTATGAAGGGCTTCATTAAATTCAGCAGTTTCTTCAGCAAATTGTCCGGAAAGTTTTTCTTTACGTTCCATTAAATCACGTTCCATTCCACCAAGTCGCTTTTGAGCATTTTCCATTTCATTGCGGGTCATGTTTTCTGCATTTTTCTGTAACTTCTGGACTTCCCGTTGCATGGCTTCTTCCTTTGCTTGAAGCTCTTTCATCATGCTTTCTTGTTTTTTCTTAAAGGTAGCTTCACTTTCTTTGAAAAATTTTAATTGTCCCAGCAAGCTGTCTGAATAAAAAAATGCAGCCTGAAAATCACCAGGGCTCGCTGCTGCATCAGAATCCTTTTTTGTATCATTGGCTGCTTGACAATTTCCTGAGCATGAAAATTGTTTATATAGTAAAAATAAAATGGCAAGTAAAGACAAGCCATGTAAAATCCAATTGATAGGTTTCATTTAAATCATTTTTTTTTTAAAATTCAGCATTCCCGGGAAATCTTGGAAACGGAATAACATCCCGGATATTTGTCATTCCTGTTACAAATAATACAAGCCTTTCAAATCCCAAACCGAATCCTGCATGTGGACAGGAACCATATTTACGCGTATCCAGATACCAGTACATTTCTTCAGTTGGAATGTGCATTTCCTGCATGCGGGTTTCTAATTTTTCCAGCCGTTCTTCACGTTGAGAGCCTCCAACAATTTCTCCTATACCTGGAAATAGAATATCCATGGCTGCAACCGTTTTGCCATCTTCATTTTGACGCATATAAAACGCTTTGATCTCTTTGGGATAATCAGAGAGGATCACAGGCTTTTTGAAATGCTTTTCTACTAGGTAGCGTTCATGTTCCGATTGCAAATCGGTTCCCCAGTTTTCAACCGGGAACTGAAACTTGCCTTTTTTATTTGGATTGGAATTTTTTAATATGTCAATTGCCTCTGTATAACTAAGCCGTTCAAACTTATTTTCTACACAAAATGTTAAACGTTCCAATAAACTGAGTTCGTTTCGCTCATTTTGTGGTTTTTGTTTATCCTCCTCTTGTTCGCGATCATTCAAGAATTTTAAATCATCCGGACAGTCAGTCATAACTTTTTGAATCACGTATTTCAAGAGAGCTTCTGCAAGATTCATGTTGTCATTCAGATCAGCAAAAGCAACTTCTGGTTCGATCATCCAGAATTCAGCAAGGTGTCTGGGTGTATTTGAATTTTCTGCGCGAAATGTCGGACCAAATGTATATACTTTTGATAAGGCCATTGCAGCTAATTCTGCTTCTAACTGACCCGATACTGTTAAATTGGCTGGCCTTTCAAAAAAATCCTTTTTAAAGTTTATACTTCCATCATCATTTTTAGGAATGTTATTTAAATCCAAGGTACTTACCTGAAACATTTCACCTGCACCTTCTGCGTCTGAAGCAGTTATAATTGGCGTGTGTAAATAATAAAATCCTCGGCTATTGAAAAATTCATGAATCGCAAAAGACAAGGTATGACGAATTCTAAAAATTGCACCGAATGTATTTGTGCGAAATCTTAAATGGGCAATTTGTCTTAAGAATTCCAAACTGTGTTTTTTTGGTTGGAGCGGATAACTTGAAGGATCACAATCTCCAAGAATATTCAATTTAGTAATTTGCAATTCCATGGTTTGGCCACTGCCTTGGGAAGAAACCAAGAGGCCTTCTGCTTCAAGTGCTGCTCCAACAGAAATTCGTCGGATCAGTGATTCATCAAATTGTGTAAAATCAATTACCAATTGTAAATTAGCTTGTGTGGATCCATCATTTAAAGCAATAAATCGATTGCTTCGAAAAGCGCGTACCCAGCCCTGAACCTTCAATGGATGTCCAAATTCCTGAGAAGCTAATATATTTTTAATAGATCGAGTTACCATGGTTAAAATTAATCCGCAAAGATAAAATTTTAAACCAAATCATTGAGAATTTCGTATTTAATCCCTTGTAATTTAGATGGATAGCTCATCCAGCCGCGCGATACGTGCTTGCAAATCCTTCAGTTTTGTTACATCCTGGATTCCACTGTATTTCATCGCTTCTAACTGTTGAATTAGGTCTAAAAAGGATATTGGTTTTGTATCGTCCTTAATGATAAAATTTAAATACATTTTCGCTTCAGTCAAGGACTTAAAACGGGTATCCTTTTTAAATACCTTGTTTATCTTTTGAAGAAGTTGAATTTCTAATCCATCTAAATTTAATTCACCCGGATCGGTAGTTTGAAATTCAAATGAATCGGGATCCAGTTGCTTCTTTTTCAATCGGGTATTTCTAATCAGCCCGATACACAATAAGGCAATTGGAAAAAGACTGAGCAGCCATATTTTTGGATCATTGAATAAATAATCATGCCCGGCAATGAGTTTAGGGTGTTCGATAATTGGATCCAATATCGCATCTGGTGCATTGTTTTTTGCAGTTTCGTGGCCGGGACTTATCTGGAGTAAAAAACTGTCTTGCAAGTGAATGTATTTTTTTAATTCGGTATTAAAGTATACAAAGCCCGGTGCTAGTATAAATTGTCCGGATTTTTTTGGCAATAAGAGAAAGTCAAATTTTCGGGTATTTGTTAAACGGGGTTCATCAGTAACTTTAATGATATCTCCACTTTTGGAATCTGTAATTTCAAAGCTGGAATCCAATTTAATAAAATCCGGATTCAAGGTATTAAAGTTGGCATCTCCCTGAAGTTGAAGTCCTAAATGAATGGCATCATTTAATGAATAAGTCCTGTTTAAAGGACTGAATTGAATGGACATGGATCCCACTGCACCGCTATAATTTTCAGGAATGGGTTGAGGTAATTCTTTAATCAGAATTTCCAAATCATTTGTGGAAACATTGACAACTTCAGAACGAAACATAGATGTCATTCCAACTCCAAAGGGATCGCGTTCCCCTTTTACAAATCGATATACCGAAGGATCAATATGGATCCGACCGCTTTTGACTGGAAACAAAATGGTTTTAGAAAGAATTTTTGTTGTGTACTCCTTGCCGTTATAAATTTCACGCAAGGTAGGATTGTTCAACATATTAACAGCCTGGTCCTGAAATGCATCCAAATTAGGATGTGTTCCCATTTCCATATTGTCAATATTAACCTGGGTATATAATTTATAAGTCAAACAAATTTGTTCTCCAAGATAGGCTTCAGTCTTATCCAAAAAAGCTCTTACAATTATTTCGGCGCCATTGCTTGCATTGGCTTGCGCTTTAACAACCTTAATCGTAATGGGCTTGCTATAGAGAACTTTTCCATTAACTAAGATATTGGCAGGTTTAATAGTAAAGCTTCCAACTTGATTACATGCAAGTGTATATACATATCCTATGGAGGACGTCATGGCTCCATTGATAATACTGGTTTGCATCGAACGGGCCGGACCTGCAATTACCTGAAACGGACTAAAATCAGGTGCATTAAAATTCGATCCTTGTGCATTACTGAGTTTAAAACTCAACTGGAAACTACTGTTTTGTAAAACACTTTGAGCATCCGTGATGACTTCAAAGCTTACTTGCCCAAACAGAAGTAAACTAAAACATACAAATACAACAGTCAGATGTTTTTTCATCAGAGTTTGGTAACTTTTCTTTTTTCTTAGGCTCTGTTGATGGTACCGACTCTTCAGGTACAATGCGTTCTTCTTGTTTGGTTTTTGGGCGTTGCCTAATGCCTTCTGGATTTTGAAATACAATAATTTTTACCGGAGGTGTTTTGTAGGTTTTTTCTTCAGTTTGTAAATTTCCTGACTCAATTATAAATTCACCATCTGAAGGAGCTTCTAAATAATAAGTATATGAACTGGTCTGACTAACTTGTCCGTTCATAAACGAATAGCTGGACGCCGTATTTGGACCTGAAACAAGGTTCCAGCCTGAAAAATCAGGTGGTAAAAACTTGCCTGAACCATTTTTAATTTCAAATTTTACTTCCAGGTAATTTCCTAATAAAAGGGTGTCATTGCTTACAGAAACATTAAATTGCAATTCCTGTGAATGCACGAGTTGAATACCAACAAATAAAATAAAAAGAATTGTTTTCATGCCAATTGAAATTTAAAGTTTACCAATCTTTAACGCGTTTACGAGATTTACTTTGCATTTTTTGAATTCGCTCCCTTATTTTTTTATCCTGATCATCTACCATCCGCAGTAATTGTTCAGCCTGATCTTTGCTCATTTCCTTTGGTTCTTCACCGCTGGATGGATCCTTTTCTTCAGGTTTTTCATTCTTGTTTTCAGATTGTTCATTTTTTGAATTTTTTTGTTCCTGCTTTTTAGCCTGATCTTGCTTTTGTTGTTCTTGTTTGTCTTTTTGTTCTTGATTTTCTTGTTGCTGCTGTTGTTGTTGTTGTTGCTGTTGCTGTTGCTGCTGTTGTTGTTGAACTTGCAATTGTTTTTTAGCCAACACCAGATTATTTTTTGCTTCTAAGTCATTCGGGTTTCGCTTCAGGGATTCTTTGTAAGCTTCAATGCTTTTATCGTATTGTTTTTGATTAAAATACGAATTACCTAAATTGTAATAGGCTTTTGATTTAATAGCTTCTGAATTCGATGAACTAATACTTTTTTCGTAATAATCAGCTGCTTCTTTTGTGCGGCCTTGATTGTATAAACTGTTGCCAATGTTGTATTGATATTTAAATTCTGGCCTAAGTTCATTGGCTTTTCTGTAGGATTCTTCGGCTTCCATAAAAGCTGAATCTCTGAAAAATTTATCTCCTTTTAATGCAAATATTTTAGGATCCTGCGCATGGATCACGATTTGAAAGCTGGCAAAAATGAAAATAGGTACTATGTTTTTAACCATTTTTCCTCCTGATTGTAAGCGTTTCAAAAATTAATACAGCCAATGCCAAAAACAAAATGTATTGAAAATAAGATTGATACGTACTAAAAGATTGATAGGTTAGTTCTTTCTTAGCTAATTGAGCAAAGCGATTTTTTAGTTGGTTAAATCCATATTCGCTGTTTTCTAATTCCAACAATTCACCTTGTCCTGCTGTTGCAATTTCTTCCAGCAGTTTTCGATTGGGTTTAGTAATAATAAGTTGACCGGATTCATCCGTCCGGTAGTTTTCTCCTGCATTTCCAAAAACAGGCATAGGGCCACCTTGTTCTGTCCCTACAGGAATTGTGATTACGCTAATTCCTTTTTGTGCAGTTTTTTTTGCTGATTCGATCGCCTCGCCCTCATGATCTTCTCCATCTGTCAGGATGATAAGGATTCGATGAAAACCTTGTTCCTCTCCAAATGATTTTATAGCCAGTTCAATGGCATCAGAGATTGCAGTTCCCTGTGTTCCGATATTTTTGGGTCCGGCCATCGAGCTCATTAATTGAATGGTAGCCAAATCAGTAGTAAGAGGTGAATTTAAATAAGCACTGCCGGCAAATGAAATAAATCCAATGCGCTCACTTTTAAAACGATCCAAAAATTGTTTAATCCATACTTGAGCACGCGCCAACCGATCAGGTTTAATATCAGAACACAACATACTTGTAGAAACATCCAATGCCAGAAATACATCTACATTTTGTGATTTTACTTTTTCTTTTTTCTTTCCAAATTGCGGATTGGTCAAACTTACTACTGAAAATAAAATTACTAAATTAAATAAAATGAATTTGCGTTTAAAAAGTCTTCCAGAACCTAGCATGGATTGTTTCAAAGTATCTGCATTTCCAAGTTTACTCCAGGAATTTTCTAGTAATTTCTTGTAGTTAAGGAATAGCAAATAAAATACCGGTATTGCCAGCAGCAGTAATAAATAATATCCTGATTCCAATCTAAACATATTCAGATAGAATTTTCAGTTTAGTAAATTTTAAAAGCCACTCTATGCATAAGATTATTAAACCTGCTAATAAAAAGAATCGAAATTCTTCTTCATATCGTTTAACATACCGCACTTCTATTTTTGTTTTTTCAAGTCGATCAATTTCTGTATAAATTTCTTTTAATTTTTCAACGTTAACTGCTCGGTAATATTTGCCACCTGTAGCTGTTGAAATTTGATGGAGCAAGCCCTCATCAATGGTCACAGGAGCCATTCCAAATACATATTCTCCATGTTGACTTCGACCAATTGGTGAATACGCTTCTCCGACAGTCCCCACTCCAATCGAATAAATTTTTATTTGATAGGTCTTTGCAAGCTCTGCTGCTAATTGAGGTGAAATTTCACCTGCATTGTTTACTCCATCGGTTAGTAATATAATTATTTTACTTTTAGCTGAATCTTCTTTCAAGCGATTTATTGCTGAAGCCAATCCCATCCCGATAGCTGTTCCATCTTCCAGAAATCCGCATTTGAGTTCAGCTAATAATCCATTTAAGGCTTCGTGATCCGTTGTTAAAGGACATTGAGTAAAGCCCTCTCCTGAAAATGCGGTTAAGCCGATGCGATCATAAGGTCTTTTTGAAATAAAATCCATTGCTACGAGCTTACTAACTTCTAAACGATTGGGATCAAAATCCTGACTTAACATACTGGAGGATAAATCCATAGCAAGAAAAATCGCAATGCCTTCTGCATTAATTTTTTCTTCTTTCAACACCCAGCGAGGTCTGGCTAAAGCCAAAATAAACAAGGCGATGGCCAACAGTCGAAAATAGTTTAAAAATTGATAGTATTTTATCTTCCAATTGCTTTGTCTTTTGATTCGATTTAAACTAGGGTATTGTAACGCATTGGTTGTCCGTTCCGAGTTTTTAAATAAAAAATACCAGATCCATGGCAAGGCCAGTAACAGCAAAAACATCCATGGGGATTCCCATTCTAACCGATCCAATCCAATCCAACTCATTTAACTTCTTTGATTAAAATAAGTTTGTTATTTGGTGAAAGTGCGAAAATCCCTCTGGAAAAAATAGCTTCTTTTTTCCAAATACCTATTAATATCAAAAAGGGTAAAAATAAACTTATAAAAGGTAAGACAAAAAGTAATAACAGAATCTGTAGTATTTTAGAATTGGAAATATTTAAAAGACTGTGATGCCATCTATTAAAAGTCCCCGATTCTCTTAAATGTAATTTCAGCCAATCTTCAGGAATTTCAAATTGGTGTTTTATTAAAAGATTTTGAATTAATTCCAGTTTACCCATTCGCACGGAGCTGTAGGTTTGAATAAATGCATCTGGAACATTTTCATAGGGGTATTCAAATTGAGAAGCTTCACGTTCACCCATGAGGGCAATCCAATGAACTCGCTTTTCTTCTAATATTCGTTCAGATAATTCCTTGTTGTTTCTAATAAATGTAAAGGCAAATTCCATCCAATGCTCATTAGCTGTAAAATCAGGCATTGCATTTGCAAATTTTACATAATCGCTTTGTATAAAGCATTTTTTTAATTCATCTTTTTGATCTAAAACCAATTCAGAATTTGAAATAGAATCAATAATCTCAGAGGAGGTGGATTCTAATGCAGGCAATTTAAGTCCATTTGCAAGGTAGTCTCTCAATATATGATTTAATTCGTCATAATATTCCTTAACTTTATTTTGTTGCCACAACTTTTGTTCCTTCAATTGATATAATGCATCCAATGATTTTTCCCAAACCTTTTTTTCAGGCACCAGCTGAAAATTTATTGGCTTCATACGATCTGCTCTAAAAAAATGCCAAAGCACAAACAGCATTCCAATTAAAATCAACGAACCAAACACGATTAAATACAACAATCGATTGGGATTGTCTGTCTGTTCAATATCTTTTATCGGACGAAGCACTGCTAAACTGTCGGATGGGTTATTAACATAGAGATACAAGGGATTTCCAGCATACCCGCTGCTGTCAGGAATTCCTGGACCAAATAATACAGGAATGCGATAAGAGCCACTATCAAAAACAGTAAATAAAATACGGCGTTCGAAAAGTTTATCTTTTTGCTGCCAACTTCCTTTGTCCAATACTTGAAACCAAGTTAAGGTATCTAAAAATTCAAAAGCTTTGTCTCCTAAAGTAGCTTGATCTGTAATTAAACTAAGATGCTGTTGGTCTCCTATCAGCATCGCAGTTGAATCAAGCTTTTGCTGAAATACACTTTGAGCTTGCACATAGGATTGCAGGCAAAGCAATAAACACCATCCGATCCAATTGCTAAATTTCAAATCAAGTTCTTTTTTTGAAAAAATTTAAAAGTGTTTTTATATAGGAGTCCTGAATATCTAAAGTTAGAAAATCGGCATTTGCGCGATTAAATAATTGCTTGGTTTTTATTGATTGAAGTTTCTGTTCTTCTTCAAATGTTTTGAGCCAATTTTTATCAGAAGTGTCTATCAGGATCTCATCACCAGACTCTGCATCTTTTAATTGAATTAGTCCAATGTCTGACCATTTTTTTTCCAAGGGATCCAAAATTTGTAATCCAATGACATCGTGTCTCCGGGATACAATTTTTAAACTGGCCTCATGTACGGGATCATGAAAGTCAGAAATCAGAAAGCAAATATTTTTTTTAGTCTGAACTCGATTTAAATATTGCAGGGGAATGTCAAATCGGGTTTTACCTGAATCTGGTCGCAACACTAAAAGTTCACGAATCATTCGAAGTATATGTTGTTTCCCTTTTTTCGGGGGAACGTATAGATGAATTTTGTCACTAAATAAAATCATTCCAACTTTATCATGATTTTGAGTTGCTGAAAATGCCAGTACTGCACTGATTTCAGTCATCCATTGCATCTTGGTTTGATCCAGTGATCCAAACAACGTTGAACGGCTGATATCAACCAAAAGCATCAGGGTCAATTCGCGTTCTTCTTCAAAAACTTTAATTTGTGTTTGACCGGAACGTGCTGTAACATTCCAATCGATGTGGCGGATGTCATCACCAAATTGATATTCACGTACTTCAGAAAAGGACATGCCACGTCCTTTAAACGTACTGTGATAAGCACCAGAGAACAAGTGATGACTCAGTCCTTTGGTTTTTATTTCTATTTGTCTGACTTTTTTAAGAATGTCCTGCGTCTCCATATCAATACAACTTTCTTAAAGGGCCTGTTTTTCGGATGTGCTCTTGCAACAACGCATAGGGCACTATTATTTTCCGGATTCCATAGATAGAATTCCATTCGGAGGTAAAACAAAATCCTTCAGGTCGCAAGGTCCAGGGGCTAAAAAATTCCTGATCCATGTACATTTTAAATCGTCCTGAAGAATTGATAGACATCATTTCTTTCTTTTTCCAGCTGATGTATTCTGCGAAATATGCTTTGTAATCAAATTCTTTGTCAAATAATTCTTCAATACTGACAATTCGATTGAGTTTCCGGTCAAAATTGAAAGACAAACTTCGTTCAGCATCTGTCCAGGGTTCTGTAAATCGAAAAATACCACAAACCCAATCCGAACTGATCCAATCAATATCCATAGATGCATTTGCAGATTTTAAACCCCGGATGGGACCGGTTTGATAAAACGAAACCACTTGCTCTGTCCATTTTTGAATAAAATCATCGAGCCAGTTATCAAATTCCCGATCATTAATCTGGATATATTCCGCATGCAATCGAATTCCCGGATAACTTTGATTTTTACACTTGAAGCGAAATTTAGATTCTGCATTCCAAATTTCAGTAAGCTTGTATTTATCTTTAAAGTTTTCTTCTACCTGAATTTGATTTGGATTCAGAATACTTGTTTGCAATTCTTTATAACGTTCGCCATAATAATCATGTACAGTCAATACCATTTTTTCACAGACAATGTCATCGCAGGTTCCTGCAATTAAATAGCCACTCAATTTATCCGGCAAACTGATGCTGCCTAAAATCCGTTGATCATTTTCTTTCTTCAGCTGGACAAAAATGGGATTGCGATCCATAATACCATGGTAGGATTGATACCAAACCTCAGACGGACAATCAAAAATTTTAAAACCCTCACGACTCATTTTTTGAAATTCTATATATTCTCCTTTTTCTTTATTGTGATCCAGAATTTGGAGAAGAATTCCATTTGGCATGACCGTTCCCAAAAGAAATCCAACATGATCCAGGGTACTGTCAATCAATACCAATTTAATGTTTTCAAAATGATACGCTCCTTCAGCGGTCCAGTGAATGTTTGTCTGAAGGTTTTGAAGGATGGCACGGTATTCACGTCCATTATGCCCTAAACTAAAAATGTAAGCATCCCCATTCTTTGAAATTCCTGAATATTGTTGGACCCATATCCCCTGATGATTTTGGCCAAACAAATCCATCAGTTCCTGAATTTTTAATGAATAACTGACCGTTTGAGTGAAACTCACACCAAACGTAAAAAGCGAAAATAATATGCAGAGTAATTTATGCATTAAGGAACTTCAACCTTTGATAAAATGCGTGAAATAATTTCATCTTGATTGATATTTTCTGCTTCCGCTTCATAACTTAATCCGATCCGATGTCTTAAAATATCACGACACACATTTTGAATGTCGTCTGGAATTACAAAACCACGATGTTGCATAAATGCATGTGCTTTGCTAGCAAGTGCCATAAATATACTGGCACGTGGAGATGCACCATATTGAATCCATTGAGTAATTTCTTTCAATTTAAATTGTTCTGGCCTTCTGGTGGCAAAGACAAGATTAATAATATATTTTTCGATGCGTTCATCCATATAAATTTTTGAAACCGCGGTCCGTGCTTTCAAAATATCGTTTGGATGAATGATGGGTTCAATTTTTTCATCAATCTGTTTGTTGAGATTGCGACGCATGATTTCCCGTTCTTCATCTTGTGTGGGATAATCAATGAGTACTTTCATCATAAAACGATCGGTTTGTGCTTCCGGTAATGGGTAGGTTCCTTCTTGTTCGATTGGATTTTGGGTAGCCAAAACCAAAAAGGGTTCTTCTAACTTAAAACTTTCTTTTCCAATGGTGACCTGCTTTTCTTGCATGGCCTCCAACAAAGCGGATTGGACCTTGGCTGGAGCCCGATTGATCTCATCTGCTAAAATAAAATTGGCAAAAATGGGACCTTTTCTGACAGAGAAATTCTGATTCGCGGGATTGTAAATCAAAGTACCTATGATGTCGGCAGGTAACAAATCCGGAGTAAATTGAATTCTATTAAAACTTGCATCAATAGATTGTGCCAAAGTTTTGATAGCCAACGTTTTAGCTAATCCGGGCAAACCTTCTAACAGAATATGACCGTTGGTAAGTAAACCAAGAATCATCCGGTCAATCATATGTTTTTGACCAACCACAATGCGTTTTTGTTGCTCAATGAGTTTATCCAAAAAGGCACTTTCAATACCAATCTGTTGATTGAGGGATTCAATATCAAGATATTGCGACATAAGTAAAAAATATAAAATTAAAGACTATGAATTGTTGATTTTTGCGTTCTTATTGTATAGAATGCAAAAGCAAGGCTAAAAACGTAAAAAATAGAGAATCTGATTATATGAAATGGGGCTTTTATTATTTAATTAACATATTAGGACTGGTATCGATATGTGCACAGGACAAAGGGATCATATACAGGGATGGGTCCAGCATCCTTCAGTTAAAAAATTCAACACTATTGGTTTGTCTGGAATCCAATCAAAACAAGCTACTCCATTATGAAAAAGCAGCAAACGCGTCCGATTGCAATGCCAAATGTAAACAAAAAATAGCCGAAACCATTGCTGAAATAAAAACAAGCCGGGATCAATTTAATAAAGCATTTATTAAAGCCTTTAAAAACTATTATCGATTTAATCCGTATGCCTTTTGTTATGACAAAGATTTAGCGGATTTGAAAAAAAGTCGCTTTCAGGGAAATTATTTTCTGAATGATTCATTGATTCTTGAAAATCAACAAAAAATCAATCCGGACAGCTTATTTATATTAATTAAAACCACCAGCCCAAATGGGGGATCGGAAGTTTGGATGTTTCAGACTTCGGATGGGGTATTATTGGAGCATGGGTTTCCATTCATCAATGAAAATAATTTCAAATCAAATTTAACTCGGATATCATCATCTGATCACATTCAAAAGAATGTAAAAAATTGGTTGCGGCGTCTCAATAAAGATTTGTTTAAATTTTATAATAAAATTCAAATTAAAAATGCGGAAGCAGCTTTTGAATTTGAAAAAATGTAAATTGAGCTAATAAGCTAATAAGTTAACAAGTTAATAAGCTTAACAGCTAAATAGCTACTTACTTTAAAAATTTCTCGTATATCCAATCAACAGCTGCTCAATAAAATTTACCCGTTTACCTATGCCTTTGAAGCCGCCGACTGCATTGGAATCGCTGATGCTGTTTCGTTTGTCATCATCGTAATAGAGGTCTCCGCGAAGGCTCAGATTGAGTCCTTTGAATAATTCAATGCCAATGCTATTGGTCCAGACCACATCGATGTTTTGTGGTTTATCCAAATAATCTGAAAACAAAGAAAGTTCTGTGTTGAAATTTAATTTTTCAAAATACGTATTGCTGTATCCACCTTTAGCCAATGCACCCAAAGCAAATTTGGAAGTTTTGTATTCATTGGTACTACCATCCTTTAGTTTGGTTCCATGAATTCCTAGATTGGCAATATTTTGATCGCTTACGAATAGAATTTGTCCGGCAACAGGAGAAAGAAAAGCATAATATTTTTTTCCATGCGTGTATTTAACTCCTGGTGCCAAGGTAATTAAGGCAGGAGAAAATAGCTTGGAGACTAAATTTGTGTTGTATGGATTCACATGCAATTCTTTTAAATAAATTTTACTGCTTGCAGAATCTTGATGCGAAGAAAGTACTTGGGTACGCAAGCCCAAATCAAAAGAATATGCCCAGGGTGAAGCCTCACGGACTTGATAGGCAAAATTGCTGTTGAATGTTAATAGATCCAGTGCTTTTTCAAAGGGCAATTTATCATTTGAACCTGAAGCAATGGTTCCCGATCCGATGCGTTGGGTAGATAAACTAAACAACAGGTCATTAGACCAAGTGAATTTTGATTTTTTATATTGAAATTTATAGTTCACGGCACCACCCAATCCCAGACGGTTTGAACCAGATCCTACGTATGGGTTGATGTTGAGTAATTGACCCAGGTCCAATCCAATGCCAGCTTTCTGATTCCAACCATCAGCAACTTCCATTTTCATGGATTCTTGCATTTTTTCCATTCGTTTTTTTTCCTGTTCAGCATTTTGTTCGCCGGTTTGGGCATAGGATGTCATTTGACTTGAAAAAATGACAATAAAGATCATAACTAAAATAGGCGCATTGAATTTCATAAGAATTTGATTCGATTTGATGACTAAATGAATGAATGTAAACGGATTCTTGTAATTTTGGAACAAATTAGCAATTTGTAAACGTATTCATAAATTATAAAACAAAGAATCCATGCTTCGGTTTAATATTAAAAGTGCTGTTTGTTTAGTGTTCATTTGTAATTCAGTGATTTGCTTTTCTGTTAAAGCGCAAAATAATAGAGAAGATTCTTTATTCATCAAAAAAATATATAATCAGGCACTTGAGGAGCAGATTGCTTATAAATGGTTGTATTATTTATCTGAAACGATTGGGCACCGCATAGCAGGATCGCCTCAAAATATGGCAGCCATTGAATTTACGCATCAAATTTTAGACAGTATTGGTTGTACGAAAGTTTGGAAGCAGCCTTGTACTATTAATTATTGGTACCGGGGAACTCCGGAAGTCGTAGAAGTTATTAATCACCCTTTAGTGGGTACCAAAAAAATACATGCTTTGGCTTTGGGTAATTCTGCCGGAACTCCTGAAGTCGGAATGTCAGGAGATGTCATTGAGGTAAAAACCATTGAAGAAGTTAAAAAATTGGGAGACGCCCTAAAAGGTAAAATTGTGTTTTTCAACCGGGCGTTTCACGATGCCGATTTTCATACATTTACCAGTTATGGCTCTTGTGTAGATCAACGGGTTTTCGGACCCAATGCGGTTGCTAAATTTGGAGCAAAAGCATGTTTGGTTCGATCCATGACCGGTCGCAGAGATGACGTTCCACATACTGGAACCAGCATTTTTGATGAAGGCGTGGAGGCGATTCCATCATTGGCTATTTCCACCAGAGATGCAGATTTATTGAGTCAATGGCTTGCTGTAAGTCCAACTCTAATTTATATCAAAACGAATTGTGAGCAAAGAGGCCCAAAACAAAGTTACAGCGTGATTGGTGAAATTAAAGGGAGTGTAAAACCGGAGGAAATTATTGTAGTTGGAGGTCATTTGGATTCCTGGGATGTCGGTGGAGGAGCCCATGATGACGGAGCCGGTTGTGTTCATTCGATGGAAGTACTTCATTTATTTAGAAAATTGGGATACCAACCCAAACGAACCATTCGCTGTGTTTTATTTCAAAATGAAGAAAATGGCTTGGCAGGAGCGCGAACCTATGCACAAGTTTCAAACGATAATAAAGAGTTTCATTTAGCAGCAATCGAGTCAGATGCTGGCGGATTTACGCCG
Source organism: Saprospiraceae bacterium (assembly GCA_016712145.1). Taxonomy (NCBI): domain Bacteria; kingdom Pseudomonadati; phylum Bacteroidota; class Saprospiria; order Saprospirales; family Saprospiraceae; species Saprospiraceae bacterium. The sequence goes on from JADJRO010000003.1 coordinate 322,157, forward strand.
CATGGATTTAGTTATGATGCAGATTCTACCGTCATGGTTAAATATGAAAAAGCCTTAATGAAGTGGAAGGACTTGTTGTCAAAATTCGAACTCAAACTTCAAAGAGGCGGTTCCGGTGCCGATGTTGGCCAATTAAAAAGTCAAAAAGGCTTGTTACTTGGCTTAAGACCGGACTCTCAGCGCTATTTTGATTACCACCATACTGAAATTGATCGAATCGAAGCAGTACATCCCCGTGAATTGGCTTTGGGTTCAGCTGCCATGGCCAGTTTGGTTTATTTGATGGATAAATACGGGCTGGGTGATTGAAATTCAATTAGTTGACAAAAAATTTCAGCTGTTTATACCCAACGCCAGGATCCTTGACAAAATTGATGAGTTAGCCCAACAAATCAACAGAGCGTATTCCGGACAGCAACTTGAAATTCTTGTGTTGTTGGACGGAGCTAAAATGTTTGCCGATACCATTTTGCCACGATTAAAATTTAATTACAATGCACATTATCAGCAAGTTAAGTCATATCAAGGCATGCATTCAGGTGGAGCAATTCAGTTTGACAGGGAATTTTTAAACCAGTTTAAGGGTAAAAATTTGCTTATTTTAGAGGATATTGTTGATACTGGAAATACCTTAAAGCATTTGTCTACAGTTCTAATGGCTCAAAATCTGGAGCAGCTGGCGATCGCTACATTATTGTACAAACCCCGTCAAATGAAGCATTCAATCCCACTAAATTTCATTGGATTTGAGATTGGACCTGAGTTTGTAGTCGGATTTGGAATGGATTACAATGAGTGCGGAAGGGAATTAAAAGATATTTATCATTTAAAAAGCCAATAAAGGCCTTTCCAATTTAATAAAACTGCTTATTTTTGCCCTCCGTTTAGAAATTGACCCATGGTGTAACGGTAGCACTAGTGATTTTGGTTCATTCAGTTAAGGTTCGAATCCTTATGGGTCAACAAAATTCGAACGCAGACGATGCAAAGCATGTCTGCGTGCCGACATCCAAAGAAACAATATAATTTTAAGAGCAAGCCCGCTTGGATCGTCGGCATCCTTATGGGTCAACAAAATTCGAACGCAGACGATGCAAAGCATGTCTGCGTGCCGACATCCAAAGCACAATTATTTATTTTAAAGGATACATTCTTGGATCGTCGGCATCCTTATGGGTCATCAATCCAGTAAACAAATAAAGATATTAAGCTAAATACCTTAACAGTTTAATAGCTTAATAAGCCAAATAGGAGTAACAGGAACCTGTAAAAACATCTTATAATTAGGTAATCAATTTTTTAAACTTCTCATTGACAGGAGTAAACACGACGTAAAAAAATTGAAAGTCTCGTCTTAAGAGTTTTTAGAGATCCCTAAAAAATGAACTTGCATTTTCAGTCATAAAGTACAATTTTTTATTCTTTTACAAGCATTAATTGTTAAAATATATGTATTTTTAATTTTTAATTATTAGAAATGATTCGAAAGGAAAAAATAATTGCTGAATTAGAGCATTTGCCAGATCAGTTTCCCATTGAAGAATTCATAGAAAAATTAATTTTTCTTGAAAAGCTTGATTTAAGGATTTCAGAATCTGAAAATGATCAGGTGATAGATGAAGAAGTGGTAAATAAGGAAATAGAAGGGTGGTTCAAATAAAATGGCTTAAATCGGCAAAACAAGATCTAAGTGAAATTTATACATACATTTCATATGACTCTAGTAAGTATGGAAAGTTGCAACTTATAAAAATTCAAAATAAAATTAAGATCTTAAAAAAGAATATTATGATAGGAAAAGCTGTTCCTGAATTAAATAGACCAGATATCAGAGAATTAGTTGAAGGAAATTATCGAATCATTTATCGAGTTATTAATAGTTCATGCGTTCATATACTATTAATTCATCATTCAGCGCGTGACATCAGATCAAGAAAATTATAAAAAAAGGGATGCATTGTGCTTCCTGCCTTGAATATCCCCGAATTATTTTTTATTTCGATAGCGCAACGTCATTCCATGATAAACCACATTTTGATTAAACCATTCTTCATCGCTTAAGCCACTTTGGTTGTTAAGACGAATCAATGTATTATTAATTTCAATTTTTTTAATGTTAGCGCGTTTTAATTCTTCTGAAAAATGTCCGGCAACAATGCCATCCAGATTTGTTAAATTGACTTTAAAAGGTTCTCCTTCAATATAGACATCCCCAATAAATTCATATCCTGCAGTTGGGTCAATGCTGGAACTTAAGTCAACGATGAATTTGGAATTATCGCAAATGTTGTTTAAGGTGGCTTTATAAATAAAAATACTTTTGGATCCTGATACAGCATAACTTGTTTTATAGTCCGCACCATCAACCGTCATATCCAAAACTAAAAATTCTTGCCAGTTATGAGCATAGCAGTCAGCTAAAATTTCAGCATCACATTCATTGGTTCCATTGACATTGGTTTCTTCCTGGTCGCAGGAAGAGCCGATTGCTAGTATAAAAACAGGTAAAAGCAGTTTAAAAGTTTTCATATGCCGGATTCATTTATTTTAAAAAGACAGTCGAATATAGCATGATTTTAGCAATTTTCAATTTTTATTTGACTTGGTATGAAAATTCGTCCTTTGGCTGGATTCATATCATGGTTGACCATAAATAGTAGCTAGTAGGCTTAATCATGTAAAATTAAAGAATTATTAAATGCTTCCTAGACGAGGCAAGCGCATTATTTTAACCCCAAAAACTGCCATTGTAGATAAATTATTTAATATTGTGTTATGAATAAATTCCTAAGTAGTATTTTATTGTTTTTAACATTGCAAAATTTTGCACAGACAGTCGATACGTTTAAGATTCGCTTAGAAATTGATAGCCTTATTGAACTTAACCAATCATTCAGTAATACCAGAAAATTTGACCAGGCAATTGCAATCATTGAATTAGCAGAAAACAAAGCTTTGGAAACATTTGGTAAGTTTCATAGTATATATGTAGATTGTATATACAATCATGCAGCTACTCTTTATTCTATGCGCAAGTTGAGTAAAGCTGAAAATTTCTATTTATTATCAAAAGAAATTGTCGAAAAGTCAATGGAAGTTGAGAGTCCGCTTTACAGCAACATATTAAATAATTTAGGATTGATCTACTTGGATATGGGCCGATTTAAAGAAGCAGAAATGTTGCTTTTGAAAGCGAAAAATATACGTGAATCCAAATTAGGGAATCGAAGCAGCAAGTACATAGCAAGTCTCCAGAATCTGGCATACTTATATAGTGAAATGAATCGATATGATTTAGCACAAGCCTATTTTACAGAATCTTTAAAATTGCATGAAACAGCTTTTGGAAAGTTAAATTTGGAATACGCCGCCAATTTAAATAATCAGGCTTCTATGTATATGGATATGGGTCGCTACTTTGAAGCAGAAAAAATCTATTTAGAGGTGTTATCCATTTTTAAAATGATTAAAAAGGAGGATTCCAATGATTTCTGTATGACCTCCAATAACCTTGGAAATTTGTATAAAAAAATGGGCAGATATGAATCCAGTGAAAAATATTATCTGCTTGCAAAAAAGATCCGAGAGCAAATCAAAGAAACAGAAACCACTTCGTATGCAAATTCTTTAATCAACATCGGCACCCTAAAAGCTGAAATTGGGCAATTGGAGAATGCAGAACCCTTTTTGCTCCAGGCAGAAAGCATTATTTCAAAAGCAATCGGTAAGGCAAATCCACAATATGCAGGCTGCATTCGAAATTTGGGAATACTCTATAAAGGGTTAAATAACTATCCATTAGCGATGCAGTATTTTTTGGAAAGTAAAAAGATTATTGAAGATAAATTAGGAACTGAAAATTTGAATTATGCAAACGCAATTGCCAATTTGGCCGATATTTATATGAGATTATATCGGTTTGATTCTGCACAAATTTTGTATTCCAATTCCCTTGCAATTATTGAAAAGAAAAACAAGAGTAAAGGAAGTTTGGATTACATCAGAGGGTTATCCAATTTGGCTCTTTTGAAGGAAAAGATGGGATTTACTAGTGAAGCTGAACAACTGTATCAAGAAGGAATTAATTTGTTTGAATCTACTTTTGGAGAGAATAGTTTAGACTTTGTTTCAATTTTTAAACCATTTAAGTAACTTGTATTGGAAAATCGGTCGATTTGAAGATGCTTCAGAATTAATGCTGCGTTCCGATACTATTCAAAGAAGTTTACTTGTTTTGGGAACCAGGCATCTATCTGAAGCAGAATTGCTCCAATACAATGGACGATTTTTAAAACATATGGAGCAATGCCTATCTCTTTTGTATGAGCACCCGCAAGAAGCTGAACGTTTGCAATCCGTTTGTTATCATGATGCCGTCTTTCATAAGGGTTTTTTTCTAACTGCGAGTAAACGAGTTAAAAATCTAGCATTAAATGATTCCTTGCTTGCCGGCAAATACGAATCATTTAATTTATTAAACCGGCAATTGTTTAGAGAATATTCTAAAGGGAGAAAGGAACAAGATGCAGCGCAGATAACAAATTTGAAAGAATCCATCAGCATCCTTGAAAAGGAACTGGTTATTTTAATTGCAGGAAGCAAGACTGATTTCCAACAAATCGCTGTAGATCAAATTAAATTAAAATTGCATCCCAATGAAGTTTCCATTGAGTTTGTTAAATTTAATGTATACAGACCGGATCGAGCAGATCGAGTGATGTATGCAGCCCTCGTGCTGACTCCGGAAAAGGAACAGCCGGTATTTATTCCTCTTTTTGAAGAATCCCAATTGCAACAATTGTTAGCTGCATCCAATCGGATTGAGTCAATAAGTAATTTGTATGCAAGTCGAGGAGCCAATCCAATGAGAGTCTCTACTCCAACTGGATTGTATGAGCTGATTTGGAAACCTTTACTTGCTGAAATAGCTAATAAGAAGACAATTTATTATTCGCCAACTGGATTATTGCATCATATAAATTTTGAAGCAATAACAGTAGATCAGAAACAAATACTTTCAGACCAATTTGATTTGATTAGACTGGGAACCACCCGTGTAATTGCTGAGTGGGAGCCGCAAAAAGCACAAAAGACTGGAAATGCTTATTTGTTTGGTGGGATTGATTATGTTTCTTCTAACTCGCTGCCAATAGATGCGTTAAAACAAACTGAGTTTGTTAGTTCACATCACGATGAACTTAGTTTTTCGTATGCCGAAAGAAGCCAACAAGGAAACCGAGACTGGACTTACTTACCTGGCACTCTCAAGGAAGTTGAAAGCATTTCAAAAATACTGAGCAAGGCAAAAATTCCTGCAACTACATTTATAGGATCCAGTGCATCGGAAGCAGCATTCAAAAGTATTGGTCGAAGTATGAAAGCGCCAGGAATTTTGCATATTGCAACCCATGGTTATTTTTTTTCTGATCAAGTAAGTTCTTCCGGAGAAAAAAAGGCACTCGACAGTGTAAAAAACATGGAGCAAGTCAGCCCAATGGATGAAACTAAAAAAGCAGCATCCTCAAATTCAAAAGGGGAGTTCGAATCAAACGAACCCGTATTCAAAATCTCGGATCATCCTATGTTGCGTTCAGGATTGATACTGGCTGGTGCGAATGCAAGTTGGATGGATAAATCTAATTTAGAAAACGGAACAGAAGATGGGATTTTGACTGCGTTTGAAATCAGCCAAATGAATTTGTCAAACACAGAATTGGTTGTTTTATCAGCTTGCGAAACAGGCCTCGGAGAAATCAAAGGGCACGAAGGCGTTTACGGTTTACAGCGTGCATTTAAAATAGCAGGTGTAAAATATCTAATGATGAGTTTGTGGCAAATTCCAGATGTTGAAACAAAAGAATTCATGGTAAGTTTTTACAAGCATTGGCTGACAGACAAACACAGCATACCGGAAGCATTTAACTTGGCACAACAGGAAATGAGAATAAAGTTTGGTGAACCCTATAAATGGGCGGGATTTGTCTTGTTGGAGTAAAATGATATTTTGACATGGTTTGAAATTCAATTTTTTAACTTGGAATGCAAGAATTTTAAAAACGGCAGGGCATTTCAATCACAATTACTTGCAACCCATATCGTAAAGGATGCAATTGGCAGCATGTTTTGATCAGTTTTGAATTGCTTTCATTTTTTAAACAACATGTATATTTTAATGCAAGCATATTAGAAAGAGTAAAGCCATTTCTTCGAAATATGAAATTTTTATTCTAAAAAATTCAATTTCCAATTTCATTCAAATAATGTGTTCGAAGAAACGCTAATTGATGTGAATTTTACGCTATGCATTCTGGGAAAATAATCTATGTATTTTGGGAAAATACATTTAGAATGTGCTATAAAACATTTATAATCAATTAAATAGGTATTGTATTTATATATTATTATATATAGATATATATTAATAATTCTTAACAATTTTACAAACAAACGTTTTCTCGGAATTTTGAAGTTTTATGAGATACATGCCACATGGTAGTGTAGCTAAATTCAATACCGTTTGATTTGTTGGATTTAGAATCATTTTTTCAAATTGACAGCTTCCATTCAAATCAAAAAGTTGGATTTTAAGTGGCTTAACATCTTTACTTGATACGATATAAAGTTGATTTGTAAATGGGTTTGGCCAGATCTGCAATTTAGTTTTTTCAACAATTCCAGTGGAAGTTATTGGTTCACATAGTATGTTAATGTTTGTTAGAATGCTGTTTTTTGTGTAGGCTTCCAATGCAGTGATTGAGCTATTCATTTGCAAGGCATTGCACAGATCGCCGGATGATTTAGTTTTAAAAGTCAGACTGAAAATTTCTGCAGTATCCTGCATACTGATTCCTTCACCGGTTGGATCATACCAACAAAACGTCAAATAACCATCTTGTGCATATCGATTGGAAAAACTTGCGTCCGACATTCCAATTAACTTAAAATTTCCAACTTTAAAAAATTCCAAACGGTTGGTATCAAATTGAATGGTGCCCTGTATTCCAAACTTATTTTTAAATTCCTTTACATTCAAATCAAGAGTTATCAATTCATTTGATTGATAGGTTTGATCTTTGTAAGTAAAGTTAATCAGATCTGATTCAAATAGAGGAGGAGTATACTGTTCAGGCATAGAAAAGTCATTTACATCTCCCGTTTTCACCAATCTAAAATCAATGCTGCGTTTTATATTACCTCCCATCTAGAAATTTACAGAATCTTTAAAACCAGTAAACAAGGTGTCATTGTAGCGCACCGGAATGCAATACCAATCCTTACTGCTTTCCATACTGTCAATAGCATGGAGTATCAGGTTTTGGATGCGATTTAAGTCTGCCTGATTTATGGTATCATTGGGCAGTGCATCTGCCGCAAAATTTTGGAAGCGATTTGTAAACAATTCTTGCCCATTGAGATGTTGCTGAATCTTAATCAAGTCCCAACCGGAAACATGTTGATATGGGTCACCGTATTTAACACCTTTTAGCGTGTAGCTTCCAAAATCATGCAATCCTAAATAATAGCTAGGCCTGGCCCAATCATAGGCAATTTTAATATTGTGTTGGTTAATACATTGTACATCAACCCATGGCCCAGAAATTGAATCTCGGCCATTTGAAGAGATTAATATTTTACCTTCAATCGAACTTCTTGGAATCAAGTCGCAACAAAGTTGAAATACATCTTCGATTAAAATGCCAACTGGCATATAATCATAATTTCCGGATTCGTCAATTACAAAAAGTGCTTGGTTAAAAAAGTCAGTATAACAATCTTCAGATCTTAAGAAATCATCACAACAATAACTGATTACAGTATCCATTAACTGGTCACTAAATGAATACCGCAAATTGTTTTTTGGAGTACAATTATCAGACGCATCAAATTTTAATTGATTGGCATTTATTTCTATACATCTGGAAATTGGAATTTTAAAATGATGAATTTTGTATGGTGCATTGAAAATTGGACTTTGGCAATCCACAATTTCAAAAAGTTGACATATGGCCCCAACATTACCGCAACTATCTGTTCCAAACCAACAAATTTTATGGAGGCCAATTGGATACGTGCCATCAGCAAGTTCAGTTTGGTTAGAGTCCACTGCAAAGGGATTGTGTCTATGCAACGGAATAATACCCTTTTTATAATCTTCAATGCTTAAGGGTCCGACCTGGATATCGTAGCCATTATAAATCCCTATGTTGTCATAATAAAGATCAATTTTATATTCCAACTTAATTTGGTCGCTGGGAGTTTCATTGTCAGTAGCTTTTACATTCAGCTTAAAAAATCCTGCACAGCCACCTGTCAGGCTGTCAAATCTTGCCGGAGTGCAAGTTCCTAGTATAATTTCCAGAATTGGTTTGTCGGTGTCATTACAAGCGATGGATTCTTTTGCAAATACAGACATTGGATTAAGCTCTTGATAAAATGGTTTTAAGCCAAAAAGCAAGATGACTACTAAAATTGAAAACCGGTTTCTGTTGGGCAGTACGGGTAGGGTTTTCATGGTGAAGTGTTATTTACAAATCTAAGCATTTTATTGGTTAACCCAGATTTTCAGTTAAGTTTCGTAGTGAGAGTCAAAAGTCCAATAAAATCAAACACTCACGGAATATTTTTACCGCAGGCATAGTCTTAATTATGTTGAGGATAAAAATACGAGTAAGTGCTTGAGTTTGAAGGAATTTTGGCTGGGAACAGAAAATTAACTGAAAATCTGGGTTAAAATGCCTGATCCCGTTGTTTTATATGGTTAATGTCTGGGCTTTCCCAACAAAATCTTCAAATTTTTTATATAATTTTTCTATATTTGCAAGCGTTGGATTTCTTTCTATGGAGAGTAAAATCTGACATTGTAAACATTATTTATATATAAAGGTCTGTTTTACAAGAAATTGTAATTAGTCCGGGGGATATGTGGTGCTTGGTTAAAGGTTGTTTTATTAAAATCATAATAAATAGAGTTTTGTCATTATTCGCTAAATCTGAAAACACCTGAAGGGAAACAGAAAATGAAATGCCACAATCGGCAATTCTATGGCTGCATGACATAAAGCTTTTCTACCACCACATTCTGATGGCAAGACCTGCTTAAAACATATCAGAATGCAAGATGTACTTGTAGCAATTATTGGGGGCCTCATGGCCGGAATGGGAATCGGATATTTTATCGTTCACGCCATTCTCAAACGTTCCAATCAACGAAAACTAGAAGAAATTAACCGGATCAGTGATCTGGAAATTGAAAAAGCACGGGTAACCGCGCAACGCATGGTCTCTGAAGCTGAAATGAAGGCAGAGAAAATTGTCTCTAAAGCCGAACAGAAAAATGAAACCATCAAACAACAAAAAATTCAGGAGTCCCGGGATAATTTCGCCCGGCTGAAAGCTGATTTTGAAAGTTATAAAACTACACAGTCCGTTGAACTCAAAGAACGTGAGTTGAAAGCCGTGGCCATCGAAAAAGAAATTCTGGCTAAAACTCAGGATATAGAAAGTCGTGAGGGTGAAGTCAAAATGTTGCGTGAAAATCTGGATCTACAGTTAAAAATTGTCAACAAGAAAAAAGAAGAATTGGAATTTGCCAATGAAAAGCGCATCAAGGAATTGGAACAGATTGCACGCATGAATGAATCTGAGGCAAAAGAACATCTCTTGCAAGCGGTTAAAGCAAAAGCAAGCAACGATGCGATGATTATTGAACGAGAAGTCATCGAACAAGCCAAAACAAATGCAAATAAAGAAGCTAAGAAAATAGTCATCCAAACCATTCAACGGATGTGTGCTGAATACACCATTGAAAATTCAGTTTCTGTATTTAATCTGGACAGCGATGACATCAAAGGACAAATCATCGGACGTGAAGGCCGGAATATCCGTGCCCTGGAAGCTGCTACCGGAGCTGAAATTGTTGTTGACGATACTCCGGAAGCCATCGTAATTTCCAGCTTTGATCCGATCCGACGTGAAATTGCACGCCTTTCATTAAAAAGATTGGTGGCAGATGGAAGAATCCACCCGGCTCGTATTGAAGAAGTCGTTGCGAAAGTGAAAAAACAACTCGACGAACAAATTGTAGAAATCGGAGAACGGACTATCATTGATTTGGATATTCATGGACTGGATCCCTATCTGGTTAAAATGATCGGTCGGATGCGTTTCCGTTCGTCCTACGGACAAAACTTGTTAAAACACTCCTCAGAAACTGCAAACTTGTGTGCTGTGATGGCAGCTGAATTGGGTCTGAATCCCAAGCAAATTAAATTGGCAAAACGGGCCGGACTCTTACACGATATCGGAAAAGTTGCGGAAGAGGAATCTGAATTGTCACATGCTTTATTTGGCATGAAGCTGTGCGAAAAATACAATGAAAATCCAATCATCATCAATGCAGTAGGTGCACACCACGATGAGATTGAAATGAATAATATCATCTCTCCAATCGTGCAAGCCTGCGATGCAATCTCAGGTGCTCGTCCTGGTGCCCGTCGGGAAATTCTGGAATCCTACCTCAAACGGATTAACGAATTGGAAGAATTAGCGATGACGTATGAAGGCGTACAAAAAGCATATGCCCTCCAAGCCGGACGCGAATTGCGTGTAATCGTAGAAAGCGAAAAAGTAACCGACCAATATGCAGATGATCTCGCATTCATGATTTCTCAAAAAATTCAAGACGAAATGCAATATCCCGGTCAAGTAAAAGTGACCGTTATCAGAGAAAAACGGGCAACGGCGTTTGCAAGATAAATTCAATTACGAATTACCAATTACGAATTTGTGAATTTTATTCGTAATTGATAATTCGTAATTCGTAATTAATCCTTAAACATACCCCAGCCACCAATACGAATTCCGTTTCCGGTACTCGCTAAACCATTTGCAAAGAGGATATAAACTGATTACAACCAGGATCCATACCAGGTACACGATACCTAAAGAATAGCCTTCGCCGGAAACCATAAATGCAAAGGGAGGGCCATTGGGAATAATATCCGGTTCAGACCAGGCGTGACCTCGGGTAAAATATAAAACCCCTGCAATGAGGTGAATTAAATAAAAATGAAGAATGTAATAGAAGAACGGCACACTGCCGTATATGTTGAATATTTTAACCAGTTTATTCGATGATGCAATGGAAGCATTTATGGAATCGGTTAAACTGAGGACAATCAATGCCGGTCCGAGTGTAATGCATAAAAACAATAAGGAAGGCGGATATTTATTGATATTGAAAAAAGATAAGAGCGTATGTAGAAAATCATTCTGTGCACTCCAGGGAATTGGATCACCATAATAATTTGTCCAACGAAGTAGAATAAAAAACAAAATCAGTCCGATCCCTTTTATTAATAAAAAGTTTCTTCGAAAATCTACTGAAATCGTTTGCTCATATAATTTACCAAGGCAATAGCCAAGCATCATAACTCCCAACCATGGTAAAAATGGATACACAATCACCAAGGTGTGATCTTGGTTTATTGCATGCGCTGCAAAGTGCCCATTGTGTAAAACATCCCAGAAAAAACCCTGATGTGTTGAATTGATTCCATCCAACACATTGTGCAAGCAAACTATTAGCGAACCCGTAATTAATATTAAAATATAGGGTAAATGAATAAGAACACTCATAAATACCATGGAGATTCCAATTGCCCAAATAACTTGTAAGAAAAACATGGGAAACTGAAAATTAAAACTCCATAAGAAGCCCATTATAATAAATTCAACAAAAATCAACCAAAGCCCTCGTTTAAATAAAAATTTACTGAGATCAATTTTTGATTTTCTAAAACTTTGAAGATAGATCGAGACGCCAGACAGGAAAATAAAAATAGGTGCACAAAAATGCGTGATCCATCTTGTAAAATACAAAGCCAGACTGGTTGTTTCAATATCCAGGGGATCATGTAAGAATGCATCGTAATGAATAAAATCCCGGGTATGGTCTAATGCCATAATGACCATAATGATTCCACGCAAAAGGTCAATGGAATAAATTCGTTTGTTTAATTTAAGCTCAGCTGATTCCACCAGATTGTATTTTTTGTTAAAATTAGAATATTTGAACAAATTGGATAAAATAAATAATTTTGTTTGATCTAATGAGATCAATGTTGCACTTGTACATTCATGGCTTCATTACATAGCTTATACATGCTTAATGATTTAAACCAAATAAATTCCAAAACCAATTAGATAAACCATTGAACCACCCAAGCCAAATACCGTTTCAGGATCTTAAAAATCAACTTGCAGGCGAATTGCACACCGATGCACTGCATTTAGGAATTTATGCCACCGATGCCAGCAATTACCAAATTCTACCTTTAGCCGTTGCGCTTCCAAAAAATGAAGCTGATGTACTTGTAATTTTACGCTGGTCAAATTTGAATAGAGTTCCAGTGATGGCGCGTGGTGGTGGAACCAGTTTGGTTGGTCAAACAGTTGCCAGAGCCATTGTCATTGATTTTACAAAATACATGGATTCCATTCTGGAATTTAATCCGCAAGAACGATGGGCCTGGGTAGAACCCGGAATTGTGCGGGATGTATTGAATCAGAATTTGAGTTCATATCAACTGCACTTTGCACCAGATCCTGCAACCACTTCGCGCGCAACCGTAGGCGGGATGATCGCAAACAATAGCAGTGGGACCCGCAGCATACGCTATGGAAAAACACTGGATCATGTTATTGAATTAAAAATTGCCCTGGCAAATGGGAAGATCATTCAGTGTAAAAACCTAACCACTGTTGAATTGGAGGAAAAACTTGAATTGCAAGATGAAGAAGGCCATCTTTATCGTGAATTGTTTAAACTTATTCAGGAAAACAGAACAGAAATCGAAGCACGTTTTCCAAAAGTCATGCGACGTGTAGGAGGATACAATCTCGATGAATTTTTAAGCAATGAATGGAATCTCTGTGATTTAATTACTGGCAGTGAATGCACCCTTGCTTTGATTCTTGCTGCAAAAATAAATCTGGAGCCCACTCCAAAACATCAATGTTTGTGTGTAGTTCATTTTGAAGATTTTTTTGAATCCATTGCACATGTATCAGAAATTGTTGCATTCAAACCGGCTGCCGTTGAATTGTTGGACCACATGTTGATTGAACGCAGCCGTGAAAATTTAGAGACCAAACATTATTGCCATTTTATACAAGGAGATCCTGGGGTGTTTTAGTGGTTGAATTTTATGGTGAAACACAAGAAGAAGCCATTGAACATGCTAATGCATTGGCAAGGCATTTGCAAAATCAACAGAAAGGATATGCCTGGCCTGTTATTTCAAACAAGCAGGAAATCGAGGCAGTGTTTACGGTTCGTAAGAAAGGACTTGGTTTATTGATGGGCGTAAAAGGACATCGCAAACCCATTGCATTTATTGAAGATGCAGCCGTACCGCTCGAACATCTTTCAGATTACATCCGGGAAGTGTTTGAAGTATGTAAGTCAAATCAGACCCCTGTCGTTGCCTATGCACATGCAAGCGTTGGACTTCTCCATGTAAAACCATTATTGGATCTTCGGGATGGAGAGGATATCGAGCGTATGAAAAAGATTTCGTCGCAGGTGTTGAAATTGGTAAAAAAATACAAAGGGTCGTGGAGCGGAGAACATGGAGATGGATTGGCACGAAGTCCTTATAACGAAGAATTTTTTGGCAATCAATTGTACCGTGCATTTCAAACTGTGAAAGCCGTTTTCGATCCGATGAATTTATTAAACCCAGGTAAAATAGTAGATGCACCAGCGGTTGATTCCAATTTGCGTTATGGGACAACATACAAAGACCTGGAATTTCAATCCATGTTTCACTATCGCAATGAAGGTGGTTTTGCAGATGCAGTTCATTTATGCAACGGGGTTGGTGAATGCAGGAAGCATACCGGTGGAACCATGTGTCCAAGTTTTCGGGCTACTCTTGAAGAAAAGGATAGCACGAGAGGTCGCGCCAATGCCTTGCGCTTGGCTATGAGCGGACAATTGGATCCGTATGGACTGGACAGTCCTGTTTTACAAGAAGTTTTGGATTTATGTTTGTCATGCAAAGCTTGTAAATCAGAATGTCCCAGCAATGTGGACATGGCAAAATTAAAATCTGAAATCTTGAACGTACATGTGAAAAAGAATGGACTTTCAATATCAGATCGACTGATTGCATGGCAAGATTTGTTTGGAAATATGAATAGCGGTTTGATGGCTGGAATGGTCAATGGCACGATGAAATTAAAACCATTTAGAAAGCTGCTGCAAAAAATTTCAGGATTGGATCAGAGGCGCATTTTACCTGAATACACATCAAAACCTTTTAAAGCCCGATCCACTTCCACAACATCAAATCCATACAACAAAGTAGTTTTATTTGCAGATACCTATATGAAATTTCATGAGCCAGGGATCGGTATTTCGGCAAAAAAATTATTAGAGCAATTTGGATACGAAGTCATAGTCTACGACAAACAATGTTGTCAACGTCCGGCAATTTCTCATGGATTGTTAGATCAGGCGAAGACAAAAGGCAGTCAGTTGTTCAATGATTTAAAACCCTGGTTGGATCAAAAAATTCCAGTGCTGGTATGTGAACCATCGTGTGCATCTGCTCTAAAAGATGACATTCCGGATTTAATGGACTCAGAATGGGCCCGCGATGCATCGGAACACATCTACCTGATAGAAGATTTTATCAGCAGGGAAGATAAAATGTTAAGCCATTTAAAATTTAAAGAAGGGGATTATTTGTTTCACGGGCATTGTCATCAAAAAGCAATGTTTACAACAAAATCCATTCATTTATTATTTTACAATCATGCATTTTCTGAAATCAATTCCGGTTGTTGTGGTATGGCCGGTTCCTTTGGTTACGAGAAAAATCACTACGATTTATCAGAGCGTATCGCAAAATCCAGTTTAATTCCAGCCATAGAAAAATCCAAACCGGAAACACACCTTATTGCCAATGGATTCAGTTGTCGTCATCAGATCGAACATTTCGGAAATCGTAAATCAAGACATTGGTTGGAGTATTTGGAACTTTAAAAAATCATAAAATATTTTTTTAACGTTTTTTCTATTTTATTGGTTTTAGAAAATATGTACATTATTTAATTTGGTATAGCAATAAATATTTATTAACATTAGAAGTTAGAGCGTTATCAGGGATATCGAATGGAAAGTTAGGTGATTGATAATATTTTTCCATTACTGCAAGATCTAATTCGTCACTGGAAAATTTTTGTGATAGCCAGTTTTCAATTTTGGACTCACTGAAACTACCATTAACAAACCCTCGAACAGCAAAGAGCATAAGCTTTAATCCATTTGTAAACTCCATTACCCAAAAACTAAATGTATTGTAAGAGTCATAAACATCAACATCAATTGGTTCCTTAAAAAAACTTAATTTTTTGTCATAATCCCATTTTCTTTCTCTTTTGATTCCATAAATATTCAGTGTTTTAAGAATCATTAACTCTTGCTCTTGAAAATTTAATGTTGATGGAAAGGTTGGAGGCATATAGCACATACTTCCCATTTCAATAGGAGATATGTAAAAACCTAAGAAATTTATATCATCACTAACAATTTCATTAAAATAATATGGTGCTCCAGAAAGATTTATTTGAAATTCTTTTAGATCCTCACTCCTAAAATGCATAGAAACATCATCGAATACAAATTCGTTTGAACCAAAATTAAAGCTCATGCTTTTTCCATTTATGAAAAGCAATCTACTATTTAGTATTTTATTCAATTGAAAAATTTGGGTTTGATTGTATAAATAGGTAACTTCTAAAACCATAAATTATAATGGATTTAAACGAAATTAGAAATAAATAATTTATTAAAATTAAAACTTTGAAATCTACATAACTAAAAAGCCACCTTGGTTTCCCAAAGTGGCTAAAAGAAGTGTTTGTTTTTAAGCTGCTTTTTTAAATAGGCCACCTAATAATGAACCTGCTGATCCACCTAAAAGGGCGATGATGATATTTATAATATTGATTCCACCGCCGTCGCCTGCACTGTTTGCAAAAAGTCCCAGGGCGGTCGTAATCATAGGTAACACATTACCGCCGGCTGCACCTGCAATAAGGTTGCCAACCATACCCAGTCCGTTTTTCTTAAGCATATTGCCCAACCAGCCACCGCCTGCGCCGGCAATCGTGTTGATTAAAATTGAAGTTAAGTCCATGTTCGTTTGTTTTGAAGTTTAGAAAAGGTTTTACATTCCAAGGTAAGAATTGCGCTTCCAATTTGTTAATAATTATTATATAAATAAATATAATATATATAAATATCAGATAAACAATAATATATATTGATTATAAAATTAGTCTGGGAATGCTTAATTTCACAATTCAAACACCAGATACTGCATTTGTATGTCAAAAAATTTAAGCCATTTATCAGGAAGACAGGGACTCCAGAATAATCTGTTTGAAAACATCGGCAATCACTCTGAGCAATTGGGCCCCCTTTCTAAAGAAGAAATCGCAAAACTTGCAGATGATTTCCTTATGGGTACGTCTAGTATTTTTGGAACTGCAAGTTTTTATGATTTTACCAGGGAGAGTAATCGCGGTAAAAAAATTTATGTTTGCAATGGTTCAGCCTGTCTGACTGCTGGTACACAAAATGAGCTCATAGATAAAATTTCAGGCCATTTCGAAAAATCTGAAATTGGAGAAATGTGTTGTCTGGGTCGCTGTCATGAAAATGCAGCTTTTAATTTTGATGGCGCGAATTATTCTGGGAATGCAATCGAAGAATTAGAGCAAATCAAAAGAAGTTCAAAACGGATTCGGGATCGCTATCATGTCAAACACAAAGGGAAGCAAATATTAACAGGCGAACCTCCTTCTATTGATCAAATTAAAATTGATTTGACTAAATTATTTCAAACGCATCCGGATTCGGTATTGCAAGAGATAAAATTATCTGGATTGAGAGGACGCGGCGGTGCAGGATTTCCCATCGGCATAAAGTTAGATACCTGTTCGAAAGTCAGTGGAAAACAAAAATTTATTGTTTGCAATGCAGATGAAGGGGACCCTGGTTCATATTCAGATCGGTATATTTTAGAACAACAACCGTATTTACTTTTAATAGGAATGTTGATAGCAGGTTTTGTAACCGGCGCATCCAGAGGGGTTATCTATATACGAGCTGAATATCCAGAATCGGTGGACCGGATCAATGAAGCTGTAGAAGAATTTCGAAATGCTGGCTTGACGGGTGAGCAGATTTTGGGCAGTTCATTTCAATTTGAATTTAAAGTGATCAAAGCCCAGGGTGCCTACATTTGTGGAGAAGAAACGGCTTTGCTTTCATCCATCGAAGGCCAAAGACCAGAAGTGCGAGTGCGTCCGCCATTTCCTGTATATGAAGGTTTGTTTCGTCAACCCACTGTAGTCAATAATGTAGAAACACTTGCCAACCTTTATGATATCGCAATCAACGGAGGAAAACAATTTGCAAGCATTGGAACTGCAAAATCCAGCGGAACCAAGCTGATGTCATTGGATAGTTTTTTTAACAAACCAGGTATTTATGAGGTTGATATGGGCACTCCATTAAATGAAGTGGTTTATCAATTAGGTGGAGGCTTTCATTCAAAAGTAAAAGCACTGCACATTGGCGGTCCATTGGGTGGACTGGTCCCAATTCATAAAGTAGATGCATTGACTGTGGATTTTGAATCATTTGCACAAAATGGATTTATGTTAGGACATGCATCCATGGTTTCGGTGCCGGATAGTTTTTCAATGATCAGTTATCTCGAACATTTATTCGCCTTTACTGCCCATGAAAGTTGTGGAAAGTGTTTTCCATGCAGAATAGGCTCCACTCGCGGTAAAGAATTATTACAAAAAGCCCAAAAGGATTCTGATTATAAAATCGATTTGGAATTGCTGCGCGATTTGTTAGATACGATGAAACGTGGTTCGCTTTGTGCTTTAGGGGGTGGGATTCCATTGCCTGTATACAATGCGCTGGATTATTTTTATGATGAACTTAAATCTTACTTTTCAGAATCGAATATCTTAGCCCGATAATACGTTTATCAAATTAACTACTGATTTCTGACCACAAATTACGAACCACATGCAGGAAGCATATATTGTCGCTTATTCACGTTCCGCTTTTACTAAAGCAAAAAAAGGAAGCTTTCGCTTTACGCGTTCAGATGATTTAGCCGTATACCTTATTAAAGAGTTGATTAAAAAATATCCTTCCCTGGATTCTAAAATGATAGACGATGTGATCGTGGGTTGCGCCAATCCGGAAGGAGAACAAGGATTACAAATTGGACGACAAATTTCCATGAGAGCCTTAGGAAAAGAAGTTGCCGGAATGACAGTAAATCGCTACTGTGCTTCAGGTCTTGAAACCATTGCAATTGCAACAGCAAAAATCCGGGCAGGAATGGGACATTGTTATCTTGCCGGTGGAGTAGAAAATATGAGCATGATTCCTATGGAAGGTTACAAATTTGCACCCAGCTATGAATTGGCAAAAGAGCATCCAGATTATATCGTTGGGATGGGATTGACTGCTGAAGCAGTTGCAAAAAAATTTTCAATTAGCCGGGATGTACAAGATCAATTTGCATTGCGTTCGCATCAACTGGCGGCGAAAGCTCAAGATAATGGTTTTTATAAGCGGGAAATTACTCCAGTTTCCATCACAGAAGTTACAGTAGAAAACAACACTCGGGTAGAGAGAAGTTTAGAGATAGCCAAAGATGAAGGCATTCGAAAAGATACCAATCTGGAAGCTTTGCATGAACTTAAACCTGCATTTGCATTAAACGGATCCGTAACTGCGGGGAACGCGTCACAAACTACCGATGGTGCAGCATTTACACTGATCATGAGTGAATCGATGTTAAAACAAACCGGTCTCCAACCGATTGGAAGACTCGTTTCTTGTTCGGTTGCCGGTGTTGAACCGATTCACATGGGTATTGGACCCTGTGCTGCAATTCCAAAAGCATTACAACAGGCTACTATGAATCTGCAAGACATTCAATTAATTGAACTGAATGAAGCATTTGCAGCACAAGCTTTGGCTGTAATTCAGGAAGCAGGCTTAAATCCGGAATTGGTCAATGTAAATGGAGGAGCCATTGCATTGGGTCATCCATTGGGTTGCAGTGGGACCAGACTGACCATGACAATTTTAAATGAATTGGAATTGCGAAATCAAAAGTATGGAATCGTAACAGCATGTGTCGGTGGTGGTCAAGGAATTGCTGCTGTTATTGAATCAATTTCCTAAATTAGATGTTGATGATCATATGATGTACTGGAAATTAAAACATGCGCCAGTGTTTTTTTGATTTTAAGACTATATGAATTATTTGATTAACAAATTTATTTTTTTACTTTTTACAAATACACTGCTCCTTGTTTTATCGAGTCAGGATGTATTTGGACAAAATATAAAGCTTCGCGGTAAAATAGATTTTTACAGTAAAGCGCCCCAGGAAGAAATCAAAGCCATTTCAGATAAGTTGCATGGTTTAATTAATTTACATGAAAATAGTTTTGCATTTGTTGTGGATATTAATTCATTTGATGGTTTTAATAATCCACTTCAGAAAATTCATTTTAATGAAAATTATATGGAATCCGGTTTATATCCGCAGGCTAAATATTATGGTAAAATTATCGATCAGGTAAATTATGATGTTGTTGAAGATGAAGTCATTCGTGTAAAAGGGAATTTTGATATACACGGCACTGTTCAAGAACGAATTCTTACAGTTCATATATTCCGGAAAAACGGAATCTTGCATTTCGATTCTGAATTTTTTATTAGCCTGGAGGATTTTAAAATAAGCGTTCCAAGAATCGTACATCAAAAATTATCAAACGAAATCAAAGTTCATGTTAAAGGCCGGTTTAGCAAATAAATGGACTTTGTTTTTGTGCCTGTTTTGGTGCCATGCAGTATTTTCTCAAAATGGCTTGCAATCCATTCTGGTTAAACATCCTTTTCAAACCTTGACAGCTCGTACCAGCTATCAAAACATGTATCAAGATCAAAAGGGTTGGTTTTATGTTGCCACTTCAGATGGAATTATCATGTATGATGGAATCAATGAGTGGTTTATTCAACATTCTGAAGTAATTGCAGAACATCACATTAGTGCCATTGCAGAAGTATCAGATGGAGTGTTATTAATGGCCAGTTATGATGGGAACATTTACATGATTAATGACCGGGAATTTTCAGATTGGAAGCCTAAAAATTTTCCAATTAATGTGGCCATTTCGAAAATAGTTATTGATCAATTAAATAATGTATCACTCAAGTAAATATTCCTGGCTTGCCTCAGGAAGATCTTTTTCAAAACATTGTAAAATCAAATGATTCCTATATTGTTAATAGTCTATCAAAAGGACCTTTGGTATGGAGTCCAAATGAAAACAGGATTCGCAATTTATGGCCGGAATGGAATAAAAGAACCATTCTTAAAATTACAAATCAAGACAAGCTGACATTTTTTTTAACTGAAAAATCCTATGTTTTTGGATTGTCCGAAGGTGTTTTAACAGAATGTATGGATCCTGGTATCGCGTTCGAATCTGTGGAATCCATGTTAATTGACAGGATGAACAATGTTTGGATTTTACATAAGTCAAAAGGCTTGTTTTCTTTATATACACCTGTGTTACAGTATGACTTACCAAACATGAATGTGCAATGTTTGTATTTAGACACCAGCAGTCAGATTTTACTTACAGGGACTACCAAAGGTCTTTATGACATCGATATTTATACTGGCAAAATTCTCAAGAAATCTTTACTAGATTATAATTTAAATTCTATTTTTCCTTCTACTGAAGTCCCGTGGATTTGGCTTGCGAGTTACGGTAAGGGTTTAATCTATTACAATTATCAAAGCGGCCAACAAATTTCATTGACTAAAAAGCAGGGATTACCTGATAATAACTTGCTGCAAATAACAGGAAACGAAAAGTATATTTGGATCAGTACCCTTGGAGGAATCGTGAGACTGCCAAATAGGAGGCCGGATTCACGGAATTTACAAACAGAGATGCAGGTGTATACGCAATCTCAAAATTTACCGACAAATTTTATTTATCAAATTGTTTCAGATCCTTCTGATAATTTATATGTAGCCTCAGACGGTTATGGAATTTCTTATCTTGAATCCGGAAGCCAAAACTTTAAACCACTTGTTTCCGAATTAAAAGCTACCAGTATATTAAGTATCGAACAATTTCGAAAGAATCGAATGGTTGTAAATGCACCCAAAAAAGGCATCGGTATTATTAATCTTGGTATTGATACGATTCATTGGTTACAATCTGATTTGAGATATGGTGGTTTTGAAAGTAATTGTTTATTAAACGATTCGGTTTTGTTGGCAGCAAGTATTGGATACATTACACTTATAAATTTGAATTCAGAATACAGTTTGACATTGGATGAAGAATTAGGACTGTCAGATATGAGGCCTTCGGTCAATGCAATGTACAAGGACCCAATGGGAATCGCCTGGATTGCTTGTCAAAATAAGATCTATCGGATTTCACCCGAAATTGTGAATACGATTTTACCTCCTCAGTTTTCATTTAAAAAGATTCAACAATTTGAGAAAAGTGTTTCAATAGATCAAGACACACTATTTGAATCAGATCAAAACCAATTTTCATTTGAATTTGCAGCAATCCACTATTTGGCTACAGATCATCTTCAGTATAAGTATACATTGGAAGGATATGAAAAAGTATGGCATTATGCGAAAGAAGGCAAAGTGAGTTATTCGAATTTGAATCCTGGAAAATATAAATTGATTATTCAGGCAAGTACAGATAAGAGTTTTATTTGCAACAGTCAAATTCAGTATTCATTCTTTATTCAACCTCCATTTTGGAAACGTTGGTGGTTTCTTTTATTTGCAACTACGATCTTGGTTGCAAGTTTTAGATATGTATTGCATTTTAGAGAAAAACAACGGATTAAGGCAGAAGAAACGAAACGTAAAACAGCTGAATTAGAATTTGAATTATTAAAAAACCAGGTAAATCCACATTTTTTATTTAATAGTTTTAATTCGTTGATAGCTCTTATTGAAGAAAATCCAGCAAAGGCTATTGAATTTACAGATAAGTTATCTGATTATTTCAGAAATATGTTGTTTTACCGCGATCAGCCTTTGATTGAGTTGCGAGAGGAATTAAAATTGCTAAGAAATTATTTCGATTTACTAAAATTGAGGTTCTCGGAAAATATTTATTTAAAAGTAAGCGGGGAGGATTTCAATTGCAAAATTGCCCCACTAACTTTACAGCTTTTATTGGAGAATGCAATTAAACACAATGATTTTAGTAAATTTAAACCCATGTATATTTTTGTTGATATCAATGAACAACGCATTCTATTTAAAAACACTTTAAACAGGAAGAAATTGATGCGGGATTCAACGGGCTTTGGATTGGAAAGTATTCGGATCCGTTATCAACTATTGACTGAGAATTCCATTAGTGTTTCTCAGGATGATTCTTTTTTTACTGTTATTATTCCAGCTATAAATTAAAACCAATGCGAGTAATTATTTTGGAAGATGAAAAGTTAGCATCCGCCCGTTTGATCCGGATGCTTAATGAATTAAATCCTCAAATTGAAGTTGTTGCCAACCTCAGTAGTTTGGAAGAAGCTCAACAGTTTTTTGCCCAGAACAAGCACAGTCAGGCAGACATTCTATTCTTCGACATTCAATTAGGTGACGGAACTAGTTTTGAGTTGTTTGATCGATTTAAATTTGAATGTCCGGTAATCTTTACTACTGCTTATGATCAATTTGCATTGCCTGCAATTAAAGTTAGAGCAAGTGATTATTTATTAAAGCCAATTAAAATGGAGGAATTAGATCAGGCAATAAAGCATGTCATTGAATTAGCAGTTCACAAATTAGAAACCACACCCGAAAAGCAAGATGTTCGGAATTCCAGATTTTTAGTCAAAATGGGAAAATCGCTTAAAATTTTGACCCTGGAGGACATTGCATATTTTTATTCTGATCAGAAAATTACCCTTATTTATAATTGGGCAGGCAGAAAATTTCCAATTGATTTGTCATTAAATCGAATTGAAGAAATGCTACCACCTGAAACTTATTTTCGTCTTAACAGAAGATTAATAGTGCATCTCAAGGCAATAGATGACATGCAAGTGTATTCAAAATCACGAATTAAAATTAATTTAAAACCTGTTTTAGACGAAGAAATCCTGGTGAGTACTGAGAAAGCGGGATCTTTTAAGCGCTGGTTGGGTGGAACCATCCCTGGAATGGAATAAAGGAATGGTTGCCCTATGCCTTCGTTTTACCACTTCATCCAGCTTATTAGCCATTTTAGTTGCTCACCGCCTGATTGCCAGCAATTTCTGTAATAATTTTGTCGTATAGTATGGTGATGAAGGTGATTAGTATTGTTGTTTTAGTTTGCTTGGTTGCAACAGGAAGTTTGTTTATCAATGGCTGTGTTCATGATCCGGAGATTACAATCAACAATCCTGTGGATACAACAGGCAATCCAATTGATACCAATCCTTGTGATAGCACGAAAGTTTATTTTCAAAATCAAATTGCACCCATATTTTATTCCAGTTGTGCGTTAAGCGGATGCCATGATGCAATAAAACATGAAGAGGGCATTATTTTAGACAGCTATGAAAATATAATTCGAACTGGAAAAATCAAAGCATTTGATTTGAATAGTGGCGAACTATTTGATAAAATTATTGATTCGGATCCAAAAGACCGGATGCCGCCTCCACCAATGAATGCATTGACTACTGAACAGAAGAACCTGATTGCACAATGGATTTTGCAAGGTGCAACCAATGACAGTTGTTCGAATTCTAAAAATTGTGATACAATTGCTGTGAGCTATTCAAAAGAAATTGCTCCAATAATGAATACAAATTGTAAAATTTGTCATTCAGGCAATCCACCACTAGGGAATTTATCTTTGACAAATTATAATGAAGTAAAACGAATTGCTTTAGACGGAAGCCTGGTCTGTGTAATTAATTGGAGAAACGGCTGTGTCCGAATGCCAAAAGGTGGTAAAAAGCTGGATGCGTGTTCAATTTCAAAAATCGAAGCCTGGATAAGCCAGGGCCTCCTAAATAATTAATTCATGCTAAGAATACTGATTGGCTTTGCTGTCCTTATTTTAAGCCTGGAATCTTGTTTTTACGATTCAGAAGAGCATTTATACCCAAATCCTGCGCTTTGTGATACGTTAAATGTAAGTTATAATTCAGATGTGAATCCCATTCTACAAAATCGCTGTTATGTGTGCCATGGAAATAATAATACAATTTCCGTTTATGAATTTGAAGGATATTTGGATTTAGTAAATTTTATAGAGAAAGGAAAGTTTTTAGGTGCAATAAAGCGGGAAGGTGGATTTCTGGCAATGCCACAAGGAGCTGATAAAATGCCAGATTGTGAAATTAGTATATTGGAAGCCTGGATTAATCAAGGAAGAATGAATAATTAAATATATGAAGAAGTATTATTTGGGTATCAGTTTAATCATTTTTTGTATAGCAGGGTTTTATGTCTATAGTACATATAATAAACCGCACAAAAATCTATTAAACCAAAAGGCTGAATTTGTAGTCAAACCGGATGAATGGATTTTAGAGTTTGATACAGATGAAGTAAAGGCATTGAACAAATATCTAAATAAAATCGTTGAAGTAGAAGCTACCTTATTGGATGTTCAAACCATTGAAAACAAGACATTATGGACTCTTAAAACAGGAAGTGAACTGGTTAATATTCAATGTGAAATGGACCCACGATTTATAAAAGATGCAATGAAGCATGCTAAAAAAGGGGAGCGGGTAAGAATACAAGGACTTTGTTCCGGAAAACTGATGGACATCGTACTTAGTCAAGTAGTTTGTTTAAATTAAATTAAATAATAGATATGAAAAGTTTAAAAGTAATAGTAGCCCTTGTGTTGATTGTTCAGATTGGACAAGCACAAAAGTATTTTTCAAAAAATGCTGTATTGAAATTTCATTCGGATTCTCCCATGGAAAAAATTGAAGCAGTCAATTCAACCGCATCTACTGTATTTGATTTGGCAAGTGGAAAAATAGAATTTGCAGCATTAAATAACGCTTTTGTATTTGAAAAGGCTTTGATGCAAGACCATTTTAATGAAAATTATATGGAGTCTACAAAATTCCCAAAAACAGTATTCAAAGGCACTATACAAGATGTTGCAAAATTAAATCTAGCCGTTGCCGGCACGTATAAAGTCATGATCCAGGGTGATATGATTATGCATGGAGTTACAAAATCTATGACAGTACCCGCAGAATTTGTTGTCGATTCGAAAGGAATTCATGCAAACACTAAGTTTACTGTTAAGTGTAGTGATTTTGATATTAAAATTCCAGCTGTTGTTAAAAATAATGTTTCCAATGAAGTTGTAATTACTGTAAAAGTGGATTATAACCCGCTGAATCTCTAAAATGATTTTGCGACCGTTTCGCTGTATTTTAATTATTGGACTGTCCTGGGTCTTTTTACCCTTGTTTTCCCAAGAAGATTTATTGAGTTTATTAGGTAAAGATGCTCATACGTATTTAACCACTGCAAGTTTTAAAAGCACGCGGATCATCAACAGTCAAAGCATTGAAAATACTGCGCGCGGGGTGCTTGATATAAAAATACAACACCGTTTTGCATCTATAGAAAACGGTGTTTCCGATTTTTTTGGATTGGATGGAGCTTCCATCCGATTGGGTGTTGAGTATGGCGCAAGCAATCGACTGATGTTGGGATTTGGAAGATCAAGTTTGGATAAAGCACTTGATGCTTATTTTAAATTTAGAATTTTACGACAAAGTTCGGGTAAGAAGCAGGTGCCACTTTCTATTTCTGTTTTTTCATCTGTTGAAGTTAAAACCACTCCTTTTTCTGATACCAAAAGGAAAAATTATTTTTCAAGTAGATTGTATTACAGTTATCAGATATTACTAGCAAGAAAATTTTCTGATGGTTTCAGCTTACAGCTTATGCCTACTTTGGTACATCGCAATCTGGTAAAGTTGGAATCAGATCATAATGATATTCTAAGTCTTGGTGTAGGTTTTCGCCAAAAATTGACCAAGCGAACATCATTAAATTTAGAATATTTTTATATTTTGCCAAACCAGTTAGAACCCAATTTATATGCTCCTTTATCAATAGGCTTTGATATTGAAACCGGGGGCCATGTTTTTCAATTGCATTTTACCAATGCAACCGCAATGATTTATAAGGGCTTTATTACCGAATCACCGGATCGATGGTCCAAAGGCCAAATTCATTTTGGTTTTAATATCTCCAGGGTATTTACCCTTTCAAAGTAATCACAACTGTTTGTTCCCATCAACTGATTTTTAATCAATCACCCAGAAAAACCTGAGATTTTTTTTTGATATTTATATTATAACTTACCATTATGGAATAAAGCCTGATTTCCAAAATGCAATGCAATAGATATTGTTTTCATATCTTAATTGCTATGATGTATTCAATCATTCAATGGTCTAAATCAAATCAACTGAAATACAAATGACTGATTATTAATCTATTCCAACTTGTGATCTGGATTCCAGTGGGCTTTTATCGGAGTTCATCAATTATTTGCTACTGTTTATCCACAAATCAGGCGAATTGGAATAAGCTAATAAGTCATCCATCCTCCTGCATTTACTTTTACGCCTCTTTTAATGGAACTCGGATAAAAGCCTGCGAGCTCTTATTTGAATATTAGTAAATGCTTAAAATTATTTAAAATGAATTTTACTCAACCAAGATCATTTATAGGTATGCTATGCATACTTGTAAGCACAATGATCAGTTTGCCAAATTCAGGAACTGCACAAAGTCCAACGGATGCAGTCATGATGGAAGGAAAACGAATTTGTGTTGCCGGAATGTTTAACCAGGATAAATGGGATGAATATTGGGAAGGCACACTGCTTAGAAACAATGGCAACATTGGCGAATTAACCAGAAATACTTACAGCCTTATGGCCGCCGTGGGCATTACGGATAAGATTAATTTTTTATTCAATGTGCCTTATGTAACTACTGAACCTTCAGGAGGACAATTTAAAGGGGCAAAAGGACTACAAGACTTAGGCTTATGGGCAAAAGCAGAATTGTTTAAAAAACAAGTAGGACCTGGTATGTTTACTACACTTGGCGTATTGGGATTGTCTTTTCCAATTTCAAATTATTTGCCAGATTATGCTCCTTTTAATTTAGGCTTAGGTTGTACTGAAGGTCAGGCGCGTCTGATGCTTCAATATTTATTTGATTTTGGTACCTATGTGCGGGTAAGTGGAGCTTATTTTAAAAGAGGTACTTCGACCATAGAGCGCAATTATTATTATGACACACACGGAAATTATACCAATAAAGTAGATGTACCCAATGCTAACCATTCTATATTTACTTTAGGTCAATGGCTATTTAATAAAAGTCTAAAATTGGATGTGAGTTATGAGATTTTTAATACCATTGGCGGCTTTGACATCAGAAGACAAGACGCTGGTTTTATTTCAAATAATATGGAAGCAACCAGTTTTCAAGCACAGGTTCAATATTTTATTCCTAAAACAAATGGCTTTGGAGTAATTGCAAATTACGGTCAGGTATTAGAAGGCCGAAATGTTGGCAAATCAACTTCATTCATGGGTGGGATCCTCTACCAATTTGGAATTTGTAAATCTAAAAATGCACAACAATGAAAAATTTAAAAATACCTTTTTTAGTGACTTTGTTTTTTATGAGCTTTCTCATTTCATGTGATGAGGACATCCCTCAAAATGTATCATTTGATGCATATTCATTTGCTAATTCAGATAATGGCGCTGGTGACTGGAAAGCCATCTTGCTAACTGGAAACGAACAAATTGCAATTGCAGCTCCAAACGATGTTTCATCGACCGAATATAAAGCAGAATTGAATACTTTAAAAAGTACCACTTCCAATTTAACAGGAGATCAAAAAAACGCAGTTAAATATTGGACTAATAATCCGATTTTACGTTGGAATGAAATCGCAAGAGAATTAGCTGCTAAATACAACCTGGCGCCTGCACCCAATGCTGATGGAAGTTATCCTGCACCCAATTCGGCAACGCCTGATAAATATCCATTATTCCCATTTGCACATCCACCGTATTCCTGTCGTGCCTTTGCTTATGTGGCTGTAGCACAATTTGACGCATTGATTTCTTGCTGGCATTATAAATTTAAGTACAACCGCACAGAACCCGTTGTAAACGATGCAAGCATTCCTCAATTGTTGCCAAAAGCAAATATTCCCTCCTATCCTTCTGATGGCGCAACCATTGCTTCCGTATCGCAAGCCATGTTGGCGGCTTTATTTCCTTTGGAAAAAGAGTATCTAATTAGAAAAGGAGATGAATGCCGTAACAGCTTTTTATGGGCGGGAGTAAATGTGCAAAGTGATGTGGATGCAGGAAAATTATTGGGAGAAGAAGTTGCAAAAGTAGCATTAGACCGTGCAAAAACCGATGGAATGGGGGCCGCACAAACACCGAGACCCATATCCGATTCTTTAAAACAACTTGCATTCAACACCTTTGGATGGTCCTGGACCAATCAGGAAACCCCACCAAGACCTGTCGGTATTACACCGTATTTTAGTAAAGTAAAAACCTGGGCTGTTTCAAACATCGCAGCAATCAGACCTCCAGTTCCACCTAAACCAGGTTCAGCTGAATTTAATGTTGCAGCAGATGAATTGAGAAAAATTTCTGACGACTTAACAACCGATCAGCGCAAAATTGCGAATTGGTGGGCAGATGGCTTAGGAACATATACACCTCCTGGTCACTGGAATCGTTTTGCCTGCGATCAGATTTCCAGTGCCAAATTAAGTCCGGTTCGTTCTGCAAGAGTACTGGCTTATATGAATATGGCCATTCAAGATGCAGGAATCACCTGTTGGGATGCTAAATATTTTTATCACTATCCAAGACCTGTGGAAGCCATGCCAGGTTTTAAAACCATCCTGGGAACACCTAATTTTCCAAGTTATGTATCAGGCCATTCCACGTTTTCAGCAGCAGCTGCAGATGTGTTGTCGCATTTCTTTCCATCGCAAGCTGCAACATTTAATGCATATGCAAAGGAAGCTTCGGAGTCAAGAATTCTTGCCGGCATTCATTTTCGTTTTGATTGTGAAGCAGGTTTGGTTTTAGGAAAGAAAGTAGCCGAAGCAACACTCGCTATTGCTAAAGTTGATGGCGGCGAATAATTTTATAACCCAAAGAAACTCGTTTCATATTTAAGGCTTTTTATTTTGTAAGGGATTCGAATATTAGAGTAAACAAAAACCCTTGGTGTCTCTCCTTCACAGGAGGGACATTTTTTTTATATTGCAGTCTTTAAAGACTGCATGGAAATTCGAATTAAGCATTTTAATGAACTAAACAAATTGGAATTATATCGCATAATTCAATTTCGGATCAATGTGTTTATTGTCGAACAAAATTGCCCTTATCCTGAACTGGATGATAAAGATTTAGTGAGCTATCATGTGATGATCTGGGAAGGGGAAGCTTTAATAGCAGTTACACGACTGGTCCCACCGGGTATTTCATATACAAACTATGCTTCCATCGGGCGCGTTGCTACGCATGTAAATTATAGAGGCAGCGGACTGGGAAAATTAGTAATGACTGAAAGTATCAAAGCATGCGAAGAATTGTTTCCAGGATATAATATTAAAATCTCCGCACAAGCCTATCTCGTTTCATTTTATGAAGCGTTTGGATTTGACAAAATTGGAGCGGAATATCTGGAAGATAATATTCCACATCTGGCAATGATCAGACATTCAATTCAGCGCGCGTCAGGTTGAGGATCTGTTGTACTTCTTCCATATCTTTACCTTGCGCATAAATACGCAAAACAGGCTCTGTTCCTGAAGTCCGAATCATCATCCATGCATCGTCTTCAAAATAATATTTAGCTCCATCTAAATTCTCGAAGCGTTTAACTTGTAATGGACCCCAGTTCGTTTTTTCTTTTTTTAAAGCCTCTTTTATTTCTGCGATTTGTGGATCTGTTAAATGTAAATCAAGCCGATCATATGCAAAAGGCCCAACGATTGAATACACTTCTTCTATTAATTGGGTAATGCTTTTACCGGTTTCTGCCATAAATTGTAAAATGGTCAAAGCAATAAAAATACCATCTCGTTCCGGAATGTGTCCTTTAATTGCCAATCCACCTGATTCTTCTCCTGCAACTAAAACGTCTTCGGTAATCATGTATTCGGAAATGTATTTGAATCCGATTTTAGTAATAATGCATTTCATATTGTAATGGGCTGCCAGTTGTTGTAACTTATTGGTCACAGAAAAACTAACCACAGCTGCGCCATCCATTTTTTTAAAGCCTGCCAGATAATGCATTAATAGCAACAGTATGTGATGAGAATCAATCATGTTTCCATATTCATCCAACATGGCCAGTCGGTCTGCATCTCCATCATTTGCGATTCCAATGTATTGACCATGATTGCTTTGGAGAAATTTTTGGATTTCCAATAAATTTTTTAAGATCGGCTCTGGCGCTCTGTTCTGAAATCCCGGATTGTGCTCGCAATGAAAAGCTTTCATTTCGGGAAATAATTTTTTCATTACGTTTTGACCAGCGCCAAACATGGCATCGTACGCAATTTTATTTTTACTTCGTATTTGAGGAATATCAAATGACTTGTAAATGTGATCCAGATATTCTGTTTCCGCATCAATAAGTATCGGCTCTTTTAAATTGACATTGCCTTCGATGTTCGCTAAAGAGTTCAGCTCAACCCGATCGGGAATCATGGCTTCCAGTTCGGCAATATCTGCAGGGATTGTTGGTCCGCCATAAGAAGACTTTAATTTATATCCGTTGTAGCTTGGAGGATTGTGACTTGCTGTTATTACAATTCCCAGGTCTGCTTTGTGATTCACCACAGCCAATGAAACCATCGGAGTGCTGATAAAATTTTTATTGATCAAACATTCGATTCCGCCCTGCGAAAGAATGTTTGCAATTTCTTCCTGAAATAGGGGGCCACCGAAACGACAATCAAAACCGATGACCACCCGTTTATAGGCTCGCTTTTGCATCCAGGCTAAAGTACCAACAGCAATGCGGCGAACATTTTCAACGGTGTAATCTTTAGCAATGATGGCCCTCCAGCCGTCTGTTCCAAATTTTATTGAATAAACCATAAATCTTTAAAATGGGAGTACAAAGATTGGGAATTTCCACTGGAGTTTAATTCAAAAAACATATTAAATTAATATTATATATATTTGTTGCAAAATCAAAGATTTGGATAGTTACAGGCATAAGGGATTGCGAGCACAATTGGTGGCTGAATTAAAGCAAAAAGGCATTCGCAGCCAAAAAGTCCTGGATGCTGTGATGGCAGTGCCGAGACACCTGTTTTTGGACAAAGCCTTTGAAGAATGGGCGTATAAGGACAATGCCTTCCCAATTGATTGCGAACAAACCATCTCTCAACCCTATACGGTAGCAGTTCAAACTGAATTGCTGGATGTTCAGCCAAAAGATAAAATTCTTGAGATTGGATTGGGTTCAGGGTACCAGGCGTGTGTCTTATTTGAATTAGGCGCTAAAGTGTATTCTATTGAACGACACAAGCAGCTTCATGATAAAACAGCAGCACAGCTAAAGAAAATTGGATATGGCGCCATCCGTACCTTTTATGGAGATGGATTTATTGGACTGGAACGATTTGCCCCATTTGACAAAATACTGATTACGGCTGCGGCCCCTGAAATTCCACAAGCCCTTATAAATCAACTGAAAATTGGTGGAATTTTAGTAGTTCCACTTAATCAAGGCGCTAATCAAAAAATGATCCGTCTGATTAAACAGGATGAAAATAAACTGATCAAGGAAAAACACGGTGATTTTCGTTTTGTACCTATGTTGAAAGGGACCGAGTAAAGACCTATTTCTGTAGAAGCTTTCTATCTTTGAGCTATGTCAGAAGAACCGAAGGCAAAATTGGTCGAAGGAAAAGCAACTCCAAGAGGCAAATTTCCCCATATACGCCGGGCAGGCGATTTTCTATTTGTTTCTGGAACCAGTTCGAGGCGAAATGACAATAGTTTTGAAGGAGTTGAAGTAGATTCTTTTGGCACGACTTCGCTAGACATTAAGTTACAAACTCGGGCCGTTATAGAAAACATTCGGGATATCCTTCAATCGGTTGGAGCCGATTTGTCAGACATTGTTGATGTCACCACCTTCCTGGTGAATATGAATGATTTTGGAGGGTACAATGAAGTGTACAATAGTTATTTTGATTTTACAGGGCCCACTCGTACAACAGTTGCTGTTCACCAATTGCCACATCCACATTTATTAATTGAAATTAAAGTTACTGCATACAAACCCCTATGAGTGATCAAAAAAAATACAGCTCGATTCATTATACTTCTTACCTCCAATTGGAAAAAATACTGGATGCACAATCACCCAGAAGTAAAGAATTAGGCAACGAAGCGCACGAAGAAACCTTATTCATTATTGTACATCAGGTTTATGAATTGTGGTTTAAACAAGTATTGCATGAAATGGAATCTGTAATGAAACTATTTCAAACAAATAATGTAGACGAGAAAAATATTGACATTGCTGTTTCTAGATTAGAGCGTGTCAATGAAATTGTAAAGTTGATGATCCAACAAGTGCGGATTATTGAAACAATGACGCCCTTGGATTTTTTAGATTTCAGATCGTATTTATTTCCTGCATCTGGTTTTCAAAGTTTTCAGTTTCGCAAATTGGAAGTGATGTTGGGTTTAAGAAAAGAAAAACGAACCAGTTATACAGCCTATCCTTACTATCACGAATTCAGTCAAGAACAGCAAGATGAAATTTTGCGATTAGAGGCCAGTCCGAGCTTATTTGTATTATTGGAATCCTGGTTAGAACGTACGCCATTTATTGATATTCAGGGATTTGATTTTAAATCCAAATACATGCAAGCGGTTTCCAATATGCTCAATCGGGAGCGGGAAGCAATTGAAACCAGTGATTACCTGAGCGATCAGGAAAAGACCATGCGATTAAAAATGAATGGAGATACGGATACGTATTTTGCAAATATTTTCAATGCAGCATTTCATGAACAACAAATTGCAGAAGGAAAAATGCGTTTGAGTTTTAAAGCAACCATGGCTGCATTATTAATTCAACTCTATGGCACCGAACCATTATTACAATTGCCGTATCGTTTATTGAATGTAATTACCGAAATGGATGAATTGTTAACCAGCTGGCGCTACCGGCATTCTCAAATGGTGATGCGAATGTTAGGGCGTAAAACAGGAACGGGTGGTTCTTCGGGGCATTCTTATTTAATGGAAACGGTCATCAAACATCAGATATTTATCGATTTTCACAACATTTCTACTTTATTAATTCCACGTTCGGAATTACCCCCTTTGCCGCCAGAAATGAAGCAAACCCTTGGTTATTATTTTAATCATTCTTGACGTACTGATGAAAAAAATAGATATACATACACACATCATTCCGGAACATTTACCTAAGTGGGCTGAAAAATTTGGCTATGGTGGATTTGTAAACCTGGATCATCATACCAATTGCGCTGCAAGAATGTTGATTGACGATAAATTTTTTCGTGAAATTCAAAGCAATTGCTGGGATCCTAAAACACGAATTGCTGAATGCGATCAACACCAAATCCAATTGCAAGTACTAAGTACGATTCCAGTACTGTTTTCTTATTGGGCACAAGCTAAAGATGCCTGGGATGTTTCCCGTTTTTTAAATGATCACCTTGCCGGGGTAGTAAGAGAATTTCCAGATCGATTTATCGGACTCGGTACTTTACCCATGCAAGATCCACAGTTAGCCATTCGTGAAATGGAACGTGCATCTTCTACGCTTGGAATTGCAGGTTTTGAAATCGGGTCCCACATCAATGACTGGAATCTGGATGCAAAGGAACTCGATGAATTTTATGAAGCTGCAGAAGATTTGGATGTGTGTTTATTTGTACACCCCTGGGATATGATGGGCAAAGAAAAAATGCCAAAATACTGGTTGCCCTGGTTGGTTGGAATGCCAGCAGAAACTTCATTGGCTATTTGCAGTATGATCTTCGGGGGCATCTTTGAAAAATTTCCAAAACTTCGGGTTGCATTTGCACATGGAGGGGGTGCTTTTCCCGGATCCTACGGTCGCATCAAACATGGTTTTGAAGTAAGACCTGATTTAGTCGCAGTCGATAATCCAAATCATCCGGATCAGTATCTTGGAAAATTTTGGGTAGACTCCTTGGTGCATGATATTGACATGCTGGATAAATTAATCAGTTTATTTGGAATTGATAAAGTGGCATTGGGCAGTGATTATCCATTTCCATTAGGAGAATTAAATCCCGGCAAATTAATCGAATCATCCGGATACGATGCCGACGAAAAATCTTGGTTGAATTATCGCTCTGCAGAAGAATGGTTGATGGGAGGAATGGGTAGTTAAGTTATTTTTTACAAATCCATTTTTAAAACAGACTGGTCCGCACCATTTATGCGAATTGGAGATATGCCAGCTCATGAGGGCATGACTGCTCCTAGTGATGAAGATAAAAATAAAATCATGCACGTTGCAATCCAATCCTTGCTGGAATAGAAATTATGGCAACGGATACCCTCGAACGTATGGGGCATCATACCCTCATTGGAAATAACACAACGATCAATTTGGAACCAGACTCTAAAGAAGAAACCATTTACCGCTTCAATGCCTTGTCTGAGGGGGCTACAGAAATTGCTCCATTTCAAGACCAGTTTTGGGGGGCTCTTTGGGGTTGCTGTTTGAATAGATATGGCATCCGCTGGATGTTTAATTATGCTGAGAATAACTCCTAGCATTTTTTAAATAATTGGTTTTGGGTTTAAAACATATTTCAAT
Source organism: Saprospiraceae bacterium (assembly GCA_016712145.1). Lineage (NCBI taxonomy): Bacteria > Pseudomonadati > Bacteroidota > Saprospiria > Saprospirales > Saprospiraceae > Saprospiraceae bacterium. The sequence continues at coordinate 357,232 of JADJRO010000003.1, forward strand.
GGTTAAAAATCTAAAATTATTAATGACTCAGTGTAGGAGTTCATCCAAATCCTAATAGATTATTAAAAGCCTGATTTTAAGCGTTCTATGTGCTATTTTCAAAACCGTCCTTGAGTGAAAACAAGCTTTTACATTTATGTTACATGGTTTTACAGCCAATATGAGACTCGCTTTTGGCTTGCCTGTACTTTTGGCTCATTGTTTAATTTAAATTTTTAGCCATGCAAATCCTTATGATCGCGTTTTTTTTCTTTTTTCAGTCCTTCCTTGTTAAGGTACAACAGCAGGAATGTAAGAGTCCAGTTGCTTCTAATATTATATACCAATCCAAAGATGGTGGGCGGACCTGGCAGGATATCAGCGCAGGTCTTCCTCCAAAATTCAATGCACAGGGTGTTTATACAGAAGAAGGCAAATTAATTTTAAGTTTTGATAAAGGTTTATACCGTTGTAATACCAATAATTCCATTCCAAATTGGACCCCGGAGACTTTTTTTAATCGCCCTGTTTCAAATGTTTATAAGTGCAATGGTGGACTTTTTGCACATAATTATGAAGAAGGATTATATCAAGAGATTGTGGGAGGAGGCATTTGGGTACCCGTATTTTCTAAGATGAATGGGAATCGTGTCAGTAGCATTATGAATGCACCGGATGGGAGTATGTTGTTAAGTACTGAAAAGGGTGTTTTTAAATCAAATGATAAGGGAGTTAATTGGAGACAAGTGTGTTCAGAGATCGGTGTATTTAAGATTATTTTGGGGGATGGCGTTCTGTTAGGAGCAACGAATAAAGGATTGATTCGCTCAACAGATTCTGGAGAACATTGGGAATTGACCCTTGAAGAAGGCCGCTCCATTCGGCAAACAAAATTTGCTGCCGGGCGATTTTTTGCAATAAGCAATTGGTCTGGTACATTTAAAGAAGTTATGGCAAATCCGGCTTTATACGGTAACAGACTGACAGTTTCTGAAGATAAAGGAAAAACCTGGCGTAGAATAGATGAAAATCTGACTCCTATTAGATTTACAATTACTCCGGATGAGGGTAAAATGCAAGCTCCATCCATCAACGACGTGGAGCAAGTTGGGGAATCCCTCTTTTGCAGTATGGACAATGGAATTTTCAAATCCAATGACCTTGGAAAAACCTGGAAAATGGTATTGCCAAATTCAGGAAGACAGTCATTTCGATTTGCGGTTTCTGGAAATGTAATCTATGCAGTCTTAGTATTTTCTGGTTGTTAAGAAAATCGTGCTAATTTTCGGGATGTTTTCTGTTCAACCTATTAATGCGTTCCAAATCTTCCTTTTTATTGGATTTCTTTTGTTGACTGGGTTTCCTGCCTTTGCAACATCAGAAAAAATGGAAGATTTGGATCCTGAAAAAGTCAACCTTGCACTGCGTCGAACTGCAGATGGATTGTTGCGAATTACAGGAGACAGTATCAGTAGAATCCCTGCAGTTGAGCAAGCAGGGCCATTAATCTGGCGGATTCGACTTGAACAAGCATTTCGATACGAATTGCTGCCGATGCTTTTACAAAACGCACTTGATTTATATGACATTCAGCGGGCTTATCAAGTGGCAATCAAACGATGTGAAGATGGAGGAATTGATTTGGGATACCATCAATTTGATTTTCTCCAAAATAAAAACGTTCCTTGTTCGGGCAGAGAACTATCAACAACTTGCCATTATATTGAAATTAGTTTTTTAAAAGCTGCCGGAGAATCCCGCTTGTGGTTAGCAAAAAGTGGATTTCTTTTATTGATTTTAGCAAGTGTCTTTGGATTTTGGTTTTTTTACAAAAGAAAATTAATCGATAGTAAATAATCCTACAGAATCAGAATACTTGAGTTTGGGAAATTCCCAACTTGATGTAAATGGCCAACAATTGATATGTGGTAAATTGCGCCAATCCCTGACATTTAGAGAAACAAAATTGTTGCGATTGTTTGCAAGCAGTCCGAATCAATTACTTGAACGCGATTTTATCTTAAGTCAGGTCTGGGCTGATGAAGGGGTTTTGGTTGGTAGAAGTATCGATGTGTTTGTTTCGAGATTGCGCAAAAAAATAGCAGCCGATCCCTCCATTGGCATTGTAGCCATTCACGGAATAGGCTACCGCCTGGAAACCGGAAAATTATAGAATCCAATATGGCTAAAACCCAAAAAACACTTCGTCCATGTTAAGCAGTAGGTTTTGGATACGGGAAGCAGGCAAACGAAATCCAAAACGATTCATGGAATTTTTAGATAAACATGCGACTACAATGCCACGAGTTACTTTGCGATATGCAGTTGAAAAATTAAATCCAAAATTGAAGGCCCATTATATGTCATTGGTCAACTAATTAATTGCTATATTAGTTTTTATAGAATAAATAGAGACAGGGCAATTCCGGGATAAATGAAACAATTACAAACGCCACCAATTGTAAGCTTTTCTGTTTGATAAATAATTAAGATCCTTTTCATAAGCATAGGCTTCCTGTTCAAAGCGGATATTAAAATAAGAAGTTCGTGGATTCATTCCTTTTCTTCGATTGCGCAAATAGTCGAATGCGTAAATAAAGTAAAAAAATATAATGAGGGTTTCTAATTGTTGTTTCAAATGTATTTTCTCATGATTTAACAATATTGGATCTTTGGTGTACCGTTGTTCGCGTAAAAATATAAAAGGCCATATCGTGATTGCCGATGCAAATTCACCAGTCAGGATACGTAAAATATATTTATTAACCAGGATCATGTAAAATTATCATAAAAGTAATTGGATAATCCGGATCTTTGGTTCTCTTAATTTTAGTTCAAGTTTATTTATGAAAATGCTTAAATACCTCCTCCTGATTGGACCTATTATTGTTTGCGCTCAGTCCACACCACCTGCTTTTGTTACCGACAGTTTGGAAATTTACGTACAACGTGCATTAAAGGATTGGCAGCTTCCAGGATGTGCGGTAGCAATCATTAAAGAGGGTCAAATTGTCTTGACACGGGGTTATGGTTTTCGGGATCTAGAGCAGCATCTTCCGGTAGACGAGCACAGTTTATTTATGATAGCCTCTAATTCAAAGGCAGTTACCGGGTTGTGTTTAGCAAAACTCGAACAAGAGAAAAAATTAACATTGAACGATAAGGTACAAAAATGGCTCCCATCTTTTAAATTGTATGATCCAAATGCCAGTGCGTTGGTGACTATAAAAGATGTGGTTTCACACCGAATTGGATTTGAGACCTTTCAAGGAGATTTTTGTCACTGGGCCACCAACACAAGTAGAGAGGATGTCATTCGCAGAATGGGATTAATCAAACCGGTTTATAATTTTAGAGATAAATGGGGTTATTGCAATGCAGGGTATGTGGTTGCAGGAGAAATTATTAAAAAAGCAAGTGGTTTAAATTGGGAAGATTACATCCAGGAAACATTTTTTAAGCCTATGGGAATGTCTGAAACAAAATCACTTACACGTGATTTTGAACAGAGTCCCAATCATTGTTCACCCTATACCTTATATTTAGATAGAGTAGTAAAATTGGTTGTGCCTCAAATTGATAATCTGGCACCTGCAGCGAGTATCTGCAGTTCGGTTTCAGATTGGGCTAAATGGGTCAAAATGATTTTAGATAAAGGGCAATGGAATGGACAGCAGATTTTACCAGAAGCTGCTATCAATCAGACGATGACACCGGTATCCATTCGAGGGAACTTTAAACCTCCATTCAATACAGGCCATTTTTCTATGTACGGAATTGGTTGGGATATCGTAGAATATTGTGGACGAAAAGTGGTTTCACACACCGGAGGTGCTGATGGATTTGTAACATCTGTAAGTTTAATTCCGGAGGAGCGACTGGGGATCATCGTCTTTACCAATTCCGATGCCAATGCATTTTACCAAGCATTAAAATGGGAAATCACGGACGCTTATTTAGATAAACCGTATCGAAATTACAGTGGGGTATATCTTAAAAATAATCTAAAAGCGCTTCAAAAAGATCGGGAGTGGCATCAAGCGGTCAGGGATTCCGTTTATAAAGCTGGAGATACACCCATTCCAATAAGAAAATATGCAGGTGTGTATCAAAATAGCGTATATGGAGAAGTGGTTTTAAAGACTGAAGGAAAAAACCTGCGGATGACAATGCAACACCATCCAAACCAATCAGCGTTATTGGAGTATCTGGGTTCTGATCGTTTTTTATGTACCTATACCAATCCAACCCTTGGAATCAAAGTATTTCCATTTGTAGTAAAGAAAAACAAGGTTAAATCGTTCACGTTGGCATGTGCAGACTTTGTAGAATTCACTAACTACGAGTTTATAAAGAAACATTAAAAATATTCTTTATCAATGCGTTTCAAATCCTCAAGTTTGTTTTAGATTTGTGCTACCCATGATCAGGGAGTAATCCCCATTTTTCAAAACTTCTAAATCAAGCTGTGAATTGTAACAAATTCATATTAGTACTGGTATATCTATTGGTGATCATTGGTAAGCTAATCGGTCAATCACTGGCGTCTGTCGTCAGGCCTGAAATTATTGGGGATCATTTTGATACCATCCGGTATATAAATTCAAATGAAAAGGAAGAATTTCACCTAATTAAGTCCACTTTATACAAACGGGTAGAAAAAATGCCCGTATTTGCCGGTTGTGAAACAGACCTGGATCCTGAAGAATGCAGTAAAAAACGATTGATCGACTTGCTATACAACCATATCAAGTATCCGGTAGATGCAAAAAAACAACGAATACAAGGAGTCGTTTATGCAAAATATGTAGTTCGTACTGATGGAAGCCTAACAGGAATTCGTATCGAACGAGGCATTGGTGGTGGCTGCGATGAGGAAGTTTTACAATTTATCAATCAACTACCCAGATATATTCCAGGCTACCAGGATGGCAAAGCAGTACCCGTTCAAGTCACCCTACCTGTCAAGTTTAAGTTGATGAAATAGGGGGAGGGAGAATTTTCCAATGCTGCAATGCTAAAATTCTGCAATCATGTAATGGTAAAATGCTACAATGTAGGAGAGAGTCTAGAGTCTGTAGAGAGGAAGTCTGGAGGCAGTATCAATAACCAACCCATTATCCCCTTATCAGCTTTATAGCTTAATAGCTCACTCCCCTCCGCTCCTCCTTTCCTCCGCTCCTCTTTGCCTCCTTTCAAATCATTCACTTTTTATTTAATATACCGTTTTCAAAATATGACAGGGAGCGCTTACCTTTGCAGCGATTTTAAAAAGGCCTTTCAAATTGGCTTATGAAGCAGATTAAAATTTTGTTTTTATTGGTATTTATTGGCATTGGCAAAATTTATTGCCAGGAAAATGGCCATAGCGGGACTAATTCTTCTGCTACTGGACATGAACATGCTCCCGGTGATGGGCACAACCACGGGCAAGAAGCTCAGATGGCAAGTCCAGGAGCTCCCGTTGCACATGCTGTAGACCATGGTAGTGCCAAATTTGATCCAAAAGCCACGGCTTTTCATCATATTTCTGATTTAAATGTGTACAGCATTGGTCCTTGGAATTTTCCACTGCCCTGTATTTTATATGCACCGGCAAAAGGTTGGTCTGTATTTTCTTCATCTAAATTTCATATTGACAATGCCCATCATGGATCTGGACATTTAGCGATTGAAGGGTATGTGCTCAATCATGGACGGGTAAATCATATAGCCGATCCGGCTTTTACTGAAAAAGAGGCAGCCATTCAGGAAATTATTACTAAAAAGCAAACAGTAGACGGAAAAGAAAAAGATCGTGACTTTGCAGTGATCAATGGGGTAGAATATGTTCTTGATAAGCCCAGTACTGCTGACGGCGGATTGTTTCAAGGTGGAATCAGCTCATTTTATGATTTTTCGATTACAAAAAATGTAATGAGTATGATTCTGGTATTTATACTTTTAAGTTGGGTCTTCATTTCCATGGCCAGACAATACAAAAAAGCTCCGGGTACTGCACCAAAAGGTGCTCAATTATTATTTGAGCCAATGATATTATTCATACAAGATGAAGTAGCTAAACCATTTCTAGGACATAAATGGCAACGTTTTTTGCCTATGTTGTTGGCTATATTCTTTTTTGTACTGGCTTTAAATTTATTTGGTCAAATTCCTTTTCTGGGTGGTTCAAATGTTACTGGTAATTTATCATTTACAATGGTAATTGCTCTGATCAGTTTTTTTATTGTCAATATCAACGGAAATAAACATTACTGGCAACATATATTTTGGATGCCTGGAATACCAGCTTGGGTAAAAACAATACTTACTCCGGTTGAAATATTAGGTGTATTTATAAAGCCATTGACTTTAATGCTGCGATTGTTTGCAAACATAACAGCTGGTCACATGGCAATTTTGATATTTATTAGTTTGATTTTCATATTTGGGAATTCAGGTGCAAACTTAGGCGCAGGTCTAGGAGCATCCATCGGTTCGGGTTTATTAACTGTTTTTATGATGTCTATTGAATTATTGGTAGCCGTCATACAAGCATTTGTGTTTACATTATTGACTGCTTCTTATATCGGAGCTGCAACAGAGGAAGCACATCATTAAACCAATTGAAAATCAGAAGAAAGATTTTAAAGAGTAACTATATAAATTTTTTATTATGGGAGGTTCAATTGCTGCAATTGGTATGGGTTTGGCTGCTATCGGCGCCGGAATCGGAGTAGGAACTATCGGTGGAAAAGCATTAGAAGCTATTGCACGTCAGCCAGAAGCATTAGGCGATATTCGCGCTAATATGATTTTGACTGCTGCTTTGGTTGAAGGTGCTGCATTGATTGCTATTCTTTTTGCATACCTCGTAGCCTAAACGAATTTGATTGGTATCCGGCGGTTGGCTTGGGTACCTTTCTTTTAAAATTTAAATGAAAGAAAATGCTAAATACGTTTCATAGTTTTTTTCTGGTTGATTTTTCACCGCTTAAACCTGATTTTGGTTTATTGTTTTGGTCCAGTTTATTTTTTATTTTATTCTGGACACTCATAGGAAAATTTGCTTTTAAACCAATAGTAAAAGCACTAAAAGACCGTCAAGATGAAATTCAAAATTCATTGGATGCAGCAAAAACGGCTCGTTCAGAAATGTCCAATTTAAAAGCTGAAAATGAACGTATATTGGCTGAAGCCCGTGAGGAAAAAATGAATATTATTAAGGAAGCCAAAGAATCAGCTACCTTATTAGTAACTGAAGCACGGGATAAAGCAAAAGAAGAAGCACAACGATTATTGCAACAAGCAAAATTGGATATAGAGACGGCCAAGAAAGCGGCTATGGTGGATGTTAAAAATGAAATTGGAGTGATGTCCTTGCAAATTGCAGAAAAAATAATACGCAAACAACTGACAGACCAAAAAGCCAATGTAGAGTATGTTGAAAAATTGGTAGACGAAATTAAGTTGAACTAGAATTAATAAAAATTAAGACACAGTATGTCGCAAATTCAAATAGCCGAACGTTATGCCAAATCATTAATTGAATTGGCACAAGAGCAAAACAAACTGGCTCAGGTCAGTGAAGATGTTTTATCTCTTGAAGCCGTTTGCAATCACAAAGAATTTGCAGCCATGCTTCAGAGTCCGGTAATCAACTCAGATAAAAAATCAGCCATTTTTAAACAGTTGTTTACTGATAATATGGATACATTGAGTTATCAATTTATCCAGTTACTTCTTTTAAAAGGTCGTGAATCTTTATTGCCTTCAATCTGTTCAGCTTTTATCCAACAGTATAGAACCATTCGTAAAATCAGAATCGCACGGGTTCTTTCAGCTACAGTTTTAAACGAAGCTGAATTGGTTAATATAAAGAACCGTTTTTCAGCATGGTTAAAACCAGGTGAAACGATGGAGCTTCACCAAAAATTAGAGCCAACTTTAATAGGTGGATTTATATTTGAAATGGGTGATCAGAATTGCAACGCGAGTATCAAAAGACAACTTGAAGAAATGAAAGAAAGTTTATACGATAAGAGTTATATCAGTTTAGTAGAAAAAAGATAATCAAAGTAAAAAACAAATCAACTCACTAACAACTAGCACCTAACAACTATCAACTATCAACTACCAACTATCAACTTCCAACTAACAACTAACAACTAACAAAAACAATATGGTATCAATCAGACCAGAGGAAATTTCAGCAATACTCAAACAACAAATTTCCGGAGCAAATAGCGCAGCTTCATTAGAAGAGGTAGGAACCGTACTGCAAGTCGGAGATGGAATTGCCCGTGTTTATGGATTGGCTAATGCACAAGCTGGTGAATTAGTGGAATTCGAAACAGGCGTGCAAGCCATTGTATTAAACCTTGAAGTCGACAACGTGGGCGTTGTATTAATGGGCCCATGGGATGGAATCAAAGAAGGCTCTAAAGTTAGAAGAACGGGAAAAATTGCATCTATAGAAGTTGGGGAAGGAATGGTAGGTCGTGTTGTAAATCCATTGGGTCAGGCAATTGATGGAAGAGGCCCAATCACGGGCACTAAATATGAAATGCCCTTGGAGCGCAAAGCACCGGGTGTAATTTTTCGTCAACCGGTAAACGAACCACTTCAAACCGGGATCAAAGCCATTGATTCAATGATTCCGATTGGTCGCGGTCAACGGGAATTAATTATTGGTGACCGTCAAACTGGAAAGACGGCCATTGCATTAGATACTATTATTAACCAGAAAGAATTTTACGATCGAGGCGAACCTGTTTATTGCATCTATGTTGCTTCTGGTCAAAAATCTTCAACAGTTGCTAAAGTTGCTAGAACACTCGAAGAGTATGGCGCAATGCCCTATACAGTAATCGTATCTGCATCTGCTTCTGATCCAGCTCCACTGCAATTTTTTGCGCCATTTGCCGGTGCAGCAATTGGTGAATTTTTTCGCGATACAGGAAGACCGGCATTGGTAATTTATGACGATTTATCAAAACAAGCAGTTGCATATCGCGAAGTATCCTTGTTGTTACGTCGCCCACCAGGACGTGAAGCGTATCCAGGGGACGTATTTTATTTGCACTCTCGTTTATTGGAGCGTGCTGCTAAGGTGATCAATAATGATGACATCGCACGAAATATGAATGACCTTCCAGATTCCTTAAAAAAAGCTGGAATTGTTAAAGGTGGTGGTTCATTGACTGCATTGCCTATAATCGAAACACAGGCTGGTGACGTTTCTGCTTATATTCCAACCAATGTGATTTCAATTACAGATGGTCAGATCTTTTTGGAATCAAATTTATTCAATGCAGGGATTCGCCCGGCAATCAACGTGGGAATCTCGGTATCACGGGTTGGTGGAAACGCGCAGATTAAATCTATGAAAAAAGTTGCCGGAACCTTAAAATTAGATCAGGCTCAGTTCCGTGAATTGGAAGCTTTTTCAAAATTTGGTTCGGATCTAGACGCTGCTACGAAGGCGGTATTGGATAAAGGTAAACGCAACGTAGAAGTTTTAAAGCAATCACAATACAGTCCTGTTTCAGTAGAAAAACAAGTTGCAATCATCTATTTAGGTACAAATAATCTATTGAAAGATGTTCCTGTTGAAAAAGTAAAGGATTTTGAAAATGTTATTTTAACAGAACTGGAACAAAGACATCCTTCCATTTTAGATAATTTCCGGAAAGGATTGATGAATGATGAGGATATTAAAACACTTCGTGGTATAGCAAATGAAATGAGTTCGCAATACCGCGATGCATAAGGATTTATTAAAAGCAGAATTTTAAAACATGGCAGCCAATTTAAAAGAAGTCAGAAATAGAATTAAATCTGTAATCTCTACACAACAGATTACAAAAGCTATGAAGATGGTATCAGCTGCTAAATTAAGAAGAGCCCAACAAGCAATTCAACAGTTCAGACCGTATGCAAATCGCTTGAATGTTACTTTAAGTCATATCATGTCTGGCGGGGATGCCGGTGCAGGATTGTCTTTTGGAAAATCAACAGATAAAAACAAGGTCTTGTATGTTGTAGTTACATCAGATAGAGGGCTTTGCGGCGCATTCAATTCAAATATCTTGAAGGCTGGCTATTCTTATTTGAAAGAACATTATACAAATCAGTTGGCTTCCGGAAATGTAAGTTTCTTATGTATTGGAAAAAAGGGATTTGAATATTACAGAAGACGCTTTCCCAATGCACATTTTATTACGGAATATCAACATTTATATGCGAATACAGATTTTGAATTGGTTTCACGTCTTGCAGATCGCCTCATGGTAGATTTTAATCAAGGCACATTTGATCAAATTGAATTGTATTATAGCCGTTTTAAAAATGCAGGCACACAGTTTCCGGAACGTGAACAATATTTGCCTGTAGCAAAATTAGCCACTGCATCCGAAACGGCTTCTCAGACAAGAGCTGATTATATTTTTGAACCCGATCAACAGCAATTACTGGAAGAATTAATCCCTTCTATTTTGCAATCGCAATTATATAAATGTATCTTAGACACACAAGCATCTGAACATGGTTCGCGTATGACTGCAATGGATAAAGCTACCGAAAATGCTGAGGAAATGTTGGGCGAATTAAAAATCAACTATAACAAAGCACGCCAGGAAGCAATCACCAAAGAACTTTCCGAAATCGTTGGGGGCGCTGCTGCTTTGGCAGGATAAGAAAGTATTCTGCAATCTTGCGATCATTTAATAAGTCCTAATATTCTTAGTAGCATTTTATCAATGGCATTGAAAGTTGAGCATTGGATATAGAGCATTACGCTACATGTTTCTAAGAAAAATCTATAATGTTCCCCACCTAAACCGCCTGATTAATATTCTAACTAAAATTATAAACGGATGTGCAGGCAAGTGAAAATTAGAAATGTTCAATTAAGAATCACAAAGCCTCAACATCTAGCCTTTAGCCTCTAGCCTTTAGCCTCTAGCCTTTAGCCTTTAGCCTTTAGCTCTAGCCTCTAGCCTCTAGCCTCTAGCCTCTAGCCTCTAGCCTCTAGCCTCTTGCCTATCGACTTTCACCTATCAACTATTTTTCATCTTACTCCTTCATCCATTTCATTGAAAACTCCGATTTGCCTTGCTGGAACTTTAAAATATAAATTCCTGCACTGGGAAGGACTATTTCAACCGTGTTAAATTTTTTGTATTTAGCAATGATTCGACCTTCCAGATTGTAAATGATACATTCATCTATTTGCTTTTCTGATCTAATTTCAACTCCTTGCTTTGTATTTAACATTTTTAGTGTTTGTGCAAATTCAGAATCGTTTGAACTTATAATGTTTAAAGAGCCTTTTTTAAATCGTATCGAATTATCATTTTGATCTTGCCAGCATAAATAAAAGTTACCTGAATGATAAGCTATATCTGGTGTAGTTTGTGTTCCATTGATGTCTTTATTAATTCGAATGGTATGTGTGATCAAATCAGAAGAATTGTTTCCAAGAAAATAACTGAAGAAAATATCCATAGTGTTTACCAATTCATTCCAAACGATTCCAATGGTATCATTCTTTCCAGCCATTCGTGGATAGTTTTGTTGGAAGTTTCGTCCCTGGGTATGATTCATGATTTGCAATCCTTCTATTTTATTAGATAGCAAATTGTATTTTGAATAAAAAACTTTTGAAATTCCTGTTCGTCCACTGGACCAGACACTGTGTAGTTGATCACCATTAAAAAATCCATCTCCCCCAGTAGACGGACAAGATTGTAAAAACCAATCCGCAGTGTCTAATTCCTGAGTAATGTCATAACTAATTCCATTATTGGTTGATATAGAAGCAGTCATATTTCGAATGTTATTTCGATTGTTGCGATAAAATACCACAATCTTATCTCCTTCTGTCTCCATGGATACCGGACAACAATCACAGGCTTCTCCTTTTAATTTGTCGGTTACTTCTGTAAATGCATCAAAACTGTCACCAAAATCTTTAGATCGGATACTTACATATTCAGGTTGGGACCAATCTGTTTTAAAACGCATATAACTTACTATCGGTTGTAAATCTTTATCAATGGCAATTCCTGGAAATCTACTGTAAAACCCATTGGGAATTACAACCGGAATCGGATCACTGAAATTTTTACCAAAATCCATGGATCGAACTAAATAAATTTTTCCGGTTTCAGCTGGATCTTCTTTGTAAATAATATAAACTACTTGATTTCTTCCTGCAATTTCGGTACTTGCCCAACTGGTAATAAATGCCTTGGACTGTTTCATGTTTATATTTTGGATTCCAGCTAGCGAGTCACCTTCCCAAAGAGCATAATGGATACTTTGACTCCGATCATTTCCCCAAACAATAATACCATGCTGGGGATCAAGCGCTAAAATTCTTGGACGAATGTTTGATCCAGAACCACCCGTAAGAATTTTTTGGTCTGCGGTCCAATTGATATCTTGAGCATGAACCACGATGGTGTAGATCTGGAGAAATATCAAAATGAGAATCAAGTGAAACCTATTGAACATGGTGATTGATTTATTTATTAGTAAATATAGCATAAAACATAGCAGAATCCCATCTCAATAAAAACCAGAGCAAAGCATTGGGTCCAACACAGTGATTTTAATCCTAATTTTAAACAATTCGGCCTGTTTTTTGCATGAGTACCATTCTATGAAAGCCATTATACCGGTTGCCGGAGCAGGAACAAAGCTCCGACCGCTTACTTATACCCAGCCGAAACCCTTGATTCCGGTGGCAGGTAAGCCAATTATCGGATATATTTTAGACCAGCTGGTCGAATCGGGCATTGAAGAATATGTGTTCATTTTAGGTTATTTGGGCGAGAAAATCAAAGAATTTCTAGAGGACTCGTACCCAAAAATTAAAAAACAATATGTAATCCAGTCTGAGCGGGAAGGTTTGGGTCAGGCAATTTACCTGTGTGGTGAATTTATTAAAGACGATCAAGAGGTTTTGATCCAGTTAGGAGATACCATTCTGGATATAGACATTCAGGTGTTCATGCATTCTAAATTCAATACGCTTGCAGTCCGGAAAGTTCAGGATCCACGCGAGTTTGGAGTGGTTGAACTCGATGAGCAAGGAATTGTCTGTAGAATGGTTGAAAAGCCACAAATACCCGTTTCAAATCTGGCCATCGTTGGATTGTACCTGGTCAAGGAATGGCCTAAACTGATCCATTGTCTGGAAACAAATATTAAAACCGGCAGAAAAACGAAAGGAGCTTTTCACCTTACAGATGGTTTGATGTGTATGCTGGAAAACAACAGCCGATTTGAAATCATGGAGGTTAAAAACTGGTATGACTGTGGCAAAAAAGAAATTCTTTTGTCAACAAATGCTACCATGCTAAGCCGAAGGTCTAAATCAATTGATTTCAACGTTCCAGGTTCTATTCTAATTCCTCCGGTAAGCATTGGTCAAAATTGTAAAATCAATCATTCCATCATTGGCCCAAATGTCTCTATTGGAGATAACAGCCTGGTAAATAATAGCATCCTGAAAGATGCAATCATTGGCAATTTTACCAGCCTGGATGACGTTGTATTACAGCATTCCATCATTGGCAATGATGCTGTTATAAAAGGGCGAACCCAAAGTTTTAATATTGGGGACAATACTGAAATTGACATGATCTAGTAATTGCTGTATTTTTGCCTTTCGTTCAAGCTAATCTTGCCTTTTGAGATGTTTTACTTAGAATTTAATGTATGATCCGACGTGTTTCAAAGCCAGTTTTCTTACTTTTAAATTGCCTGGTTCTAATCTTGGCAATTGCTTGCAATTCAAATGAAGACTGTCCGCCAAATCAACTATTGGGAAGGCTTTCGCTAAGCCAGGAGTCAAGACCTTTTTTACCCTATGAAAGCATTCATTATTTAATGTTTTTTGACAGTGCAGCCTTAGACACTGCGTTATTGATTAATCCACAAGGATTGGTTATTGATAGCAGTTGGACTGTTGTTGAAAATATTTGTATTGAAGATGAACTCAGAGCAGATAAATATTATTTATCAGAGCATCGGACGGCAGACTACTTTGATACTGATACCGCCCGGAAATTCAGAATCATTGGAAATTTGAATATCAACGAAGATTTTCTTTCCAGAAATTCAACTCCAGCCAATCCGGTACTTTATGATGAATTGAAACTTACAGTACACCGAACGAACCCAAGCATCAGCTCCGGAGTTGCGACTACTGAATTTGTTGCTGCCGACCGTGGTAATTCCGGAAATTTTAGTGACTCATTAAAATCGCGCGTTCAGCGATTTGCTCTAATACCTCAAATTACAATTCTTGATTCTACTTACCAAAATGTGTTTGAATTCAAGTATAGAGATACCGCAGTGTTCTATTTTAAATCAGGACGCGGAGTGGTTGCGTTTCGTGATATCAACAGCAAATGGTGGAATTTGCATAAAGCGTTTTAAAGAGGAGAGTCTGTAGAATGGAAGTCTAAAGGTTTTTGGATTTTAACTAACAGCTTTTTAGCTTAATAGCTTATCAGCTTTCCCACTAAATCGCATCAGTCTCTTCATCTTCATCTTCAATTTCTGTCAAATGAAAGACCTTACCTGCATTTATATAATTGCACCAATCACATTCTATTTTTCCACAACCCGGTGTAAACTCCCGGTTAAGAATTTTTGTATAACTAGTTTTTATTAAGGTTCCTAAAAATTCAAGATCCTCTGTGGTTGGATTAATTTCAATATGTTGAAACGTATCTTGCGCATCGGGCATTACAAAGTATAAGGTTGATGTGCAAGATGCGGTGGCTGTCTGAGAATAATTTTTAAGCAAAATGGCATAAAAGACAAGTTGCTGCCAATAATCTGAACCATTGGGATTTTTATCAGAAGGTACTTTGACTCTGTTTTTATTTGGTTTACCTGTTTTGTAATCCATCACTCGAATGCCCGAAGGGATCCAATCAATTCGATCCAATTTGCCGGATAATGGAACCCCCTGAAATTCAGTAGGAATTTTAAATTCTGTTTTAAAATCTATTGAACTCAACCAAGACGCAGCATGAAACGCTATAAATTTAGGCAATACGTTTTTACCTTCTTCAAGATAATTTTGAAATTCAAGAGTTGTAAAGTGGGATCTGTATTTTTCCATCCCTTTTTCGAAATATTTTATAACAGCATCAAAATTTCCTTGTTTAAGTAAGGCTCGGTTGTTCATATAATATTCAAGTGCAGTATGAACCGCATTTCCAAATCCGAGTGAAGGGGTACGTGCACTTGGTATTTGTAATACTTTTTCATAATAAAAGGCAAGTGGACATTCCAGAAATTTAGATAAGGCGGTTGGGTTCAGTCTGAATTTATGGATAAAACGTTCAAACATTTGATCTTCCAATTGTTTGTAGTCTTTTTTCATCGGACTCATGTCGATAATCATTTTGTCCAATAAGTCCGATTCATCAATTTGTACTTTTTGAGATGTTATGGTGTCTTTATGGATCATCTCAGTTACAAATTTGGATAGCGTATTTTGTTTTTTCTCTTTACTTTTATATTTATAATAACTTAGATACAAATGCAATTTTGCTCGGGTAACTCCTACATAAAAAAGTCTTCGACGATCTTCTTCTGAATCAATTTTTTCATTAATATAACCATCAATGAGTTTAAATCCACTTTGACGGGAAGGACTCCAGTATTCTTGTGAATTATGAATCATAAACACATGCTCATATTCCAATCCTTTGGCTTTATAGATCGTAGACAATACAACTCCTTGACGACTGCCAATAAATTGATTCAATGGCAGACTGATATTATTAATAATGTATTCATGAAGCAAATCGGTAAAATCAGATAAACTGGATTCCGGATGTTTTTGTGTTTCAGATTTAAGAAATTCGAAAAAGGTATTTAGAATTTGCAGGTATTGAATCTTGTCAACGCTGCCCAGAAGAAATGGCAACACATTAAAATCTTGTAATATTCTTTCCAAAGCAGTTTGTGGACTTAAATCCAAGACAGATTTTTTCAATTCTTGAATTTTATGGGAAAGTTCGAGAATGGCAATTGAATCTTGAATTCCAGATTTTTTAAGTTCTGCGTCGTTACCCATAAGTTCAAGAAGGGACAAGCTGATTTCCTTCAAAGGATCTTCTTTAATTTCGCTTCTTTTTTCTTGTAAATACCAGGCTAATTTTGAAATGTTGTCTGAAGTGATTGAAATAAAGGGTGCATGCAGGATTTTATATAGGAGATCATCGTTTTTAAATGGATCAATGAATTCATGACAAATATAATTCAGGATGTTAATTAAATGTTTAATGAGCGGCTCGTGGAGCACATTGATTTGCTTACTGGTTTGATAAGGAATTTTTTTGATTTCAAACCATTTAATAAATGGTTCGGCATCTGCATTTTTTAGAAACAAAATGGCGATTTGATTTCCTGGAATTTCTTGATCTAATAATAATTTGACTTTTTGACATATATAAATGATTTCATGTTCTTCAAATTCAAATTCATTAAAATGAGGTAAGGCAGTATAACTCTTTGAAATTCCAGATGCAATTAAGTTTTTACTTAACGCGGCATCCAAATTCACCATACGTTCGGTATTGTTATTTATTACTGCGTCAGCCGCATTTAAAATAAGTTGTGATGAACGATAATTTTCTGTCAACTGGGTGTGTCAAAATACGATAACAATTGACTCAAGACTTGATTTTGGGCTCCATTGGTATCTTGAAATTCATCAACTAAAATGTATTGATACAACTCCTGATATTTTGCCAATAATAAATCGTCTGTTTGGAATTTAGTGAGCACCCAACGGATCATGTCCTCAAACTCATAGCGTTCCAGTTGATCGAGTGCTTCCTGATACTTTGTGTATAAAGAAATGGCAGCTTTTGTTTTATCTAATTTCGCTTTCTCTTTGTCGTAGGCTGCTTGTTTAAAATCTCCAGGTTTATTAGTTCCTGAATTTCTTTTATAAATATAGTCCGGATTGTCTTTTTCTTTTTCTAAAAACAAATCAATATCCAGCAGCATTTGATCTGGATTCCAGTTTTCTTTTTAATTTTTCAAATAACTGGGGCAGCGCAAATAACTCACGTCGATAATTTCTGTTGTAGCGATAGAACAAATGGCTTCGATCCAAATCATCTAAAATATTTAATATCAGTTGATTTTTTTCTAAATAAGAAATGACTTCATAACTGCTGTACTGTTCAAAGCTCTCCGGATTTTCCCGGATGACCATATTGCAAAATGAATGAAACGTATGGATGGCAATTTCATAGGCTGTAGGGCCGATAAATTCCAATAAACGGTCCCTCATATTGATTGCTCCGGAATCTGTAAATGTAAGGCATAAGATATTCCTTGGATTAAGATCGGTATTGAGTAAAATATTACCGATTCGGATGGCAAGGATCTGGGTTTTGCCAGTTCCGGGTCCTGCAATTACCAATAAAGGCCCTTCAAGACTATCGACAGCTTGTTTTTGTTTAGCATTGAGTTTTTGATATGCGGACTCAAATGAAGGATTGTTTTTAATATGTTGCGTCATCGATCGATTTATTGTTTTGCGTTTGTGGATTAATATTTATAATCAAAAACTAATTCTATTAATTACAATTGTGCTTCTTGTTTAGTTTATTAAAATTATATGGATCCAATTTTAATAATTAGATATTTAGTAATGATTTAAAATTTAACAATCCAAACAACTTTAACAAAGTTATTGCCATAATAAAGTATAAAAACCGGTACGCCCAGGTTTCTGCATTGGGTATTTTATTTGCATAGTGAGCGGTCATCCAACCTCCCAATC
The DNA here is from genome assembly GCA_016712145.1 of Saprospiraceae bacterium. Lineage (NCBI taxonomy): Bacteria > Pseudomonadati > Bacteroidota > Saprospiria > Saprospirales > Saprospiraceae > Saprospiraceae bacterium. The sequence goes on from JADJRO010000003.1 coordinate 375,020, forward strand.
CTTGTCCAATCGCAATGGTCAGTCCGATGGTCCAATTTACCATTCCATAAACATGAAAAATGCCAAGTGCAATCAGTGTATAACCAGAGACCATAATAATTTTAAGCGCATTTGCTTCCAGAATATTGTATTTCATAAACAACATCATAAATGCCAAAAGAAATATACCCATACCCATTTGTATAAATCCACCATAAAATCCAAAGCAAAAAAACACCAAACTATATATCCATGGAGATAAATAATTGGTTGCAATGTCATTTTTCCAGGCTTTATTTCCACGAATAATCATAAAAACAAACAAAGCCAACATCAAAAACTTGTATACCGTATAGAAAGATTGCGGGGATAAGTAAATTGCTGAAAAAGTACCTATAATGGCACCACCAACACCCCAGAGCAAGAATCTCCAGGAACTATCCAGAGGAAGTCGATTTGCTTTATGAAACGACGGCAGGCTGCTTAACCCTTGAATTACGATCCCTACTCGGTTGGTTCCGTTTGCAAGATTTACAGGGATTCCAAGTATTTCAGTTAAAAAACCAAGCGTAATCACTGAACCATTGCCAGCCAGTGTGTTTACACAGCCTGCAATAAATCCACCGACAATAGCATACGTAATTTCAAATGGACTCATCTAGAGGGATTTCCTGACAGAGTTCAATTAAAACACCGTGGCTTGATTTCGGATGCACAAAGCAAACCAGTTTGTTATCTGCTCCTCGTTTAGGTCGATCATTTAATAAAACGAATCCTTCTTGTTGGAGTCGGGTCATTTCGCTGTAAATATCATCCACTGCAATTGCGATGTGATGGATACCTTCTCCTCTTTTTTCAATAAATTTTGCAATGGCGCTGTCTGGATGGCTGGCTTCCAGTAATTCTATTTTATTGATACCCGTTTTAAAAAATGCGGTAACTACCTGTTCGGAGAGTACGCTTTCTGTTTTATATACTTTTTGATCAAGTAATTTTTCATAAAGGGCAGTAGCTGTTTCTAAATTTTTTACTGCGATGCCTATGTGTTCAATGTGTTGGAGCATGAGAATGTTTTATAACAATTAATTTATTTTACATTATACTGTAAAAAATCCTAGTATGACTGTAATGACAAGCGCTAATAATAAAAAGATACTGTATGTAAACATTAAGAATAACGATTTTATGAAAGTGCGAAATCTGCTTTGATCGTAGTTTAACCGGAGTGATTTTACGAGGTAGATGTATAATAGTAGAACTCCAGTTAAAAAGAAATAATAATCGAGTTCAATAAAAATATTAATTAAGAAAAGGATTCCCAGTACCAAAAACACGACAATGTGTAAGTGTAAGGAAAATATAAGGTATTCATAATAATTTCGTTTTCTTCGAAAATACAATAAGTACAATAAAAAACCAAAAATGGGCATTAAAAAGAAAAAGGAGCCGGAGGAAAATTTTATTATTTTTTCAGTCATCCGATGCACATAATCTTCCCCTCCATTGGCCAATTTCAGTGTTTGTTTTACTGCAATACGGTTAAAAAAATGAGGCTCTTGATTTTTACTGCGAATAAATGAGTCAATTAATTCATCTGATCCGGATTTTAATTTATTAAATTCACTTCTGGTTAAATCCAATTTAATATTTCCAATATTTATATTTACTGAATCCTGCTCGTTTTGCATTATTTTAAACAACGAATCCAGGCTTACTGGATAATTTTTAAATTCAATGTGTTTACGCTCAATTGAATCCAATTTTAATCTAGTTGAATCAATCAGTCTCCACTGCATTCGCCCCGTTTTTGTCAGGGAATCATTTATTAGAGTGGATTGTTTGCTAAAGCGTAGGGAATCTGTCCGGTATGTTAAGTAAGCACTATTTAATGAATCCAGATAAATTTGTAATTCTCTTTTAGATTCATCAAAATATTCATCTAATTCTTGTTTGTCAAGTTCTTTTTTGTTACTTGAATCATAAACATGGGGTGCCTGCAGACTGACAAAAAACACCAAACTCACAAACACATACAATCGAATGGGGGGCATGTAGCGGGCCCGTTTATTTTCATTGTATTCTTTGGTAATCAAGCCGGGATATCTCAGGATAACCCATATTGTATGAAAAAACTTTGAATCCAGATGTAGTAAGGTTTCAACCAATTCAACAAGATAGTGCTTGATGGGTTGATTAGGAGTATGGTTTTCTTGCCCACATTTTGGACAAAAATTTTCATCCTGACCAAAATAATGGCCACAATTAGCGCAAACTTGTTGTTTAATTTTATTTCGGGCCAAAGACTGCAATCGTTAAATTACTGGAAAATTAATTCATTTTCAGCAATTCCGACCCAAAGCATTCAATTGGAATCGTTTGTGAGTTGGCTTTATTTTTTTATTCCTAATTCCTTCCGGATTTTTGAAACATAATCCAGTTTTTCCCAGGTAAATAATTCTACCTGCATGGTTTTTTCATTGGGTTTGCCAGCATTGAAGGTTTTCGTAACGGTTTCATTGGTTCGTCCCATATGCCCATATGACGCAGTTTCAGAATACATGGGCGATCTTAATTTCAAACGTTGTTCGATAGCATAAGGACGCATATCAAAGAGCTTTTCAATTTTTTTAGCAATTTGACCATCTGTCAATTTTACCTTAGCAGTGCCTTTGGTATCAACAAACACATTGCAAGGTTTTGCAACCCCAATTGCATAAGAAACTTGCACGAGCACTTCGTCACAAAGTCCGGCAGCAACCATGTTTTTTGCGATATGTCGGGTCGCATAAGCAGCAGAACGGTCCACTTTTGATGGATCTTTGCCACTAAATGCACCACCGCCATGCGCACCTTTACCGCCATAGGTATCTACTATTATTTTACGTCCGGTCAATCCAGTATCCCCATGTGGACCTCCGATAACAAATTTACCGGTTGGATTCACATGATACGTGATATCATTGTTGAATAACTTTTTTATATGAACGGGTAATTTTCTTTTTACACGTGGGATTAATATGTTGATTACATCACTTTTAATTTGATCCAACATTTGAGCATCGGCTTTTTCCTGATTTTTTGAAGCCCTTCCACCATTAATAAATTCATCATGCTGTGTTGAAATTACGATGGTATCAATTCGGATTGGTTTATTGTTGTCACCATATTCTATAGTAACCTGACTTTTCGCATCGGGTCTCAAATAAGTCATAACCCGACCTTCTTTTCTGATTTTTGCTAATTCTTCTAAAAGTTGATGAGCCAAACTCAATGCAAGTGGCATATAATTATCGGTTTCATTGCTTGCAAAACCAAACATCATCCCCTGATCTCCAGCACCCTGGGCTTTTGCTTTTGCTTCAAAACTTTGAAGCTTTACTTTCCGATCCACACCCCGGTTGATGTCTGCAGATTGCTCGTGAATTGCTGAAAAAACACCGCAACTGTTGGCTTCAAACATATATTCAGAACGGGTATATCCAATTTTACGGATGACTTCCCGGGCGATTTCCTGTACATCCAAATAGGCTTTTGATTTAACCTCACCGGCTAAGACAACCTGCCCTGTAGTAACCAGCGTTTCACAAGCAACTTTTGAGTCTTTATCATAAGCTAAAAAATGGTCTATGAGTGCATCCGATATTTGGTCAGCTATTTTATCCGGATGGCCTTCAGATACGGATTCAGAGGTAAATAAATAAGACATAATGGGGTTTTGATAAATTAAAGGGCAAAGATAATCGACCTGATAAACTTAATTGCGTTTTAAAGGGCAACCTTAACCGGATTTTGTCCGTATCAACTTTAAATGCATTGTTAATATTATGTACTTTTACAAAAAATCCAAGTTATGGGAAGCATAAAACCTTTTTCTGGGCCCTTTGGTAAGCCCGAATTAATTCACCTACTTAGAAGAACCATGTTTGGGGTCAAAAAATCGGACCTAAATTTCTTCAAAACTAAAAATTTGGATGAAGTTTTACAAGTGCTGGTTCCTACAACCCCCAAAGCTCCAGAACCTCCATTGAGAGCCTATTACAATAATGTGGATCCAACCAAAGACAATTTAGATACTTTAGTTCCATTTGGAAAAACATGGGTTGACACCCCGGCACAAGCTTCGCAACCTGCAAATCCATCAGGAAGTAGAAGAAATAGCCTTAAGCAATGGATGACTGGTTTGCAGTTGCATCAAGATCGTTCCGTATATGAAAAAATGATCATGTTTTATCAGACATTGCTGGTAACAGAAGATGCTGTTGTAGAAAACTCTCATGCCATGTACAATACCCAAAGTTTATATCGAAAATATGCTATGGGCAATTACAAGCAATTGATTAAAGAGATCACCTTGGATGCAGGGATGCTTCGTTATTTAAATGGCGAACGAAATACCAAGTCAGCACCTGATGAAAATTATGGTAGAGAATTACAGGAGTTATTTTGTATAGGAAAAGGACCTGGCTCAGGATATACGGAAGACGATGTAAAAGCTGCAGCAAAAGTTCTGACAGGTTGGTATGTAATTTATAGTGAAAAAATAAATAATGTTACTACCAATGTAATTCCACGTAAAGCATTTAATAAAAATAACCACGACGTAAATCCGAAAAACTTTTCTGCGTTTTATAACAATGCGGTGATAAAACCAAATTTAACGATTACAGATCCAGCACCGTTTGCAACGATTGACGAACGAAGGGCATTTGATGAAATCGAACAGTTAATCACCATGATATTTGCTACAGATGAATTATCAAAATACATCTGCAGAAGGTTATGGAATTATTTTGTTTATTACGAAATAACTCCAGAAATTGAATCAGAAGTGATCGAACCATTGGCTGAATTGTTCAGGCAATATGTAGACCATCCAGACCAAATGTACTTTGTAGTTAATGCATTGTTGGGTTCTGATTATTTTTTCAAATCAGAGCATCGGGGTTGTATGATTAAAAGTCCGGCAGATTTTCATATTGGAATGGCCCGCACATTTGATTTTCCAATTCCAAGACAAAGTACAGACCCATCAAAAGATTATACGAATCTTGAAGCACAGTATTATATGTGGAATATATTCAGAACATATAATGTCAATGCCGGCCAGGATGTCAATGACCCACCCAATGTAGCTGGCTGGGCTGCATATTATCAAACCCCTTCATTTCATGAAATATGGATAGACACTGCCACATATCCATTTCGGAAAGGGGCTTATGAAGCCATAGGAAGGTCCAATTTTACACTAAAAGTGGCAAATACCTACGATGGAAAGTCAGGTTTTCTAAATAAGATGAATTTTGTGGATTTTGTTAAACAGTTTGACAATCCTTCCGATCCAAACGAATTAATAAGGGAAGCAGTTGAATTGATGTTTGGACCTCCTCTTTCACAATCAACAAAAGACCAGTTAAAAACCAATTACCTGTTGTTGGGGCAAGCAACAGATTATTATTGGACCGATGCCTGGGATGTTTACCTTGCAAATCCAAGTACAACGGATCCAGAATCGAAAAAAGTTCCTCAAATGTTACAGGATCTGTTTGTGTACTTAATGTCTGCTGCAGAATTCCATATTTGTTAATTCCATTAATCTCTTTTAATTAAAATTATATGAAAAGAAGATCATTTATACAATCTGTTCCGGTTGCAGTTGGAGGTATGACCGTTACGGCTCATGGTGCCAGTCCACTGTTGTCAGCATTGACCAATGCCTTGGGTGATACCGATCGGGTTTTAGTTATTATTCAATTGAATGGTGGTAACGATGGATTAAACATGGTGATCCCATTAGACCAATATGCGTCCCTTGCACAAGCAACCATTCGCCAAAATATACTATTACCAGAAGATAAGGTTTTAAAATTAGGAGGAACGAACAATGCAACTGGATTGCATCCTGCCATGAATCGTTTTTATGATTTATACAATGAAGGGAAAATGGCGGTAATTCAAAGTGTAGGTTACCCAAAGTTTAGTTATTCACATTTTCGCGCCACGGATATCTGGATGACAGGTGCTGATTCAACAGAATACCTTAACTCCGGTTGGGCGGGTCGCTACCTTGCATATGAATATCCTAATTATCCAGTGGGCTTTCCCAATACAGTAATGCCTGATCCGCTGTCAATTCGGGTAGGAGGAAATATTGTTTTAGGATTGCAGAATCAAGGAGTACCTATGGCAATTTCTATTTCTAATACGAATGATCCATTAAATTTAAATGGCAGTTTATTTCAGGATCCTGCTCCAGGAAATTACATGGGAAAAGAATTGGCCTATGTTCGCGAAGTTCAAAGACAAACTGATAAATTTGGAGATTCGGTTAAAAATTCTGCGGATAAAGGATCCAATTTATCAACACTCTATCCAAAAACAAATACTGAATTAGGTTATACACTGGGACAACAATTGTCTATCGTAGCTAAATTAATTTCAGGTGGAATTAAAACGAGAATATTCTGGCTCAGTACAGGTGGATACGATACGCACGCTGGCCAAGTTACAGCGGCAGACCATACTACAGGCGCACACGCAAATTTATTGAAAGGCTTGTCAGATGCGGTTGGTGCATTTATGAATGATATTAAATTATTAGGCCTGGAAGACCGTGTTATCGGAATGACTTTTTCAGAATTTGGAAGACGAATTATATCAAATGCTTCAGGTGGCACAGACCATGGAGCTGCACAACCAATGTTTGTGTTTGGTAAAAAAGTAGTTGGAGGAGTGGTGGGTGCAAATCCAATCATTGATCCAAAATCAACAGTTGGATCAAACTTACCAATGCAATACGATTTTCGCTCTGTGTATGCTTCCATATTAAGTGATTGGTTTTGTGTACCAGATCCAGATCTTCAACAAATTTTATTGCGCAATTATCAAAAACTTCCAATCCTCGATCCAGGAAATTGCATCCCAACTTCTGTTCATGATCAAAACAATCGATTGGGTGAGAACCTAGTTTATGCATATCCGAATCCATTTGTTCAAGCTACTAAAATAAAATTTGAAACGAAAGGTGGCCATACGCAAATTCAAATTATAAACAACGAAGGATCTGTAATAAAAACCCTTTTAGATCAAGATATGCAATCAGGAAAATATACCCTGGATTGCGATCTTGAAGATGCAGCTGCTGGAATCTATTATGTCAGACTTCAAAATGGAGTTTTACAACAAGTGAAGTCCATGATGAAAGTCAAGTAATAGCAATTACGAATTATTAATTGATTCGTTATTTTGCGATTAATATAAAGTCTCTAGCCTCTAGCCTCTAGCCTCTAGCCTCTAGCCTTTAGCCTCTGGTCTTTAGCCTCTAGCCTTTAGCCTCTGGTCTTTAGCCTCTAGCCTTTAGCCTCTGGTCTTTAGCCTCTAGCCTCTAGCCTTTAGCCTCTATTCCTTATATTTACCACATGAAGGCGATGCGGAATGATTTAATTTTTTATTTGATATTGCTATTGCTTGTGTTGCATTATATGTTCAATCCCTTTGAATTGCAACCAGTAGCGTTAAAAGTAATAAGTGCCGGATTGGTTATGATCTCTTTGTGGATTTTGGAATTAATCCCTATGCCTGTTGTTGCTTTATTGCCTTTGATTCTATTTCCATTGTGGGGTATTGAAAGCTTAGCGGAAACAGCCAGGAATTATGCAGATCCAATTATTTTTTTATTTATGGGTGGCTTTTTTATTGCACTTGCAATTGAGAAATGGAACTTGCACCAACGGATCGCATTGAGTATTTTGAAAAAGTCGGGTGGGAAGGGAAACCACATTTTACTTGGTTTTATGGCTTCAAGTTTCTTAATCAGCATGTGGCTGAGCAATACGGCTACAACCATGATGATGTTTCCCATCGCATTGTCTGTATTGAATGTTATGGGTTCAAATTTCAAAGGAACTGGATTTAAAAAATTCTCAACTTCTGTATTATTAAGTATAGCCTATGCATCAAATATTGGAGGCTTATCAACGATTATAGGTACTCCTCCAAATACCGCAATGGTAGGATTGATGAATGAAGAATATCAAATGAATATCAGTTTTTCAGATTGGTTTATAGTTTGTTTTCCCTTAGCTTTAGTAATACTTGCTTTGTTGTACTGGGTGTTTACACGGATTTTATTTATAAACAAAATGGAAAAAAATGAAGCAACGAAAGCATTTATTGATTCGGAATTTCACAAACTAAAAAGTTGGACAAAACCAGAGCGATATGTCCTTTATGTTTTTTTAGCTACAGCATTTTTATGGATTACAAAAGATTTATGGGTTCGATTTTTTGGTTTGCCATTGAATGATGCGCAAATTGCATTGGCAGGTGCCTTTGCTCTTTTTGTAGTTCCTTCCGGTATTAAAAATGTAAAACCAGACGATGCAGTTGATTTAGAAATAGAAACTTCTGATTATCAAAGTCCCCGATTATTGGAATGGAATGATACCCATAAAATGGCCTGGGGAATTTTATTGATGTTTGGAGGTGGACTGGCATTGGCTAAATCCATGGAATCCTCCGGAGTAATGAAAATGATCGGAGAAGGCATTGCAAACTATGCACCGCAACAACTTTTTTTCTTGATCGTATTGGTGACAGCGATCTCGATCTTTCTTAGTGAAATTATGAGTAACATCGCGCAAGTCATTGTGATGGCTCCGATCCTGAGTTCGGTTGCGATTGCAATGGGTATTTCACCAGTTATAGTTTGTTTGCCGATGACGCTTGCTGCTAGCTGTGCGGGCATGCTGCCCATGGGCACTCCACCCAATGCAATTGCTTATTCAAGTGGTAAAATTCCATTAAAAGAAATGATGAAAGCTGGTTTTGTATTGAATCTGATCAGTGTTTTAGTGATCAGTTTGTTTTGTTATTATTTTAGGATATCGATATAAGTCAAATTTCGCAATAGCTAATCGATCTGATTAAAAACAAAGGCCAACACTAAAACCAATTGGAAGAAAGAGTAGTTCAAGATTATCATATCCTGAAAAAGGGATACTAAAATAGACTCTAAAGTTGAATTTGTTGCGATCTATTGGTTGGAATCTATATCCTCCAAGGATATAGAATACAGAAGGTCTATTGGTTTTTCCTGATACATAAATATGCCCCAATCCTAATTCAAGATAATTTTTTGAATTGCCTAAATTTGCACTTACTGAAGTTGGAATGATGGTAAACTGTTTAGCGCTTGAACAAGGTCCAAAAACACAAATTTTAAATTCTTCATTATAGCCAATTCCAATTTTTCCTGCTAGAAATGATTTCCCGTCCAGGTCTTTTATACGTTCATAGATAAGAGCAATTGCTGAACCTTCCCCAATATTTAATCCAAAATTATTGAGAGGACGCATCGCATTATTTAATACCACATCCTGTCCTTTGAGTTGGTAAAGACAAAGTAAAAAAAACAGGATAGTCAAGCGCATTTATTCGATCTTCAAGTTTAAAGATACCAATTCCCATTCAACTATTTTATATTACAGACTTCATAAAATTGATATTTCTGGGTCGCTTGTAAAATGGGCTCCAAATGAGAATTGAGCTCATTTCCCGGATCCATTAAATTAGTGAGAAAATATTGAGTCTTGATAATTGAGGATGTATCCAAACTGATGTTTTTATAACGAATAAAATATCCATGCAAACTCCAGTCCGTCCAAAGATTTTTAGAAATTCCAATCGTGCTGCCATCATCTAGATAATTTCCAATACTATGAATATCATGTAGCATTTCAACATCTCTGCTCACTGCATGTACATTGGAGATGGATAGTAAGAGACCCATGCTAAAAGTAATAAGACTGATCGATGTGAACACTTTAAAGGAAAATGAATGTGTTTTTATTTGAAGAATCAAAAAATTTACAACTGGATAAATTAGGATTCCCATTCCCAAGGCAAAGGGTGAACGGGGGAGGTTAAAAAACCCCCGTTTTTAAAACCCCCCCCCCGGGGAAAGGGGGGAAAACCCCACCAAAAAAAAAGGGGGGGGTTTTTCCCCGTTAATTTTTTTTTTTCAAATTTTTTTTTTTTAAAAAAAACACCAATACCCCAAAAAAAAAAAAGGGGGTTTTAGTTCAAACCAACCGTGGGGGAAATAACCCCGGCGGGAACCGGCCGGTGAAAAAAAATTTTTTTGGTCTGAAATAAAAAACAAACAACCCCCGGCCGGGGTTGGGAAAAGAGACGGGGCCGGGGCCCCCACCCCCCGGGGGGGGGTGGGAAAGAAAAAAAAAAAAAAGAAAGGGGGGGGGGGGCGAAGGACCAAATGTATGTATGTATGTATGTATGTATGTATGTATGTATGTATGTATGTATGTATGTATGTGACCTTTTAAATAGAAATACAAGCTCAGACATGTAAAAATGCCCAGTGTATTTTCTAAGAGATTATTTGAACTGGACCATTGAACTAATGGGATCGAAAGCCATAAACACAATGGAATCCATGCATGTTGGAATGACATGAGCAACCAGATTCGGCAGATGATAAAACCGGTTAGGATCATGCAAAATAAGGAATAGATTTTTTCAGTAAAATGACTTGCTCCCAAAATTTTAAAAAATAGAGATTGAATGCCAAGGCCAAGCGGAGGATTTTGAAAAGGGGAAACATGTAGTGAAATTGCCAAAAGGTACCGGCCCCTTGACAAGGTTCTTGCTATGCTTGAATAAAACAGGCCATCAAAAAAGATGCCTACGGAAAGGGAAAGAAGAAGGGAAATAAGTGGAAAGATAAAAAAAAAAAAAAAACCAAGGTTTTAAATGCAGGAAGGGTTTCACTGGCAATTGTTTTGTGTGCTCAGGTTAATTTCATACAGGAGTCAAAGGCTGATTTGAAATTGAGTAGGGTGTATTTTGTTATAACGTATGCCAGGGTCCTGTTGTGTAGAATTTAATTTGTGAGATCTTAAATCTATTCTCGGTCATCGGATTGATTCTCCCCATTACTCGGCGTTGTTGCTGATTCATAAATTTCGGTATGTCTGATTTGACCACCGAGATATCCCACCCGAGCCATCACTGAAAAACTGAATAAGGAACATATCAATGCTATTTGAGCAATCAATCGCGCTTTTTCTAAGTTTTTAAAATTGAAAATTAAACCAAGAATGGCATTTAACCCTACCACTATTAAACTAATGAGCCCAAACAGAGCAGCTTCTTCATGTTCATGGATTCGATTCTTTGATACGCCTGGTATTTGTTCAACCAGCTCTTCGGCGGATTCTCCAGTCAAATAGGAAATGCCTACACCGAGTGCAGATATAATTAACAACAGATAAGATGCAGAAATCGTATGCGTACTTTTGGTATAAAGGCCATAGGCTAAAACAATTGCGCCTAAGATGGAACCAAAAACAGGTAGATGCGTAATGAGTAAATGGACATGAGCAAGGTTCATTGTTGATTTTTTTTTGTTATTATATTATAACAAGATTTTTAATTAATTATTTTAAGTTTTCATCAATTTATTATTGGCCACTGATAAAATCGTTTGAAAATCGATTGAGTGTTTCAATTCTTCTAATTTAAGGGGTAAAGCTGGGTTTATTATATATTCTTGAAGCGATTTTTGAAACCATTTGACATCATGCCAGGCTCCTGATTTGAAGCCAATGTTTTTAAAAATTCCAATTTCTTCAAACCCCAGGTTGCTGTGAAGTAATTCACTTTTCTTATTGGGTACAGTCACACCGGCGTACACATTATAGAACCCTTGAATGGTAAGCATGGACAGCAAGGTTTCATAAAGAATATACCCAATTCCTCTGCCTTGTATAGATTCGGTTAGATAAATGGTGGATTCTGCGGACCACTGATAGGCTGTTTTATACCGATGACGGCTGGCATATGCATAGCCTTCGATTTGATCGTTTTTTAAGCAAACCAACCAGGGATATTCATAAATCGTATCGAGAATTTTACTTTGAAATTCATTTAGCTCAGGGACTTTACAATCAAAAGTAATTGGAGTATATAAAACATAAGGCTCATATACCTTTAAGCATGATGCTGCATCTTGATCAGGAGAAATGAATCGTATAGAATAGTTGGCTTCCATGTTAATAATTCGATATTTTATTAAGCAAATAAAGGCAATTTGGGCATTCTGACAGCCTATTTAATTTTTTAATAATTAAATTCATGCAAATCCTTTTTGTAGTAAATTTGAAAATAGACATTTAATACCATTAAACCAGAAAAGACATGGAAACACAAACAATTTCAGAAACCCCGTCAATACAGATGGAACCAAAGTCTTGCAAACAGCAGCCTATTTGCTTAGGTGGTAGCGTTTTTAAAACGAACCTGGTTTGTGGTTGCTGTTTTTGTGAAACAGGATCCTGTCTGTGTGAATGGCATAAGGAAACAAATGGATTCTGGTCCTAATGTAAGACGAGTCAAAAAGATCCCTGACATTCGTTTGAATGTACTAACAAAGGTTCATTTTGGATTTCAATGCGTGCTGGATTCATTCAATTCTATTAAATAACTCATCAATTGACTCGCAGTTTCCAACACAGGACCTCCCATGGGATCTTGAAATAACTGATTGATAGGTCCTTGACCAAAATAAAGTCCATCAGAAACCAAAAAGCTTAAACGCACCTGACCGGTATCAGGATACGGCAATCGATCCTGATTCCAGGGACCAATTTGATTAATTACCTGATTGCTTTTTTCGAATAAAATTTGAATTAACTCGTTGGATTGTTCCTGGGAGTCTTCCAACAGGATTACTTTTTCTGAATAATTTATATAACGTGCTGTACCGTCATGATAGGCAGCCAGTACATCAAGACCTTCCTCCAGAGCAACTTCAATAACGACACCTAAAAGTTCTTTGGTTTGGATCTTTTCTCCATGTTTTCTTAATAAATAGTAGGCCAATAGTTTGGTTCGGCTTTCTAAAGACGGATCTTGTGTAATATTAAATAAATCAGCGGTATTTAAGGGATCAATTAGTAATATGTTCCAGGGATAAGTTGTATTTACATCGTTTGAATTATTAAAAATTTGTGGATTATCACAAAACAACAATTCATACAACTTGTTGATGGCCTCATTTTTAAAAGGAGGGTAAGCAGCTGAAGTATTGTCTGTGTTTTTCATAATGAAAATGTTTAAATTAAACTTGAGTATAGATTAAATTCAGTTTGATCAATAACGAGTGAATTTATGAATATTCAATCCTAGAACAAATGTAATTATTTATTCAAATTTAACCTTAATGCATATTGTATAAAAAGCTAATTATATGCATTATAGGCAAATCTAATTATTTAGAGGTTCCAAAAGACTCATTATATTTGTAAGAAATTGAAATCATTTGAATAGATTATAGAAAAGTATGAAGACTATTATAAAATTCCTTTTAATTGGATATGGGATTACGGCCGTTTATTTCTTATATCTCGCAGCAATTAATTTGTTTGTTTATTTTGCAAACACATCGAAGGGTTTTTATGAACCATTTTTACCTGCTGGAAGAAATTTAGCAATTGGAGTTATTTTTGCATTGATTACTGGATTTTCGTGGTTTTTATTGCGCCAGCCATCCTATCAAAAGGCAGGCACAATCCTTATATATTCACCGTTAATTCTTATTGGATTATTTATTTGTTGGTTTCTTATTGTGATGATATCTTCAGGTGGAAAATGGAATTAAAAGAATTATTATTACCTTAATTTAACCGATGGAATTTTTATCAAAAATATTGTACTTCGTACTTTTTGGGTTGACCTGTCTTCTGTGTTTGTTTTTTATTCTTAGTTCAATCAATGTTTTGATTGATGCCTATGGTAAAAAGTCAGAATCCATTATAATGGGTTTAGCAGGTATTTTGGTAGCTATAGGATTATACATAAGCTATCAAGCAATTAAAGATACGGATCGATATTTATATTGTAGCGGCATTTTAGGTATTACCTGGCTAGTAGTTTTAGGAGTCGTGTTGATTGGTCTACTCTTTTTTAATGGTCCCCTTCGCTGGCAATAAATGGCTTTTATTTTAAAATTAATTTATTATTGCCTTTTGGCCGGAACTGCAGTTTTGTCTTTTTTTTATATCTGGACAGCATTGTTTATTAAATCAGGAACTAACAATCCGTTTTATCTGAAACAATGGTTTGGATTTGTTTCTTTATTTGTACTAGCTATGTTATATAAGGCCTACTTAGCTGGCGAAGTAGAAGCTCGTTTTGGACAAGGTATTAAAATCATATTGGTATCCTGGGCTTTATGGGGCTTGATTGTAATTATATTTTATGGAATTGCAAAGTATCTTGGTAAAATCTAGTTGAATGCTTTGGGTGTCATTTTAATGATTTCTTACGTTTCCCAATACATAATTAATTTCACACAGTGTATAGATAGATTTAAGGGTATATCAAATGGTGCCGGTATAAATTACTCCTGAAGTAGGCGTTTCATTTAATTCAATTTTAATCAGTTGGGGTATTTGTGGTTTTATTTGATCCCAAAGCCAAATTGCAATTTGCTCGCAAGTTGGATTTTCTAAACCTGGAATGTCATTCATCAATTTGTGATCAATCGATTTTATAATTGGATCAATGGCTTTATTGATAGCAGCAAAATCCATAACCCAGTTTAAATGGGGGTCTAAACGGTCATCGATAAAAACGGTTAAATGATAGGTGTGTCCATGAATGTTTTTGCATTTGTGACCTTCTGGTACGTTGGGAAGAAAATGAGCGGAATCAAAGGTAAACTTTCTAAATATTTGCATTTCAATCAGAATTTGGAACTCTAAATGGGAAATAATAGATACATATCTGACAAAGGTACTATCTAATTCGATTTAATTTATTCTTGATTCTAATTTAGCTATATAAATAAGATGAGTTTCAATCTTTAATTCTGATTTTTGATATTTTATAGTGAAAAATTTTAGGATATTAAAGTTATTTGCAAATAACATTTCCTTTAAATACGTGGTCTCATGATAATAGACAAACAGACTGTTTTTGCCATCACTGCTGGTTTCATAGGCTGATGTTTCGTAGAGACCTTCAATGGTACTGAAATAAAATATTCCCCCACTGTGTAATAACCTTGACGCATCTTGTATTAGCTGTGCACATTCCAACTTTGATAAATAGGGCATACAGAAACCGACAAGAATTGCATCGTATGACGTACTTAGTTGATTCAAATTGCGGCAATCCATTAATTTAAAATGAACACTTGGGTTATTTATTTGTGCTAGCCGGAGCATGTTTGGCGAGGAATCGATTGCATCAATCATTAGATCAGGGCGAATTTCTCTAAGGTATTTCGTTATGTTTCCAGGACCGCATGCAATTTCCAAAATCTTTGGATTTTCTTTGTCTAGTAAATTGCAGAAATGATCGTAACTTTCATTGTAAATATTTAAATCCATGAATTTGTCCTGATAGCGTTGTGCAATATCATCCCAATTTGAAATGTTTGATTCTGGTGACTTCATTTGATTCTGGTTTTATATTTTTTTTAATATAAATAGGGATCTCCATCTATTTTGCTAAGTTGGAGTCATTAAATCGAACTATTTGATTCATTTGCTTTTAATGAGGGTGGTTTTCGAGTGTATCGCTTGATTGAACCAACCAATGTGTAAATATATAATGAAAAAAGCTGGATTATGAATTCAACCTGCTATAGTCAAGTTTGAATGAAAGTCCCCTATTGACTTTTTCGAGCCAAAATCCTATACTGATATGCGAGGCACTCAATTCCTCCACTGATACCCAGCTATGAAATAGCGCTTTTGGCGGTGATCAAAAAGTTCAATCAACTTGTTAAACAAGTGCATTGGAATCTTAGCATTGATTTTCTAATTATTAATTTCTTGTATTCATTCCGAATCAGTGTAATTTAATACCGGATGAAATTCAAAATGATTTGTAATATAAATTGCCTATAAAATTCATGAAAAAATTAGAAAACAAATTCAAATTCAGGTGATATTTATTGTATTTCCATTTTATTTATTTGATACGCAATGTTTGTAACTTGTATGATACATTTATGTCATATGTGAATAATGCAACAACTATTAGTATTCGTATAACTTTTATTAGAATTAAAGTATCAGATTTGTGAAGGAAATAATTCCGAATTAAATTAATTGAAAATGAATTTATTAAATATTAAACTGGGTGTAAAATTCATACCGGTCGCAATCATGGTTTTGTATTCCCTTTCAGGGTTTAGCCAACATGCAGAGTTTGGATTAAGGTTTATGCCAAATTTTACATCGGTTAATTTAAGAAACTCAGGAGGAGGTACCGTTACAGGAGAAGTCACTTTAGGTTATGGTTTTGGTGCTTTACTGGGATTTAATTTTACAAATCATGTAGGAATCCAAGGTGAGTTAATATACAATTCATTGTCTCAGAAATATCGTGAAAATGAAGTTGAGCACAATATAAAACTTCGCTATGTAAATATTCCGTTGTTATTGTCATTGAATACAGGCAAACAAAGCCTTGTAAGTTTTAATGTTGTAGCGGGCCCGCAAATTGGAATCAGCGTAGGTAGCAGATTAACGAGTACAGGAGGGGATGGTACTTCTACAGGAAAAGCAGTGCTTTCTGTAAAAAAGGGAGATCTGGGATTTGCTTACGGTGCTGGACTTGATTTTGGGATTGCGGCCGCTGGTATGCTTCGCTTGGGACTTGGATTCAGAGGCGTAATTGGACTCATTGACATAAGTGACAATAGCGGTTCTGTAACAACCAACTCATACTATATATTAGATCGCACACATATTAAATCGTATTCTGGATATGTGGGTGTTTCATACTTGTTTTAGTATGCCAATTGTTGAATCTAAAAAATTAGATTTAGTCCTAAAATTAGAAATTTAACCATGTGGCAATTATATAAGTTTTTATTGCAAATGTGCAATTAACTTGTTTGTAAAATTACCACCTTTATATTTGAAATAGAATTACCGGTGTACCTTCATTGGTATGTGCAAAGAAAGGTAGAGTTTATCCTGTATTCATTCTGCCTTTCTTAATTTCATTCTGGAGAAGATGCATTAAGTGATTTATAAAAACAGAGAGTTTAGATTAGTTTTTGCGCTTCCCTTGGCATTCTGAGGGAAGCATTTTTAATTTATATTCATAACTGATTTGTTCTTAGTTTATATTAATAATATTGAACGTTTTTTAAATGATCCTTTAATTAGATTTTATATGATGAATTCCGAAAAAATTGTAATTGGTATTTTATTTGGCTTAGCTGCAGGTGTTATTTTGGGTGTTTTAGTTGCCCCCGAGAAGGGATCTGAAACAAGAAAGAAAATTGTTCAATCACGCGACAGTCTTGTAGAAGAGTTAGAGAAAAAGTTAAATAATCTGATAAATCAATTGTCAGGTTCAGAAATAGATAAAAGCAAACTAACTGAAAACAATAATGGAAAAGCGAACCAGCAGCAGCAAGATCTTGCAGGTATGTATCCAAATGTTGTTAGTTGAGATTAGTAGAATCGTTTTATTTTTTATACAAAATTGTTTTTGATAGTTTATTTTAAATTTCATGGAGGCAGAAACTAATTTATTTGATATTCTGGTTGAAAAGATCGAGCGATATTTTTCTATTACTGTTGAATTAACAAAGCTTAAATCGCTTGAAAAATCTGCAATAATTGTTTCACTAATCTTATCCAGGTTGACAGTAATACTACTATTATTGTTTTTTACTGTATTTTGTAGCTTAGGATTATCGGTTTATTTAGGAGAATTATTTGGAAAAATATATTATGGATTTTTTATAGTAGGTGCAGCTTTTTTGGTTTTGGCTTTTTTAGTTCATTTGGTTTTATATAAATTGATTTTGAAGCCTGTGAGTAAATTATTTATAGAAAAACTTGGTTAATTCTAATTTATGAAAGACTCCCAGCATTTAATAAATTTAAGAGCCCGTATTTCTGCGTTGGAGATTCAGCAAGCAGATTCAAAAATAGAATTAACTCATTTTGTAAAGCAAACAATTGAAAAATTAAGTCCTTCAAATTTGTTGCAGTCAGTGTTTGAAGGCAACAAACAGGGCAGTGCCATTCCAGATGATGTCGCAAATGGATTTATAGGAATAGCAACAGGATTTGTTTCAAAACTGTTATTTCAAGGGACATCGCATAGTCCGGTAAGGCGAATAATTGGAACAGCTTTAATGTTGGGAGTTTCAGGCATTGTTTCTAGAAATCCAGAAAAAATAAAGGGTATTATAAAAGGAGGGTTTAATCTCTTGAGTAATTTATATAAAAAGAAATAGGTACTCAAATTCTTAGTAACCTGGTATAAATTTAAGTTTTAACAACAACATAAAGTTTATTATTGAATCCGTCGAGATTGTTTTTATTAACTGTGGTTAATTGATCTGATTTAATAGATTTATTTCATTGGTTCATTTAAAGCATTTCTAAATTTTGTTTTTTGAGTTTCGATTTATATTAATTCTAAAGTCTTATTTTATCATTTTACAAATTCATTTAACATTTGGAAGCCTCTATAAAAATTCCATTTTATATTAAGTTTGCTGGTTTAGTAATTGGCGCAACGGCCATTATCATGACTTTGTATCTTGGTGAATACCTTATTGTACCTTTGATATTTGCTTTATTATTTGCGATTCTCCTTGATCCGGTAATTGAATTTTTAAGTAGAAGAGGATTTAATCGAACCATAGCAATTACATTAGTTGTTGTAATAATTGTTTTGATTGGCTTGTTTGTACTTTATTTGATATTTGCACAATTTACTTTGTTTTATGATTCATATCCACTTTTAAGCAATAAATCTCAAACATTGTCTGTAAATTGGGTGCAGTGGATTTCCAGTCAATTTAAAATAAAAATTGAAATTATTAATGCGTGGATTTATAAAACTCAAATGGAGGCACTCAGTAATTTGGGTGGTTCAATAGGGTATACAGTCGAATTAATTAATAGTTTTCTATTTATAATGATTCTGCTTCCGGTTTATTTATTTTTAATACTTTATTATAAGGGTTTTTTTATTGAATTTATGAAGCGTTTATTCATAAGAAGGAATCAAGAAGATGTTTTTGAGTTTCTTGGCAATTCAAAAAATATTATTCAAAAATATCTGGTTGGATTATTACTAGAGGCTTTGATAGTTGCAGTTTTGAATTCTATTGGTTTATATATTATAGGAATTGAGTACGCGGTAATTTTAGGCATCAGTGGAGCAATATTAAATATTATTCCTTATTTAGGGGGAGTACTCTCAACCATCATTCCAGTGACCATAGCTTTAGTTACTAAGGATTCATATACCTATGCTTTAGAAGTAGTCGGTGTTTATTTAGTCATTCAGCTAATTGATAATAATTTTATTGTACCAAGGATTGTAGCGAGTCGGGTGCAATTGAATGCATTGGTTTCAATAGTAGTTGTATTACTCGGTGGTGCTTTGTGGGGTATTCCGGGAATGTTTTTATCAATCCCAATGACAGCCATTTTAAAAGTTGGCTTAGATCATGTAGATTCATTGAAAGCTTGGGGTTATTTGCTTGGAAATAAAGTGAATCCTAAAACTAACTAATCTAAATAATTCATATTTCAGTATTAATAACTTCCTTTTTTTATCTATAACCCAGGAGTTTTAATATCATAGTTTAATCATCTCAATGAATGTTGGAGATGTTCCAAATTGCAATTTATTAAATAACATATCTAATTTAACTATGATATTTAAATTGATTCGAATTATTTCGAGTTAACGCAATTTGTTAAGAAGCATTTATTTATTTGTTAAATGTATTGTTTGGATTTTATATATTTTTAATTTCATTGAATTATGTAATTGGTTTTCGTTGTTGTGTAATTTATTATATTATTATTTAGGCAGTTTTGTGATGTGAAAATTATTCACACATGGCCCGCCAGTTGCGGGTATAAATTATACACAATGAAATTCAAAACACTATTGAGCAAATGCGCTTTGATAATGATGTTTTTTACAGCGGCTTGCAAAAAGGATGATTTTACAGAAATCATCGGATTATGTCCGCTGGTAGTCTCCACGAATCCAACCAATGGAGCAACCAGTGTCCCTTTGGATCAAATTATTACAGTGACTTTTAATGAAGAGATGAATCCAAGCACAATTACGCTGAATTCAATTTCTATTAACGGTCCAACTGTAGTGACGGGTACAATTTCGTATTCTGGTTTGACTGCAACATTTACTCCCCTGTCCCCACTGGAAGCCAACACAATTTATACAGGTCGTGTTACCACAGATGTAAAGGATACAAGAGGAAATGCTTTGCAAGCAGATTATGTATGGTCTTTTAGCACAGGCTTGCTTATAGGTCCATTGATTGTAGTTACCAGTCCGACCAATAATGAAGTCAATGTGTTACTTAATAAAGTAATATCGGCAACATTTAACATGGCCATGGATTCATCTACAATTGATCAAACAAGTTTTATAATTAAGCAAGGATTTACTTCTACAGAAGGGGCTATTTCTTATTCTGGGAATACAGCCTACTTTACTCCTACGAATTTGTTAGAACCCAATACAACATATACAGGAATACTGACTACCAGAATAAAAAACCTGGCCGGTGTTTCTTTGGCGGCCGATTATATCTGGACATTCAAAACATTAAGCTTTCTTCCTCCTACAGTAATTAGTACGGATCCATTTGATAATGAAACAAATGTTATCCTTACAAAGAGAATTACGGCAAATTTTATTGTACCAATGATTCCAAACACTTTGACAAACTCAAGCTTTATTATTAAGCAAGGCTTGACGACGATCGCAGGTGTAGTAAGTTATTCAGGTACTACTGTGACATTTGTTCCCAATAGTTCTTTAGATGCAAATACAACTTATACTGCAACGATAACTACTGCTGCAAAAAATCTTGCAGGCACTCCTTTAGAGGATGATTATATTTGGACGTTTAGTACCGGTTCTATTTTAGTTCCTACTGTAATATCAACGGATCCTTTCAATCTAGAGACTGCTGTCATTCTAAATAAAGTAATTTCAGCAAGCTTTAGTGTGCCTATGAATCCACTTACTATAAATACAAATAGCTTTACTGTTAAAAATGGGAATACAGCTATTTCTCGTATTGTAAGTTATTTAGGGACAACCGCTTTTTTTAATCCTACAAGTCCATTAAGTCCAAATACTGTTTACACTGGAACGATTACAACAAGCGTAAAGAATTTGCTTGGTACACCAATTGCAACAAATTATGTTTGGACATTTACGACAGTCAATAATATACCACCTACTGTTATAGCAACGGACCCAATAAATAATGCAACCGGAGTTTTGTTGGCGAAAATTATAACGGCCACGTTTAGCGTGCCAATGGACCCATCAACAATTAATGCGAACACTTTTATATTACGTCAAGCTGGGGTAATGATTCCTGGTACGATACTCTATTCAGGGGTAACGGTTACATTTATTCCTTCTGTCAATTTGAAATCAAATACCAACTATACCGTTACGATTACCAACGCAGTAAAGAATGTTGCAGGAATAAATCTAGTTGCAAACTATGTTTGGACATTTACTACCCTTACGGTTCCTCCACCTACTGTAATTTCAACAAGTCCAGTTAACAATGCAACTGGAGTTGTCTTGAATAAAGTGATTACAGCAAGCTTTAGTACACAGATGGATCCAACGTCCATCAATACATCTAGTTTTATTCTTAAAGAAGGGTTAATCAGTGTTTCTGGTAATGTGAGCTATTCTGGTGTAACTGCAAGTTTCACTCCGACGCTTGCATTAAAAGCAAATACGCTGTACACGGCTACAATTACAACAATTGCTAAAAATGTTGCTGGTGTTGCTTTAGCGAGTAATTATGTGTGGACTTTTACCACGATTTCAAATCAACCCCCTACGGTCATTTCAACCGATCCTTTAAATAACGCATCAGGTGTATTATTAAATAAACAGATCTCTGCGAATTTTAGTACACAGATGGATCCGGCTTCCATCAACACATCAACGTTTACACTCAGTCATGGTGGAATTCCAGTAAGTGGAGTAGTTAGCTATTCCGGAATTACTGCAACATTTCAGCCAGATAATTTATTGTCATCCAATACAGTTTATACAG
This sequence comes from Saprospiraceae bacterium, assembly GCA_016712145.1. Lineage (NCBI taxonomy): Bacteria > Pseudomonadati > Bacteroidota > Saprospiria > Saprospirales > Saprospiraceae > Saprospiraceae bacterium. The sequence continues at coordinate 397,137 of JADJRO010000003.1, forward strand.
CAACGATTACCACCGGAGCCAAAAACTTAGCAGGAATTGCACTGGCTGCAAATTACCAATGGTCATTTACAACAATCGTTTTAATTCCACCATCCGTTGTTTCTACTGACCCTGTGAATAATGCATTGGGAGCGGAATACAATAAAACAATAACAGCCCTATTTAGTATTGCTATGGATCCACTTACAATTAATGAAACGAGTTTCCTTTTATTTAATGGAACTACTCCTATTGTTGGTACAGTTACCTATTCAGGTCTTACTGCTTCATTTAATCCGGTTGTTGATCTTTTACCAAATACATTGTATTCGGCAAGAATTACAACCGCTGCAAAAAATTTGGCAGGCACACCAATGGCGAATGATTATAACTGGAGTTTTACTACCAAACTTTCAGGTGGAGCACCGTTTGTTAATTTAAATTCTGTAGCTCGATTTGGAATTATTGCAGGCGCGGGTGTTAGCAATAATGCTGGTTTTAGTGAAATTCATGATATGGATGTTGGAATCAGTCCTGGTTTTAGATCATCGGTTACTGGATTTCCACCAGCGATTATTGTAAATGGTGCCATTTATGCCGCAGATGATGTCGCACCTCCCGGAGTAGCTGCAATGTTAATTCAGGCAAAAAATGATTTAACAGCAGCCTACAATTTTGCAAAAGGGGCAAGTGTTCCTGTTCCAATAGTTATATCAGGAGATCAAGGTGGCAAGACCTTAACACCTGGAATTTATAAATCTACATCCAGTTTATTAATTGCTGGTGGTGATTTAACATTGGATGCTCAAGGAGATCCAAATGCGGTGTGGATTTTTCAAATTGGTTCCAGCTTTACTACGATTGGAGGCGCTGGTGGTAGTATTATTTTAAGCGGCGCTGCACAACCTAATAATATATTCTGGCAAGTTGGCAGTTCTGCAACAATAGGAGATTTTACTTCATTTCAAGGCAATATCCTTGCATTGACTTCTATAACCATGAATTCAGGTGCAACTGCTGAAGGCAGAATGTTATGTATCAATGGTGCTGTTGTCTTAACCAGTACCAACATTATAAATAAACCTTAAAAATAAATATTATGAAATTTAAAATAATTCAAAACATGCTATCGAACCTTTCGAATGCATTATTTTATAGAGCATTTAAAAATAGCTTGCTAATTTGTGTGGTGGGTTTATGCTTACCGCTTGCTCTGAGTTCACAAGCTTTACAATATACAAGACCTTCCTGGTTGATCGGATTGGCTTCCGGAGCAAATTTTAATTTTTATCGGGGTTCAACACAAAAAATGAATGCAGATTTTACTGCACCGGTTCCATTTCACGATGGAACGAGTGTGGGATTGTATTTAGCTCCTCTATTAGAGTATTATCATCCTGGTGCAATTTTAGGAATTAGTCTTCAAGCAGGATTTGATAGCAAGCGGGGTTCTTTTGATCAGGTCATTACTCCTTGTAATTGTCCTGCTGATCTCAATACAAATTTATCGTATGTTACCATTGAGCCCAGTGTTCGTATTTCGCCGATGCGTTCAAATTTCTATTTATTTGGAGGACCAAGATTTGCATTTAATGTTGCAAAATCCTTCAATTATTCTTTGGGAATCAATCCTGATTTTCCAGAACAAGAGCCAACTCCTGATGTGAATGGTGACTTGAGTGATGTTAAGAAGACTTTAGTGTCTCTGCAAGTTGGAGCTGGATATGATATTTACTTATCATCACAAATGCATCGCACGCAGTTTGTCTTGTCTCCATTTATATCGTATCAACCTTATTTTGGACAATCTCCTCGAACAATTGAAACCTGGAATATTACAAGCTTACGAGTTGGTGCTGCAATTAAATTTGGTATGGGAACTAGAATTCCAACGCCATCTGAAATTATAGTAAATGATCCAGAAGTACGTTTTACCGTGATCGCTCCAAAAAATATTCCTGTTGACAGAAAGGTCCGAGAAATTTTTCCAATGAGAAATTATGTATTTTTTGATTTGGGATCAACTGAAATCCCGCAGCGATATGAGTTATTATCCAAATCACAGGTTAAAGAGTTTAAAGAAGATCAAGTGGAACTTTTTGTTCCCAAAAATTTGACCGGGAGGTCACAGCGACAAATGATAGTCTATTATAATATTTTGAATATTTTAGGCGATCGAATGGGTAAGAATACGCAATCAACAATTAATCTGGTAGGGTCTTCAGAAAATGGACCCTTGGATGGTCAAAAGATGGCCGAAGCTATAGAAACTTATTTAGTAGATGTTTTTGGTATTAATTCTTTGAGAATTAATACTTCAGGACAAGATAAACCAAATATTCCTTCTGAAAAACCAGGTGGGACCCGTGATTTAACTTTATTAAGAGAAGGAGATCGACGCGTTTCAATTGAAACGAATTCTCCGGATTTATTAATGGAATTCCAAAATGGTTCAAACTCATTTTTAAAACCAGTTGAAATTTTGGTTTCTCAGGAAGCTCCTTTAGATAGTTATGTATCATTTAATGCGAGTGGTGCGAATGTTGCATTTTCATCTTGGAACCTAGAAATTCGTGATGATAAAAATGTATTAAAAAGTTTTGGACCATTTTATCAGGATCAAGTCAGTATTCCTGGAAAATCGATTCTTGGCACCAGACTGGAAGGAGACTATAAAGTAACGATGGTAGGTTTGACTAAAGCCGGTAAAACAGTAAGAAGAGAAACCAAAGTGCATATGGTGCTTTGGAAAGCTCCGGAAAATATTGAAGGAATGCGTTATAGTGTTATATATGAGTTTGATGAATCAAAAGCCATTCAGATTTATGATAAATATCTGAAGGATGTTGTAATTCCAAAGATTCCAATAAATTCAAAAGTTCTAATCCATGGATATACAGATATCATTGGAGACGAAACTCATAATCTCAATCTATCCCTGGCTCGTGCAAATGATGTACTGCGAATTCTGGAGAAAGGATTGCAAAATGCAAACCGGACCGACGTTAAATTTGAATTATATGGCTTTGGAGAAGATCAAAATGTGTCACCATTCAATAATGAATTTCCTGAGGAACGATTTTATAACAGAACTGTAATCATTGATATAATTCCATTGAAGTAATCACAATTTAAATAAATTATAGATATGACATTAGATCTGATCACTATTGCTTTCAGAATTATTAAAAGCAAATCATTTTTGAAGTATATTGATTAATTGATTAAGCAATTATTTATAAATTGAATTATAATTTATATTTAATAATTTCTACAAAATAATTTAAAAGCCTACCTAATACGTATTAGGTAGGCCCTTTTTTATATTATAATTTAATATTGCATTTATAATTAAAATTAATTTCATGGTAATAGTGTAAAACATGTAATTTAAATAAGGTGATTAGCAATATTTAGTAATGAAATTGAACTAATTTTATTAATTATTAAATTATCATTTTCAAATTTAATGATTTAGATTGTTGGCAGTATTAATTAGGAACATACCCATGCAATATTGAGTAAAAGTTATGCTTAATTTTTAACTGATAAAGTTTAATATAACTTCAGATTGAATGTGAATTCTATTTAATATTAAGGAGTTGTTTAAATATAGCTTACATTGCACCACCATCTAAATCCTTAACGGAGAAAATCAGCATCCGCTGAGATGAATATAATATTATATTTAAAACTAAAAATTAAATAATGTACTACTATGAGCAATTTAGAATTAGAAAAGGGCCTCGCTTACATCACAGTGGAAATCATTGAGTATGTACCAAATTCCGTAGTTATAAAGACAATTTTGAAAAAATCTACGGGCAATATTAGCGTAATGTCATTTGACGTAGGAGAGGGGCTTACAGAAAAAACATCCCCATTTGATACCTTTGTTCAAATTATCGAGGGGCAAGCAAATATTGTGATAAATAATGTAGCCACTATATTAAAAACAGGTCAATCGATGGTAATACCTGCACATACCACCAATCATGTAAAAGCTAATGGCCGATTCAAAATGATCCAAACAGTCATTAAAAGTGGATACGAAGAGTAATTTATTTTGTTGTTGAAACAATTATAAATTTTCCAAATTGCTTTTGCGCTTTTGTTTTAATTTCTTAAAAAAGGAGGGAGATAAACCAGTGATTTTCTTAAACTGATTGGAAAGGTGGGCTACACTGCTATAGTGGAGTTTATATGATATTTCTGTTAAGTTTAATTCATCGTACAATAACAGTTCTTTGACTTTTTCAATTTTATTTAAAATTATGAAGTGTTGAATAGTTATGCCTTTAACTTCTGAAAAAAGATTAGAAAGGTAATTGTAGTCATAATTTAATTTATTGCTTATAAACTCTGAATAATTGACATCTGGTATTTCGTCCGAATAGTGGATCATTTCTGTAACAATATTTTTAATGCGTTCAATTATGATGCTTTTCTTGTCATCCATTAATTCCAATTCGGACCGCAACAGATTTATTTTTAATTGATCTCTTGTCTTATCTGTGATTTCTCCTGGAATATCAACAAATCCCAATTCAACAAATGTGTAAGGAATTCCCAGGTTTTCAAGTTCTTGTTTGACTACTAGTTTACAACGAAGACTAACCATATATTTTATATATAATCTCAAATAGTAATTTTAATGATGAAAAATAATAATTCCAGTATTTTAAAAATCTTGCTGTGATTTTTAAAAGGATAAACTTGAAAAGAATATTTTCTATTTAGGCTCTTTGGGAATTAGAGTTTTGATTTTAGCAAAACAGCATGGATCCATGTGATTTGGCAAGATTCAAAGTCAATATTTAATAAATACTTATTCCATGATGTAATTTACTATTAAATATTGACATTGTCAATATTTAATTTGTAAAACAGGAGGATAGTTTGCTTAAATGGTTTAAAGCGCGACAATCCTTATAAAATTCAATGAATTAGGGCAATTTTTACTGGTTTTGTCTTTTCTGTACTTAAAAAGTATATACCAGAACTTAATCCAGATAAATCAAGCCACTCACTGGAATTAATGAATTGTTTCTGTTTAATGAGCTTTCCATTGACATCTAAAACACTTAGGACGCTTGGAAATTTGGAAGCTGGAAGAATTAGGCGAATTTTATTAGCAACTTGATCAATAGCCAGAGAATTATCAAATTTCTCAATTGGATTTTCAGCAGCTGTAACCATACAAGTGCATGGGATGGGTTGGGTACTTATGACTAAATTATCAAAGGAACGCTCTTGGTCAACGGGTGATCCATTATTCCAGTAGTTTTCAAAGAAAATTGCATTTATATGCAGGTTATTGGGATTGGCATTCCAGGTGCTGTGCCAATCTAAATTTGTTGAAGAAGCTTGCAAGGTATCATTAATCCAAAATTCAAAAATACCATTTTTTTGTCCAGGTGTGTTTAATTTAACATGCCCAACGATGCAAAACCATTTGCCTGCATTATTTTCATGATAAATGGGTGTTTTACCGGCTTTAAAACCGAGCCATCTTAAATTATTAAAGTCGTTGTATTTAGTTGATTTTAAGCTTCCGTCAAGACCAATTCCACTAGCCGGATCCATGCCGAGATACCAATCGTTGGTTCCACCTGACCAAAGATGTGCCATCATTCCTTGTGCCCAATTGCTGTTTGCTAAACACATGGCTCTGCTCAGTTTTGCGGGTCCACCTCCGATCCATCCGGATTGAGATTTTACATCCATTCGCCAATAGATTTCATCAAAAGTTTCACCTGGATGAGCGGCATTTTTACCAATATAGGTATCCGGAGTTTTCCCAAAGGATTTTGAAAGAGAGCCGGCACCAACCTCTCCAGCTTGCCATTTAACGCGCATACCATAACTGCTGTCGCGACCTGCTTTTGCTAGTCTGATAAAATCTCCTCCATTGTTGTTGTATTCAAAATACTTTTGATTAAATGGAATGTCTTCTTCAAAGTCATCACACCAAATGGTACCAGCTGGAGCATTCTTGCAACTGAAACATTGACTGAAAACAGGATTTACCTGAATCTGGATAGTTAAAAGTATAATCCAAAAATAATTAGTAGTCGTCTTTCCCATTTTTAATTTTTAATTCTTAATCACTGTTGTCCGGTTAAAAAAGACGGGAATAATTAAATTCTCATCATAAGATGTATTTTGTTTGTTGTGACATAAACAAAAACAACGTGAGCAAAGATCAACTTTTTACCGGATAGTCGATAATATTTTCACAGTAATTAAATTTAGTAAAAAGATCAATTAGGTTGAGGATATCTCAAAGCTTTGAGTCAGGTAGGTATTATACGAAATTTACAACATCTAATCATTTGGATGCAATCATTAAAATCCCATTTTGGGAAGTTAAGTGCGTAGGCTCCCGTACGCAAGATCTGTGTGCGTACTTTGTTGGTATCATTTAAACTGGTTTCAAGAACCTTAGTGAGTGAATCAATTTTGAATAGATCCTGTGAATGGCCGGATTGCTATACTGTAATGCCAAAAGCTGCAATTAAAATGGTAGACTTCATGGTATTGGAAGTCTAAAATTACAACCATTTTAATTTTTTTGGAAGCTTTTAATGCCTAAGCATAGCTAAATAGCCAAGTATAACTTTGGGTATTTTAAGGGCAACTTTTGCAATCATATTAAGATAGTCAGTCTATCTTTTTCGTATGCCCCTTAAAATTTAAAAATAAATTCCAATGTTAGCAAATGTTGCTCTCTCAATGACAAGATTGAATTAAGTATTAGAAATGAGTCAGCTAAGTGGTTTACCAATACAAATAATAACCACAATAACTTGGATAGAAATCTATCTTCTGCTTGCTAACAGATTGATGATAGCCAATAAAGCAATGGCACCAATTGCAGCGGTTAAAATATAACCAAGATATCCGGAACCTAAATTTACCCCTAAGATACCAAGACCCCAGTAACCGATAAATCCTCCTAATATACCCACAACGATATTTCCTACTAAACCTAAACTAGAGCCTTTATATAATTGACCTGCTAACCAACCGGCAACGGCTCCTAAAATTAATATGATAATAATATGTTCCATGATTTGATTTTTATTGTTTTTTAAATATTTAATGCAATTTAATACATTTTCTTTAGAATAGCAAATTCATTTTTTGTAAAGGTTCTTTTTCCAGTTTAAATAATTTTTTCATTTATCTTAAATGAAAAGGAATTTAGGACTTAGAATTTAGAACATCTTTAAAAAAAGCAGCCGTTAAACGTGATATCTAACGGCCCTCTCGTGACTAAAGTGCTGCCATAATTGCTGTTAATTCTTCTTTAGTTTTACCAATCTTCTCTTGAATTTTAGTAAACATTTCGCTTTTCTTTCCATCTTCGTAAACCAAATCTGCATCGGTTAGAACTGAAAATTTTGCTTTTAATTTTGCTTTTTGCTCACTCCAGTTTACTTTTACTGGTGTTGGTGTTGCTACAGTTTCTTTCATTATTTAATAATTTAATTGTAATAGAACTATTACAATGCAAAATTGATTTAAATTTAAATGATCTACTTACAGTAAGCTATTTATTAATTGTAGAATTTACTTATTATAAATTTGATATAATGGTCTTTATTATAGAAAAAAAAATAGCAATACCAATTGTTTTGATATTGCTAATTATAAATGCATTTATAAGGCTTCGAATTAAAATATAGTTTCAATTATAGCATGAGTATTACATTCGGATTATAAATCGAAATGCTATTATTTATTATCGTATGTAAAGTTTTTTAAGGAAGCACCAAGTTTGTCCATGTCACTATTAAATTCTGTTTTAAACGTTTGCCACTTATCTTTACTGTCCGTTTTGTAATCTGCAATTTTTTGTTTCATTTCTGCATTTTTTTGTTCAAGTACAGTAATTTGCTCTTTGTATTCTGCTTTAATTGCTTTTTTACTTTTATCCATTTTTGCCTTTAATTCAGTAAGGCTTAATTCGTTAGCTGTAATGCGGTCATTTGTTTCCCTTTTAAAATTGGATACATCTTGTGCATATTCAGCTTCAGCTTTTGCTAAGTCTTCGTTAGCCTGAGTTACTTGATCTTTTGCCGCATCAACTTTTTGAGCTGGACTGGTGCAATTTGAAAAAGTTATCATAGTGATTAGAGTAAAAACTCCTAATATTAATTTGTATGGCATAATTATTTTGTTTAAAATGATTAGTTAAGAAATAGAATTGCGTGAATATATTTGCTTGAATTGCGATTCAAACATTAATATCCGATTATAAGGCAGAGATGATATTGTGCAATTCTTCTTTGGTTTTGCCAAGAATTTTTTGAAGTTTACCCATCATTTCATCTTTCTTGCCTTCTTCAAAAATCAAGTCGTTGTCTGTAAGCGTAGCATATTTTTGTTTTAGTTTTCCTTTTTGCTCATTCCAGTTTCCTTCAAATTCTGTAATATTCATAATGTTCGTATTTAATCCGCAACCTGCGGCAGTGCTGCAACTAAATTATTGCCCTACAAAATTAGGGTCAGCTTTTTTAAATAATTTATATAAGTCCTATTGCTTGTTACAGGTTTCACATATGTGCAAATTGCCATATATATAATGAAATTTATGGCTGTGGTAAGATTTTCCTATCGATCAATCATAATTGTGTGATTATATGACTGTAGGTATTAAGTATGCCTCTGTAAATAGTTAAAATTGTCTAGCTAATCTTCTTTTACAATCAAAGCTATGGCTGTATTTAAAATTCTAGTTTAGTATTGAACACAGTTTGGTTTTACTTTAGGGTCACTATTAGAGGCATTCAATTTTAAAAGGGCGAACCTGATTTAAAGCATCCTTATTTTTTAAGAATTTGGATTTTGATAATTCAACATCCAATTAATACCGTATTTGTCAGTAAATGAACCATAATAGGCACCCCAAAACATATCTTCCAAAGGCATATTGATATGTCCGCCTTCAGATAGTTCATCAAATAATCGTGTAGTCTCTTCTCGGGATTCTGGTTCGATATTGATATGCATGTTATTTCCGTATTCTAAATGAAATCCCATGCTTTCTGGTGCGTCTGTTGCCATCAGAGCATGTCCGCCTAATATGGTAAGTTCTGCATGAATTATTAAATTCTTATCGGCATCGCTCAATGGAGCTTCACCTTCTGGAAGTTCAAAATCACCAAATCGCTGCAATCCATGTCCGGTAAAATGTCCTCTAAAAACCTTTTTGTAAAAATTAAAGGCTTCCTCAGTATTCCCGGGAAAGTTTAAATAAGTTGTAACTCTTGGCATCTTTTTATTTATTATTCTTTAATTTGAATATTTCTAAGCTGAATTTAAATCATTTTATTAAGAAATTTATAAACTGTTGTTTAAAAAAATACATTTTTGATGATTTAAAATGCTAATTAAAGCAAAATTATAAAAACTGTTTAAATTAGACTCATGATTTTAGTTCATTTTGGATATTTAAGATTTATTCCTAAAGGTTTATTTAGATGTGAAATTATTTATTCCAGTAAAAGTATTTTCGTTTGCTCAATCTTTGTTCTGGATTGTACTTTTAAAAAGTAAATTCCTTTTGGAAATTCAGAAAAATTTAATTCAATAAATGCATGTATTGAATTTAATTTTTTAGAATAAATAGTTTTTCCATGACTGTTGCAAATAGTCAGAGCATGCATATTAGTTAAATTTGTTATAGTAAAAACTCCGGAACTTGGATTGGGGGTGATTTGAATCGAATTTATTCGATGAATATTTGAAATACTATTTGGCAATTGTGCTTCTTTTTTTCGAATTATAAAAACTCCAAATTTTGGAAATTGGGATGCAGGTATCTGATTTGAGCCTATCGGTTTAGCAAATGTATGCTGAACCATAGGGATTGTAAGCATTCCATCCAATGGAAATGTTCCAGTGATCACATCGGCATTGTAATCCATGACATTGATTAACTCGTAGGCATCTCCAGGCACTAGTCCGGTTTCAAAACAATTTATGTGGAGCGTTTCAAGACTGTCCCAATTGTAAATTACGATATGTGCTCTGCCTGCTTCATATTTATTCGGCACTATAAAATATTCAAGGCCACTGGTAGGTAACTCAGGGATAAATTCATTGTCTGGATAATCTGATGGACCAAATCCCCATAAGTAATAACCATAAACAGCCGGAATGCCGCCAATGAAATGGTTTCCTTTGATGGAAGCATCGAAAATTGGCGTGTTATTAAAACCAAGCCGGGTTTGGCAACTTAAATAATTACTATCAAGAATTAAATTTTTTACTCCATAATTTAATCCAAAAGCATTGACCGGTGGACGTGGGCTATTCAAACCAGCGAATGTATAATTGTGTTTAATAACTGTATTTACCAAAGGGTTGTTTGGTCCGTTTGATAATACAAAAAAGTTATGAGTTCGCGAATTATTTCCAACGCCACCCAGGTTTTCGGAAGCTGAACCTCCATTAAATAAAATATTATTGCGAATATCGAAATTTCCTATCGGAGCGGTTGTTGTAGTCTGCCAAATTTTGATCCCATTTCCAAAAGTGCTAAACACGATGTTATTGTGAATCAATTTGGTTCCAAAGGTGTCATTTTGTAAATACATTCCATGTCCGTGCCCTTCCCAATTGGTACCGTTTAAAAGGTTATTGCCAATATGGTATATTAAACAACCATATATTTCGGTATTCTTTGCTGTCTTCCAGGCGTCGATTCCACTACCTGTATCATGAACGATCATGTTAATAAATTTGATGTTTTCGGCGGTACAGGTAATGCCACCTAAAATATCATGGTTTCGATCCGTTGAACTTGAATTGAAGACTTCCAGTCCCCAAAACCAGGTATAACTGCAATTCCCCAATCCCGCAAAGATCGTATAAGATTTTGCACCATCAATCAAAACGTGTTCACCATTATAATTTCTAAATATAATTGGCGCGTTTAAAGTTCCATTGGTTTTGCAATTAAATGAAGTTTGTGCATCATAATCATTGGTATAAATACCACCGTGAATCCAAACGGTATCCCCGGGTCTTAAAGCAGCAGGATGATCGAATGCTTTTTGAAGCGTCCATGGATTTACTAAACTTCCATCCCCAGTGAGTTTAGCGGTATTGGTAACAAAAAAACTGGCTCCGTTTAAATTAATATTAATGAAAATGATCAAATAAATTAAGAATATAAATCTCATTCCAGAAAGTTTAAATTAAAAACCAATATTGTTACTAAGATACTAAATTTTATTCAACTTCCAATAGGCTTTGTAAACCCTTGTGAAAACTGGGCATAGCGGTTTCCATATGTCCTAAATTTGAAAAAAGTGTTGAATGGTATTTGATTTTATATCTTAATAGTTCATCAAGCGTTTTTATAACAGTATCTGATCTAATTATTTCATGATCTTCCTGATCTTCCAAGCCGCCAAATGTCACAAATAGTTGGGTCCGTTTGTTTGGTATAAAGTGATTGTGTTTATAAGTTTCTAAAATGTAATTGTTATTATAATGGCAGGAAGGACTGGCGGCTATATAACCGTTAAAAAATACGTCATTTTGTGAGAGATCATGGAGTAGTGCAAAAATTGTAAAATAACCACCCAGGGAATGACCCATCAATATTCTTTTGAAAGTATCTACAGAATATTCCTTTTCAATTTTTGGATTCAATTCTTTTTTAATGAATTCCAAAAATATTTTGGCACCACCACTTGTTGACATTTCATAATCTGTCAATGCTTGTGGATAGGTATAATCTCTGCACCTGAGTGAATCCATAGTATGCAAATTATTATAACCAATTCCAATTAATATCAATGGTTTTATCAAGCCGACATCATTGTATTTTTTGAGCATTTCATAAACCATGCTAAAATAGAAGTTTGCATCAAGTAAGTATACCACTGGATACGGAGTGTCTGGTAAAGAACCGATACCTTCAGGCAGACCAACAAATATTGTAAATGTATCTTTAACTTGTTCAGAATACAATTTAAAAATCTGTTGATTTTCCAATTTTGGTTCAACAGCTTGTGTTGAACTTACATTTTGCTTTTTACAACTGATCAGGATTGTAAAAAAAAAAAGGATATGGATTAACTTTATCACGAGAATGAAAATATTATTTGTCTATTTGCATGATCCAGGACCCAATGATTTTAAATAACTCGTCTTTATGGTTTGTTAAACCTTCTGTTGAATAAATTTTAACCATTTTTCTTCCATCTGCATAGTCGCCTTCCAGTAATTGGCTTTTATGTGATATGTTGTTGCCTGTAGGAAACACTAACAGGACATATTCTTGTTTATTTAAATTTACAACCAGCAGATCGCGTTTGTATTCTTTGGGATTAAAAGCGCGCATTTCTCCATTAAAATAGAAACTTAAAGAATTCCATTTTATGTGTTCGCTGATTTCAGGAAATCTCGTTAATATATGGTGTCGCAATTCCAACAGGACCCCTTTCAATGGATGCTCCAATTTATCCAAATAGTCGTTGACATCATCAGTTTTTGACTGCTTTATCGTTTTTGCCATTGACTCTTTTTTTGTATTATTTTCATTAACTCTGAAGGCAACTATGCGGGCAATCAGATCATAAGGTATGGCCTGGCTTAATGGAAATTGTACAGATCCTTTTCCTTGTTTATAAAGTGATAGTTCTTTTTCAAATGATGAATGGCCGCTGGGAGTCGCATAAAAGCCAATATGATTTTTATATCCTCCAAAGTAAACCAAAGGTTTTCCATTCAATTTATAAGCCGGCATACCATAACTGATGCCCTCTGTAGCTCCGCTTGCCTTCGTTTTAACTGTCTTCCGTATTTTTTTAAGTATTTCTTGTGTGCTTTTGGGCAAGGAAGCAATGTATTCATCCACGGTTTTAAAATCAGTATTCATTTTTTCTCATTTAGTATTCAAAAAAATAAGTATAAAATTGATTTTAAAATTTAAAGCCATATTCCAGATTTAAGACAAATTTGCGTGTCAAACCATCTGGCCGATTGTCTCTCACTACAAATGGGACGCCGGCGCTCAGTTGAACATTATGTTTTGGACATAGTTCATAGTCAACAAATAAATTGCCATTCAAAGTCAGACCTTTTGATCCTTCTATTTCTAAAGTGTTGTTAAATGCATTGTTGTATTCATCATTTGCGATGTGATATATTGCTAAAACGGCAGGTGTAATTTTAAATTTATTTAAAGGCGAATATGGGTAGGCCACCCTCAACAATACATCACCTTTGCGCCTGTATTGATTCGTAGATTGAAAATCGTTTAATACATTCCAGGTAGGGTGGTTTTCTGCTAAAAATTCGTTCTTGTTGTTGGTTAAAGCTTGTTCGTAGCCTGCTGCTAATTGAAATTTTTTAACTTGGAAATTTAATCCCAGAATTAAATCAAAAGTACCTAAGCTGGATTGATAGTCCATCGGCAATGAATAATCATCCTTTATTTTATTTGCGTTTGAAAGAGGGATTTTAATACCTGCAATTAGTTTAGTATAGTTATTTAGTAAGAAATTTGAAGTAAAATAAATATCCGATAGATTAAAATTTGATATGTCGTTTCCATCCTGGCGAATGCTGGTGATTTTACTGTGTACTGAAAATTTACCGGTAATGCGCCGACTGTATTCTAAGTAATTTCCAATAATTGAAATATCATGGTCTGCTTTTGCCAGGCTTCCACCAATTGTCAAATTGTTTTTATCGCCAGTAAGGGTATCAAATGTTCCAGGTTTTATGCCAGACACCGAACAAAATCCGGCATCACTGCAACCTTGACTGAAAGTTTTATCCTTGATCATTATTGAAAGAATCAGAATAAGTAAGGTGCTAAAATTTGTTTTCAAAATTTAATATTTGATGGTAAAAATAACGTATTTATGAGTGTTTGTTTAAATTTTTATAAAAAAATAGATTAAGCAAAAAAGATCTGCTTAAATTTTTATTTAAAATTGATGCTCAAATGAAATCTTTATAATGAATATTTTTAAATTTGATTGGTATTAGCGATTTAATACTATTTTATATCTGTAAATGATATCGTGATTTTCTTTTAATACAAGGATATAGATTCCTGGTTGAAGATCGGCTAGATTCAATTTTATTTCATTTTCATTGTTTAAATTCAATTGTTTGCATAAAGTGCCATATGAATTGTATATATAAATAGTGGCTTCATCAACTTTGAAGACTAATTTCAAAGTTCCCGAGCTAATCATTGGATTTGGGTAGAGTAGCATGCTATTTAAATTCTCTTTTAGCTGATCAAAGCTTACGGAAATTGAAGAGCAGATGGAGTTGGAATGAATGGGAGTTGAAAAATTTGTAGTGGTGCTAGTTCCGGAACCAAGCTGACCATAATTGTTTCTGCCACTGGCCCATACTTGTCCGTTATCAGTTAAAAAAAGAGAATGTTCTCTACAGGCTTCTGCATGAATAATTTTAAGCTGTCCCCACGATGAAATTACCGGCACCGGTTTATTTCGATCAATTGATGTTCCATCTCCTAATTGTCCGTCGTTATTTCCTCCACTGTTTAATCCACAAGCAAAAACATAGCCATCAGCATTTACAAATACAGAATGAATGCCACCTGCTTCAGCTTGTACAATATTATCCAAATCAGGAATGGGTGAAGCAAGCCAATTATCAGTTTGTGTTCCATTTCCTAATTGACCATATTGATTTCTTCCACTGGAATATACAGTACCATCTTTTTTTACAAAAAGAGAATGCCATTCTCCGGCAGTTATTGAAATAATATCAGTAAGACCTATTATTTGAACCGGTATTTTGCTGGAACCATTTGTGCCATTTCCAAACTGACCAAAACCATTATGACCGCAAGCCCACACGCTGCCATCCATTTTTAAAAATAAGGAGAATTCAGCACCTGCTGCAACTTGAATTACATCAGTTAATCCATTTACAGCAACCGGTTCCATTTTGTTTAATGTAGATCCATCACCCAATTGTCCAGCTGCATTTGCTCCGCAAGCCCATACAGTATGGTCTCTTTTTAAAAACAAGGAATGTTCTCCACCTCCTGAAGCTTGAATTACATCGGATAACTTACTCACTTGTACCGGTATGTGGCGATCGGTGCTGGTACCATCTCCTAAGGGTCCAAGTTTATTTCTTCCACAAGTCCAGGCTGTGCCGTCTTTTTTAATGAAAATAGAATGAAAGAGACCTCCTGCTACAAAAACAACTTCTGAAAGTCCAATCACTTTCACTCCACTGTATTGTTCGGTAATATTGCCATTGCCTAATTGACCATATCCATTGTAACCCCATGTTTGTGCGGTACTATCTTCGCAAATAGCCAATGTATGCCGACCTCCGGCAGAAATATGCTGAGCCGTTGAAGACAATGACATCAAAATTGGGATGCTGAGTAAAGCAAAAAATAAATATGATTTCATTAATTGGAATATTTTAACAAACATAAAATCGTCTTCTTAAAATTACAGGCTTGATCTTTTAATAAACATTATAATTTTAGATAAATAGAATCCGCTTTTTGAACATTTACTTAAAAGCTAAATGGAACTTATTTCACCAACAAATAAATTATCACAAGATACTTTAAAATTAAGTTCACTCAAATTAGCATAAGAATAGGGCCAAAATTTTTTCAATGGATTGTCCATGATATTAAATTGCAATAAAAAAGGGGTACCCCGTTCACTGGTACCCCTTGGCTCCACAGATAGGAGTATATCGTATCCATGGCAAAAGCTTCGTAAAGCTAAGACGCTTTTATTCACTAGTTTGCGGCTCCTAAAAATATTTGCAATTCAGGGTTAGTTATTATAATTTCTTTTCCAATATATATAAATTGTTAATGGATAAGACTCTTTATAATAGGATTTTAACTTAAGTTTAAATGACTATTTTACTAAGAATTTGATGTTAAAAAATCAGTAATTCACAGATTTACAAAGACTTAGTCTTCTTGTTGGTTCTTTGCGTATTTTGATGAGAAAATCTGCGTATTTCGAGGAGGGTTAAGCCAAAGTTTCTATACATTTGCCCTTAAATCAACTCATTATGTCACAAAGTCATGAAATAGATTACAAGATATTTGGTGAAGAAATGCAATATGTGGAAGTCGAACTCGATCCGGGTGAAACGGCCATAGCTGAAGCGGGTTCATTCCTAATGATGGAGGATGGGATTCAAATGGCAACGATCTTTGGCGATGGCACCAATCAAACAGGTGGTTTTATGGGTAAACTCTTTTCCGCAGGAAAGCGCCTGCTTACTGGGGAATCTTTGTTTATGACCACTTACACCAATCAAGGAGGTGGTAAAGCGCGCGTGAGTTTTGCTTCTCCTTATGCTGGAAAAATCATCCCTTTGAATTTGATGGAGTTGGATGGAAAAGTAATTGCCCAAAAAGATGCATTTTTATGTGCCGCCATGGGGGTTTCAGTAGGTATAGAACTCCAGCGTAAGCTTGGCACAGGAATTTTTGGAGGAGAAGGTTTTATAATGCAAAAACTTGAAGGAGATGGAATGGCCTTTGTGCATGCAGGAGGTTTTGTAAAAGAAATGGAACTTGGAGTTGGCGAAACACTTCGAATCGACACGGGTTGCGTTGTTGCCTATACATCCAGAATCGATTTTGATATCGAATTTATACGCGGGGTTAAAAACATGGTTTTTGGTGGTGAGGGCTTATTCTATGCAGTGTTACGGGGTCCTGGCAAAGTTTGGATTCAAAGTTTACCTATAAGTCGATTGGCCGCACGAATCATGCAATATGGTGGGATGAATCGTAAAGAGGAGGGCAGCATCCTGGGTTCTCTTGGCAATATTCTGGATGGCGATAGATAGAATAATTACGAATTGCGAATTACAAATTACGAATTGTGAAATGGAATTTTATTTAATAAATTTTATTTTCAAATCCAATCCTTAATCCGTAATTCGTATTCCGTAATTCGTAATTGACTTCGTAATTTGTAATCCGTAATTTGTAATCCGTAATTTGTAATTCGTAATTAACCTCATGCCTCTCATCTTACCGGTATTGGATAAAAGTCCTACATTTGGAAAGCAATGTTTCATTGCTGAAAATGCAACCATTGTTGGGGATGTACAAATGGGTGATGATTGCAGTGTTTGGTTTCAAGCTATAATTCGTGGAGATGTCAATGAAATTCGAATTGGAAATGAAGTAAATATTCAGGATGCTGTAGTTATTCATTGTACCTATCAAAAGGCTGGTACGTATATTGGAGATCGTGTTTCCATAGGTCATAGAGCGATCGTACATGGCTGTACGATTCATTCCAATGTCTTAATAGGAATGGGAGCTATCGTGTTGGATCATGCAATCATAGAAGAACATGTCTTAATTGCTGCAGGTGCTGTTGTATTAGAAAATTCCAGATTGGAATCGGGTTTTATTTATGGAGGCATCCCCGCAAAAAAAATTAAAGCATTGGATCATGAAACGTTTCAATTTAATATTGAGCGGACAGCAAAAAATTATCAGATGTATGCATCTTGGTTTACAACGCCAAAATAAAAAACTTAAAATGCATCTTTGTGATGCTCTAATTGATAACTGCCATCTTTATTTAATATAATAGCGATTATGTCAAATCGAAATTCCCAGTCGTGATTGATGGTTTCCATGTAATACGATCCTGCTTCATGAATTAATACTTCTTTGTATTCACTTACAAAGGATTCTGGTGGACCAAAATAATCATAGCTTCTCGTTTTAACTTCAATAAAAACCAATACATCATCATCTTTCGCAATTAAATCAATTTCCGATTTACTGTATCTGTAATTTTGCTCCAAGATTTTATAATGAAGTGAAATCAAATAGTCTTTAGCAATTTGTTCGCCCAGCATACCAGTTTCCTGATTTGAATTAGGAGGATTCATTGGTGTTTGTAGTAAAGATGTAATTGTAAATTATCAATTGTTAATGGTAAATGTGATAGATGGTAAAACGTTGCGTCTCTGCGTCTTAGCGAGAATATATTTAAGTACTAGTTGTAATTTAATTTTTAGTCCATTCCTCTAGCCTCTAGCCTCTAGCCTTTAGCCTTTAGCCTCTAGCCTCTAGCCTCTAGCCTCTAGCCTCTAGCCTCTAGCCTCTAGCCTCTAGCCTCTAGCCTCTAGCCTCTAGCCTCTAGCCTCTAGCCTCTAGCCTCTAGCCTCTAGCCTCTAGCCCTCTAGCCTCAAGCCTTCTTCTCCTTCCCATTACGAAGGAAATGCTTCCCTCCAGGCCAACATTCCACCTAATAAATTGCGAACTTTTGTAAATCCTGCTTGTTCGAATAGTTGTTTTGCAATTCCGCTTCGGTTACCACTACGACAATATAAAATGATCTCATTATTTTTTTGATCTGCCATGGATTCAATCTTTTGTCCCAATTCACTTCGCAGAGGAGCTAATTCTCCCCCAATATTAAATTCATTGTGTTCATAGACTTCCCGAACATCAATTAAAATAAAATTTTCTTTTTCTTCTAATTTTTTCCTGAGTTCTTGTACGGTGATATCTTCCATAGTTAATTAATTACAATGTTCTGGTTTAAGTTGTACAATGGTTATTTTAAACGAACTGCCCAATTCAATGGTTTGTCCTTCCTGTGCTTCCGGAATTTGTTTTATAATATAAGCGGTTTCCGGATCAGTAATTTCCCCTTCTTCAAGGATGGATCCTAATTCTAATTTAGACGAACTCAATAAAAATTTTGCGGCTGCCAGTGTTTGACACATTAAATCTGGAATAGGTACTTCGCCACCTGCTTTGGTAGATATAACAAACTGAAGGGTATCTCCTTTTGATATGGTGATATCGGATCTTCGTTCATTCCCATTAAGCAGCAATTGATCGCGATAATAAACTTCTAATATATGATTTTCAGGTCCCGGGTCAAATTTGACTGCTTTAATTTTTGAGTATAACTCAAACAGATTAAACAATTCAGTTCTTTTGAATTCATATTTTTTACCATAAAGTACCGGTAAGAGATCAGATTGAAAAGATTCAGCATGAAATTTAGTAAGTGTTACATAAATTTTACGTCCACGCTTTACCTGTGAACCAGGAACTGGAATTTGTGAAATAATTATTCCACCCGGTTTTCCTTTGACGTACAAAGAATCAGACACAACGATTTCATAACCTCTGGGTTCAGCATGTTTTTTTGCATTTGCCAGGGTAACGCCGACATATTTTTGTAAGCTGAGTTTTTGTCCGTGATTGGTATAAAGATTTAGAAAAAATGCCTGAAGTATCCATAAGATGATTAAAACCAGGAATAAGCGGATTATAGTGTGTAGCAACAACTTGCTTTTTAAAAAAGCAGGAAGTTCAGAGAATTTGAATGGGCTTGGTTCTTTAGACACAACTAAGGCTTGAGTAGAACGATTTTACCATTTTCAGAAACAACTAAGATTCCGTGATTCCTTTTTTTATCTTCTTTTAGTTTTAATAAGGCTATTTTTAATCCTTCATAAATTTTATTTCCTAATTCTGAGTATTTTAATTTTTGTTCCATTGTGAATTTAATTTATTCCAGACAAGAGAATTATAAACTTGAGGTTGATTATTAATTAAACCTTCTCCAACAAAGTTAAGCGTAATATTAGAATTGTCAAATAGTAACCATCTATCAACGATTTTAAGATATAAATTAAAAAAATTATCAAGACCTTAGTAATAGCGCCTTGCAATTACAAACTCTGGAATTGCATGACCACCCTCCAAGATTCGATTATTTACTCGTTGAATTGCCAATTCAGGAGAATCTAAATAGAAGAACACTAAAGTTACATAATATTGTAGCTTTTGAGCTTTGGAAATTGTGTTTATAAATGACTTTGAAGCTAAAGTGGTTTCAAATGCAAAATCAAGCCTATTGGACAACAATTCATCAATTCGGTTTAGCATCAATTTACCTGCTTTTATGGAAACAGAGTTTGGATTAAAAGGTGAAAGTCCTCGAGCTATTTCATCTGCATTCACAAATTCATTTACTCCAAGAATACCTGGTAATATTGAAAAAGAGGCAGTTGTTTTCCTTCCCCCATTAGGGCCTGCAATTATGTATAATTGGGTCATAGTTAAAATACAAAGATATTCATTCAAAGTAAGGCAATCTTTTCATGTCAAGTGATAAATTAACAATTTTGTTTGAAACAAGTTAATGTATTATGAATAAATTTAATATGTTTTATCTTTACCATGAAATTCAGTCTTTATGAGCTCAAATAAAATTCGTGTTGGGATCCTGTTTGGTGGTAAATCAGCTGAACATGAAATATCCGTGCAATCGGCAAAAAATATTTACCAAGCCTTAGACAAGAATAAGTACGAGGCGGTTTTAATGGCTATAGATAAAAGTGGCAAATGGGTCAGTCATCAAGATGCGATGTGGTTATTAAATCAGCAAGCGGTATTGCCAAATTTGAATCAGCCCGAATTAATGGAGATAGCTCTTCATCCACAAAGTGGTGGGGTAGTTTCTGGATTGGGTGCTAATGAAATGAAACTGGATGTCGTATTTCCTATTTTACATGGTCCTTTTGGAGAGGATGGAACTGTCCAAGGATTATTAAAACTCGCAAACATCCCATTTGTAGGTCCCGGTGTATTGGGTTCAGCAGTGGGGATGGATAAGGATGTGATGAAAAGGTTGCTCCGGGATGCAAACATACCAATCGGTAAATATGTATCTATTATTGGAATTGAAAACGCACCGGATTTTAATACGATTCAATCACAACTGGGCACACCCCTGTTTATTAAACCTGCAAACCTAGGCTCATCCGTTGGAATTTCTAAAGCAAATTCAGAAACCGAGTATCAGGCAGCGCTTGAGCTGGCTTTTCAGTTTGATAACAAAGTAATTGTAGAAGAATTTATAAAAGCACGCGAAATTGAATGCGCTGTTTTGGGTAATCAAAACCCAATGGCTTCAATTCCCGGAGAAGTCATCGCACAAAAGGACTTTTATTCTTATGATGCCAAATACCTGGATTCCCAGGGAGCCCGGACTGAAATTCCTGCAAATTTGGATCAGGAGACAATAAAACGAGTCCAGGAATTGGCTGTGAAGAGCTTTAAAGTGTTGTGTTGTGAAGGATTGGGTAGGGTAGATTTATTCCTTACGCCTGATAATCGATTGTTAGTCAATGAAATAAATACAATGCCGGGCTTTACCAAAATTAGCATGTATCCGAAAATGTGGGAATACAGTGGCATTCCATATCCTGAATTATTGGATCGACTGATTGGTCTGGCTCTCGAACGGTTTGAACAAGAATCCCGACTAAAAACAAGTTATTAAAAAAGTTCAGAGACCTTATTTTCGACTGAATGTTAAATTTTGTTGAAATAGGCGGGTATTTATTTTTAGCTTTTTCAAATAATTAACTTAATAATTATCAATATTTTAGATAAAAATTTGTGCTTTTAGAAGCATACTGCCTGACATTCAGCTTAAAACATCCATAAAAAAGTTTAATAAAAGTTTTGTTATTAAAATTGAATAGGCTAAACTTGCAGGGTTTAAACTCTTTTTATTCACGAAAAACTTACGCAAGTATGAAAAAACAACTTTTACTGTTCGTTCTGTTTTTAGGTCTTATGAGCACAGGTGCTCAGGCTCAGGGCAAAATGTTTCTAGGTCTTGATTTAGGATTTAACAGCAATGATGCTGGTTATAATGGAAATCATGAAGTGAGCCAGTTCAATTTAGGCCCATCTTTAGGATATTGGTTGAATGATAACAGCGCAATTGTCGTTGGAATCAATTTCAGCAGCCATGATAACAAAACGGATGACATCAAAGATACCGGCTTTGGTATTGGTGCTGAATTCCGCTATGGCTGGCATTTTGGAGATAATGTATATGTATATTTGGCTCCAGGCATTGGTTTTAATTCTTACAAAACTGATGACAGTGGTACTGAAACTAAATGGACTCAGTTAGACATTGGAATTAGCCCAGGTGTATCTTATATGTTAGCTGACAAATGGTCTATCAATGCTTATTTTGGTGGATTGGGATATTCTTCTCAAAAACCAGATGGTGGTGATGCTGTAAATGCTTTCGGTTTAAGTCTTGATATGAGCTCTTTAGGTTTCGGCCTTTGGTACCATTTCTAGGTCTTAAATAAAAAATTTATAAAAGCCTTTCAGTTTACTGGAAGGCTTTTTTATTTATTGCAATTTACTCTCAAAATGGTAAAAGTAGATTCTGGAAAGACAGCTGTCTGGATTCAAAGGATCTATTTCAAAATTTCCGTTCAAAAATATAATTTTAAAATTCGCAAAGAAATTCCAAAAGAAAACCCGCAATCATTTTTTAAAAAATGTAGATAGTTTATTTCGTTTTAAGCTAGCTTCTCCAAATTCCTGGAACTTCAAATTGTAATTAAATAAAATCCATTCGTAAAGAGTTTCCGCACTCGAACTGTTAGTCCGTTATACTAATCCTTAATTCTTAATTTTTAATTCTTAATCCTTAATTCGTAAATGACCATTCGTAATTCGTAATTGTCTCAACTCCTTCCAAAACCATTTACCAAAAACGAACACTAGAAGTGGGAATACAATAAAAGAGAGTTTGTTGTAATTCCAGGCAGTTGAAAAATTAAAATGCAGGAGATGCATTATCGCGCGGGTCATGCCGCATCCATAACAAGAATAACCTGATAGCCGGGTAAAAAGACAGATGGGCGTACCCGTATCAAAAAAATCGGCAGGCAACAGCATCAATGAAATGATCAATATGCTAAAGCCTGCCAATTTAATCGTACTAAAAACGTACGGCTTTTTAATCAAAATTTAATATTAAAGCGTTTCAGTATAATCTCCATTTTTAGGTTTAAGATCACCGGTTATAATACGAATTAAATCGATTAATGCCCAGATGCCGCATCCACCTGCTGTTAATAATTGAATGATACCAATGGTGGTATATCCCAAATAAAAACGGTGAATCCCTAAGCCACCTACAAAAATGCATAATAATAAAGCAATCAATTGACTTTTTCCTCCACCTGCTGGATGATCATCCAAATCAGCATTGCTTAGCTGGGCTTGTTGTTGGTCTAATTTTTTTAGCTGCTTTTCGATAACTTTTTTAGCAACATAAAGTTTCGCTTTTTCCTTTAAACTTAGTTTTTGATGCACTTGAGCATTTTCATTAGAAGCGGTTCCAACTGATTTTGCTTTGGTGATCGAATGAGAAAATTCAGGCAGTATAATTTCATTGGATGTAGAAGCAGTAAGCCCTGAAATAGAAGGAGCTATTTTGTCAATACCTTCAACTGCAATTGGTTCATTGTAAAATCCCTGAACAGAATTGTTTTTTGCAACGTTGCGGGTGCTTGGTTTATGTTTAGCATGTGATTTGTGTGTTTTAAGAAAATCAAAACTGATATCAAAATTTCTTTTTTCTTTAAAACTTGGACACGTCAAATCACGTGATTTGCTACAAGAGCCAAAAACAAGTACAAATCCAATAAGGAGTAAATAATAGAATTTTGCTTTCATAATAAGAGTTTTAGGTTAATTAAATTCAATCCTCAAATATAGTTTTTATTTTTACTTTTTGAAACCATTCGAGTCAAAATTAAAAGTATCTAAGATGAAATTTTTATTGGTATCAATAGTATCCTGCATGTTTTGTTCTTTGACTCAATCCCATGCTCAAAGTCTTTATTTTCCACCATTAAGCGGAGATCAATGGGAAACCATTCGCCCGGAGTCACTTGGATGGTGCACAGATAGTATCAATGCATTATATAATTATTTGGATGCGGAAGAATCTAAAGCATTTATAATTCTTAAAGATGGCAAAATAGTACTTGAAAAATACTTTGATCAGTTTAACAAAGATTCCCTTTGGTATTGGGCATCCGCAGGCAAAACATTGACTGCTTTTTTAACAGGGATCGCTCAATCCGAATCAAAATTAAATATATCAGATACCGTTTCAAAATATTTAGGTACAAATTGGACCTCTTGTAATCCTGATCAAGAACAAAAGATAACAATCCACAACCTGTTAACGATGACCAGTGGATTGGATGATGGAGTTTCAGACAACCACTGCACAAAACCGGAATGTCTTAGCTATAAAACCGATCCTGGAAAACGATGGGCCTATCACAATGCACCCTACACCCTCATTCGGGATGTATTGGAACAAGCGACGGGTATGAATGAAAATCTATACATCCAGTCTAAATTAAAATCAAAAACGGGAATGAACGGATTGTGGATTACTTCCGGATACGATAATGTATACCTCAGCAATGCCCGAAGCATGGCACGATTTGGATTGCTTATTTTGAATAAGGGAAATTGGAATTCAAACGATTTATTGAATGATCCTTTATATTTTGAAGATATGGTGCATCCATCTCAATCAATTAATAAATCTTATGGATACCTCTGGTGGCTAAATGGTCAAGCTTCGTTTATGTTGCCGGGATTGCAATTGGTTTTTCCAGGGGCCTATTGTCCGGAAGCACCCAACGATATGTTTGCCGCAATTGGAAAAAATGGGCAAATCTTGTGTGTGGTTCCCAGTCAAAATCTTATAGTATTGCGTATGGGTGAAGCTGGTGGATTGGGCAATGACGATGTCCCCATTGTGCTTTGCAATCAAATGTGGTTGCGAATCAATCGTTTAAATTGTCAGCCGGTTAGGGTCATAGAAAACATTCCAATACCCTTGAACTTAGTACCAAATCCGGCAGGAGATCTGCTCAGCATTACAAATATTAATAATTTAAATATGTATAAAGTTAATATTTATAATCAATTAGGAATAAAAATGCCAGTTACTTGGCAAGGACATCAATTACAACTTGGTTCGTTTCAAGCTGGGGTCTATTGGCTTGCTATAGAATTAGAAGGCCGACAACATGTTTATAAATTTATTAAATCAAACTAAAAGATCAGACTACCATTAAATACCAAATAAATAAAATGCATATTCAATCTGTGTACACAATAAGGATGGCTAAATAGGCAAAAGGCAAATACGACTTTTATAGATTAGTTTAGTATAAGTATCTTTAAAATAAATATTTACACATTATATAAAAATATATATAACTACAATTTTTTAAATTATGCAAAAAATCACCTGTTTAGTCTGGCTTGGAGCTTCAAAAAAATTAGTTAATACCCTAATAATCTGTGGAATCTGTGTAAATTTGCATTCCATTTTTGAAAACGTTCTTTTATGGGTGCGTTAAGAGAATATATTATCCCCTTGAGAAGCCTTCAAAGCGGAACTCACCAATTTAATTGGTCAGTAGGTTCTGAGTTTTTAAAACAATTTGAAGGAAGTATCATCACGGATGGTCAATTTAACGTAAAAATGCAATTGGATAACCGGGACGATGTTTCAGTTATTTTGATACATTTTACTGGGAGTTATGCTTCAAATTGTGATCGCTGTCTTGCAGATATTGAAATTCCAATTGATAAATCGTTTACGATTTATGTGAAAAATGGAACCGAAGAATCTGAAGATCCGGAATTGATTTTTCTTCATCCGGAAGATCATGAATTAAACATGGCGCCTATCGTTTATGACTATTTGATTCTGTCTTTACCATTGATTCAAGCGGTGGATTGTGAAAATATGGAAAATCCTCCTTGCAACAACGATGTTCTTGATAGAATTCAACATGAAGAAGGCCTCCACTCTGATAATTCAGTTTGGGAAAGTCTTAAAAATTTAAATACTAATTGATTAAAAAAAGCGGATTATGCCAAATCCTAAATGGAGACATTCCAAACAAAGAAAAAGAAAGAGAAGAACGCATTATAAAGCGGAAACTCCACAATTGACTACCTGCAAAACAACGGGAGCTACTCATATTATGCACCACGCACATTGGTATGACGGCGCATTATATTATAAAGGCAATGTGGTAATTCAGGGAGCAGCCAAAGAATCAGCAGAAGCCTAATCCCTTTAAAAAATAAATCTAAAAAGCTCCCATTGATTGATGAGGAGCTTTTTGTGTTTTACAATCATTCGCATACTATGAAAAAAGTAATTTTAACAGAAAACGCACCACAGCCAATCGGTCCTTACAGTCAGGCCATCCAGGTCGGTCAAACACTTTATATTTCAGGTCAGATCGCATTGGACCCCGAATCCGGGGAACTCCAATTGAGGACTATTGAAGAAGAAACACATCGTGTACTGGATAATATTCAGGCTATATTAAAAGCAGCTGATATGGATTTTAGTCATGTTGTTAAATGCAGTGTTTTTGTAAAAGACATTAAACAGTTTAATGCAATCAATGCCGTGTATGCTACGTATTTCCCTAAAGCGGATCCTCCTGCTCGTGAATTAGTTGAAGTAGCCAATCTTCCAAGGTTGGTCAATGTTGAAATTTCTTGTATTGCATATCAATAATCTTTAATTCCCATGACTGATTCAAAAAAAATTATACTGAGTGGTATTCAACCAACCGGAAAACTCCATTTAGGAAGGTATTTTGGAGCAATTGAAAATTGGGTTCGTTTGCAACAAGCGTATGATTGCATTTATTGCATTGTTGACTACCATGCAATTACAATGCCCTACAACCCAATTAAGCTAAAAGAAAACGTTTGGGATCTTGCAACCAATTTATTGGCTTGTGGAATTTTACCCGAGAATTTATTTATTCAATCTATGATTCCAGAACATGCAGAATTAGCCTGGATCCTGGGTTGTAGTTGCAGTTATGGCGAACTCAGCCGCATGACCCAATTTAAAGACAAATCATCACAGGTTAAGGAAAAAGCAAAGGATGAATTTATTTCTGCTGGATTATTTACCTATCCGGTTTTGCAAGCTGCAGACATTCTCATCTATCGCGCAGATTATGTACCGGTTGGAAAAGATCAGGATCAACACCTGGAATTGACCCGAAATATAGCTGACCGATTTAATTCAGTTTGTGGTAAAAACTATTTCAGATTACCAGAACCTCTATATACAGAAGTATCAAAAGTGCTTTCTACAGCGGATCCTAACCGTAAAATGAGTGCCAGCGCTGGAGAAAAACATTATATTGATGTCTTCGGATCAGAAGAAATGATTCGCAAACAAATTCGTTCAGCAGTTACCGATACAGGTGAAACCAAAGCCGGTGAAATGAGCCTGGGAATTAGCAATTTATTCAGCCTGTTAAAAGCAAGTAAATCTCCAGATTATAGCGAACTTCTGAATCGGTATGAGCAACAACAGTTACCCTACAGTGAATTAAAAGAAGCTGTAGCGGATTCGGTAATAAAAATGGTATTGCCATTGCAAGAGCGAAAAAAAGAACTTCTGGAAGATCGTAAAGCAATTAAAGATTCATTAAAACAATCAGTCGGTAGAATTCGAGCTCGTGCTGCAGAAACGGTTCGTGAAGTAAAAATGTTAACCGGTTTAAGTAATTAATGTGATTTTTTTTAATTGTTAGAAGCACGATTTCTAAATCACAGTTTATAATTTTCATTAATAAGCGAATGTCTAAATCATGAAAATATTTTGCATAGGCAGAAATTATTCCGATCACGCCAAAGAACTTAATAATCCAGTACCAACAGAACCGGTCGTATTTATGAAACCGGTAACCGCATTATTGCAAAACAA
Source organism: Saprospiraceae bacterium (assembly GCA_016712145.1). Classification (NCBI taxonomy): domain Bacteria; kingdom Pseudomonadati; phylum Bacteroidota; class Saprospiria; order Saprospirales; family Saprospiraceae; species Saprospiraceae bacterium. Next base: position 424,775 of record JADJRO010000003.1, read on the forward strand.
TAAAGCTTTTTATTATCCGAATTTCACAAAAGACTTGCATCATGAAATTGAATTGGTTTATAAAATCGGAAAAAAGGGGCGCAGCATTCCAGAAAATCTTGCACTAAATTATATTACTGAAGTTACAGTCGGAATTGATTTTACAGCAAGAGATCTGCAACAAAAATGTAAGGAAAAAGGCTTGCCATGGGAAATAGCAAAAGCCTTTGATCATTCCGCAGTCATCGGTAAATGGATTTCACTAGAAAATTTAAATCTTGAAAATTTGGAGTTCAGTTTAATTAAAAATGATCAAACAATTCAAACTGGTAACAGCCGGGATATGATTTTTTCAATTCAAAAAATTATACATTTCTTGTCTCAATACTTTACACTCAGCTTGGGTGATCTTATCTTTTCCGGCACCCCTGCAGGTGTTGGTCCTGTACAAATTGGTGATCAGTTAAATGGCGTTCTCAATGGCGCAGAATTGTTCCAAACAGCGATTAAGTGAAGGAGTCTATAGGAAACACACAACAACTATCAACTCTCAACTCTCAACTACCAACTATCAACTAATTTTCATCTTCTGCCTCTAGCCTCTAGCCTCTAGCCTCTGGCCTCTAGCCTTTCTTCTTCCTCCATCCTCTATTTCTTTATCCCACTCAATATTTTCAAATCGTTGTTTGCCTTTTCATCTTTTGGATCTAAACTTAATACCAGATTGTAATAATTTTTAGCCATCTCGTATTCTGAGATTTGTACATTGTATACAGCCAGATAGGTATACGCATAAATCAATTTGGTTTTGTTTTTTACAGGATCCACTGAAGCAAGTTCAATGTATTTTTCATAGTATGGTTTTGCTAAATATAATTTCTTCGTAGTTGAGGTATCAATTAAATCATTGATTTGTGCGCGTGTCAACCAACCAAAATCATATTTAGGACTCAGGGTAAGTACAGTGGCATAGGTACTATCTGCTTTTAAAAGTTTATTTTGATTTTTTTGTGTTAGACCAAGATAGACCAATTCACTAACAGTCAAGGGTGCTTGCATTGATTTTTCAAGGTACCAGAATTCAGCTTTTTCAAATTTCTTAGCATCGTAAAATGCTTTAGCCAATAAACCAGTAATTTCAAGTTTGCGTTCAGGTTGTAATTCAATTACTTTATTGTAAAACATAGCCGCAGTATCCATTAAATTTAATTTAGCAGCGGCTTTAGCTGCAAATTCATAATCGGAAGGATAGGATTTACGCTCTAAAGTATCTTTACTAATGCCATTAAAAAGTAAATAACTTTGATTTAATGAGTTTTTAGCATCATTCACTTCAAAATAAGACCAGGCTAACCAACGGTGAATGGTATATTGTTCCGGATTGCTTTCAATAATTTTAGTACCTTCTTCAATGGCACGATTGTAATCTTTTGCAGTATAACATAAGAATTTTACCAAGCGAACTTTTGCATCGATGTCAGAACCGGATAAAGCCACATACTTTTCAAGGATTGGGACTACTTTTTCAAATTTGCGGGTTCTGATATACAATTCATAAAGATCTTTATAAGCCAATGCATAATCCGCTTTGATTTTAATTGCATTTTCAAGTCTTTGGGTTGCAAGGTCAACTTGTTGTCCCGAAGCCCAAATTCTGGCCATTTTTACATAGATTTCTGGATCATTTACATCTTTTTCTATTGCTGTTTCATAAGATGTCATGGAATTACCCAGATCTCCTTTTGCCTGATAGGCATCCCCCAAATAAATCCAGTATTTGGATTGTTTTGGATTCAAATCTCTGGCTAAACTTAAATACTTAAGGGCAGTTTCAGCATTGGGTTTTGTATTATACAAGTAAGCCGCACCAACTAAAGCCTGAATTTGGTGGTTTTTTGAATTCCCTTTTAATGCAGTTTCAAAATGTTTTTTAGCCGCTTCTGCTTTGTTTTCATCGATATCCAACCTTCCAAGGCCTATATGGCATTGATCGCATTTTGAACTGATGCTTAAACCTTTATCATATGCTTTCCGGGCTTCTGATTTTTTATCAAGATTGTAATAGACTTCCCCGATATAGTAATAGTAAATCGGGTTTTTTGCATCCGAAACGGCAAGTTTATTGAAAGTCGCTAAGGCGGCTGTAAAATTCTCGTTTTCCAATTGTTTGATCCCTTCTTGCAGATTTTGGGCCTTTCCAGCCATAAAAATGCAAATAAAGGCAATTGCAAGAGACAGACTCTTTCTCATGTTCAAGCTGATTTTATCAAAAATGAGCGCAAAAATAAGATTTTTCATTGTTTCAGTTTTTTCTAATTTCAAGAGATACATTTCCCTTTCATTTGGTTTGACGTTAATTCAGCTCCAATCGTTCGATTGGCTTAGTTAAATTTTGATTAAGAAAATTATTCGACTACTTTAAAAGGACTCGATTTTAGTTCAATCCAACGATCTGTCTGATATAAAGGCAATAAACCTGCCTTTAATAGAACTTTTTGACCAATTTCACCGGTGACAAAAGAGGCAAAACCAATACCAAGGTCAGATTTACCTGAAACACTGATAAAATAAAGCGTGCGGGTCAAAGGGTATTTTTGATCCTGAAAAAGATATTGGTCTGGTAGTAAATAACCCATTTGGATTGAATCTTTTGGCCTACTGATAGCTAAACGTTTCAAACCCTGAAGACGCTGCTGTTGTTTTCGGTCATCTGAATCACTGAATTCTGACCAATCCACGATTGCAATAATTCCTGGATCCTGGGTCAAATAGGTAAAGAGTGCATCTTTATCCTTTAAAGTATAGACGTTTTTGCCAAAACTGTCCAAATTAAATTTTTGCAACAAGTAATGGGCGATTCCAGAACCGATATCTTCGATAACAATCGAATGGAACGGAGCATTTTTAACTGAAAGTCCTTTGCAAATGGATTCAAACGTTTCATACTGAATGATAGTATCTTTAGCATTTCTATTTATTAAGAGCGCGACTGCTCCTACAGCAAATGGAAAGAGTCGAGGATGCACCTGATTTTTAATGAAATAGTTGGTCTCAGCTTCAGTAAGTGGACGGCAGCTGATGGCGGTAGTCATGCTATCCGTTCCAAGCCGTTTAAATACCTCTGTTTCATTAAAATAATTTATATCTAACTCGGCATATTTATAATTTAACTCAAAAATATCCTCCTCCTGGCTTATAACATATTTTAAGTTTTGATCGCATAACAAGCGCTCATATCCGATCGTTGGTTGACTGATCTGTGTTTTTTGTTTACAGGATAATAAAACCAATACAGATAAAAAACAGACGGAATAATTCACATGCTTGTACATACACGAATAACTTATTTTAAAAAAACTTCCAGTCCGCCACCATCCGGAGTATTATGAGAGAATCTGACTTGATCAAAACTTCTGAGCAATTTTTCAACTTCGGCTTTTAGTATTCCCTGACCTTTTCCATGGATAATTTGAATATAACCAACTCTTCTTTGCAAACTAAATTCAATAAATTCTTTACACTTTTGAATTTGGAATTCGAGAATGTTTTCATGTGGCGTACCCTGAAACCGTTCCGGAGCAAGTACATTGTAATGTAAATCAATAACATGGCTGATTGCCTTTTGTTTCTGCAATGGCTGAAATCCTTTCACTGGCTCAGACTCTAAATTTACCAGTTCAATGACGGGTTCAGGTTCCACATACAATTCTAAGTCATCTGCGCTAACCAAAATAATTTCATTGTTATAATTTAAACGTGCTTTTCCCGAAGCATCTTCCCCTACAAATCGTCCAATGAGGTCTTTCGATATCACGCGTAATTGATCACCAATCCAATAGTCTTTTAAACTCATTTAAATCGTTTTATTAGGATAGGTTCAATGGATTGAACCCATATATAAAAATCGTATTATATAAATAGTGTTGCAAGCTGGTGTTTATGTGTCAGCAAACCTAAAAAGACGCTCTAAATTACTAGGAAACTTTTGAAGGATCAAAAACTTAACTAAAATATTCTGCGACTCGGCTTACTCGTTCTGGCAGGTTCCTTGTTGAGCATTTCAGATGCCATTACGAACTAAAATCGGTACCATTTCGCTAAAATTCAGTTTCTCCATATTTTCTTTGAATATCCCTCTTTTATTGCTTCATTGCTTTATTTTTGTGGATTCCAGTTCAATAATACATGAGAAATTTTATATATTTATTATTCAGCTTATTTTTTATAAATCAAGAAGTATTGGCTGATCAGTATTTTAATGTCTTCTCGCCAGATAAAAAGCTTCAATTGAATTTTTACTTATCCCGGGAAGGGATTCCTTATTACTCTTTGAATATGGATAATACAAGCATTTTAAAGAGAGGTCGATTGGGGATTCAAATTGCATCCGGTGATTCTTTTGATGAAGATTTTGAATTGGAACGGATTGATACCATATCAAAGAGCGAGCCATGGAGTCCGATTTGGGGAGAAGAAAAGCACATTGCTTCAGAATACATTCAAATGCTTGTGAGTTTACGTCAAGCTAAATATCAGAATCGACTTTTTCAGATTGAATTTAAATTATTTAATAATGGCTTAGGATTTCGTTATCTTTTTTCTGACAGTACGGTATTAAATAATTTTATTATTTGTGATGAATTGACCAGTTTTCCTTTGAGTGCTGACCACAAAGCATTTTGGATTCCTGGAGATTATGATACCAATGAATTTGTTTATAGTTATACAAAACTCAGTGACATTCATTGTTTAAAGGAGCGAAAGGAAAATGACATTTCATTTAAATCGCCAATCAGCGACAGCACGGTGCAAACGCCATTCACCATGAAAGCAAAGGGATCTTATTTTATAAGCATCCATGAAGCCGGACTCATAAACTACCCTGCGATGAATCTGGATGTTAATCGAAGCGATTTTACTTTGAAGTGTAATTTAGTTCCGGATCCTCATGGAAATAAAGCTTATTTGCACAGTGGGGATCGAAGTCCCTGGCGCGTAGTTTTATTAGCCCGTAAAGCAGGAGAATTATTAACCAACCGGGTTATTATAAATTTAAATGAACCGTCCAAATTGGTTCAAACAGACTATATCAAGCCTGGAAAATTTGTCGGAGTCTGGTGGGAAATGCATGTCGGTAAGAGTAGTTGGTCTTATTCAAATAAAATAAATTGGAACCATGATTCGGATATATTGAATCCATCCGGAAAACATGGTGCAACCAATGAGAATGTAAAACGATATATAGATTTTGCATCTCAAAATAAACTGGATTATGTATTGGTTGAAGGCTGGAATCGCGGCTGGGAAAATTGGTATGGTTCCGGTCTAGAGCATGTGTTTAGTTTTACAAAATCGTATCCCGATTTTGATATGCAACTCATGAGTGATTATGCCAAATCGCGAAATGTAAAATTAATCATGCACCATGAAACTTCAGCAGCAGTTACAGATTATGAATGGCAGCTTGAAAATGCGTTTCAATTAACAAGTCGCTTTAATTACGGAGCAATTAAAACCGGTTATGTAGGTAAAATTATTCCAAGAGGGGAGCACCATGACGGACAATGGATGGTAAACCATTACAATCGGATTGCAGCAAAAGCCGCTTCATATAATTTAATGCTCGACGTTCACGAACCTGTTCGACCAACAGGATTGCATCGAACGTATCCAAATTTAATGGCTTGTGAAGCAGCAAGAGGTAATGAGTTTAATGCATGGAGTCTTGGAAATCCACCGGATCATGAAACCATATTGCCGTTTACAAGATTATTAGGAGGCCCTATGGATTACACACCCGGTATTTTTGAAATTAAAATGAATGTATACGATCCCCAAAAAAACGAACAGGTTCATACCACCTTATGCAAGCAGTTGGCACTTTACGTCACGATGTACAGTCCCTTACAAATGGCAGCGGATTTAATTGAAAATTATGAAAAACGGATGGATGCATTTCAGTTTATTAAAGATGTACCTACAAATTGGGATACAACAATTGTATTGGATGCTGAGCCCGGAGACTTTTTATATATGGCGCGAAAAGAACGGAACCAATCAAATTGGTTTGTAGGTGCCATCACGGATGAAAAACCCAGGGAGTTGTCGATAAATTTTTCTTTTTTACATTCAGATAAAAAATATCAAGCTACTATCTATAGAGATGCTGACAAAGCAGATTGGAAAAACAACCCAATGGAATATAAAATAGAGCAAAGGAAAATAGGTTCAACTGACAAAATGAAAATTAAACTTGCACCTGGTGGAGGTTGTGCAATAAGCCTTATTGAAATTAAAAATTGAGTAATTATGAATAATTAAGATATTTGCAATTATTGTAATTCGTCTTTAAAGTGGAAAGGGATTTTCACGACGAACCAAAAATCCTCAATTCGTCATTCGTCATCTGTAATTCGTAATTGACTTTGTAATCCGTAATTGAATTTATTCTTTCACAAATCGAATGCCTTCAAAAGGTAAAAATAATTTGGAAGGCAATGCAATTCGTCTCCTGCAATTTCCAAATCGATTCCTTTAAAACTCACTTGGATCAAGCTTGGATTTAATTCAACTTCAAAATAAGTATTACTATTTTCAACATCTTTTATTTTAGAAAAAATATCAGGATACAAGTTATGTTGTAAAAAAATACTATCAATTGATGGTTTGTCGATTTCAATTATACCGGAGTCATCACTAAAATATTCAGTTTGTTCTTTTCCAACAAAACAAGCCGCGCGAATGTGTTTCAATAAATAGGGGTTTGGAGCTATTACCTGAATGCGGTAGTTTTTGGATTCTTGAGACTGACTTTTAATATTAAAATCTTTTCCGGCTTCTTTTGTACTCTTTAGAATTATTTTAGTTCCTTCTATTGTATAAGTTCCTTCTGCATTCCGGTCAATTGCACCATAGGCATAATAGAATCGAAAGTGGCCTTCCTTATTAAATTCAAAAGCAGCCGCCATTTCGCGAATTCCCCGAAGGGAGTATACACCAGATAATGTATTTTGAGAAACTAATTTAGAGTTCATGCTAAGCATAATTAATAAATAAAAAAATGATCGCGTTTTCAAAAATTGGTATTTAATTATATTATTTTTTAAAATAAATAGGTATCAAGAGATCGGATTGATATTTGTTGTTGTAAATTTCTAAAGAATCTTCAAAATAAGAAATGGGATTATAGCATGGCCATTGATCAAAAGCTAAAAGTCCATGCTTTTGATACGCTTGTTTGATTGAAATAGATGAAATTCGTTTTCTGATACCTGAACCGGCAACTTGCCATTCCATGTCTAATAATTCTGAACATTTGAATAAGGTATCGCAAATTACAAATTGAGTATCTCTTCCTATGAGGTAAGAAAAGCAATTTCTGTTTTTAATTCTGATCGAATCTTTAAGTAGGGTATAGTTGGTTCCAGCCTTGTAGGTTTTGTAAATTAAGCTATCTAAATCTGAATTTGTAAAATTGATTAGAATCAGTTCGAACCCTGGATTGTTACAATCTTCACGAAAGCAGGAATAATTTAATAAGCTGCAAAAAATAACCCCAAATAATAGGATTTGTATGCGCACCAATAGTGTTCTTTAATTGAGTTGATTTAGATTTCCTTTTCGGATTTTAACACACACTACTTTAAATTCCGGACACTTGGCAATGCTATCGCTCACATCTGAAGTAACTATGTTTACAAACAGTTCCGGAAAATGAAAGGTCGTACTAATGACCCCTTGTTTTACTTCATCTGTTAAATGTGCTTTTATACTTATCTGTCCACGGGCAGATTCAATTATAACAGGATCGTGTTCGGAAATGTCGTAAACTTCAGCATCCTTCGGATGGATTAATACGATGTCTTCATGAATGATTTCAACATTCCCCGTGCGACGGGTCATGGTGCCTGCATTGTAATGTTCTAAAACACGATTTGTAGTCAGTATAAATGGAAAACCATCCATGTTTTCTATAATTTCAGGAGATTCTACATATTCTTTAAATTCAAATTTTCCTTTACCGCGTTTAAATGTATCAATATGTAAAATTTTTGTGTCTGTGCCATCTGGCAAAACAGGCCATTGCTTTCCGTTGTCACCCAATTCATCCCATTTTACTCCTGCAAAAAATGGAACGATCTGACAAATTTCTTCCAGTAATGGTTTAGCTGCATAATCAGCTTGTTTATACCCCATGCGATTCATGAGATCAACAATTATTTGGCCATCAACCTTCGCCTCGCCTATGGGTTTTACAACTTGTTGTACTTTTTGAATTCTGCGTTCTCCGTTTGTAAAGGTTCCTTCTTTTTCTAAAAAAGATGCACCTGGCAAAACAACATGGGCCAGTTTTGCAGTCTCAGTCATAAAGATTTCTTGAACGATTAATAAGTCTAAAGATTTAATTGCCTTTATAACTTTATTTGTATTTGGATCTGATTGAACCAGGTCATCACCCATGATCCAAAGTGCTTTAAACTCTCCTGATAATGCGGCATTATACATTTCCGGAATTTTTAAACCAATTTCGGAAGGAACCGGAGCACCATAAAATTTACTAAAGCGCTCTTGAATATCCGGTTGTGTAACATCAAAATAGCCTGCAGTTTGATACGGTTGAACCCCCATGTCTGCCATGCCCTGAACATTGTTTTGTCCACGCAAAGGATTTACACCACAACCGGGTTTGCCAACATTCCCTGTGATCATTGCCAAATCTGCAATCAACATAACGGTATAGGTTCCTTGATAATGTTCAGTAACACCTAATCCATGAAATGCCATTGCAAGCGGTGCAGTAGCATAAGCAATTGCTGCTGATCGTGCTTGCTCGCGCGGTACACCTGAAACCGCTTCTAATTCATCTATGGGGAGTTTTAAAATATTTTCTTTGAAATCTTCAAAACCTTCGGTTCGGGTATCAATAAAATTTTTATCAACTAAATTTTCCCTTACAATATAATACAACATCATATTTAGGACAGCCACATTGGTCCCTGGGCGTAATTGTAAATGATGTGTGGCATATTTAGCAATTTCAGTGCGTCTCGGATCAATTACAATGGTGGTTTTTCCTTTCATTGCATGTTGTCTCAATTTCGATCCGGTAACCGGATGGCCTTCAGTTGGATTTGCACCTATGATTAAAATGGCTGATGTTAATTTTAAATCTTCAATTGAATTGGTTGCGGCGCCAGTTCCAAACGTGCGTTGCATACCTAAAGCTGTCGGAGAATGACAAACACGGGCACAGCCATCTATATTATTCGTCCCGATAACAGCGCGGATAAATTTCTGCATTAAATAGTTCTCTTCATTTGTGCAGCGAGCAGATGAAACGCCTCCAATAGCATTTGGGCCATATTGTGTTTTAATTTCCGTCAATTTGTTTGCTATGTAATCATAAGCTTCATCCCAACTTACCCGTTCCAGTTCTCCATTTTTACGAATCATAGGAAATTGCAATCGCTCCGGATGATTATAAAACCGAAACGCATAGCGGCCTTTTAAGCAGGTATGACCTCCATTAACTTCTGCATTGTATGGGGCTTGTATGCTTAATATCTTTCCAGATTTCACACTCACTTCCAGATTACAACCAACACCACAATATGTGCAAACTGTTCGCACTTTATCTTGACCTACCAGGGCTTTGGATTGAAATACATCCGATATCGCGGATGTCGGACAAGCTTGTGCACAGGCACCACAGCTCACGCAATCTGAATTCATAAAAGATTGGTCCATGCCTTTTATAATCTGACTATCAAATCCTCGCCCCATCACAGACAAAACCAATTGGCCCTGTACTTCGTCGCAGGCACGTACGCACCGGTAACACATAATACATTTTGAAAGATCAGAAGTCATATAGGGATGGCTGAGATCTTTGGTTCGATCGAGGTGATTTTTTCCTTCAGGATACCGGACTTTCCGGATGCCAACGCGTGCAGCAACATCTTGTAATTCACAATTGCCATTGACCTCACAGGTTAAGCAATCCAAGGGATGATCTGTCAACACCAATTCCAAAATATTTTTACGTAACTTTTGGATAGATTCTGATTCTGTTGTTATAATCATTCCTTCTTCAACCGGAGTATGGCATGCTGCAACGACTCTGGATTGACTTTGTCCCTGTCGGGATACTTCCACACTACAGACTCTGCAGGCTCCAAAAGCTTCAAGATTTGGCGCATCACATAAGGTTGGAATAAATTTGTAGTCAAAATATCTTCTTGTAAAACTTAGAATGGTTTCACCGGGCTGAATTTCAAAGGATTCCCCATTAATACTGGCTGTTTTTGTAAGCGTTTGTTGGAATAGATCGGGAGTCAGAAATTCAGTTTTCATAGCAAAAGCATTTGGTCCGAAAGACAAATTTAATTAAAATAAGCATACTGACTATCAGTTAGTTCTGTTTAAAATTTTAAATCCATACATAAATTGGTTTAAACCAAAATGAGGGTATCTGAATTAATTCCTTAATGGTTTGTTGTTTTCCAACATAAACTGAATTCGTTCCAGGGTTTTTGGTTCAGAACATAAACTCAAAAACGCTTCCCGCTCTAAATCCAGTAGATAGGTTTCGCTTACTTTTTGAGAATAACTTAAATCGCCTCCGCACAGCACGTATCCAATTTTTTGAGCAATTTTAATATCATGATCGCTTGCATATCCTCCAAGTTTCAACGTGTGAGCTGCTGCATAAAGAGCTGCTAATCCCGTCCTGCCTAACACGTGAATATCCTGTCTTTGGGTAGGTTTGATATAATTGGTTGCCAACTTCAATACGTTTTGTTTTGCTAAATGAATTTGTAAGCCATTGTATAAACAAACGGTATCCCTGTTTTTATTTAGATAACCCAAATCATAAGCTTCAAATGCTGATGTCGCAACCGCTGCAGTAGCAAGTGTTCTGAATCGTTGAATCAATTGAGGAATTTGTACATCTGTTTCTTTTAATTCGTCACTAAGTCGAACGGCAAATTCTTTTGTTCCACCACCACCCGGTAAAAGTCCAACCCCCATTTCAACTAAGCCAATGTAAGATTCTGCAGTGCAAACTGATGCGTCGCAATGCATCAACAACTCCACGCCGCCACCAAAAACATACCCTTGTGTTGCAGTAACTACAGGGATGGTTGAATAGCGACATCTCATGGACGTTTGTTGAAATAAACGTACAGCCATATCCAATTGATCAAATTCTTGTTGAAAAGCGAGCATGCCAATCAGCATTAGATTAGCACCGACTGTAAAATTAATTGCATTGTTACCAATAACCAAACCCTTCCATTGTTGATCTTCTGCTATGTGAATGGATTCTTGTAAGCCTTTTAGAATGCCTTCACCAATAGCATTGTATTTGCTTTTAAATTCTGCGCACAGCACGCCATCACCTATATCAATCAAACTTAGTTCGTCATTTTTATAAACACATTTATTGGAACTATAGTAGTTTAATCTTATTTCGTTTTCCTGACCTTTTGGTTTATAATAATTGCAATTTTCAGGATCTAAAACCAAAAGGGTTTCATCCTCATTTTTATAAAATTGCATTTTATTTTCTGAAAGCATTTTTAACACCCAGGGTGCAGGAGTTTGTGAAACTTCTTCAATTAGTTTTATACCAGCTTCTAAACCGATTGCATCCCAGGTTTCAAAAGGTCCCAGCTCCCAACCAAAACCATTTTTCATCGCATCATCAATAGATTCTATCGTCTTTGTGATTTCAGGAATTCGATGGGATGCATAAGCAAATAAAAATCCCAGGGATTTTCGGATCAATTGTGCACCCGCATCTTGAATTTTAAGCAATGCATTCAGACGTTTTGGAAGTGACTCAATTTGTTTTGAAATATTGATGCTTTCAAGCTTGCTTTTTGGATCCAAACGATAGTCCAGATTTATTAAATCTAAACTTAAAAATTTTACTTTTCCTTTTTCGTCTTTATCATCAGATTTTAAATAAAAACCTTTTCCGGATTTATTACCAAACCATTTATGCTCCACCAGAAAATTAATAAAATCAGGCACACATATGTTTTGAATGATGATATCATTCGGACAATTCTTTTTTAAACCATTAATAACAAAAACAGCCGTATCCAAACCAACTAAATCCGTTAACCGAAATGTCCCTGATTTAGGTCTTCCAATTGCAACACCGGTCAATTTATCAACATCTGAAATGCTAAGATTTAATTCTTCGGCCAATTCAAACATTTTGGCCATACTGACGACACCAATTCGATTGGCAATAAATGCAGGGGTATCATTGCATAAAACTGTTTTTTTACCTAAGTATGTTTTTCCAAAATCAAGTAAAAAATCAATTACCTCCTTTTTAGTAAATTGAGTTGGAATAATTTCAAGCAGTTTCAAGTATCTGGGTGGATTAAAAAAATGGGTACCTATAAAATGCTGTTTAAAATCATCAGAACGATCTTCCAATAACATATGGATCGGAATTCCCGATGTATTTGTACTAACTAAACTTCCTGGAATCCGATGTTCTTCTATTTTTGAATATAATTGCTTTTTGATTTCAATATTTTCAACAACCGCTTCTATAATCCAATCGCATGTTTTTAGTTTATTTAGGTCGTTATTAAAATTCCCAATTTGGATTCGTTTGATAAATTGTTTATCATAGATAGGTGTTGGTTTAGAGGTCAGACATTTATCAAGTGCTTTTTGAGTTAGTTCATTTTGATTTTGTCCTTGACTTGCTAAATCTAAAAGCAGGACATCAAAACCACATCCTGCCAGATGAGAAGCGATTCCTGAACCCATTAATCCTGAACCCAAAACAGCTATTTTGTTTATTCTGAACATTCGTTTGTTATTTTTACAATTTTAAGGATAATTTGAAACTAAAACAATATTATATTAAATTCTATTCTGTTAAAGGGCAGAAATTTTGATTTTTTTGAATATATTAGCAATATGAAAAGAATTTGGAAACATTTGGTAAGAAAATATAATATATTGGGTATTGAGAAGGCCGAAAGTGATTCATCTGCACGAGCACGCTACGAACTTGCAAAGTATTTGATTGAATTACGTATCACAACAATTAGCTATTTCAGAGATTTTTGCTTGATATTATTAGGGATATTTTCTGCTGCTTTTGGGGTGAAAGGATTTTTATTGACCAATAAATTAATTGATGGCGGAGCAACCGGAATTTCCTTGTTGACAAATGCAGTGACCGGGATTCCACTTTGGATCATGTTAATCTGTATCAATATCCCATTTATCGTACTTGGTTCAAAGATTGTAGGTCGAGAGTTTGCTATCAAAACCGCTATGGCAATTTCTGTTTTTGCTTTAGTAATTGCAACCGTTGAGTTTCCAAATGTTACAGATGATAATTTATTGGTAGCAATTTTCGGTGGATTTTTTCTAGGTGCAGGTATTGGACTTTCAGTTAGAGGTGGGGCTGTCATAGATGGAACAGAAGTATTGGCAATATATTTAAGTAGAAAATTTGGCACCACCATTGGAGATATTATTGGTGTTATTAATATCATTATTTTTTCTGTAGCTGCGTATTTCTTGTCTATGGAAATTGCGCTGTATTCTATGATTACATACTTATCTGCTTCTAAAACGCTTGATTTTGTAGTTGAGGGAATTGAAGAGTATATGGGGGTTACCATTGTTTCATCACATAGTGAAGACATTGCAAAAATGATTATAACAGACATGGAGCGAGGCGTAACCGTTTATAGTGGTAAAAGAGGTTACGGAAAGACTGGTGAAACAAAGGAAACCAATATTATTTATTCAGTTATTACCCGTCTTGAACTAAATAAATTAAATACAGAAATTAAAAAAATTGATCCCAATGCATTTGTAGTAATCAACAGTGTTAAAGATACACACGGTGGAATGATTAAAAAACGACGCCTAAAACATGAAGAAATTTGATTGATTGAGAAGAATCATGCGCTTAATGGATTCAATTAGAATGATTAACTTTGACTTTGAATTATTTTAAATCGAGCTTCTCAGATTTTATTCATAGCAAAATAGGATGTTGTCACAAATCCAATCTTACAAAATGCCTTCAGTTTTAAAGTTGGCTTTTAAAATTCTAATTTCTATACTGATTATCTATATAATTAGTAAGAATGTGAATATCAGCAACATGCTTGAATTCGTTGTAAAGTCTAATGGTTTATTAATTGGATCTGCGACGGTCTTGTTTATTGCATCCAAAATAGTTTCAGCAGTGCGATATCAACTATTTTTACAAGGGGAAGCTGTAAATGTACGTTTCAGTGAAAACCTGAAGTTATATTACCTTGGAATGTACTATAATTTATTACTGCCAGGCGGAATCAGTGGAGATGGTTATAAAATTAAAGTACTCATGCAGAATTTTAATAAGGATTTAAAGCTTTTAGTTAAGCTTACACTTATGGATCGTTTTTCGGGAGTATGGGCATTAATGCAAATTTCACTTGGACTGTTACTTTTGTTAAAACCATTAGCGAGTTATTTCTGGCTAATTGGTTTGCTATTAATAGCAAGCTTTGGAATTCCTTGGGCATTAAACCGAATTTTAAATGGATGGACTCAAGATCTTATGGAAGGATCCATTTAATTTCTTTAGGAGTTCAACTATTGCAAACTGGGAGTGCAATCTGTTTAATTATTGCACTGGGGCAAAAGTTGCATTGGATTCCATATAGTTTTCTTTTCTTGATTTCTTCCCTTGCTGCTATGTTACCTATTACATTTGGTGGGGCAGGAGCCAGAGAAGTCACATTTTTATATGGCACACAATACCTTCAAACTGAAGCTGAAAGTGGGGTGGCTATTGCTTTTTTATTTTATTTAATCTCCACCATAGTATCCTTTTTCGGAATTATTTATAGTTTTAAGCCTATCAAATTTAGTAATAAAGAAAAATGAACATCCTTGTTACCGGAGCCATCGGATTTATTGGATCGCATTTATGTGAACAACTGCTCAAGCAATCTCATAAGGTCATAGGCCTGGATAACATGGATCCTTATTATGAAGTGCAAAAGAAGCAAGAGAATTTAAATCTTTTGGAGTCTTTGAATGGATTTAAATTTATTTATGGAGATATCAGAAATTCTTTTTTAATAAATGAAATCCTTGCTGCGAATCAAATTCAATTAGTAATCCATTTGGCTGCGAAAGCAGGGGTGCGTCCTTCCATTTCAAATGCCTCTGATTATATGGATGTTAATTTAAATGGATTGGTGAATTTATTAGAGGCTTGCAGGAATTGCAAAATTAAGCGGTTTATATTTATATCTTCATCTTCTGTTTATGGGAACCAACAAAAGCTTCCATTTTCTGAAACCGATGACGTGAGTTTTCCAATTTCACCCTATGCTGCTACTAAAAAAAGCGGTGAGTTGCTTTGTTATACCTATCATCATTTGTACAAGATTGAAACAGCTTGTTTGCGATTATTTACAGTGTATGGTCCACGTCAACGACCGGATCTTGCGATTCATAAGTTTACTCAATTGGCAATCGAACAACAGCCAATCGAATTATACGGAGATGGCTCCAGCATAAGAGATTATACCTTTGTTTCTGATATCGTCGATGGAATCTGCGGGATTGCTTTTCACCCGGAGCTCAACTACGAGATATTCAACTTAGGAAATGGAAAACCTGTAAAGTTGATTGAAATGGTCGAAGAATTACAAAATGCACTTCAAACCAAAATTGAAATTAAATTTATTGAAAAACAAGCTGGGGATGTTGATCAAACACACGCTGACATAGCAAAAGCAAATGCTTATTTCGGATACCAACCCAAAGTTAGTTTTAAACAGGGTGTAGCTGAATTTGTGAATTGGTTTAAAAAAAGGTAGAAATATATATGCTGCAAATTGAGTTCAAAAAGAAATCCTTACTTACAAACAATTAAAATCAATAGGATCTGTTAACTAACAACTAGCAACAAATTTTTTTCACGCAAAGCCGTAAAGAAGCAAAGAAGCAAAGAAGCAAAGAAGCAAAGACGAACTACCAACTATCAACTATCAACTAACCTTTAGCCTCTAGCCTCTAGCCTTTAGCCTTTAGCCTCTAGCCTCTAGCCTCTAGCCTCTAGCCTTTAGCCTCTATCTAGCCACTCCACACACATTAAGCCTACTCAAAGAAATTTCTTACCCTGTATATTTTCTTTCCTTGGGATTCATAATATGTCCGTACCTGCATTTCAGCTAAAATTCCTAAAACAATGAGTTGAAATCCAGCCATGAGCAGGATGGTTCCTAGAATTATAATTGGCCTGCCCCAGATATCATGACCAACTATTTTTTGGAATAATAAATAAGCCATAATCAAGGCACCGGATCCACTGAGTAATACTCCCCAACCGCCAAACAGGTGCATGGGTTTGTTGCGAAATTTTTTTAAATAAAGGATTAACAAAAGATCACTAAACACGCGCATCGTGCGGTTAATTCCATACTTCGATTTGCCAAAACTTCGAGCATGATGTTTGACAGGCGTTTCATCCATTCGGGCGCCTTCAAGATCGGCAAGGATGGGAATAAATCGATGCAATTCACCATAGATCCCAAGACTTTTGGCTAAATCTGATTTCATAACTTTTAAAGTACAACCATAATCATGCAAATGAACTCCAGAGGCATTTCGAATCATCCAATTTGCAATTTTACTAGGTATCTTTCGAAGTATAAATCCATCTTGTCGTTTTTGGCGTATTCCTGCCAAAAGATCCAGCGATTCTGCTTCAGCTAATTTTAACATTCGGGGAATATCATCTGGATCATTTTGTAAATCCCCATCCATCGTTACAATCCATTCGGCTTGTGCATATTCAATTCCGGCAGCGAGTACAGCACTTTGTCCATAATTTCTTCTGAATTCAACAATTTTAATGTTTGGATTCTTATGATTTTTTAAATTGACTAAGGTATTATCTGTCGACCCGTCATCTACAAATACCATTTCATGGTCAATGCCTTTTAATGCAATTGTTAAACGTTCTATTAAAGGAATTATATTTTCTGCTTCGTTGTAAACACAAATGACAATACTTAATTTTCTATTCATCGATTATTCGTTTTCATTAGATAGATAATTTGCTTTTTTTCTAAAATTAATGAGTCAACCAGAGTTCCTGGAAAACCAGGATACAGCTTAAGATCTACCAAATATAAGGCTTCAGGTTTGTTGGTAAGGTAAGATTTTCGGATAATCTGATTGCTAAAAACAGAAGTATAAAATCGAGCAACCTGATGTGTCTGGGTTTGGCCATAAATCAACAATTGTTTATTTGGAAATAATGCTGCGATTCTTTTGCAATCTTCTTTGCATGCGTTTTCAGTAGAACTTTTTTCGCGAATGGGTAAAACAATGCCATTGAAAATAATTCTAAAGCAGAGCAATGAAATACAGGTCCATAATAGTATTTGAGAATTGGATTTGAATCCGGAATAAAGGAAGAACGTCATTGCAAACACGCCAACAATCCACAATAACCACCAATAAGAAATCGTGCGGCTCTGACCAATAATTGGAAAAAAAAGTATACAAACAGCGACTAAACAAATTGTAAATAAAAAGATCCATTTAAAAATTCTTGCTTGCTTTTGATGAATCGATTCCCATTGTAGCAAGCAATACACTCCACATAAATTAAATAGTGGAATAAACATTAATAAATAACGTGGATAAACTTGCACCGAAAACCAATATACTGGAAGATTGGCTACAAGCATCCAAAAATTGAATCTGATAAATTCATGTGAATGAATCCATTGCCAAAATTTTTTATGAAAGACAACAACTATTAAAAGTGACCAGGGTAAAAAATGATAAATTTGTTCAAATGGAAATGTAATTACGTGCAACAAGGTTTTACCAATTCCATGGTGTGTCCCGGTTCGTTGCATGGATTGATCAAGTAATACTGAAAACACTTTTGACAACGGCACTTTTGATGCATAGAGCACATAATATAAAACTGCGGGCATTAAACCAAGGAGTGCACCTGTAAAATGTGGGATCTTAAAAAATTGTTGCTTAAATTGTCTAAATAAAATTAAACAACTTGTAATTGAAATTGCCTGAAATACAAGAGCTGGCAAACCTTTTAGCATAAAGGCTACTCCACATAAAAAATAAGATCCAATAAATAAATAAAACCAATTGCCCTTTTTTCCCAAAAAATAAAGGAGCATGAAATTTAAATAAATGATCCAACAAAAGCAAATATCGATGAGACCTACCATGCTATCCCAAAATAAAATGCGGCCGCTGGTCAATAACATCAATGTAACAGTTGCTGCGATTGCCTGATCAAAGACTTTTCTGGTAAAAAAGTAAATGGAATAAGCAAATAAGGCCAAAAAACTCAAACTAACCAAACGCGTAGGCCATTCACCATAATATCCAAATGCTTCTGAAATAAAATAAATAAACCAATTGTAAAGGGGTGGTTTATTAAAATAGGCTTCTCCATTAAGCGTGGGAACAATGAAATTACCTGACAGTTTCATTTCAAAAGCGACCAACGAACGAATGGCCTCGTCTCCAATAAATGCAACCGAACCAAGATTCCATAAAAAAGCAGGAACGGACAATGCGATGCCAAGCCAAAGGATCTGTGTTGTGGTAATTGATTTGATAATTGAATTCATGTTGAGCGCTTTCAAAATGAAAACTAAAGCGCAAAACTAATTAATTCAAGAGCTTTTAGGATTTTAAGCAAATGAAACTGTTGGACTACTTTGAAAATACCTTTTCATAAAGCTCATTCAAGGTTGCCAAGGGTACTATTTTAATTTTATATTTTTCGGGATCCCAACCTTTTAAATTATATTTTGAAATACAAATGGCTTTAAATCCAAGTCGCATTGCTTCTTGCACTCGTTGTTCAATTTTAGAAACTGCTCGGATTTCACCGGATAATCCAATTTCACCGGCAAAGCAAATCTGTCTGTGTAAAGCATTGTCTTCGAGGGAAGAAATAAGAGCAGCCACCACCGCAAGATCCAATGCAGGATCATTGATTCGAATTCCTCCTGCCAAATTTAAAAAGACATCCTGCTGTCCGAAGAAAAAACCACAACGCTTTTCTAAGACAGCCAATAATAAAGACATTCTTTTAGAGTCAAAGCCGTTTGCAACGCGTTGTGGTGTAGAATATACTGCCGAGCCAACCAATGCCTGAGCTTCTATTAAGAGGGGACGCTGTCCTTCCATGGTAGCAGCAATTGCAGAACCACTTAATTTTTCTTCATGTTGTGATAAAAGCAATTCGGATGGGTTGGTAATCGGACGCATTCCGGTAGATTGCATTTCATATAAACTCATTTCATCCGTAGAGCCAAATCGATTTTTTAAGGTTCGGAGCATCCGGTAAGCATACAATCGGTCCCCTTCAAATTGAAGCACCGTATCAACCATATGTTCAAGTAATTTTGGTCCGGCAATGTCTCCTTCCTTATTGATATGTCCAATTAAAAAGACCGGTACCCCATGTTCTTTTGCATACCGAATGATTTGATGACTGCATTCTCGGATTTGCGATATGCTTCCTGGTGCAGATTCCAATTCATCGGTTATCAATGTTTGAACTGAATCGATTACAATTAAACCGGGTTTAAGTCTGGCAGCTTCTGCAAGAATGAAAAGGATTCTGGACTCAGCATATAAATAGCAATTCTTTTGTCCTCTTTGGAGTCTTTCAGCACGCAGTTTAATTTGTTGTTCGCTTTCTTCGCCGGAAACATACAGCACCTTGTCAACGACAGCTGATAAGGCCATTTGCAAGAGGAGGGTCGATTTACCAATACCAGGCTGTCCGGCCAACAAGGTAACTGATCCTCTCACCAAACCGCCACCCAAGGCACGGTCTAACTCTGGGTCTCCAGTTCGGATTCGATCTATATGTTCAATTTGAACATCCTCAAGGATGGATGATTGTGGTTTGGAGGACCCTGCCGCAAGATCTTTCCATGCATTTTTTATAGAGGGTTCATCTCGTGCGATGACCTCTTCTACGTAACTGTTCCATTCATTGCAGGAGGTGCATCTTCCCATCCATTTCGGACTGTTTGCCCCGCAATTAGAACAGATGTAAATAGTTTTTAATTTGCTCATTTTCGTGTTATTGAAGACAAGATAATGATTCCAAAGTGATGTGTAAATGAGATTTATTGAACGCCGAACTGAATTTACAAAAAATTAATATCAAATTAAAATATAATATGTAACTAATTGAAAAATAAATGTATAAACATTAAATTATAATTTAATATAATTTAATTCAGCTTTTAGGAAAAATAAATTTATTAAATCAAGCGAACACCCATCAACGTCAGGCGTGGATTTTTGATTTTATCTATCCCTATTTCAACCAACTTTTAATCAATTTACTTGTTATTCCTTTCCTATTGGTTTGCGAGAACTAGTTTGCTGCCAAATATTCGCCTAATTTTGCATTATGAATTCAAATCCATACCTGCCGGCCGTTGAGAGTTTACTATTTGTTTCACCTCAACCCATTACTAAAGCGGACCTAAAATATTGTATTGAAAACAGTCTTTCAGTAAGTTTGGATCCTGAAATTATTGAACAAGCAATTGATCAAATTACCAATCGCTATTTGAGCGATGATTTTGGAATCGAATTGAAAGAAATTGCTGGTGGGTATCAGTTTTTATCAAAACCTGCACATTTTCAAGTGGTCGCTGAGCATATAAAAATGACCAATCGGAAAAAATTGTCAAAAGCAGCTATGGAATCTTTGGCAATTGTTGCCTACAAACAGCCGATTTCCAAATCTGAAATTGAGCAGATTCGCGGTGTAAATTCAGATCATTCAGTTCAGAAATTGATGGAAAAAGAATTAATCGAAATTGTTGGCAGATCAGAAGGCCCTGGAAAGCCATTTTTATTAGGAACCTCCCAACGGTTTATGGAATATTTTGGATTAAAAAGTCTTACAGATTTACCTAAATTAAAAGATTTTACACTGGCTGATCAAGAAATTGGTGAACCTGCACCCATTGAAGAACTCAGTACTTTGGATTTATCAGCGCTTTCAACGAGTTCCGAATCTAGTCATGAATAACAATGAATTGTTAGTAAATCGGGTAAACCAAAGTAGTTTAGTCACACTTAAACTGGAAGACTTGTATCCTGAATCTGAAATTTTTGAATTTGATTTAAAAGACTATCTTTTTCATGGATTAATCCTTAAAGAATTAGACTTTAGAAAAGCCCTGAAAGAGCATAACTGGGAAGCTTATAAAAATGGATATCTAGCTGTTTTTTGTTCGACGGATGCTATCATTCCAACCTGGGCCTATATGCTGGTTGCCAGTCATGCCGGTGGATTTGCAACAGATGTTGTTTTTGGTACTAAATCTGAATTTTTACGCAATTATTTTCATCAAAAAATTAAGCAAATAAATCCTGAAGAATATCGGGATGCAAAATTGGTTATCAAAGGATGTAGTGAAAAAGAAGTTCCTGCTTCAGCTTATTTAGATATTACCCAACATTTAAAAAACGTCGCTTCCAGCATCATGTTTGGAGAAGCTTGTTCTACAGTCCCGGTTTATAAAAGGAAATTGGGAACGTAATTTTCCAATTCTACAATGCTGCAATTATCCAATTAAATGATGTAATTATTTTGTCTTACAATTATTTGGGATTAACACAACACTCTCATCATTTATACAACGATTATGCAGGAGGTTTACTACGCACCAATTAATCTTCCATTCGTACCGCCATTACGAGGGATGTCCACTACGTTCCCATAATCCGTAATTCGTAATCCGTAATTCTTAATTGACTTTCTCCACCCGGTACCCCGCCTTTCTCAATAAATG
Organism: Saprospiraceae bacterium; assembly: GCA_016712145.1. NCBI lineage: Bacteria > Pseudomonadati > Bacteroidota > Saprospiria > Saprospirales > Saprospiraceae > Saprospiraceae bacterium. The sequence continues at coordinate 446,632 of JADJRO010000003.1, forward strand.
AATTACACCCCGTTCGCCGGCCAAATGTCCAGCACCAACTGCAAAAAAGCAGGCCGCCTTTTGCATTTCTGTTTCCATTTTAGGAATCCAGTTTAAATTTCTTTTATAAAGTAATAGATCTAAATGATCTGACAAAGGTTCATCTTCTTTAGTAATGGTTTCACCCAATGCTTCTAAATTTTGAGATTTGTATTTTTGATACATTTCTTGCATGACCTGCTCATCTGCTTGTGCAGATTTAAATGAAGCCATTAACATCTTTGCCTGAACTCCATATGGAATATTATCAAAGATGGAAATTTGAAAATCTAAACTTTCCAATCCATCCGTTTCAATTTGATATTTTTTTGCAAGCTCCGCCAATTCAAATTCATAAGATTTTAAACTACCATCCTGTAAACCAAATGGATTTCCCTGACTGCCTACTAAAACACTTAAAAACATGGGTTTCAATCGTTCGAAAAAATTCAAGGGAATTCCCAGGTTATTAAAAAACGTATCAAGTTGTTTATATTCTTCCGGACTAATTAAATCAACGAGGCTGGTATCATTTTTCATAAATAATTTATCCCCCACACCCATTAAATTACCCATATCATTCATGCCATCGATGTCGACTTCCATAAATACTTTTTGAGTCTCTTGCAGACTTTTTTCAAGATTTTTAGGTAGAAAAAATTCTGTTGCAGGAATTAAGTGGATCGTCCCAAATAAATAAGAAGCTTTCTTTAATTCCTTTCCTTCAATTTTCCAAAGCAAACTGTTTTCAAGGGGCTTATAAACATCTTGCGCTTGAAGTGTTTGAAGACCTAGTAAAAGAGAAAGGACATGCAAAAGGTGTTTCATAAACTAAATTGGGTTCTAAAGAATTATAAACACATTTAGTTGGTTTCCGGTTCATTTTCTTTCTTTGGGTTCATTTTGGTTTTGTAACATCCATTCATAGAAAAATATTCCTGCCGCAACCGATACATTGAGCGAAGCGATACTTCCTATCTGTGGGATTTTAGCCAATTCATCGGCTTCATTCAAAACCTCTCTGCTGACTCCCGTCCCTTCAGAACCGAGTACAATTGCTATAGATTTATTTAAATCGAGATCCCTTATATTTTTATCAGCCTTTTCTGAAGCACATAGGATGCTGAGCCCCATTTTTTTAAATTGTTTTAGTGAATGGACTAAATTTTTCTCCCGACATACCGGCAAGCTCAATAGGGCACCGGAGGATGCTTTTATGGATTCTGAATTTACTGGAGCACTGTCTTTTTGAGGGATGATGATCCCATGCAAACCAAATATTTCAGCTGACCGAGCAATTGCTCCAAAATTTCGAACATCTGTAATTCCGTCCACACACAAAGTGCTGGATTTTTTCCATGAAATAAAATATTGTCAACAAGGCTTTGACTTTGATAAAAGGGAATGGCTGAATTTAGTCCTATGACCCCTTGATGGTTGCTGCGACTCAATCGATCCAGTTTTTGCTTGGCTACTTTAAGAATCGGAACCTTGTGTTGATGTGCAAGCTTTAAGAGCTCTTTGGTATCCTCCTTATCAAGGGTTTCTGAAATAAAAATTTTCTGAATCCGTATTTCAGCAGCAAAAGCTTCTCTCAAAGCGTTCTTTCCTAATATTAAATCTTTCTTGTCCATTACACCAATAAAATTATTATTAATTTCGCAAATTCAAATTATTTCCACATTTATGAAAATCAAACTATTTAATTTATTAGTAATCAATGCTTTATATTTTTCAGTAGCACTTAAAGCACAAGTCCAGTCAAAATTAGACCTTGCATTAAGAGCTATTGAACAAAATGCCAAGGTCTGGGGACTGAATCCGGACGATATTTCTGATTTAGCTGTTTCAGATATGTATACCTCAGATCATAATGGTCTGACACATATCTATTTGATTCAACGTTATCAGGGAATTGAAATCCATAATGCGATCACATCTGTCCACATTACCCCAAATGGTAAAATTTATGACAGCCCATCCCGGTTTATTGATCAGATCCGTGCAAAAGTAAACACCACCAAGGCGCGTCTTTCACCTATTGATGCATTGAGTGCTGCAGTTATCCAAATGGACATTCCTAATGCCCTGATTCCATCCAATGTTTCAAGGACCAAAGATGGTAAGATGGAGATTATGAAAACCAACTTTACCAATATTAATATTCCAGTGAAGCAAGTTTATTGTTTGGATCAAAATGGGTCTTTAAGACTTTCCTGGGATTTAACAATGGATTTAACCAGCGGCAGTGATTATTGGTCTGTTCGAGTTGATGCACAAACAGGTAAAATTATTGACAAGCAAAATCTTTCAATCAAATGTAATTCCGATCATCCAGGGCACAGCAAGTGTTTGGATCATCAAAAAGCATTCAATCCGGGATCTGTACCAGTAAAAGAAGCATTGGCCATAATAAATCAGCCAACTCCGGCTGCTCCAAACACATACAACGTAGTGAGTTTACCATCCGAGAGCCCAAAACATGGCAACCGCCAATTAGTAGTTAATCCCGCAAATGCAACCGCATCTCCATTTGGTTGGCATGATACAAATGGTGCAAATGAGGCAGAGTATCAAATTACAAGAGGAAATAACGTGCATGCTTATTTAGATCGAAACGGCGATAATGCTTCTGATGGAGGCGAACCGAATGGTGGAACAGACTTGATTTTTGATTTTCCATTTGACCCAAATACTGAGCCTGGCGCTTATACAAAAGCTGCTACTGTTAATTTGTTTTATCTGAATAATATGATGCACGATGTATTGTACAATTTTGGATATAATGAAGTCGCTGGCAATTTCCAATCAAACAATTATAATAAAGGAGGAGCTGCAAATGACCAAGTACTTGCTGAGGCCCAGGATGGAAGTGGCACAGACAATGCAAATTTTGCAACACCTGCAGATGGAGGAAATCCAAGAATGCAAATGTTTTTATGGTTGTCTTCTGGTGTGGAAACCTATATTTCAAAACCAGATTCTTTAATTGGTGCCTTTGAATCCCGCCGTGCAAGTGGATGGGGTGGTGCTCCGCCCCCAACGAGAGAGGCTGAAGTGGTCATCGCAAATGATCATTCACCGAACCCTACCTTGGCTTGTTCAAAAGGTATGCGTAGAAGTGAAATTCAAGGTAAAATTGTATTGATAGACCGAGGAACCTGTGAATTTGGTGTAAAAGCATTAAATGCACAGGACTCCGGTGCTGTGGCAGTTGTCATTTGTAATTTTGAAGATGCATTTATAACCATGGGTGCAGGTGCTGTTGGAAATCGCGTTACAATTCCTGCTTATTTTACTACAAAAACCATTTGCAATCGTCTCAAACTTCAAGTCAAAAATGGTGGCTTGAGAATTGAAATCAGAGAACCTGGTGCAACTGCTGGACCTGACAGTTTGGATGGTGATTTTGACAATGGAATCATTGCGCATGAATATGGTCATGGTGTATCCAATCGGTTAACAGGGGGTCCTGCAAGAGCAAATTGCTTAAATAATGCAGAGCAAATGGGAGAAGGTTGGAGTGACTTTTTAGCTTTGATTATGACTGCAAAACCAGGGGATGCAGGTCAAAATCCACGTGGAATTGGAACCTATGCGTTAAACCAAGCAACCAATGGACTTGGAATTCGCCGTCGGCCGTATTCTACAGATTTTAGTTATAATGAATTTACTTATAAAAATATTGATGCGGAATCCCATAATTTAGGAGAAGTTTGGACAACCGTTTTATGGGATATGTATTGGGCATTGGCAAATAAATATGGCTACGATCCGGATTTTAAAAACAAAACAGCAGGAAATAATATTGCCATCCAATTGGTAATGGATGGAATGAAATTACAACCCTGTTTACCTGGATTTATCGATGGAAGAAATGCCATCCTTAAAGCAGATACTATAAATAATGCAGCAGCAAATGCTTGTTTGCTTTGGGAAGTTTTTGCTCGTCGGGGATTTGGATTTTTTAGTAAACAAGGCTCCAGTAATTCAGTCGGTGACGAAACAGAAGATTATCTTCCCGCATTAATTTGTATCAATAAATTGTTAGTAAATAAAAGGGCAGGCTACTATAAAGATGCAACCACGTTTATAAAAAATGATGTAGTAAAACCAGGCGACCAATATAGTTATACCCTGGAAATTAATAACTATAAACCGGGTGTTGCAAATAATGTAGTCGTAACCGATAATTTACCCGCAGGCTGTACCTATGTTGCAGGATCTGGAAATCCAGCTCCTGTTGTAAATGGCACCCAATTAGTTTGGACTTATAGTCAATTAAAATCACTGGAATCAAAAACAATAACTTATAAAGTAAAATCAGATCCTGCCATCATGTCAACAACGCTTTGGTATGATGATATGGAAGCAGGCGAAGACAATTGGGATATCGATATTTCAAAGGGAACACAACTTTGGTATCGGGATCTTGATTGGGGAGTAAATCAATCCTATGCCTGGATAGCAGAAGAAAAGGAAGGCGTTTCCAATGATTATTTCCTTTTTACGAAAAATCAGTTCCAACTTAGCGGAGCTGACCCCTCTTTGTATTTCTATCATTTTTTCAATACGGAAAAAGCATTTGATGGTGGGATGATTGAAGTATCTACGGATGGTTTTTTCTGGCTACCAGTTAAACCGGAACAATTTAGTCTTAATGGCTATACCGGATTGATTAATTATGAAACGTTTGTCATTCCAAATTCATCTGCGTTTTCTGGACAGAGCACAGATTTTATTCCAACTGTATTGAGTCTTAAGGATTACGGTACAAATAAAATTCAAATTAGATTTCGATTTGGAAATGATAGTTTAAATGTAAGTCCAAATACAAATACCATTTTAGGTTGGGTTATTGATAATGTAGAATTCATTTATCCTAAATTTTACAATGCTGAAGTTTGTGTCGCAACGGCTGAAGGGGATCTTGTTTGCACTTCCGCTCCAGGAAAGGGAACGTTAGCAGATTCTGATAAAATTATTGGAACCCAATCCGAGAAAACAAAAAGCAGTTTTAAAGTCTATCCAAATCCTGCCAGTAATTATTTTCTATTCAGACAGGATGCAGAAAAATCAATTCATACCTTAATCATCCGATCCGTAAATGGTCAAGAGCTTAAGCGGGTTTCTTTACCTACTGATCTGAGTTTTGTTAAAATCAGTACAGACGATTTACCAAAAGGAATCGTAATTCTGGAAGGAATTGGCAAAGGGAACCATTCTTACTCAAAAATTGTTATTAAATAACATAATAAAATTAAAGGTTAAAAAAGAGCAAAAGCCAGTCAATTGACTGGCTTTTGCTCTTTTTTTCTTTTTGGATCGTTGTTGGGATTCATTAATAATAATACCTAAATAGCCTTAAGTCCTCTTTAGTCCAACGGACTATGCTCCCTTGGCCTATGTGGTCCTATGGCCTATGTTCCTTTAGTCCTATGGTCCTATGGTCTATGGTCCTATGGTCTATGGTCCTATGGTCTATGGTCCTATGGTCCTATGGTCCTATGGTCCTATGGTCCTATGGTCCTATGGTCTATGGTCCTATGGCCTATGGTCCTATGGTCTATGGTCCTATGGCCTATGGTCCTATGGTCTATGGTCTATGGTCTATGGTCCTGTGGTCCTATGGTCTATGGTCCTATGGTCTATGGTCCTTAGTCATTGTGCCTCCTTCGGCTCCCTCATTCAACTATTTCTCAAAAACCTGAACCTTGGTGGTTACTTCCACAAATTCTTTTGTAAATTTTCCTTCATAGCGTGTGGCACGTACTATGTGATTGTCGATCCAGTGATAATTGCCACCACGGGGTTTGTTTAGTAATAAGAAGTGATATTTAAATCCACATTTTAGGAGCCAGTTTTCAGTAATTAATTTATGGGCGTCTGTACGGGAAGTAAAAAACGTAATAATATGTCCTTCCTCATACCATTGATTAATTACTTTAATCGCATCCGGATAAGGTTCAACAGTTACCATGCGTTCTGGTTCTTCATTTGGAATGTCATCGCAAATAGTACCGTCAATGTCCACAAGAAAATTCTTTACATGTTCGGGTAATAATGGCGAAGCCAATTTACCTTCCTGATCAAAATGCTTTTGTAGCTTTAATTCTTTCTTGACATTCATATTTAGAAATAGCCAACTATTATTCTTCTTCTTGGGCAGTCCCTGGATCCAACTCCAAATTGCTTGATTCAGGCGGCGTTTCTTCTGTTTGATCAGGCAGGATATTGGGTTCCTCAGTTTGTATTTCTTTACTTGAAGCTATCGTTTCGGAATCTGGAGGAATTACTTCAGTGGTTTTACTTTCTGCTTTTTGCTTTTTTGGCTTTTTGGCAATTTTAATTTCTTCAGCCGCTTTTTCTAGTTTTTCTTGCAATTCTGCAGGAACATGCTCCTGGGCCTGGTGAATTGAATCAGAAATCTTTGCTTTAATTTTTTCTTTTTCTTCTTCTACTTTTTCTTTACGTTCTGTGCGCTTCTTTTGCTTGTCATCCCGCTTTTTGACTTTTTCAATGATGAGTTCTAATTTTTCTTTAGTTGCTAAAAGTTCTTTTAATTTCTCTTCTTTTGACTTCATACGTTCCTCAATCATTTTGATTTTGGCAACACGTATTTGAGCTTCTAATTGTCCGCTGGTAGTAGCAATCCGTCTGTTTTCAAAATCTATATTTTTCTTTTCGAAATTTATGGATTGTTCAAATTTTTGAATTGCAACCAACAAACCTTCATATCTGCGGATCAGTCGGTCTGCTCCTGAACCTTGTTGATCATTTCCAGATTCTCTTTTTTCTCTTTTTTCACGGATGCTTCTAAAGGATTCATTTAATTTTGAAGAAATAGACTCGCGATGGTCTTTATGAATGGATTGCGTTTTTAGATCAGACTGAATTTTCACCAATTGATCAAACAATGGTTTTAAAAGGGATCCGCTTTCAATTTTCTGTTCTATTTCAGAAAGCGCGTTCATGATTTGATCATAAACTTCCTTAGATTTTGATTTAAATTCTGAAGCTAAACTTTGTTTTAACTTTTTTAATTCATCAAACAGCGCATTGGATTTTTCACGCAATGAATCTGCATGGTCTCGTGAAATATTTTTTTCAAATATATGTTGTTGAATGTTAGACCAGGTTTGTTTAAGTTCTTCCCATAGGGCATGATTAAACGATTCTAATCGTTTAATCTTATCATGCAGGTCTTCTAATTCTGTTTTATAATTTTTATAAAGCTTGTTAGATAATACAATGAAATGCCATTCAATCTGGGCGCGCTGGATCACATCTGATTTCTCAACTTTTAGATCTTCTGGCAAAATGCCATCCGCCATGGTCAATTCTGTAATCCGATGCTCCGCGCTGGTCGGCATATTTAAATCCAATCCTTCCCGCCATTGGCTCATCAGCTTGTTGTAAAACTCCTCCGGGATATCCGCTTCAGGAATACTCCAGATTTCAACTTTGTTTGCTTCAGCATTTAATGAAATGGCCATCAAGACCCTTTCTTCTTTGACATTAACTCCCCAAACCACTAATCTGGTTCTCATGTTCTAGTATTTAATTATTTAAATCTGTTTTCCTCTCAAACAGAGGCATTTGTAAAATGATGATTTCCTATCTATAACGTTTAAATTGTACAAAAATCAATCCAAATATCATTTTTTATAAATTAATTCCTGCCGACCAATTTTTGATCAATGAGATAAGCCGCTATTTGTACGGCATTGGTAGCTGCTCCTTTACGCAAGTTGTCCGCAGTCACCCATATATTGAGCGTGTTAGCCTGTGATTCATCCCGGCGGATTCGACCTACTAATACTTCATTTCTGTTTTTAGCTTGCAAGGGTGTGGGATACTCAAAATTTTCTGGATTATCCATTAAAATGATTCCAGGAGTGGAAGCCAATAAATTTGAAACGGCCCCTAAATCAAATTCATTTTTTAATTGAACATTGATGGATTCAGAATGCCCCCCGTTTACTGGAACGCGCACTGCAGTTGCCGTAATCCGAATTGCAGGATCTCTTAATATTTTACGCGTTTCATGGACCATTTTCATTTCTTCTTTGGTGTAAGCATTCTCTAAAAAAGTGTCGCATTGAGGAATGCAATTTTCGAAAATGGGGTGGTGATAGGCTCTTGGTTCTTCGACCGTTTTTCCATCCCGTTCAGATTCATATTGGCGGACCGCTTTCATGCCGGTGCCAGTAAAAGATTGATAGGTTGAAATCACAAGCCGATCCAAACCATATTTTAAATGAAGTGGATTTAATGCCATCACCATTTGAATGGTTGAACAATTTGGATTTGCAATAATTTTAGTGCCTGCATGGATTGTGTCAGCATTAATTTCCGGAACTACCAACGGACATGTTGGATCCATTCGCCAGGCTGAAGAATTGTCAATCACAAAACATCCAGATTGCGCAAATCGAGGTGCCCATTCCAATGAGGTGGAGCCTCCTGCTGAGAATATGGCAATGTCGGGTTTTGATGTTACTGCATCCTCCATTGAAATGACGGTATGATTATGACCATTCCAGGAAATGATTTTACCAACCGAACGCTCAGAAGCAACAAAACTAATTTTATCATAGGGAAGTTTGGTTTCATTCAATAAATCCAAAACTACTTGTCCTACTAAACCCGTGACGCCAACAACTGCTAAATGCATACGCAAATTTTCACAAAGTTACATGTTAGCTTTTGAGATTGGCGATTCTTTGGATTATTAATAATTTCTTAGGATTTGATATCAATAAAAAAACTTGGATATTTTAATTTTTTTTACCTTAGGGCTACTATGAGAACATATATGACCCTTATATGCCTGTTTGGCATTTCTGGGCTATTCGCCCAATGGAGTGATTCGTTTAGTCAATCACTCGACCCTGCCTGGAAAGGCGATGTCCATAACTTTAAGGTTAATTCCCAAATGCAACTTCAGTTAATGGCCCCATCAGCGGGCAGTTCAGCGCTGTTTCGATCGTTTCAATATGAAGACAGTTTGGTTTGGTCATTCTATATTAAATTGGATTTCAGCCCATCAGCTACTAATAAACTGGCAGTTGTTTTAATTGCCGATCAAATGCCATGGGATTCTTCGAAAGCGTTTTATATTGAAATTGGTGAAAATGGAACCAACGATAACTGGAAATTTTTTTATAAAGATGCTTCGACAAAGCAACTTTTGGGTTCTGGAGAATTGATGCAGCTTGCTTCAGATCCGGCAATGGCCAGGTTTAATATTTCATTATACCAAGATTCTATTTGGAATTTTAAGGTAAATTATACTGGAGAATACCCATTGAATCTTGAACGAACCTTGTTTAAACAAATTCCATTTAAGAAGGACTCCTGTTTTTTGAATTTATTTGTACGTACACAGATTCGCGTAAAGATCGATACTATTTTGATGATGTAAGCATTGTTAAGTTTGCTAAAGATACGCTCACTCCTTTTGTTCAATCCGTTGAGACCTTGGATGAACATCGTTTGGAACTTCAATTTACCGAACCACTAAATATTCAATCTTCGTTTATAAAAATAAATTTTGAAATTGTTCATGTTGGTTTCCCGGATTCAATTTACTCGATGAACTCAAATTCTTGCGTACTGCATTTTAAACAAAATCTAACATTCGATTCCAATTATGTATTGAAGTATAAAAATATATCAGACCTAGATTCAAATATCAATTCAGGATCGATGTTTGAATTTAAAGCGATCTTTTCTGTGCACCCGGAATACCATGATTTAATTATTACCGAAATCATGGCAGACCCTAGTCCGCCGGCAAGTTTGCCTGAACGTGAATACATCGAAATTAAAAACACAAGTCCCAATATACTCAATTTGCAAGATTGCATTTTGTCAGATGGTTCTACTGAAGTTTATTTTGGAAAATGCTCGATCAAACCAGATTCATTTTTAATTCTTTGTGCAGCAAGAGATACAGATTTATTTAAAGGGTATGGATCCGTGTATGGTTTAAATGGATTTCCTTCTATAAATAATGCTGCTGAGGTAGTGCAATTATACAATGCTGATTTTGAATTGATTGATCTTGTGCAATTTGATGACAGTTGGTATGGTTCAGAAATTAAAAAAGAAGGTGGCTATTCATTGGAATTAATGAATGAAGGCGATTTATGTCTGGGTAAATTAAATTGGACAGCCAGCCAGCATTTTAGCGGAGGCAGCCCTGGACGCGAGAATTCAGTTGCTTCTCATGCAACGGTAGATTCAACGTTGCATCTAACCAGTTTACATGCTTTAAGTGAATGGGAAATTAAAGTCAGTTTCAATAAAAATTTAGATTTTAATACCATTTACCATCTTGAATGGTTTAAAATTACGCCCAATCGGTCATTGGCTACTGTGTCTTTTATAGAACAACGAACTAACGAACTGCTGATTTTATTAAATGAACCTTTAGATAAGGGTATCAGCTATACCTTGTACTTTACAGGGATTCAAAATTGCATACAGCAAAAATTTAATTTTAATTCTAAAGCCTTCAATGTGCCTGCAGAACCTGAGATGGGTGATTTGACTTTTTCTGAGGTTCTTTTTAATCCAAACAGTGGCGGACAAGATTTTATTGAAATTTATAACAAGAGCAATCAATCGTTGAAATGTTCCGCACTGATGATTTCGAATCCGCTTACATCCAATACCTGGATGAATTTAAATACAGATCAAGTTATTTTACCAGGAGGATATTTAGCATTTAGTTCCGATCCCGAAAATTTGATAATTCAATATCCTTTTCATGATTCCTTACGAATCGTAAAATCTGATCTTCCATCAATTTCTGATGAAGGAGGTATTTTAATTTTAGCAGTCAGGGATCACAATACGCTTCGAGTTTTAGATAGTTTTCAATTTGATGAATCCTGGCATCATCCCTTTTTAAAGGATCCTGAAGGGGTTTCACTTGAAAAAATTCATTTAGAATTGGCATCTGACAATAAACAGAATTGGCAATCTGCATCCAAAACCTATTTTTTTGCAACGCCAGGAATTAAAAACAGCCAATGGCAAGATAGTTTAAAAAATTCTGAGCAATTTATTCCAAGTTTGTCATCGATTTGGATAAGTCCGAATGGTGATAATTTAATGGATTTCCTTGAAATTAAATTTCATCTGCCTAAATCCGGATTTAATTCAAGAATTGAGGTATTTGACCTTTCTGGGTATCGGGTCAAAAAGTTGGAAAGTCAAATTCTCGCAACAGATGATTTTGTAATTTGGAATGGTGATTCTGATCAAGGAACCCGATTGGCCAGGGGGAATTATATAATTCGGATGGAATTACTTCATCCAGATGGAGACATACTCCAATTTAAGAACAGAATTATTGTAGATTATTAAATGCAAGTATAAAAAATTGGAATCTGATGTAACAGTTGAAAACTCAAATTAAGCATAAGATAGGATTAAGTTATACCCTTGCTTTAATCTGTTTAAATGGATCGTTGATTCGATCATTGCAGGAAAAGGAGTTCTAAGAAGGCTTTTTGACTGGGCAACAATTTTAAAAACGTTGAAATTTTGACTTAAAATGAAGCTTTTATAGGATAATAGACCAACCCTTATGAGTTTTTAGAGCTTCCTTATAAATTGTAAAGTGCAATCATTAATTTTGTACATAGGATCAATAGAAATCAAATTTATTAAAACACTAAGCATATACATACCAGAAAAAATTCAGTGGATCTTGATTGCAATGATCTTGGGAATTTCCATATTGTTTATATTTCCACCAGCCTTTCTGTTAATTTATAGGTTTTCCGATTATGCAATTCATTGGATGCTCTTGTGCCTGTTAATTGGCATCGTGTCATTGTTTATTGGAAATGAAAAGTTTTTATACAGTTGTTTTTTCTCTTCGGGAATCCTTGCTTTTTTTCTGATGAATTCTTTCAATACGGATTTGAGACTGGTTAGTTTAAATAATCCGGCCTCAATTAGTTTGTTATTTGTGAATCTGACATTTACAAACGATGACATTAATTCTTCTCTTCAGTCTATTTATAATATGGATCCGGATATTCTCGTATTGGAGGAGTTATCGCCGGATAATATAGAAAAACTACAATCAACACGAGCCAGATATCCTTATCAAACCATGTTGCCACGTATTGATCCTTTGGGAAAGGCCGTGTTGTCAAAATTTCCTTTTTATGAAGAATCCAGTTTTGGAATATTTGGAAATCCAATTTTGAGCCTTGGATTGACGAACCAATTGAATGATAGTTTTAAAATATTTGTTTCAAATTCATTGCCAATGGAAACATCCAATTCATTTAGCAGAATGAATGAATTTTTAGATTCTTTGAGTGTTAAAATCAAAAAAGATTTTCCAAATGTGATACTTTCCGCCAATTTTAATTTGGTTCCCTGGTCGCGTGACTTGCGTAATTTTAAGATAAAAACAGGATTGATGGCCAGCCGGAGGGATAATAATGAAGGAATTTCGAATACCAGAACGCTCAGTATATTAAATACTCCAAATAATGAAATATTTTATACCAGGAGTCTGGAATGTTCCTATTTCAAAGTGCTTCTAGATAGCGAGGGAAATGAATTAGGTTTGTATGGAAGGTATCAAAAAAGAGTCGCTTTTTAATTGGGGAATGCTCTAAAGATCCTTAATATTTCGATAAGCAATTTTTAAATTCCTCATTTACATGGTAAATTAGGAGTTTTGAAAAATGCAGGCTTTCCCGTAGTCGTTTTAAGAGTTCCACATAAGCGGATTTGTTGTATTTTTAATTTCAAATTGCTTTTAGAGCATATGGCCTTACGATCTAATAGTATATGTAATCGTTTGTTTTTACTTTTATTACTTATCCATTTGTTTGGAGTAAGTATAGCAAATTCGCGGGAAAACGAGCAACTAGCTGGCCGAAGTATCCGTTTGCCATTTAAATATGTTCAGTCATTTATAATCGTTGAATTGAAATTAGAAAACCTGATTCCGGTTAATCTGATATTTGATACCGGAGCTGAACACACAATCTTGTTTGAAAAAAAATGGACGGATTTGTTTCCAAATGTATATCAAAGAGAAATTAGAGTTATTGGTTCCGATCTGCAGCAAGAGATTCCTGCCTATGTTACCAGTCCATTGGGACTGTCTTTTGGAGACCAATATTCAATTAATACTCCACTAATAGTTTTAAAGGAGAAGATCAATGACATTTCGCAAGTGATTGGTGAACCAGTTCATGGGATTCTAAGTGCCGCCATTTTTAATTCCTACCAAATAGAAATAAATTACAAGCTCCGATTGATCATGTTGCATCCGAGTTCAAAAAAAATAAGTGCTTCCTTTACTGCAGTTCCAATTCAGATCTATAAAAACAAGCCTTACCTTAGTACAAGAATTTGTATTTCTGATACGCTTTCTCACTCATTAAATTTATTGTTAGATACCGGTGCAAGTTTGTCATTAATGATGTATTCAGATTCTACAGGGAACCTGCAATTGCCAGATAAAATGATTCCGGGTTATTTAGGAAGTGGTCTTGGAGGTGTTTTAAATGGATATGTCGGTAAAATCAATTTACTTCAATTTGATACGTTTAAAATACAACAAGTGATAACCCATTTTTTAAAAATTCAAACGAGTATTGGACGAACGGAAAGTCAAAGTAAAGCAGGTTTAATTGGGAATCATATTCTGGATAAGTTTCAACTTATTTTTGATTACAAAAGTGAAAAATTGTATCTAAAAACAACAAAGAGTTACAAAAAGAAAATAGATTATGATAAATCCGGAATGATCGTAATTTCTGGTGGATTGGATTTAAATTCCTTTTATATTGCGCATATATTACAAGGAACACCTTCGGCAAATGCAGGCCTTATGGAAAATGATCAAATTTCAAAAATTAATTCATGGCCGACATCTTTCTATTCATTGTCAAAGATTAATCGGTTGTTACAACAGAAAGCTGGAAAAAAAATAAAATTGGTAGTTTGAAGAAATGGTCAAAAACTTAAATTTGAATTTTACTTAAAGCCCTTGATTTAAATACGCTTAATACTGGATATCTTGTAATTTTACGGTTCAATATCTTAACTGTTTATGAAATCAATGTTTGAAATGATCCAGGCCTTCCCATCTCAATTGGAGCAAGCCATCCAAATTGGATTAAATGCTTCAATTTCTGGTCATTCCAAGCGCATCCAACGGATATATGTTAGTGGAATGGGCGGTTCAGGCATTGGCGCCGATTTTGTTGCCTCATTTATTAAATCATATGCAGAGGTACCCTATATCGTTGGGAAAACGTATGATGTCCCTGCATTTGTAGATGATGAAACATTGGTAATCATCTCATCCTATTCGGGAAATACCGAGGAAACCATCGAGAGTTTTAGTAAAATTATTCCCAGAGGTTCAAAAATAGTTTGTATTGCTTCAGGAGGAGAAGTAATGCGTATGGCAAATCAATTTCAGTTGGATTATATTCAATTACCATCTGGTTGGTCCTCTCCGAGAGCTTGCCTGGGATTTTCACTGGTGGCGCAGTTATTTGTCATCCATAAATTGGGAATTATTCCGGATCATTTTATTTCGGAATTGAATTTGTCAATTGAAAAAATGAACCTTGAATCTAATGCCATCATTGAAAAGGCAAAACACCTGGCTTCCTATCTGGAAGGAAAAATCCCCGTAATTTACTGTGCAGATACTATTGAACCGGTTGCAGTGAGATTTAGACAACAACTCAATGAAAATAGCAAAATTCTTTGTTGGCATCATGTAATTCCAGAAATGAATCACAATGAGTTGGTAGGATGGCGATGGACTCAAAATGCTTTAGCGCCTGTTTTTATAAGAAATGCAGGTGATCATCCACGCATTCAGGCTCGTATTGAATTGACAAAAGAAGTTGTATCTCATTATACTCAAAATTTAATAGAAATTTATTCTTCAGGAGATTCAATTATTGTTCGTTCAATTTACTTAGTTCATTTATTGGATTATGTATCCGTTTTTCTGGCAGATTTTAATCAAATAGATTCAGTTGAAGTTCGGGTTATCGATTTTTTAAAAAGCGAACTTGCAAAACTATAGTCAATAAAAAAAACAGGGCAAGCACACTAAATATCAAACAAACGTAAGCAATCAAATCGCCTGTTTTAGAATAAATTGTCTCATAGCTTGAAAATGCCATTGAGTTTGTAATGCTTCCTTGTGTTCCATATGCAAGTTGATGGCTGATATCTCCGCGAGCATTTACAAAACAGGAAATTCCCGTATTTGCACATCGGGCGATTGGTCTTCGGAATTCAATGGCACGCAGAGCTCCAAAAGCAAGGTGTTGTTTATGTCCTGGTGTATTATCCCACCACCCATCATTTGTCATAATAAAAATCGCTTGGGCACCTTTCCGGATATAGTCGCCTACAAAATTTCCATAAATAGATTCATAACAGATAACGGGTGCGATGGAAAGCGATTGATTGTTAAATACAGAACGCTCTTTTTGAATTCCTAAGCCATGTACAGAACCACCAAGTTTATCTACAATAGGCTTTAGAAAAGGTAATAATTTGCGATAAGGGAAGGTTTCAACTCCAGGGACTAATTTAGATTTTACATAAACAGGAATTTCACTTGAATCAGATTGTAATTGGATTGCACTGTTTTGAATTTCATAATATCGTGGAAATCCACCGCGTTTATTTTCTCTGGCAGCTGCAGTCAAGGGCTCCCCCTCCTTAAATGGTTTAAGCGTGGTCAATCCTGTAACCAGGCACATGTCAGACCCCTTGCCAATAATTTCTTTCATTCGCTGTATCCGCCAGTCGGTATCAAAATGATCGATTTGGATATATTCAAAACTGGTTTCCGGCCAGATTAGATAGTTAGTATTGGAGCTACAGGCAGTTTTAGATAACGCTTCAAACCGTTGCATTTGTTCTCGTTGATCGATGGAGAATTTTTCAAAATGGGGTTCATAATTGGGCTGAATGATCCCAACCTCAATATTTTTTCCATTTAAATTGACCCGATCGTATTTATAGTATCCTATCCAAACAGGAATTAGAATTAATAAGATCGCGCCAGGGATATAAGCCCAATTCCATGTATTATTTTGATATGATTTAGAAAATAGAAGATTGACTAATAAAATCCACAAGCTGCCCCCAAAAGTGCCTGTGCAATCATACCACTGAATCCATTTTGGATAAAATGCAAAGCCATTTCCAAGGCTTAACCAAGGCCAGGAAATCTCCCAACTTTGATGCACCCATTCAAAACTGATCCAAAAAAACAGTAATGAAAATCCTATTATTTTTGGAAAATACCTTTCAAATACAACCGAGGCGCACCAGGGAATGGTCATAAAAAAGCTGTTTAGCAAAATGGCAACAAAACCCGGAATCAATGCAGCATTGGCAACCCAATAGGTGGCACAAATATTCCAGACCATAAATGCATTAAATGCATAGGCTCCATGGATCAACAGCCTGGGTCTTATAGCTCGGTTTTCAAGATTTGATTTTAATAGCAATAGTGGAATGAAACCAATAAAAAGTAGCGGACTGTCATAAACAAAGGCCTTTCCTAATAAAATTCCCGAAAGTAAACTCAGCCAAATCCCGGATTGATTTTGAAACAGCGACTTCGAATAGATAAGCAATCCAAAAATTATACTAAACCATAATGGAAGGATTAAGATTAATGGGAAATTGCCCCAAAAGGTATGCCCAATCATAAAATTGGCTGCAAAAACCACCAGAATGATGGAGCTTACTAATAATATACCGATTTTAAATTTTGAAATATGCATAAATTCTTGCGCGGCAAGTTAATACATTTTGAAAATTATGCGATTATTAATTGATTATCAATAAGTTAGAATAAATTCGGTCTTGAAAATCTAAATTCTTTCTTTAAATTCAAGGATAAAATGTAACTTTGCATTCCAAATTTTCAAAAAATGAAAAAAGATATACATCCGGCTGGTTACCGATTTGTGGTTTTTAAGGACTTTTCTTGTAATGAAGCCTTTTTAACCCGCTCTTGTACTGCAACAAAAGAAACCATCGTATGGGAAGATGGGAAAGAATACCCTTTAATTCGTTTGGAAATTAGTTCTAAATCCCACCCGTTCTTTACCGGTAAAATGAAGTTCATTGATACTGCTGGACGGATTGACAAATTCAATAAAAAATTTGCAAGCACAAAATTCGCAAAAAGTTAATAATTTAAACCCCGCCAAAAGCGGGGTTTAAAATTTATGGACACTAGGAATTTAATCTTTGTTGAACCCGATCATCGGGATAGTTTGAAACCATTTTCATGGGCCAGACCTGTTTCCAGTTTTAGAATTGGCATTTTAACCATTGCTGAAAAATGGGAACGGAGCTTGAATGCAAAATCGTCCAATTTTATTCCAGGATATTTGCAGGATAAATTTAAATGCCAGATTGAAGCTGACAATCTATTAATCAAATCACATTGCATTCCAAATCAAGCCCTGCTTCAATTAGTAAATCAATTGAAAACCGGAGAATCCATCCGTTGTGATGAAGATTGGATAGCCGCTCGATTGTCTGATCATCAATGTGAAGATTTTTTAAACAATCCGGATTCCTTCAATTTATCTGGATCCATTGCAGCATCTGAGCAATTAAGTTTATTGATGAATCTTTGGGAGATTTTTCAATGGAACGATACCGAATTAAAAAGTGATTTTAATTTAATATGTAATGGACGCAAATCTCAATCATTGGATAATTCCAATCGATTGATAGGAAATTCAATTTTTATTGAAGAGGGAGCTGTGATATCCCACAGTGTGATCAATACAAATACCGGACCGGTATATATTGGAAAGGATGCTGAAATCATGGAAGGATGTATGATACGTGGAAGTTTGGCCGTATTGGAAAAATCTCAGCTTAAAATGGGTTCAAAAATTTATGGAGCAACTACCATTGGTCCGGAATCAAGAGTTGGCGGGGAGCTCAATAATGTTATAATTCAAGGATTTTCAAATAAAGCACACGATGGATTTTTAGGAAACAGTGTCATAGGGGAATGGTGTAATTTGGGTGCAGACAGTAACAATTCTAATTTGAAAAATAATTATGAAGAAGTAAAAATCTGGAATTATTCAACAAAACGCTTTATTAAAACGAATTCATTATTTTGTGGATTGATGATGGGCGATCATGCTAAATGTGGAATCAATACGATGTTTAATACAGCTACTGTAGTTGGTTATGGAGCGAATGTATTTGGAGATGGATTCCCAAGACAATATATCCCTGAATTTTCATGGGGAGGCGCATCCGGTTTTTCAACGTTTAAACTAGAGAAGTTTTTTCAAACAGCGATGGCTTCCATGAGCAGACGTGTACAAGAGTTTAACGAAATTGATCAGAATATTTCTAAAGAGATCTTTGCTTTAAGCCAATCAGTCAGAACATGGGATAAACAGGATTGACCATAAGCGCAAAGAACCGATTTTAATATTGTAGCAATTATTAGAAATTAAATCATGTTTAAATTAAAGTACTACTTAAGTTTTTTATTTGATGTACTGCTTGAACAACATGAAACTCCTATTAATCCGGTTTTAAAATTATATCTCTCTCAAGGACAGCTTAAATTGGTATCATCAAATGCCGTTTATTCTTATGGTAATCATTACTATAATTTCAGAGATAGCTTTTCCATTATGCATTTAGACCAGTTTGATTTAAAAGATATACTTATATTGGGTTTAGGTACTGGAAGTATTTTACAAATACTCGAACAAAAATTTAAGATACATGCTGCATTTGATGCCGTTGAAATAGACCCGGTAATCGTTTCTGTTTTTGAAAAGTACAAACACGAAATTTCTAATAATTCATGTAAGATCTATTTGAAAGATGCTTTGGAATTTATGAATTCAAATCATAAGACATACGATTTAATTTGTATGGATATTTTTAATGACCGAACTGTTCCTGAACAATTTGAAACCATTGATTTTTTAAATTCATTAAAAAATTCATTAACAGATCGAGGTATATTAATTTATAACCGAATCAATTATAACGGAATGGATCAGGATAAAAATGAACTATTTTTTAAATTGTTTGAAGGGGTATTTCCAAATGCAGGGATTATTAAATTGGATTTTAACTGGATGTTTGTTGTTAAACCTGGTGACTTATTAAATTAAGACGAGAACCCAATTGAATATTAAAGCTTGAACGCATTCTATACTGCAATACATGTTATCGATTAAAATAGGCAAATGCTATTTAAAAGTTAGTATAATAAAAGGGTATAATTGGATCATAGCATACAGCAATAGCCCATTCTTTACCGTTTTGAATTCCGATCAGCTTAAATGGAACACATAGTTCAATTAAACTGAGGGATGTCAACAAAAAAGATAGTTCCCGAGAATATTAAATGATTTTACAATTTACTGTAAGTGGTTCCTATGAGATGTAAAAGAAAATTGCAATAGAAAAATAGCAGGATGCTATTGAATGTTATCTAATTTCAATTTCCCCAACAAATAACCAGGCTTTATGTCCTGCACCATTTTGATTGCCTTCTATCATTCCGTGATTTCTAACTTTGATCTGGATATAACGTGCAAATACATGTTCTAATGGAATAAAGGGTTGAATGTGTTTTGATTCCGTTTCATTGATTTGATAAAATACCGGAGTACTAAAATGGACACCATCCAGGCTGGTTGAAATTTCCAAATCTTTTGGTCTGTAGATCCATGCAGTCGGGTCGTGGTAAAATTGAATTTTTACAGATTTAAGTGAGTCAATTTTATCTATATCAATAAGTGCTGTAAAATCTTGTCCTTCAAGCCCAACCCACTCGGGTCCTCCATACCGTTTGTGAGGCGCTTCGATTCCATTTACCAGGCATTGAGTTCCACCTTGAAAATATTTTAATGCAGGTGTTTCGGTTAGCTTGATTGTTTTACCACAAGCCATATGATTTTTAAAATCAATTAATAAGGGCTTTCCGAGTGATTTGTTAGTCAACTGATACCATGCTTTAAATTGAATGTCTTTATTTAAAACAAAGCTATCTTGTTTTAAATATTCAGCAACTTTGTCTCCGCCACGCTCAGACTCAACCAGTATTTTTCCTTCAATAGGTGGTTTTTGAAATATCAATACAACCCCATTTTGTGACGGAATGGTAGTATAATCGATATCGAGAACGCCCTGTGTGATCGTCATGTTTTTACTTTTAAACCAAGGGACATGAAATTGCAAGCGGTTTAAAAAACTACTGTAGTTTTTGGTGGTTTCAGCACTCCAGTTTACTTCAGCTAATGCCAGCGCTCTGGGATAACTCATGTACAAAACCTGATCTTCTGTTGGCATATATTCAGTCCACACATTGCCTTGAGCTCCTAGAATGTAATTTTTATCTCCAGGTTTCAGACTATCCGGTATTACTTGAAAGGAATAGGTTTTCTTAAGAGAGGTATATCCACCTATCGCTAAGGGTTCGCTCGATTGCATTGATTGATAATGATCAAAATAACAATGACTTCCTGGGCACATAATTACAGGATGCTTTTGCTTTGCAGCTGCAATTCCACCTTCAACTCCCCGCCAAGACATAACGGTTGCATTTGGAGCAAGACCGCCTTCCAAAATTTCATCCCAACCGATTATTTGTTTTCCTTTAGAATTGATAAATTTTTCAATTTGACGGATGAAATAACTTTGGAGCTCTTCTTCTGATTTTAGATTATTTCTACGTTTTACTGATTGGCATTGTTCACAGGCTTTCCAATTTTCTTTCAGACACTCATCGCCACCGATGTGGATGTACTTTCCTGGAAATAAATCGCAAACTTCATTTAATATTTCTTTTAAAAACCATAAACTGGTATCTTTTGTACAATAAATTCCCGAATCAAATACTCCCCAGGAATTAGCAACAGAAGACGGGAGCCCTTTACAACTATATTCAGGATATGCAGCCAATGCAGCTGCACTGTGTCCTGGCATTTCAATTTCAGGAATTACAGTAATAAATCGTTCTTTTGCATATTGAATAATTTCTTTTACCTGGTCTTGTGTATAAAAACCACCATAACGGCTTGTATCAAATTTTTGAGGACGATCTCCAGGTTTTCCAATCAGGGTTCCTTTTCGATATGCACCAACGTCTGTTAAATTTGGAAATTTTTTTATTTCAATTCGCCAACCTTGATCATCGGTCAAGTGCCAGTGAAAATAATTGTATTTAAATCTAGCCATTAGATCCAGATAATTTTTAACAAAAGATACTGGAAAGAAATGTCTTGAAACATCTAAGTGCATTCCTCTGTATGGAAATCGAGGTTCGTCTTCTATAATGCAATAAGGTAAAAGATTGGCATCTCGATTTGTATTTTCATTCAATTGTACAATTTGATTTAATGTTTGTAAGGCATAAAACCATCCCCGATCTTGACTTGCTTGAATCCAGATACCATTTTTAGTAATATGCATTTTATAATATTCCGGTTTATCAGGAATTGAAATCAGACTGAGCGTAATACTTTTGGATTTTTGAACGATGGTCCCTTTGACCTTTTTTACTGGCAATTCCGGTAATCCCAATAAATTTTGAATTCCTCGTCCAATTTTAAGTGCATTTTCGGCTTTTGAAGGGATAATAATTTGCTTAAGTGAGGATGCTTCAAAATAACCACCTACGATCTGTTCTGATTTTGGTTTTGGAATTAGAGGAAGTTCTTTTATTGCGCCTACTTGGGCATTGATAAAGACTAAATTATAAATTAGAAAAAAGTATAATGTGAATAGATAGTTCATGACTAAAAATAGGACTGCGAAATTAGGACTTACAACTCAAGAAAAATCAATTTATTGTGTAATTCTACATTCCGAAACGCAATTTTTAGTTTAAAGAGCTATTGTAGGGAGTGCGGATAGTGCCCTGAAGAACGATCGTAAATGCCTCTAGTCTTATTATTTGCTCATATTTTAAGGGAAATTTTACCATCTCAGCGGAATGTGTGATTGGATTCGATTTTTAGAGTGCTAGATTTATTCATAGTATCTAGCTAAGCAATTTGCTTTTACCTTTGCAAGCCCAAACCAGTTAAATTTAGAATACATGTTTACAATCAATATATATCTAAAATTTGCATTGATTGCATTGTTTTTGGGCGGCGGTATTTTGTTAGCCTTTACAATCAGCTTTTGGTATGCATTGCCTTTAATCCTTATAGGCCTTGGCTTATTAGCCAGTTATATTTTTCTGGGTACAATTCAGTCAGCAGCTTTAATGATGCAAAAAATGGATTTTGATGCTTGCGAACAACGATTAGCCCTAACGTTCAAACCAAATTGGTTGTATGTAACCAATCGTGCTTATTATTTTTTAATAAAAGGTTCCATCGCAATTCAACGCAATCAAGCAGAAGATGCAGAAATGTGGTTTAATAAAGCACAAAGTCTGAAATTACCCTCTGATAATGAGCGCGCCATGATACTCATTCAAATGATTAATATTCATTTAACCAAAAATAGAATCACACAGGCTAATAATGCGTATCGTGAATTAAAAAAATTAAACCTGACCACCGATATGTTTAAAGATCAAATTAAAATGATCGATGACGTAATGAAACAACAAGGCCGTATGAAAATGGCAGGTCAAATGGACCAAAGAATGATGTTTCGACCTGGTGGAAAACGAAAAATGCCACGAATCAGATAGAATTAATTACGAATGACGAATGACGAATTACGGATTACGAATTACGGATTACGGATTACGGATTTCGAATTGCTGATTTCGAATTCAATTCGTAATCCGTAATTGAAAATTCGTAATTAACAACCGGCATTTCCTTGTACACAGAGTCGCAACGCCCATTTTCAATATTAAAATCAAAAAATAGGATCTTACACGATTCGTTTTTAAAAATTCCAAAAAGCAAGATAATCAGATAGAATTAATTACGAATTACGAATTACGAATTACGGATTACGAATTGCTGATTTCGAAATCAATTCGTAATCCGTAATTGAAAATTCGTAATTATCAATCTCCCTTCCTCTTATGTTTCCACCTCCTATGTGTCCATAACCAATTACCTGGTGCATCTTGAATGTTTTGCTCTACCGCAGCCATATACATTTGAGTCAATTGTCCGGGAGCTAACAATTCAGCTTGTTCAGTTAATAAAGAAAAGCTCATAGTATAATATCCTTTCTTAATTCGCTTGATTGATCCAAAAATTACAGGTAACTTATACTGTTTTGCATATTTTTCTATGCCATGCAAACAGGCCGTTTCCTGATTTAGAAATCGAGTCCATATTGCATCTTTTATGTTCGAAGGGTTTTGATCACCCATTAAAAGTATTATTTTTCCTTTAGGAATTTCTTCAACAATGAGACGCGTTTCTCGAGTTGATAAAAGTTGAATCGTTGATTTAGCTCGAAGTGTGTTGATGTAGTGATTTAAATAATCATTTTTTATTTGTTTATAGATTCCAATGCTTTTGTTTTTGAAATAATAACCAAATTGCAAAACGGCCCATTCCCAATTTCCAATATGTCCATTGGCTACAATTACAGATTGATTGTTGTTGATATATTTTAATATTAGCTCTGCCTGTTGAAATTTAAATCTTTCGTTTAAGCTTGCTTCATTAAAACTTAGTCCCTTGATACCTTCAACCGTAATTTCAGTTAAATTTCGATACGTATCTTTTGTAATTGTATCCAATTTACTCTTTGATAAACCAATGTAACTATTGATTAGGTTATTTTTAACTACCGTACGTCGATATCTAATCAGATAGTATAAAATAAAATACAAGACCTTGCTAAAAATATAAATTGCATTATAAGGAATTAAACTAAAAACTTGAATAATTGATCTTATGACTAAGTAAATGGGTCGCCGCATATGGATGTAAATTTAGTAATAAAACGGGTCTTTGCGCTCATGTTAAATTGGGTAAATTTTATCGATTGTCAATGAAATAAACAAGCCAAGCTTCTAAGATTGAAAATACATTCCAGATTGACTTATATTTGAGAATCCAATTGGAAATAAAATAAATTCGTGAATGAAAAACACAATGGGACGTTTTGATTTTGCATGCAGGTTGAGATTGATTAGTATCTGCCTCTTTGCAGTATGTTGGGTCACTGATGGCCATGCAAAAAATCAATTCACATTTAGAGTGGGTCATCTTTCTGCTGATACTTCTAAAAGCAAAGTCACGAACTTAAAAAAGGCATCCGGAGTTATTCAAGATTATGCAGCATGGGTCAATCCATTTGTTGGAACAGGAGCCCATGGTCATACCTTTCCGGGTGCCGTTTATCCTTTTGGGATGATGCAGTTAAGTCCAGATACCAGACTCGAAGGTTGGGATGGATGTTCGGGTTATCACGATTCCGATTCTTTGATTTATGGTTTTAGTCATACCCATCTTTCTGGAACCGGAGTTCCTGATTATTGTGATGTATTATTTATGCCTGGAACAGGAACACCTGTTTTTAATAATGGAGCTGATGGACAAGCAGGCTATGGATCTGCTTTTAAAAAATCCAGCGAGAAAGCAAGCCCGGGTTATTATAGTGTTTTTTTAGATAAGAATAAGATCAAGGCAGCGTTTACGGTTGGAAAACGCACCGGTATTCATCATTATACTTACCCTCAGCCAACTGATCAATGGGTTATCATAGATTTAAAACATCGTGATAAATTATTTAGTGGAGGTTTCACAAATTCAAGCAAAAACTCAATTGAAGGATTTAGAATTTCAATTGGTTGGGCACGAAAACAATATGTTTATTTCAAAAGTATTTTTAGTAAGAATATTAAATGGATTCAGTATAGTCCGGATTCATTAAAAGCCATTGTTCATTTTGAAGAAAATGGGACAAATGAATTGTATGCCCAAGTGGGAATTTCAGCAGTAGATGCTACCGGTGCAGCCAAGAATCTTGAAAGTGAATTTGATTCGTTCAATTTTACTAAAATGCTTACTAATACAAGAGATCAATGGAATAAGTTGCTCGGTAGAATCCAAATTAATGATCCGGATTCAAAAGAGAAACATGTTTTTTATACTGCTTTATACCACAATTTAATTCACCCAAGTTTGTTTCAGGATAGTGACTTGCGCTATCGGGGGATGGATTTAAATATTCATTCAACGCAAGCTGATGATCAGTTTACCGTATTTTCATTATGGGACACCTACCGCTCTACACATCCTCTATATCAATGGATTTATCCAGAATACAATTCTAAATTTATTAGAACCTTTCTACGGCAATATCAGGAATGCGGTCATTTACCTGTTTGGGAATTGGCAGGAAACGAAACCTGGTGTATGATTGGAAATCATTCAATTCCGGTCATTGCAAATGCTTTTCACCATAAAGTATTTGATTTTGATACAATCCTTGCAAAAGAGGCTATTCAAAATACCTTACTCAATGGAACCAATACAGGAATTCAGTTTATGACTAAAGGATTTATTTTATCAAATGAGGAGTCTGAATCCGTTTCAAAAACCATAGAAAATAGTTTGGATTTTGCAGCTGCAGCTTCAATCCATTGTAAAGGGCTGGAACGTTATAATGAAAATTCATATAAAAATTTATACAATCCGGAATCTGGTTTTTATCAAGCTCGTTGGAATAACCAATTTATAAAACCCTTTGATCCCCTTGAAGTCAATCATCATTATACAGAAGCCAATGCCTATCAATATCTTTTTGGTGCACACCACGATATTGAAGGGATGAAGCAACTTTTTTTACTTTCTGATAAAGATGAAAATAAAGAACGCGTATTGTTAAAACGACTGGATGACTTATTTTATAATAAGGCAGAAATGACTGGTAGAGTTCAACCGGATATAACCGGATTAATAGGTCAGTATGCCCATGGCAATGAACCCAGTCATCATTTGGCTTATTTATATAATGATGCAAATGCCTCGGAAAAAGCACAAGACCTCATTAAGCAAATTAAAGAAGAATTTTATAGTAATACACCGGAGGGTTTGATAGGCAATGAAGATTGCGGTCAAATGTCTTCGTGGTATGTTTTTAGTGCTTTGGGATTTTATCCGGTAAATCCTTTTAATGCAAGCTATTCAATAGGCTTTCCTAGTTTCAAAAATGTTAGCATTCAAATTCCAAATCAGAAACCAATTTCAATCAAAACAAGTTCTTCGTCAAACCCAAAATACGTAAATAAACTTTTAATTAACGGAAAACCTGTATCAGACTATTTCAAAATAAATTCCGGAGATCAAATGCAATTTCAACTAGGTGAAAAACCTTACCAAGTAAGGAATCAACGAACCAAGCAAGCAGTTACAGAGTATTCAATAAGACCCTATGTGTATTCTGGCCAACGCGTTTTTAAAGACAGCACCCATGTGCAACTGGTATCAATTGACAGGAAACCCATAGAATATTGTTATGATACGACTACCGGTCAACGATTTAAATTTTTAAATGATTTGATATTCCATTCTGAGACGCGGCTTTACTTCAGAAATCAATCAAATAGTCAAACAACAGAATGGTTGTATGCAGATTTTATCAAAAAACCTCAGGGCATGCAGCTTAAATTGAATGCTGAATATGCAAACCAATATGCAGCAGGAGGCAATGATGCACTGATTGATGGTTTGCAAGGTAGCATGGATTTCAGAGATGGACTATGGCAAGGATATCAGGGAAAAGACATTCATCTGGTGTTGGAATTTTCAGAAGAGCGAAATTTAAATTATTTGGGCATTCGTTTTTTACAAGATCAGGGACCTTGGATTTTTATGCCTTCTCAAGTGGAGTTTAAAATATCAGAAGACGGTAAACATTATGAAACCCTTGATCTGATTCGAAATCAAATTTCACAAAAAGAAGAAGGATCTATTTTGCATGAATTTAAAACCAGTCAAAATTTTAAATGTAGATTTATTCAAGTAAAAGCAAAAAATGCTGGCCCTTTACCGGATTGGCATCCTGGAGCAGGTGGAGCTTCCTGGTTATTTATGGATGAAATAATAATAAGATAGTCATGTTTAATCGTCGCACATTTTTAAGTTCAACTGCCATTGGAATGGGTAGTTTGGGTTCCGTTGATCATTTGACAGATTTGTTTGCAGGATTTGGAAAAGTTCGAAAGCCTGTTGTCATTGCTACCTGGAATAATAGGAAAGCTGTAGAAGCAGCATGGAATGTTTTAAATTCTAGAGGAAAAGCATTGGATGCAGTGGAAGCCGGAGCCCGGATTCCGGAAAGTGATCCGGAAGATACTTCAGTTGGATATGGCGGGTATCCGGATCGGGATGGATTTGTCACGTTGGATGCCTGTATTATGGATGAATTGGGCAATGCCGGTTCTGTCGTTTTTTTAGAACATATCATGCATCCTGTATCCGTCGCACGGCGGGTAATGGAAAAAACACCCCATGTAATTCTTGCAGGATCCGGAGCTCATCAATTTGCAATCGAACAAGGATTTAAAGAAGAGAATTTATTGACTGAAAAAGCACAAAAAGCCCTGGAATCCTGGCGTATAAAGGCAGAATACCAACCAAAAATCAATGTCGAGCGGCATGACACTATTGGGATATTAGGCTTAGACCAATTCGGGGATCTTTCAGGAGCTTGCACCACCAGCGGATTGGCATTTAAAATGAGAGGAAGGGTGGGCGATTCCCCAATTATTGGCGCGGGTCTCTATGTTGATAATGAAATAGGGGCCGCAACGGCAACCGGTTTAGGAGAAGCCGTGATTAAAAAAGTCGGATCATTTTCAATTGTAGAAATGATGCGACAAGGAATGCATCCAGAAAAAGCTTGTAAAATGGCAGCTAAGCGCCTATTAGGGATTAAAACAAAGGATGAATTTCAAGTCGGATACATTGCAGTAAATAAAAAAGGGGAAATTGGGGCATTTGCGCTAAGACCAGGTTTTGAAGCAGCAGTGATCACTCAAGAGGGATTCATCTTACTAAAGGCAAACTCCATTTTATAAAAAACAGAAGATTCAGAAATAACATTAGAATTTAGATTATAAGGTAGTTAAAGTTTTATCCAATTGCTCCGAAGGCAAAACAAGACAGTATATTTAACCCTTCAAATACATACTGTTTCCCTAAAATGATAATTTATTACCAATGAAACTTTTATATTCCATCATGGCTAAGATAAATTGCTTGATTATTCTGCTTGCATCAACCTTGTTTTTACCTAAGGTAATGGGTCAAACAGGAGGTACCCTAGATAACAGTTTTGCTACGGTAGGGTTTACGTCCTTTGGATTTCCTCAAGCCAATGCAACATGCAGTGCGGCTGCTTTACAAACAGACGGGAAATTGATTTTAGCAGGTCAATTTATCACAGGCACTACAGGTACAGTTGCAGTGGTCCGTCTTTCTAGTGTAGGTTTGCCAGACAGCACTTTCGGAATTAATGGACAGGTATTGATCCCATTTTCTAATGTGAATGTTGAAGCCAGTACCGTGCAAATTCTTATTGATGGGTCCATATTAATAGCAGGAAAATCCAACAATTTACCTCTTCTTCTCAAACTGAACCCAATAGGAGGATTAAGCAATAATTTTGGTACAGGGGGTATTTTGAGTTTTGATAATGGATTGAGTGGAATAATTGATTTGATAGTATTGGAAGATGGAAAGATTTTAGGCTGCGGAAAGAAATCAGATCAGTTTTGTGTTTTTAAACGTTCGGAGAATGGTTTAGAAGAACTAAGTTTTGGAATAGCAGGATTCGCTTGCATCGATGCAGGCCCACTTTCCGCTCTCAACCGGATGACAATGCAAACCGACGGTAAAATAGTATTAACCGGAAGTGTAAATTCTACAGCTACTAAAAATGATATAGTGGTTATGCGACTTACAAAAAATGGTGCGTTAGATAATACGTTTAACAATACCGGAACTGCCGTATTGGCCTTGGGTAATGCCGGTACAGATGAAGTTGGTAATGCAATTCGTGTACAAAAAGATGGAAGAATCGTTGTTGCTGGAAATTTTGTAGATTCTTCAAAAACTAAATTTATAATTACCAGATTATTGCCTGAAGGTATTATTGATACTTCGTTTGCTTCTACCGGATCCGTGATTGTTACATTCAATACTACTAAGGATGAAGCCAGGGATTTAGTAATTCAGGCCGACGGGCGTGCATTGGTTTGCGGAACAACTGTTACACAGGGCAACGGAAGCAATGTAGCCATGGTTCGATTTAAAACGGATGGTAAACTCGATCCTAATTTTGCCGGACTTGGCAAGATTAGTTCCAAAATTGGGAATCGTGCAAATGGTGAAGTCGTCTTATTGCAACCGGATAATAAAATTATTGTCGCTGGCTTTGCCAATTTTTCGAATCAAAATCGCTTTATGGCTGCACGATACAATCCGGGTATTGTAGTTGGAACAAAAGGAATTGCTGAAAACAAATCATCTGAGATCGTGCTTTGGCCAAACCCGATTCATTCAGGCAATAGTATATATGTACAAGCTAATTTTACATCCTCTGAAGAGCTTAGAATTAAATTGACGACCCTTGATGGGAGACAAGTGCATAACTGGGCAGTTCGTGCCCCACAATCTGAAAATCAAGTGATTGAATTGGAACTGCCAGCGGACCTTTATCCTTCTGCTTACTTGATGAATTTTTATTCAAATTCAATTTCAGGTGGGAAATTAATAGTAGTAGATTAAGCACGATATCTTGTATATACTGCTGATTATCAATAATTTATATTTGACTTAGCCTTTTAGTAAATCCATTGTGATGGACTGAAATCCTCTTAACAGGATGCTTGAGGTTCAATGGATATCCCACCCATTAATTAGAAAACCATTATTCAGATCAAGCTTTGTTTTCAATTGGATGCGCTCTATTCAATCATTTGGGGGCTTTCATTCATTAAAAAATGACTTCACAAAACCCTGGGTTTAAACCCAGGGTTTTGTGAAGTCATTTTTTGAATGCGAGCTTCGTTTTAAAAATAACCAAGAAAAATAAATTTAAATTATAATAAATTGTATGTATTAATTACTAATAATCAATAGTATATAAGTATAATATAAATCGTATTTAATATTAAATTAAAATCAAAGCTATACATATTATAAAAAATTGGCATATGTTTTGTTGTGATTAAGCGGGGCATTAAAAATCCTCGATTAAACGACTAAACATCTGCTTATGAATCTGCATTGCTTTACTCAAAAAATTAGCCTGTACTGTTTGTGTATGCTAATCATCCCTTTGATCAGTATGGCCCAACCGACCAACTGTGTTGAAGATTTTAACAACCAATCCAATTTAGGTCCTGTTACCCAGGCTGGAAATTGGCATTCTGTTTTATCTGATCTGTATTTTCTAACTGACCCATTTACATTTAGTCCTGTCTTAAGTGCCAGTGACGCTTCTGGTGCGTCATTTATGAGCAACATTACTGATTATGATTTGAATTGGTATGCACGTTATGGTGGATGCCAATTTTGCTTTGATATCAGATATGATGAAGGCACAATTAATCCTGGAACAGGTGATAGACCAATTACAATATTTCAAAATGGACCAGTAGGGAATCTAAATCCAAATTTGGCTGCAATTTCAGCTACCTTCAAAGTGAATGTTGGAATTGGGAATTCATGGGTTCGTGTTTGTATACCTATTGATAAATCAAGTGGTGGAAATTTACCTTCCAATTCGTATGGAACCTGGGTTGGACCCAGTGCAGCGCAGTGGGATAATTTAATTCAAAATGTAGATGGAATTTCAATACCAGTAGATTTTGCAGGTGTTTCCAGTCCTACTGAAAAAATTTATGTAGATAATTTTTGCTTTGATCGTTGTCCGCTTCCAACCTTAGCGTGCGATGATCACGTAAATGTCTCTTTAGATAGTACCTGTTGTGCAGTAATTACACCAGCCATGGTATTGGAAGGCAATTATCCTACAAACTGTTTAAAAGTAGTATTAAAAGATAAGTATGGCAATGTAATCCCAACAAGTCCGAAGATATGCGGACAGTATATCAATCAAACCATCACGTTTGAGTTGATCGATACGTGTACAAAAAATAAATGCTGGGGAACATTAATAGTAGAAGATAAATTAGGTCCAAAGATTGAGTGTCAAAATCCGGATACGGTATTCTGCAACAACACAGGATATAATTGGACAATTCCACCGGGTGTAGATAATTGTGGCGGTGTTGTAAAAACAATAGTGCTGTCGGATGAAACTACAAAATTACCCTGTGATTCATTTTGCATAGCCCGTCGAAGGATTACATATTATTATCAGGATCAATACGGCAACCACAGCGATACCTGCGTAAAAGAAATATGCTTTAAGAAAATAGAATTTAAAGATATCGTATGGCCAAAAGATACCGCCTATAGTTGCGAGGTATGGGATACAATTCCACCTCCTTACGTATCAGGAGTACCTACAGCAGGAGGCTATCCATTATATCCGGATTGGTTTTTATGCAAAATGGCCGTTACGTATGAAGATCAACTGATTCCAATCTGTCCAAAAACATTTAAAGTATTGCGTACGTGGACGGTGTTGGATTGGTGCAAGAGATCCCCTGAAAATGTATATAAACATTATCAAATTGTAAAAGTGCTGGATGAGAAAGGACCTAAATTAGATTGTCCTGAAGATGTAACGGTAAGCACCGACGTATGGAGCTGTACTGGAACCGTCATCATTGCACCACCACACGTTTCTTGGGAGTGTTCAGATAGCGTGTACGTAACAGTAGAATATAAGATCACTGGAAAAAATGGACAGTTGACCTACGAAGGAACAGACAAGAATAATATTAAAAAATTACCGAATGGATATTTTTCAATCACCGGTTTATCAATGGGTTTAAATCTGGTTACATTTTATGTAACAGATCAATGCGGTAATACAAGTACATGCACAACCGAAGTTACTGTTGAAGATCATATTCCACCAGTAGCAGTATGCGACCAAAAAACAACGGTTGCACTGACAATAGATGGAACTGCAAAAATTGAAGCCTACACCTTTGACGATGGTTCGCATGATAATTGTGGAATCGATTATTTTGAAGTAAAACGAATGGACAATGGATATCCATGTGATACAATCAGAGGAAAAGAATGGGGGCACTATGTGTATTTCTGTTGTGAAGACATAGGCAAAACAATTATGGTAGCGATGAGAGTTTGGGATCGTGCAGGAAACAGCAATACCTGTATGGTAGAAGTAGAAGTTCAAGATAAAATACCACCGGTAATATTTTGCCCACCACATATAACAATTAGTTGTGAATACGACTATCCGGATCTGAGTGTATTTGGAACCGTAGTGTCGGATATCAGTAAACAAAAAGCAATTGTAATAAAAGATCCGAAAGTAAAATTCAGCAGTCAAGCGATCGATGGATATGCATACGATGGTTGTGGAGTCACTGTGGTTGAATTACCGCCGGTATATGCACTTCCATGTGGAAAAGGAACAATTACCCGCACTTGGGAAGCTACGGATCCAAGAGGACTTAAAACGAGATGCAGTCAGGTGATTACAGTCGTTGATTACAATCCTGATAATGTTACTGTGGTGTGGCCAAGAGATACATTTAGTACCAGTATATGTACTAGCAAACCGGATTTTGATGCAGACCATTTAGGGAAACCAAAAGTATACGGAGCTGATAAATGCAACACGATTATGATCAATTACACAGACCAGATATTTACATTGGAACCGGATGCGTGTATAAAAGTATTAAGAAAATGGACGGTGATCGATTGGTGTATTTATAAGCCAAATGATCCACAAACAAAAGGATATTGGAGCTGGATCCAGGTAATCAAAGTAAATAATTTTATTGCACCAAACTTTACAACATCCTGTAAAGACAGAACAATAGCCGTATTCGGACCAGGCTGTGGCGGACAAGTAGATTTAAAAGCACAGGCAACAGATGATTGTACAGATTCAGCTGATTTGGTATGGTATCATGAAGTGGATTTATACAATGATGGATTGTCACCAGGAAATGAATATTTACATTCAGGCTCAGGAGCAGATGCATCAAATTATTATCCGATCGGTACTCATAAAATTACATTTAGAGTAAAGGATGCCTGTGGAAATGAAAGCTGGTGTGTGTTTTTAATAAAAGTAATTGATGGAAAATTACCAACACCTTATTGCATTGGAAATATTGTGACAACCATTATGCCGACAACAAAAAGCATTGCGATATGGGCAAAAGATTACAACCTCAATTCAGAGGATAATTGTACACCAAAAGATAGTTTAAAGTATTTCTTTTTGGTAAACAATGTTTTGGTTCCATCACTTACATTGGATTGTTCAAATATAGGAATCAATAAATTAAGAGTCTATGTACGCGACGAGGCAGGCAATTTAGATTACTGTGAGGTAAGCCTTGATTTACAAGATCCGAATCATGTATGCGGTACTAGCAATCTGGGCTTAAGTGGAAAAATTACTACTACCGACAATCGTACGATGAAAGATGTAACAGTTATCATGGAAAGAAATAATCCAGCTGGAATCAATCAGAGTTATACAGATAGCCAGGGAGGCTATAGTTTTAGCAATCTGACCAAAGGAGCGGATTACCAAATCAAGGCCAGTTACAATCAGAATCACATCAATGGAGTAAGTACCCAAGATATTGTAATGATCCAAAAACACATTTTAGGAATTCAGTTGTTTGACAATGCATACAAATACATTGCAGCTGATGCAAACAACAGCAATACAATCACTGCAGCGGATATTGCCGAAATACGGAAACTGATATTGGGAATTACCAATCAGTTTACTAAGAATGAATCATGGAGATTTGTACCAAAACAAACAGTCTTTAATGATCCAAACAATCCCTGGCCATATACAGAACAGATCAAACACCAGGAGTTGTTGACTTCAAAAGCGAATGATGACTTTTATGCAGTAAAAATTGGAGACCTGAGTGGAAATGCAACTCCAACTGGTTTCCTGGGAACCGCTTCAAGATCAAACGAAAGCTATACAATAGCGATTGCAGATCATACTTTTACAAAAGGACAAGCATTAAGAATACCTGTATTTGCAACAGAGCAAATGCTGGTGTCTGGAATGCAAATGGAATTAGAAGCAAATGCGAATGGAACAATTAGTGGTATAGAATCTGGTGTATTTAATCTTGCAGATGATAATTATTTGATCCATGACAATCGCATCAAAATCAGTTATACATGCATGCAGGACCAGCTTATAAAATCTGGTGATGTTTTGTTTACGATCCTGGTACATGTGAAGCAAAATGGAAGCATAAATCAAATCATTAGCCTAAATACCAATACGATAGCTGCTGAACTTTATGATAATAAGATTCAGGCCAATCGATTGAAACTTGATTTTGATACAAACTCAAATGAACAGACTGGTTTGAAACTGTATCAAAATGCACCAAATCCATTTGATGAAAGCACGAGCCTGCGATTTGAATTATTGAAAGCGGATGAAGTTCAATTGAACGTATACAATCTGTCAGCTGAGTTAGTTTACTCAATGAGAGTTGGATTTACAGCAGGAAAACATGAAATTCAATTAAATCAGAATCAATTAAATGGTTCGGGAATATTCATTGTACAAATGAAGACATCTGATTCCAACCAGACCCAGAGAATTATAAGAATTCAAAAATAAAGATTGAGTATTTGCAGTGTTATTGCCTGATCATGGAAACATGGTCAGGCTTTTTTTATTTTAGGGATCATTAAATGGTCGGTTTTTAGCTGAGGTTTTTTGTCTTTATTAAACTGCTTCTTGTCTCTAAGATTAATAAACATGCGTAAAAAAGCCATTAATTTTTTCATTTTCAAATGTGAATTTGTAGGGATTTCCAGTTTAATATTAAGGCAAAGTACCATGTATAATTAATTGAATTTTGCAATCATTACACCTGAAACACAATACTGATATATTGATTTTAAATTTATTTTTCAATCATCATATTACATTTAATTGCCATGTATAAAATATTTATTATTAGCCCTTTAGTCAATTTTTGTCGAATGTAATTGTATGATTTTCAAGGGCTTATAATGACTCCTGCTCCATTTTTGGCACTTATTTTGCTTAATCATAATATGTTCGACGAATTACCAGGAAGTACACATGGATAGGATACGTTATGTGGTAGCAGATGACCATCAACTTTATGTTAAGGGATTTAACCTGCTCCTTCAACGGATCAAAACCAGATTCCCCTTAGAATGCATAGGCGAAGCATTCAATGGTCAGGAACTTCTGAGATTGATCAATCCGGATTCTGTGGATCTTCTGTTTCTCGATCTGAACTTGGCAGATAATGATGCCGCCCTTTTAATACCTAAACTCAAAGAATTGCATAGCAATCTGAAAATTTTATGCATCAGTATGTATACCGATGATAAAGTGGTTCGGGAAGCGTTGCGAAAAGGTGCCGACGGGTATCTTTCTAAAAATACAGACCTCGATGAATTATCCAATGCAATCGATGCAGTAATGGATGGTGAAATGTTTCTCGGATCAAATATCCGAATCACCAATCCGGAACGCAAAACAGTGCAGGCAAGTCAGAGTATTAATCGCTTTAATGCAAAATACCAACTGACCAAACGCGAACGTGAAATTCTCGAACTCATTGCAAAAGGTAAATCCAATAAAGACATTTCTGCTTTATTGTTTATCAGCAAAGACACGGTCAGTGTTCATAGAAAGAACCTCATGAGAAAACTGAATGTAAAAAATGCATCCGGTTTAATCAAAGTCGCCTACGAATTTAATTTGATTTAACCCCCGCTTAAGTCTTGATAAAAACGTGTATGCCTGTTTTGCAGGGATGCATTATTTATAAATAACAAACATGTATTACTTCAATCCTTTAAACCGAGTAAAAAAATGAAAAAGGAAATTTTTACAAATTATTTAAAAAACGGAAGTCACGACTTCATACGGATCCTGATGGTTTCCGTTATGATGTTGTTGGCATTCGTTCAATTCAGCTATGGGCAATGTCCTCTGGCCTGCGACAATTTAGTCCAGGTTTCTTTGGATGAAAGATGTAAGGCTGTAATTACACCAGACATGATCCTGGAAGATATGGGTCCGTCTCCTTGTATTTACACTGTGGTTGTATTTGGAACGAACGGACTTCCATTACCGAATGCTACTGTAACCAGTGCACATATTGGTAAAACACTTACTGTCGCAGTTTACCTGGACAATAATTCTTGTTGGGGATCTATCTATGTTGAAGATAAATTACCTCCTACAATTATTTGTCCTCCTGACGATACTGTATTTTGTAATCAGACAAAATATGTTTTATTGCAACCAACAGTTTTTGATAGTTGCTCAGGAGTTACCAAACATTTGGTTTCTGATGTCATTACAAAATATCCTTGTGATTCTGCATTGGCTGGAAAACGAACTATTACGTATTATTACACGGATGCAAGTGGAAATCATTCCGATACATGCAATCAATGTGTGTATTTTAGAAAAGTGGATCCACTTGTTGACTTAGTGTGGCCAAGAGATACCATTTTTGGAAAAGACACCATTCTTTGTTTGAATGACATTCCATTACCGGATATAACAGGTGTACCTAAAGTTGCAGGCGAACCCTTGTATCCAGATTGGTCTGTTTGTAAAATTGGTGTAACATACGAAGATCAATTAATCCCGGTCTGTCCTTATACCTTTAAAGTATTGCGTAAATGGACCTACATCGATTGGTGTAGACCTTCCGGTCAAAATGTATATACACATTATCAAATAATCAAAGTACTTGATGAAAGAGGCCCAGTAGTTTCTTGTGGTCTGAATGTAACTATAAGTACGGATATTTGGACTTGTACTGGTACGGTTGTATTGCCAATTCCAACCGTTATTAAAGAGTGTTCCAAAACTACCGTACAAGTTGGTTATAAATTAGTTAGAAATGGAGATACAGCCACTTTGGATGGAACTTCAACAAATGGGGTTACTAATTTGGGAAATGGTTTTTACAGTGTTACCGGCTTGCCTCTTGGATTAAGCTGGGTTATATTTAGAACTACCGATGAATGTGGTAATTATACAGATTGTGCTACTGAAGTTTTAGTAGAAGACAAAGTTCCACCAACTCCGGTTTGTGATCAAAAGACTGTAGTTACCTTGACTATTGATGGTACAGCTAAAGTTGCTGCTGAAACGTTTGACGATCGTTCGCATGACAATTGCGGTATTGATCGTTTTGATGTGAAACGGATGGACGATGGAGTTCCTTGTGGTACTAAAAATGGCGATCAATTTGGTCCTTATGTATATTTCTGTTGTGCGGATATTGGAAAGACATTAACAGTAATCCTAAGAGTATGGGATATCCATGGAAATTACAATACCTGTATGGTAGAAATCGAAGTTCAGGATAAATTACCTCCTGTGATTGTATGTCCTCCTCATATTACCGTTTCTTGTGAATTTGACTATACTTCATTGGATGCATTCGGCACCGTTCGTGACAATGTCGCAAATCGAAAACCGATTACTATAAATGACAAGTATAAAAAATTCAGCGGTCCAGCAATTGATGGATATGCATACGATGGATGTGGTGTAACGATAACGGAAGCAGTTACGAACAACACAAAATGTGGAAAAGGAATTATCCAAAGAAGATTTACAGCAACCGATCCTGGTGGTTTGAGTTCATTTTGTGACCAATTTATCACGATTGTGGATTCAACAGCTGATAATGTAAAAGTTGAATGGCCGGTAGATTATTACAGTTCTACGATCTGTATGGACAAACCGCATCTGACACCGGATATTACGGGTAAACCTAAAATTACTGGTGCAGATAAATGTGCAAACATTATTCAAACCTATGATGATCTGGTATTTACATTAGATCCAGATGCATGCATTAAAATATTAAGAAAATGGATCGTAATTGATTGGTGTGTATTTGATCCGAATCTGAAAAATTCTCCGGGTTATTGGAGTTGGACACAAGTTATAAAAGTGATCAATACCGTAGCACCAACTTTCTTATCGAATTGTAATAACCGCACCGTGGATGTATTTGGTCCAGGTTGTGCCGGACAGATTAGTCTCATCGCATCTGCAAAAGATGATTGTACGGATTCTACATTACTAGCTTGGACCTATCAAATTGACTTATACAATGATGGTTCGACAGATATCAATGAATCAGGAAAAGATGCATCTGGAAATTACCCAATTGGAACGCATAAGGTAACTTTTAGAGTACGAGATGCTTGCAATAATGAAGCCGTATGTACATTCCTATTGACAGTACGTGATGGCAAAAAACCAACACCGTATTGTCTCGGACATATTGTTACAACCGTGATGCCAAGCACACAAAGCATAACAATTTGGGCAAAAGATTTTAATTTGAATAGTGAAGACAATTGTACAAAGAAGGAAAATTTAAAATATTACTTTTTATTGAATGGACGCTTTGACAGTTCAATGGTTTTTAATTGTTCAAATATTGGTAAAAATATTTTGAGAGTCTATGTTGTTGATGAAGCAGGTAATTCAGATTACTGTGAAGCCACTCTTGAAATTCAAGATCCAACGCATGCATGCCCTACGGGTTTAACTATCCATGGGAACATTCAGACGATTACCAATAAACCGGTAAAGGATGCTTATGTATCTTGGGAACGTTCAAATCCTGCGGGTAGCAATTCTACTTATACAAATGACAATGGTGAATTTAGTTTCCCAAGTTTGACATCTGGAATGAGTTATACGATTAAATCCGAAAAGAATTTTGGCTTTATTAATGGAGTTAGTACGCTTGACATCGTGTTGATCCAAAGACACATTCTTGGAACGCAATCATTTGATTCACCTTTTAAATATCTGGCCGCAGATGTCAATGCAAGTTGTACCATCACAGCCGCTGATATTTCGGAAATCAGAAGATTGATTTTAGGAAAGATCAATGCATATGCGCAAACACCTTCCTGGAAATTTGTACCACAGAGCAGTTTATTGCTAGCAAATACTCCTTGTGGTTTTGAACATATCCTTGAATTTAATCTGATCAACCGGAATCATATGGATGCTGATTTTTATGGTATAAAAATGGGTGATATCAACATCGATGTAGATGCTGGAAATGCAATTAATGCAACAACTCGTAGCGATAAAAAAATTCAGTTATTTGTTCAGGATGTTGAAACGACTACTGAAGGAATCA
This sequence comes from Saprospiraceae bacterium, assembly GCA_016712145.1. Taxonomy (NCBI): domain Bacteria; kingdom Pseudomonadati; phylum Bacteroidota; class Saprospiria; order Saprospirales; family Saprospiraceae; species Saprospiraceae bacterium. The sequence continues at coordinate 485,975 of JADJRO010000003.1, forward strand.
ATAAAGTTGCAGTTTATGCGTCTGAAGTAATTGGATTTGAAGGGATGCAAGCGTCTTTTGCTTTTGATGCAGATTATATGCAAATTGAAAATCTGGAAGCAGGACAATTAAATGTGAATGCTGATTTCTATTCAATCCGAGGCAACAAATGCTTTGTTTCATTAAGTGGACAAAGTGGTATAACCATCGATCCTACCCAGCCTTTATTTTATATGAATGTACGGGCAAAACAAAATGCACGTTTAATTGATCACATTCGATTGAATGACGATTTATTAAAAGCAGAATGGTATGATGAAGGATTAAATATATACAGTTTGCAGTTTAATGCTAAAAATCCAAATGCAAAGCCAGGTGAACTTACAACGGTGCTTTACCAAAACAAACCAAACCCATTCAACGAATCAACCCTGATTGGATTTGAGTTGGCAAGCAAACAAGAAGTAGAATTCATATTTTATGAAACCAATGGAAAAGTAATTTATCGTAAAACTGGTACATACAACAAAGGTTATCATGAATTTGAAATTAAAAAATCAGAATTAAATACATTCGGTGTTTTCTTTATGCAGATGAATACCAATGATTTTACAGATACAAAACGAGTAATTCTTATCCGTTGATAAGGATTGAGTAAATGCAGTGTTATTGCCTGATCATGATTACATGGTCAGGCTTTTTTGTTTTATAGAGCAGTTACCGCAGTCCCACCTGCTAAAGCAGTTACCGAAGGCCCGCCTGCTATAATCAATTTTCAAAATTTTTAGAGTCGGGCAGTCGTCCCTACCGAGGTTAAAGGGATGTAGAACTATAGCAGTTACCGAAGGCGTCCCCGCCGAGGTTAGAGTGATGCAGAATTTTACATGATATAAAAGTTATTAAACGAAGTTTCTTTTTAATTTTCGTTATCCATTGATCCCCCCTTCAGCCTCGGCGGGGACGCCGTCGGCAACTTGTCGTTGCGAACTAATTTTTTTATTTTTTTAAAAAAGCAGTTACCGAAGGTCCGCCTGCCAAAATTCAACAACAAATTTAGTAAGGTCGGGCAGGCGTCCCCGCCGAGGTTAGAGGGATGTAGAACTATAGCAGTTACCGAAGGCGTCCCCGCCGAGGTTAGAGTGATGCAGAATTTTACATGATATAAAAGTTATTAAACGAAGTTTCTTTTTAATATTCGTTATTCATTGATCCCCCCTTCAGCCTCGGCGGGGACGCCGTCGGCAACTTGTCGTTGCGAACTAATTTTTTTATTTTTTTAAAAAAGCAGTTACCGAAGGCCCGCCTGCAATAATTAATTTTCAAATTTTTTAGAGTCGGGCAGGCGTCCCCGCCGAGGTTAGAGGGATGTAGAACTATAGCAGTTACCGAAGGCGTCCCCGCCGAGGTTAAAGTGGTGCAGAATTTTACATGATATAAAAGTTATTAAACGAAGTTTCTTTTTAATTTTCGTTATTCATTGATCCCCCCTTCAGCCTCGGCGGGGACGCCGTCGGCAACTTGTCGTTGCGAACTAATTTTTTTATTTTTTTAAAAAAGCAGTTACCGAAGGCCCGCCTGCCAAAATTCAACAACAAATTTAGTAAGGTCGGGCAGGCGACCCCGCCGAGGTTAAAGGGATGTAGAACTATAGCAGTTACCTAAGGCGTCCCCGCCGAGGTTAGAGGGATGTAGAACTATAGCAGTTACCGAAGGCGTCCCCGCCGAGGTTAGAGTGATGCAGAATTTTACATTATATAAAAGTTATTAAACGAAGTTGCTTTTTAATTTTCATTACCCGTTGATTCCCCCTTCAGCCTCGGCGGGGACGCCGCCGGCAACTTGTCGTTGCGACCCAAATTTTTTAAAGCATGTTAAAGAAGTGTCCTTAAGCTTAGGTTCCAGGAGAGACAAAAGACTAAAAACCTCTTAAAACCTTATTAAAATTTGAGAAACAGCCTATCAAGAGACAGGATCGCCGCGCCACTCGAGAAAAAGCCTGAAAATAGGCACCCATTTTTTGGCCGAATTATTGCTGTAAATCGCATAAATAATTGTATATTTGCATAGAAGACCCACAAATTTCAATAGTTTTCAATCAAAGCCACTCAAAACCTATTGCATCCGGGAATAAAATTCCGGGTAAAACTTAAAATCTCCTGAAAATGGGGTATTGTATTATGAAAATTGATAATATTCATTAAAAAGATTATTAAACACATACTAAATTTGTTCCCGGTTTGGAATCCAATTTCTGCCCAAATCCAGTAAACTATGAAAAAATACATAATTTCTTCTTTCATCTTCTGTACGGTGCTACTCGCGCAAGCACAGGTGAATTTTCAAATTGCCAGTGTTTCAGGTAATAAAAATGACACCGTATCCGTAGCGGTTACTACTACAGGTTTCAATAATGTAGTGGCTACGCAGTATTCCTTGAATTATGATTCGCTGGTACTGGCTTTTGTCGATATTACGAAAACAGCCAATTATGACGTGAATTTTGCTTCTCATGTAGGAAGTGCTTCCGTTAAGAATGGTCAATTGGGCTTTACCTGGGATGCCCCGGGCGGGGTTGGTAAATCCCTGGCAAATGGAACCTTGCTCTTTACTATTAAATTTAAATTGATTGGCAAAGAATGTGATTCATCCTTTATAAAATTAGCAAATAAGCCTACTTCAATTGAAGTATTGGATGGAAATTTTAACAATCTCACCTTGACGGCTCCTGATGGAAAAGTAAAAATTAATGGAGCGGGTTGTCAGGGGGGTGGTCCACCGCCAGATACATCTGGATTGCAAATCATCGCTTCTACAGAAACGACCCCTCAGGGGATTGTAAAGTGCATAAAAGTGACAGCTAAAAATTTTAAAAATATACAAACTGCCCAATTCACAATGCATTGGGACAAAGCTATTGCAACCTTTGATACCTTAAATTCAGGGGCAATGACCCTCTCATGGGGTCAGAATTATGCAGCCTTACCCGATCGCTCGGGTGTAGGAATCAATTGGGATGCAGGAGCCAATCCGGTGACGTTTGCCGATGGAGTGACCCTGTTTGAAGTTTGTCTTAAGCCAGTAGGGGCTCCGGGAACCAGTACCAATATTACTTTTGATGGAACACCGGTTCTCGTCGAAGTTACTGACGGTAATGGGAATGTGGTTCCACCAAAATTTACTACCGGTAAACTCAGCATCACCAGTCCTCCAGCTGCAAATATTAATTTATATGTACGAGATACCACGGTAGAAGAAGGTGGAGAATTCTGCATTCCAATTCGCGTAGATGGATTTAAATGTGTTCAAAGTTTTCAGTTCAGTATAAAGTTTGATAATACCAAATTGAAATTCAACAAGATTTCTGGAATTGGAACAGCCCCATTAAGCTTGGGAGGAAACAATTTTAATATTGTTAAAGATTCAATTCGGGTTACCTGGGATGCACAGTCGGGACCTGTTGACCTTCCAAATGGTGGCATATTATTTTCTGTTTGCTTTGAATCAATTGCCGCAACGCACCCTTTTGATACAAAACTACTTTTTACAGATCTTTTAGGGAGTCCACTTGAATTTTCAGACTGCAATAGCAATAATTTTGGAGTTACAAAAGGCGAACCGGATTGGACAGTTGCTGGTAGAACGGTTGTGACTCACGTAACCATAGTCGGTGGAGGATCTACAGTTCCAGTAAAATGTTTTGACGATTGTAATGGTTCAGTTACCGGACTTTCTTTAAAAGATGGTAAAGGACCTTTTGAATATGAATGGAGACTGCAACCTTCCGGAGTAGTTGTTTCAACCATATTAACTCCTACTGACCTGTGTGCAGGAAAATATAAACTTTTTGTAATTGATAGAGGGGATAACAACTACACCACTTCTACACCTGAATATGAGATTACAAGTCCGGAAATATTAGCATGTTCGGCAACAATCACCCACGTTTCAAGCACAAGCAGTGGTAAAATTGACATCACTATTAGTGGAGGAACGCCTCAATACTCCGTCATGTGGTTTAATCAATCCGGAACCAAAATTTCCTCCAATGAGGATATTTCAAACCGATCTGCAGGAACCTACACGGTGATGATTACAGATTCTAAAGGTTGCGTGAAGAATGACACGTTTGTTATTAATCCGGCACCCTTGTTTCTTGATCGGTTTACACTTTTAGATTCCAATAAATGTTTTGGGGATTGCCGCGGAAAAGTTACTGTATCCATTGGTGGTGGTAAAATTCCTTACACCTATTTATGGAGTAATGGCGACAAAACAGCAACAGCAGATTCAATTTGCAAAGGCGACGTTACAGTAACGATTACGGATGCTTCAGGAGCAACCCTCGTAGAAACCTATAAAACAATTAATGAGCCAGATAAAATAGATATTACTTTAGATAGTATTAGAAAATCCAATGGCACCAATGGAGGTATTTTTGTAACAATTAAAGGAGGAACACTTCCTTATAAAACCTATCAATGGAAAAATTCTGCAGGTGATGTTGTGAGTAATGTTGAGGATTTGATAAACGTGCCTTCAGACACGTTCACACTTTGTGTCACTGACAAAAACGACTGTGTTCAATGTGTCAAATACTTTGTCAGTGCAGAAAACTCAACACCACCCACCATTACAGTCGATCTAAAAATTGAAGCCAAAGCAAATGGTCAAGCCATCAGTTGTAAAGGACGATGCGATGGAAAATTAGTAGTAACCGTTACCCATTCAGATCCAAGGCCTCATACCTATCGCTATAAATGGTCACATGATGCAAATTTAAATTCTAATGTAGCAACTGGACTTTGTCCTGGATCCTATTCAGTTACAGTAACCGATGAGGCAGGCAATTCAAAAGTTTCAAATAATATAACTGTACAAGATGCACCTTCCATCAGTCTGACTGCAAAACGCATCAGTTGTGCCTCCACCAATACAGCGTCTGATGGAGTCTATGAAGCCATTGTAACAGGTGCTTCACAACCTATATCGTATTCATGGTGTAGCGGTAGCACTTTAGTTAGAGCAAATGATTTATCCGCTGGGGAATGTACGCTTACAATTACGGATGTAAATAATTGTACAGCAACTGAAACCTTTACTGTCTGCGTTGGAAATGAACCTGAAGATTGTTATAAAGGCCGTTTGGCGATTTCACCCAATGGGGATGGATACAATGAAGTGCTTGAAATTACCTGTGCAAGTTTGAATAATAATGTTTTAACCATCTTTGATCGTTGGGGCAATCAGGTTTACACAAAAATTAATTATGTAAATGATTGGAATGGAAAAGACGAAGAAGGAGACGATTTGACAGAAGGAACCTATATGTGGGTACTAAAAGTCAAAGAACCGGGTAAAAATGATGCTTATTTTAAAGGCACCGTAACCATCGTACGTTAATGTTTAACGCATACAAAGTAAATATTATGAAAAAATATAATATATTAAGTCTTGTAATTATGATTCTTGCATTTGGTAGTCTGAATGCTCAGGATTATGCAAAAGCCTTGAAAACGCAAGCGGTTTATAACCATTATTATGCAAATCTTTTTTTGGTTAATCCGGCAAATACAGGGTTTAATGGTACGTCCAACTTGCTTTTTAATTTTAGAAATCAATGGGCTGGTTTTGATGGTGCACCTAAAGGCCTAACCTTAGGAATAGATGCCAGTCCGGCGAACAATATGGGACTTGGAGCCATGATTTATTCTGAAAATTATGGAGTTGCCAATCGATTTCAAGGTCAGATAAATTACGCTTACAATTTTCGCCCTAGCGATAATATGCGGATGTCTTTCGGACTTTCCGGGGCATATATCCAATATAACCTAGATAATGAGGCGATTACAGATCCTTTGCATGAAAGTCCGGATCCATATATCAACAGTGCCGTCAATGGCGAGAAGTATTTTGGTGCAGATTTTGGATTCTATGCTGAAATCCAGGATAAATTCCGCATCGGAATCAGCATTCCTCACTTGGTGGAAACGCGATTGGACAATTCTAATAAAACAACCACAGGTCCAAAAGAGGATAAACCGGTGAGTTTTACTGGTTTCTTAGGTGCAATTTGGAGATTGCCTGAATATCGTATGGTTATTGAGCCATCAATAGGATTGCGGAAAATTTCGGATGTACCCTTTGGTACGGATTTAAATGTATTAGCTAAAATGCTGGACGACAGATTGTTCGCTGGTTTTACCTATAGTTATAATCCATCCTGGCATCGGATTTCACTCCTTGGTGGGGTAAAAATCGACCGGTTTAGTTTCATGTACTCCTACGATCAGTCCTATTTGGAATTTCAAAACTTTAATAATGGGTCTCATGAACTTACACTTGCCTTCGAATTGTACAGGGCCAAGCCTAAAGCTCCCAAAATGGATGAAGGTATGAGTAAATCAGAACCAGAAGCAGTTCCAACAATGGAAGAAAAGAAGTAAGGAATTTCAGATTTTATAAATAATTTTGCATCTCCATAAAAAGCTTGCCTTAAGGTAGGCTTTTGTTTTTTAAACCTGATATTAAATAAATTCATCATATCTGTTTAAATACAGGATTTAAATAATAGATGCCGCATGAATTAGGGGATTCTGAATAATTATTTAAATGCATGTTCCAGATAATGAATTTATTAAATTAATTAACCTGGATCTCATAAATCTGAATTGAACCTATTCCTAATGCTAAATCTTCCCATTATATTCAATGATTTCAAAAGCTATGGAAGCTACTTGCTATTATTAATTGTTTGTTCTTTCCATCTCAGCTGTTCTAAATCATCTGAATTTAAAAAAGTTACTTCAGATCCATTGTTTGTGTTTCGAGATTCCTCGCAAACCAATATCAATTTCATCAATTATGTGGAAGATGGAAATGAAATTAATATGTTTAATTATGAGTATTTCTACAATGGAGGTGGAGTAGCCGTTGGAGATATCAATCAAGATGGCCTTGCCGATCTGTATTTTAGTTCGACTATGGGTTTTTGTAAACTGTATTTGAATCTGGGCAATTTTAAATTTAAAGACATTACCCAAGAGGCTGGTGTTGACGGTGGGCTTGGTATTAAAACCGGTATTTCTATGGTTGATTTAAATGGGGATGGCCTATTAGATATTTTTGTAAGTAAGAGTGGTTTATTTGACCCCATTTATAGAGAAAATATTGCTTACATCAATAACGGTAATTTAACTTTTACGAATCGCGCCCCGGAATACCATCTGAATGATCAGAGTTTTTGTACGCAAACTTATTTCTTTGATATGGATCTGGACAATGATCTGGATGTATTTATGGTAAACCATCCAGTGAGTTGGCAGGATATCAATAATATTTATATTTATCAAGATGAAAAAGGCAGGTATTATTTACCAGAAGATACAAGTCGAACCTATATTAGTAATCGACTTTATGAAAACTTAGGCAATGGCAATTTTAAGGACATTTCTTTAAAAGCCGGGATTGGGCATGTAGCGTTTGGTTTAAGTCTATGTGTTCTGGATGCAAATCAAGATGGTTATCCGGATTTGTATGTATGCAATGATTACCTTCAACCGGATGTCTTATTTATCAATAATAAAAATCACACCTTCACAAAATCATTTGAAAAATATTTCAGCCATCAATCACACTCATCGATGGGTTCAGAAATTTTTGATTTAAATAACGATGGCAATTTTGATTTGATGACCGTCGACATGAAGCCAGAGGATAATTTGCGCCAGAAAACCTTAATGGACGATCAGAACTATGATCGTTTCTATAAAATGGTAAAGTATGATTTACAAGCGCAATTTTCAAAAAATTGTATCCATTTAAATAATGGAAACAAGTCATATAGTGATATTTCTTTTTTGTTGAATGTTGAACATACGGACTGGTCATGGGCTCCCATTGCTGCAGATTATGACAACGATGGGTTTGAAGATCTTTACATTACCAATGGGTATCGCAGGTATGTAACCAATATGGATTATAAGAAATTCACACTCGATTCATTGATGAAAGCAACAGGTGGTCGCGGTGCAATTTCATTTCCGGAATGGAAAAAAGTCTGTCCTGAAGGAAAAATCCAAAATTACTTTTACAAGAACAATGGTAATTTGAATTTTTCAAAGGTTAGTGATGAATGGAATGCCGGTCCGGATTCCTACTCTAATGGAGCAGCTTATGTCGATCTTGATAATGATGGTGACTTGGATATTGTCACAAATAATATTAATGATCATGCTTTTGTATTGGAAAATAAAGCCGCTCAAAAATTCAAGCATAATTTTTTGAAAATCAAATTAAAAGGATCAGGAAAAAATACAGGGGGAATAGGTGCAAAAGTGATGTTGCAGTCAGCTGGTGGAAAACAACAATTTAGATATGTTAATCCAGTTCGCGGATTTATGTCATCTGTTGACCCGATAATACACTTTGGCTTAAAGGACATCGCAAAAGTTGATTTTGTAGAAGTACATTGGCCAGACGGAATAAAGAAACGTTACAATACAATCCAAATAAACGCAATCAATACATTAGATAGTAAAGATGGAACGGTTATCCAGGATTCAAAAAACAAACAAGACCAAACGGCTCGGTTTATTGAAGCATACGATGCAGGTATCAATTTTGTCCATCGTGAAGACTACTTTACAGATTTTAAGAGAGAGCCAATCATCCATTTAAAAAATTCAACGGAGGGTCCGGCTCTGGCTATTGCTGATGTAAATAAGGATGGTACTGATGATGTTTTTTTAGGAGGAGCTGTAGGACAGGAAAGTGTCATGTATTTTCAAAAGGAAGGTTCATTTAAATTATCCACCCAAACTGCATTCAAAACCGATTCAAGTTATGAAGATGTATCTGCTGCATTTATTGATATAGATCAGGACCAGGATTTGGATTTGTATGTGGTCAGTGGTGGCTATTTGTGGGACAAAGGAAATAAAATGTATCAGGATCGTTTGTATTTAAATGATGGCAAAGGCAATTTTTCCAAATCAGATGGACTCATCCCACAAGAATTTCAGAATGGATCTATCGTAATCGCTTTTGACGCAAATGGAGACGGTAAACAAGATTTATTTGTTGGAGGAAGCGTATCACCTGCAGCATATCCTTTTGCTGAACAATCCTTTTTATTAATTAATAAAGGAGGAAGTTTTACTAATGAAACAAAATCCTGGTTTAATAAAGATACTTTATTTGGCATCATTAAGGATGCCGTTACCTGTGACCTGAACGGCGATGGAAAATTGGATTTGGTCGTTTGTGGAGAATGGATGCCAATAACAGTTTGGATCAATACAGGAACTGGATTTGAAAACAAAACAAAAGAGTTCAATTTAAATGGAACGGAAGGATGGTGGCAAAGTTTGCAGGTTGATGATTTAGATGGAGATGGTGATCTTGATTTGGTTGCGGGTAATTTAGGACGCAATTCAAAATTTAAAGCAACTGATTCTGAACCGGTCGAAGTATTTGCGGCTGATTTTGATAACAGCAAAACCATGGATGCTATTTTAAGTACCTATGTTTTAGGAACTTCTTATCCTGTGGTTTCCAGAGATCGTTTGCTTGAACAAATGACCTCGCTTCGTAAAAAATATTTGAGATATGCCAGTTATGGAATCACACCAATGAATAAAGTTATTGCAGAAGATAAATTGCAAAAAGCCTATCACTTAAAGGCCTATGAAATGTCGAGTTGCATTTTTTGGAATGAATCAGGTAAATTTAAAAAGCAATTATTGCCAGCGGAAGCTCAGGTTTCTATGGTCAAAGGAATTATTATCCGGGATGTTGACAAAGATGGAAAAAAGGACCTGCTCACTTGCGGTAATTTTTATGATACGGACGTTGATTTTGGGCGTTATGATGCTTCTGTTGGCTGCCTATTACTTCAAAAGAACCAGGAATCAGTTGCTTCTTTTCAACCGATGCCAGTTTCGAATACTGGTTTTTATGTTCCGGGAAATTTACGCAGAATGAAATTTATTAAAGTAGCAGATTCAAATAGCATATTGGTTACTGAAAACAATGGTAAAACCAAGTTATTAAAAATCAGAAATAATTAATGGGATGAATAAATTATTATTTATTATTTTAATAACTGCACTTGGAGCTTGCACTCACAAAGAGCAATCTGCTACAATTGATGAAACTTTTATTCATTATTGTACAGATAAATTATTGGATATAACCATGGAGGATATCTATTCTCCTCCTGTAGCTAGTCGTGTATTTGTTTATCCTTATATCACATGTTATGAAGTAATGGAAAATGGTTCTGGGCGTTCTTTTATGAAGTATATTTCAAAGGAATGGAATCCAAAACCTGATTTTGATACATCAGGAATTTCATATCCTTTGGCTGCCCTAAAAAGTTTTTGCATTGTTGCAAAGGGGATGGTTTTTAGTGAATACTTGATGGATTCAGTATCGGCCAGATTTGATCTAAAAATCAAGAATGTGCCAATAGAAATTCGACAAAAATCAGAACAGTATGCTGAGTTTATTGCAAAACAAGTAAAAGCCTGGATTTCAAAAGATAATTATGCCTTCGTTAAATCTGCTGCACAATATACAATCCCAATTTCAGACAGTACCTGGACCATCACACCTCCAAATTATGATAAAGCACTTGAGCCCAATTGGAAATCCTTGCGATATATTTTATTAGATTCTATTAATCAATTTTTTCCACCAGCACCGCCAACATTTAATAAAGATAAAAATTCACTCTTTTATAAATATGCTAAAGCAGTGTACGATACCAATAATTTAAAAAATAAAGAATTTCAATTATTAGCAAAATACTGGGATGACAATCCAAATGAATATTTTACTACTGGGCACAATACCTATTTTACGCATCGGATCAATCCACCGGGTCATTGGTTAAACATTACCAAAGAGTTTTGCAAAAAAAATAATTTAAATCTGCACGAATCCTCAAAAATTTATGCACACGTTTGTCTGGGTATATTTGATGGCATTATAAGTTGTTGGAATGTAAAATATACTTGCCAACTCATACGTCCAATTACTTACATCAATCGATACATTGATCCAAAATGGACTCCATTCATTCAAACTCCTCCGTTTCCTGAATATACCAGTGGTCACAGTGTAATTTCAGGAGCTGCTTCAGAAATATTAATTCATTTTTTTGGTGACAAACCATTTGAGGATTCAACCATTGTTCGTTGGGGATTTGATGTAAGATCTTTTAATTCTATTTCAAATGCTGCGCAAGAAGCTTCCAGAAGTCGTTTTTATGGAGGCATTCATTATGAGTTTGGTATCAACGAAGGATTGATTCAAGGACGAAATATAGGCCGGCATGTCATTAATAAACTGGATTTATTGTTAAAAAATAATTCAAACAATGAGAATTCAAAATAAATTGAATTCAACTGAAATAAACATGGATTTTAATATGCTTAAGTGGACGTACGATACTGTTTTAAATTTTTATAAAAGATCGTTTCAATTGATTATTGGAATTGGGCTATCGTTTTTACTGACTGATTGCACAACAAAGAATACTCAGGCAGATCAAAAAACTGATCAAGTAGTTTTCGAACTAATGGATTCTTCAAAAACGGGCGTTTTGTTTAGGAATGATATTGTAGAATACGATAGTTTTAATTATTTTTATTACGATGAATTCTATGAAGGGGCAGGCACCGGCATTATTGATGTCAATAATGATGGCTTGCAGGATTTATTTTTTGTATCAAATCAGGGTCCTGAAAAATTATATTTAAACAAAGGAAATTTTCAGTTTGAAGACATCTCAAAGAAAGCAGGTATTGAAGGTGGAATGGAATGGTCTAACGGAGTAACCGTAGCCGATGTCAATGGGGATGGGTTCCAGGATATCTACATTTCATGCCGATTATCGGATATAAAGGAATACCGAACGAATCGATTGTATATCAACAATAAAGACAACACGTTTACAGAGCGAGCAAAAGAATATGGAATTGATGATGCTGGCTATACAGCACACGCAAGTTTTTTTGATTTTGATTTAGATGGGGATTTGGATTTATATGTGGTCAATCAACCTCCAAATAGCCGGAAGTATAAATTTGAAATGACGGGTAAAGTAGATTTTCAATATACAGACCATCTTTTTGAAAATGTTAATGGCCGTTTTATTGATATCACTAAGAAAGCAGATGTAACAAATTATGATTATGGACTAAGTGTGATGATTGGAGATGTATCAAATGATGGCTATCCGGATATTTATGTGGCAAATGATTTTGATCATCCTGATATTTTATTTCTAAATAATCAAGATGGTACTTTTAAAGATATCACAAGTATCAGCCTAAAACACATGAGTACCTTTAGTATGGGAGGTGATATTGCAGATATGAATAATGACGGATGGTTGGATTTGATTGTTGTGGATATGGTTGCAGAAGACCATTATCGGAATAAGACCAATATGAGTGGAATGAATCCTAAAAAATTCTGGGATCTTGTTAAACATGGTTATCAGTATCAATACATGTATAATTCATTCCAATTAAATCAAGGCAATGGCTTATTTAGTGAAATTGCATTGATGTCTGGTATTTCAAATACAGACTGGAGTTGGACAACCTTACTAACTGATTTTAATAATGATGGAACTAAGGATGCATTTATAACAAATGGACTTTTAAGGGACGTTCGAAATAAAGATTTTAATACAAAGTGGTTTGAAAAATTGGGTGGAGATATTTCTAGTATGAATCCGAAAAATGCAAAAAAAGGATCTGTCATGGAAATGATCAATATGGCTCCTTCATACCGGATTAAAAATTATATGTATTCAAATACCGGGGATCTAGTATTTAAAAATGTTACTGATTCCTGGAATGTAAACCAATTGTCATTTTCCCAGGGAGCATCAAGTGCAGATCTAGATAACGACGGCGATTTGGATTTAATAGTTAACAATATGAATGATGTTGCTTTTGTATATCGCAATAAAACATCAGATCTGAAATTGCAGAATTATTTTCAAATTAAATTGGAAGGGCCATCAGGTAATAAAGATGGTTTTGGTGCCCGCGTTAAACTATTTATAAAGGATCATTTTCAAATGTTGGAGATGACCAACGTACGAGGTTATATGTCAACTTCTGAACCTTTATTTCATTTTGGTCTGGCCGCTGATTCTAAAATTGATTCCATTATACTGAGATGGCCGGATGGAACACATCAAGAGTTTAAAGATGTAAATGTAAATCAACGTATGGTTATAAAATATACTGAAGCAAATCAAAATAAAATTGAGCAATTGGATTTTTCTACAAAAAATGTATTTTCTGAGGAAATTACAGAGCAATGTGTTCCAGGAATCAGCTATCAGGATAATGAATACGATGATTTTCAAAAAGAAGTTTTAATTCCTCATAAAATGTCCACTTTAGGACCTTGTTTGGCAACTGCTGATGTAAATGGTGATGGTAAGGATGATTTTTATTTAGGAGGCGCTGCAGGGAAAAGTGGTCAGTTATTTTTGCAAAATGACATGCAGGCTTTTGACCTAAATTCAAAAGAACCCTGGACTTTGCATAAAGCACAAGAAGATTTGGATGCCTTGTTTTTTGATGCAGATGGTGATGGGGATCAGGATCTTTATGTGGTTTCTGGCAGCAATGAATTTGAAGAAAATTCCCAGCTTTATCAGGATCACTTGTATTTAAATAATGGAAAAGGAGCCTATCAGGATGCAACAAAAAATTTGCCGCCAATGCTCAATAGTAAATCCGTTGCTAAAAGTGGCGATTTTGATGGAGATGGAGACCTGGATTTATTTGTTGGCGGGCGACAAGTTCCTATGAAGTATGGATTATCAACAAGAAGTTACATCTTAATTAATGAAAGAGGAGTTTTTCAGGACCAAACAGAACGAATTTGCAGCGAATTGGCTGGCTCATTTGGAATGGTAACGGATGCTTGGTGGTTGGATTTGGATAATGATAGAGATTTAGATTTAGCAATAGTTGGTGAATGGATGCCTCTTACTATTTTAATAAATGATGGAGGTAAATTAACTAATAAATCAAAGGATTGGAAAACAGATCAATCTGAGGGATGGTGGAATACATTGGCATATGTGGATATCGATCAGGATGGCGACATTGATTTGCTAGGAGGTAATTTAGGTTTGAATTCTAAATTTAAAGCATCCTTAGAAAAACCCTTCCATGTGTATTTAGGTGACTTTGATAAGAACGGAACCCATGATACCTATCTGGGAAGTTTTGACAAAGATGGCAAAGTATATCCAGTAAGAGGTCGGCAATGTTCATCTGAACAAATGCCATTTATAAAAGATAAATTTAGGACGTATAATGAATTTGCATTAGCATCTATCGACCAGGTTTTGGAAGGAAAGTTAGATGATGCAGTTATTAAAAAAGTATACGAATTTCGATCCGGTGTATTTGTAAATAAAGGAGACCATTTTGAGTTTCAAGCATTTCCAAATTATGCACAGATTGCTCCAATTTATAGTTTCGGTTTACTTGATTTAAACCGAGATAAAAACATTGAAATTATATATGGCGGTAATTATCACAACCGAGAGGTTGAGACAACACGAAGTGATGCAGGTGTTGGAGGTATATTGTTAAATAAAGGCAATTTGAAATTGGAATCCGTTCCAAGTAATAAGACAGGCTTACTTCTCAATAATGATTTAAGAGAAATGCGATTAATATTACTTGGTAATTCTCCTGTATTGTTAGTTGCTAACAATAATCAAAAGATGCAAGCAAATAAAATTTTCATTTATTAATGGTTAAACAAATTTCGCATTTTAACTTTTTATTAATACCGGATGGATTTGGTAGTATATATTTTTGTAAGTTTTAAGATCAAAAGATGAATAAATTAAATTTTCAAATTTTCTTTTTTAGTGTAATTGGATTTATTAGCTGTAATAAATCAAAAGATTCCGCGGTTGAAGTAGGTTCGGTTTATAAATTAATGGATTCGAAAGAAACAGGTATTAAATTTGAAAATACAATTCAAGAGACAGAGCGGCTAAATTATTACTATTACGATGGAATCTATCAAGGAGCTGGAAGTGCTGTACTTGATATCGATAAAGATGGCTTGATGGATGTTTTACTTGTATCAAATCAAGGCCCTGAAAAGTTATATTTAAATAAAGGAGATTTTAAATTTGAGGATATATCAAAAAAAGCCGGCATTGAAGGAGGTCCTGAATGGACCACAGGTGCTACGGTAGCAGATGTAAATGGTGATGGATGGGATGATATTTATATTAGTTGCTTTTTATTGGAAGAAGCTGAATTGCGAAGAAATAAATTGTATATAAATAACAAAAACAACACGTTTTCAGAGCGTGCTCGTGAATTTGGATTAAGCGATACTACATATACAATTAGTGCAACTTTTTTTGACTATGATTTAGACGGTGATTTGGATATGTTTCAAGTGAATCAACCACCAAACATTGTTTTAAGAAGACTTTCTTCAAAATTATGGGAAGCCAATCATTCATGTAAGTTGTATAGAAATGATAATTTTCATTTTACAGATGTTACTAAAGAGGCAGGTGTATTTACATTAGGATATGCTCTTAGTGCAGTAGCCAGCGATGTTAATAATGATGGGTATCCGGATTTATATGTTACAGTTGATTATAAAGAGCCTGATTTCTTGTTTTTAAATTTAAAGAATGGAACATTTAGAGATGTAGCAAAATCGGCAATGAACCATTTTTCTTTATTCAGTATGGGTTGTGATGTTGCAGATTTTAATGATGATGGATTATTAGATATTTTTTCAGTAGATATGGTTGCGGAAGACCGGTTTCGAAATAAAACGAATATGGCTGGAATGGATATTCCTAAGTTTTGGAAAAATGTAGAGCTCGGTTTTCATTATCAGTATATGTTTAATTCTCTCCAACTAAATCAAGGTATTGGTTCTTTTAGTGAAATCGCTCAATTAGCGGGTATTTCAAAAACAGATTGGAGTTGGTCCGTTTTGTTGGCAGATTATGATAATGACGGAGCAAAGGATTTATTTATTACCAATGGGTTAATGAGAGATGTTAGAAATCGGGATTATCAGGCAATGTTTGAAAGGCCTTTTGATTCTATTAAAAGCACGCTTGAATTAGTTAAAAAAGCACCTTCGGAA
This sequence comes from Saprospiraceae bacterium, assembly GCA_016712145.1. NCBI lineage: Bacteria > Pseudomonadati > Bacteroidota > Saprospiria > Saprospirales > Saprospiraceae > Saprospiraceae bacterium. Next base: position 502,130 of record JADJRO010000003.1, read on the forward strand.
AAAATTATCAATTACATGTATCGCAATGTAGGTGATTTAAAATTTAAAAATGTAATAGATGATTGGGGTATGGCTCAGAAGAGTTTTTCAAATGGAGCTTCCTATGCAGATTTAGATAATGATGGAGATTTGGATCTCATAGTAAACAATATAAGTGATAACGCTTTTTTGTACAAGAATACAACCAGTGATAAAAAGGCAGCAAATTACCTTCGATTGAATTTAGAAGGTCCAGAATCAAATTACCGTTCTTTTGGCGCTCGTGCTGCCATATATTATGATGAAGGAAAAATGCAAATGCTGGAATTATCCAATGCTCGCGGTTATATGTCAACTTCAGAACCCATTATACATTTTGGCTTAGGTTCAATAAGTAAAGTTGATTCATTAATAGTACGATGGCCTTCAGGTAAAATTGTACGAAAATTAAATGTAAAATGCAATCAGACATTGACTTTAAAAGAAAAGGATGCAAATGATGTAGCAAGCAATCAATTGTTTGAATTAACTGGAATTGCATTTACAAAAGATGTTACTCAAGAATTGATAGGAAATATCCAAACGAAGGAAAATTATTTTGACGATTACAAAACAGAAATATTAATTCCACACAAGATGTCAACCTTAGGTCCTTGTATAGCAACAGCTGATGTTACAGGAGACGGGAATGATGATATCTATATAGGGGGTTGTGCCGGTACAAGTGGTGTATTGTATATTCAGCAAGTTGATGGTACATTTTTGCCATCTGCTTCAAATCCCTGGAACGCCCATAAATCATCTGAAGACATTGATGCAATTTTCTTTGATGCAGATAGTGATCGGGACATGGATTTATATGTTGCAAGTGGATCCAATGAATTTGCAGTTGGTTCACCGCTTTATAAAGACAGACTTTATATAAATGAAGGTGGGGGTAAATTTAGCGATGGATCCAATCGGATTCCTGCACTAACATTTAGCAAAGGGGTCGTCCGTGCAGCAGATATTGATGGAGATGGTGATCAGGATTTGTTTATTGGGGGAAGACAGGTTCCAGGATATTATGGAAAATCTGAACGTTCTGCTATATTGATTAATGACAAAGGAAAATTTGTTGATCGAACGAAAGAGGCGTGTCCTGAAATGTCAACCGCAATTGGGATGATATCAAGTGCGACATTTGTTGATTTGGATAAAGATCGGGATCTTGATTTAGTAGTTGTAGGCGAATGGATGAGTCCAATGATATTTGTTAATGAAGCTGGAAAATTTAAAAACGAAACTTCTAAATTTGGATTGGAGAATTTAAGAGGTTGGTGGAATGTAATTGTATCAGAAGATGTTGATGGCGATGGTGATCAGGATTTAATAGCTGGTAACCTGGGAATGAATACTAAATTTAAGGCAAGCATTGAAAAACCATTTAAGGTTTTTTTAAAGGACTTTGATGATAATGGAAGCTGGGATATTTACCTGGGTTCTTATGATCGGGATGGAAAATATTATCCGGTACGAGGCAGACAATGTAGTAGCGAGCAAATGCCTTTTATAAAAGAAAAATATAAAACCTACAATGAATTTGCATCGCATTCAATTGATGATATTTTAGAAGGCATGAAAGAAGGTGCAATTATTAAGGATGTTACGGAATTCCATTCTGGTATATTTATTAATGAAGGCAATGCGTTTTCGTTTAAACCCTTTAATAATATGGATCAGATTGCCCCGATTTATGATTTTATAGTGTACGATGTAAATAAGGATGGTTACAAGGATATAATTTATGGTGGAAATTATTACAATCGGGAAATTGAAACCACCCGAAGCGACGCTGGTGTTGGCGGCATTTTATTAAATGATGCTAAAGGAAATTTTAAACACGTACCATCAAAACAAACCGGTTTAAAATTGACCCAAGACTTACGCAAATTGCGATTTGTCAAAAGTGGTCCATATGATCTAATGCTTGCAGGATTTAATAATTCAAATTTGAAAGCATATTTATTGGGTCAACAATAAGGATATTTTAAAGTAAAGAAAACACATGAGATTGGATTTATTATACTTGATTTTTGGTGGGTTCATGACCTTGACTCTAGGTCAGTCCTGCAAAAATGACTACTCCGATTTGAAAGAGGGTACAACAGATCATGGCTACCATTTTTTTTGGGCTCGAAATGAGAAAACGCCTGTGGTAAAACCAGGTGAAGTTTTATTTTTTAATGCAGAACTCTATGTAGGGGGTGTATTGGAACGGCGATCTCAGGATTTAGGCCGAACTATGAAAAAACTCTTAGAACCAAAGGACAGTTTGCTGGTAGGAACTAAAAAAGTACCCATTGACAAGTTTTTTCCGATTGCTGAGGTATTTTATTATGTTTCTAAAGGAGATAGTATCATTATAGACAAAACCGGCATGTATAAACCAGAAGACAGTTTAAAAACAAAAGAAATAACTTGGAAGCTTTCGATATTGGATATTAAACCATTAAAAGTCGTCGAAGAAGCTGAAAAGAAACGACTGGAAAAACTTGAAAAAGATAAAGAGATTTGGGAAGGAACCCGCAGGGCAGTAGAAACTAATTTTGGTCTCTATTTAAAGGACATCGAAGAAGGAAACAAATTAGGCTATACCAGTTATACAAAAAGTAATGTGAAGGTGGTAATTTTAAAACCAGGAAACGGTTTAAAACCCGTACTAGGGGAGAAGGTTCGGTTTCATTATTATGCTCATCATGCGAAATTGGGACTCGTTGAAGAATCTTACTCAAGAGGAATCCCTGAAAAGATCATTGTAGGAGCTTTTGCTTTAAATATAGGAATTGAAGAAGGGTTATTGGAAATTCCAAAAGGAAGCAAAGCCATGGTGTTTATTCCATCAAAAATTGCCAACATCTCTTCCAAAATTCCAAGTGCAATCCCAGAAGGCACTAACCTTGAAATCTTTATCGATTTGTTGGAAGACGAGCCGGAATATTAAATGTTTCTTAAAAGTAAGTTAAAATTTTACGTATTAAATATAAATCGAATATGAAAATTACCATTTTATTGGTAATGCTAGCTATGTGTCGATTTCTATCTTTGTGCATTCACTGCCCTGTTGTGGGTTGTGATGAATTATAAATAAACCAAACTCAAGACTTAATCTACACGGACGAAGCAATCCCCACTAGTATAAGTCTTTATTTAATGATGTGATTTTAATCAGGCTGTAAATGGCATTGGTAAATCATGTTGTTGTATTTAAATGATCATTTGATTGTGAGAGCAATCTGATGAGCTGATTTGAAACCATAAGGGTTTTGATGCATAGTAGTATGCTTCAAGACTTTTTTGATAAAGATTTTTTTAACTTAATAACCAAAACTAATTCTCATGAAAAGAACGAATTTGAGACTTTTGGAAAAAGTTGGATCTGCAGGCTTTATTCTTTTATTTATCCTTGCTTTTCAATTTTCTTCAATAGGTCAAACAGTGAACTTGGCGAATGCCCCTTTGCCATTTCCAACGTTAAAAGACCGGGTTAGTGCGATCAACACGATCGATCAGGAATTCCAGACTTATCAATCCTATAAGTCAGGTGCCTTGAACGTGGGTGATCCACAGTCTTTTATGTTACGTGCTCGGATATTATCCCGCCTTCGCGAGATAGCTCAATCCAATGCGAGCATTTCTACGTCATCTTGTTTGACGGAAGTATTTTTTGACACCAATGTAGGGTATACTACCAACCAAAGTATCAACAGCTTTTATGCTGGAATTTGGCCGGATGAATACAAATATGTGGTTAACCTCCTGAAACGTTAATCAAAAAATGGCTGTCAATAATCAATTTAAAAAATCTTAAAAACAATATCTCATGAAAGATGTCTTGACATTAATTTCAAAATTCCCCCGGATCGGCTTGCTACTTATGGTAGCTTGTTGGGGATTGAATGTGCAAGCTCAGACGTTTACATTTCCAGGCGGTTTTACCGTTAATGATAACACATGTACGTTTGCGGCTGCCATGAAGTCCACAACCACGGCTTCTGGTTTAACTAATTGCCACCGATTGGCAAGAGTTACTTTAACTTATACCATGGACTGGCAGACGGACGTTTATTACGGCCTTCAGGCACCAGGTGGTAGAAGAATTTCACTATTCACCGGTTCTGGTTGGATTGCGGGAGGTACACATACCTTCAATTTTAATGATACCGCTTTGCAATCAGCAACAGATGCAGGCTTTTTCTTAAATGCAAATCCTTACAAACCAGATGCCCAAATTGGTTCTAGTTCTTGGTCTTCAAGAAATGGAGTTGGTTGTAGTACTGATTTTAATCCACAATTTTGCTCATTAAACGACCTTACCAGTACAACAGTTGCTGGAGATCGTATTGGTGATGTAGCAAATTTGAATGGTACCTGGACCATGGTTGGTTATGATACCTGGGCTGGAAATGCAGGAACGTTTGTTACTGGTAACGTAATATTCGAGCAAGCAGCAAACATTGTAGGTTCACCTACACCAATTATACTTCCTTTAGCTCCAGGATCTTGTTCTCCTGCACCTATACAATGTATTGCTTCTACAGGTTGTGCTCCAACGCAGCCAGTTCGTACGGAATACAGTCTAACTCCAGTTAGTGCAACATGTTTTAGTTCTTTGTCAGGTTTTATACCTTGTCCTCCTGGTGGCGTAGTAATCGGTCAAGCTGGTACAACCAGATTGTACTGGAGAACTCGTGCAGGGAGCGTCGATGATACAGCTTCTCAAACCATCGTGATCGCAGATACAGAACCTCCGGTATTTAACCCAGCTTGTCCTAAAGGCGGCCGTGTTAACTTAAACGCAGGTCCTGGCGAATGCGAAGTGGCTTGGAATGCTCCGATGTTTATGGCGATGGACAACTGTCCTTATCCATTGGTATTCGGTCAAAACGTAGGTCTTATCGGTTGTAACTCTTATGGTCAGAATTTCTGCGGGATCAACGCTTGTGGTGACTCCGGTGGTTATTTCTTTGATATTAGAAATAAGAGTAACTGTCCAATGTATATCCGCGGTTTTGCAAGTGCATTTACCAGTGGTGCCAATACTACAGCTGGTACATTCGAGGTTTATACCCGTAATACTGCAAATACATCTTGGAGAGCAGCTCCTACAGGTGGTTGGCCAGCAGCAGGGCAAACTTGCTTAAACAACATGCCTAAGTCTGCTTGGACTCTTTTAAAAACTACTGGTCCAGCTGACTCAGTTCGTACCTATGCTTGGACGAATGGTGCTGCATTCCAAAAAGATACTATCTATTTGGCTAAGCCAGCAGCTGGTACACGCCAAGGCCCTATTTGTAATGCGAGCAATATAACTCAAACTGCAAGTGGCAATGGGGGTATCTTATTGAATCCTGGTGAGATCAGAGGTTTTGGTATCTTAGGTACGATCAACTCTGGTATGAGTATGAACTTACCTGGTTTTGGTACTTGTGTTGGTACATTCCAAGATAGTATCATTGCAATCAATCCAGTTCACAATTCTCCAGCAGGTAGTGTCGGTGTTATTTCTGTTAACTTAGCAGGAGCTAACTTCGGTATTGCTTGTAGTCCATTTGGATTCCCAGGTGAGGTATTGTATTCAAGAATCGATCCAGCAGGATTAGGTATGGTTCCAGTTATTCAAACTTGTGGACAGCCTTACGGTCCTGGATCTTATTTCCCAATTGGTTGTCGTTCATTATGTTATGAGGCAGTTGATGCTTCAAATAACCGTACTGTATGTAATTTTGAAGTGTGCGTTATTCCTTATCCAAATACAGTTACAGCTTTAGCATGTCATGATGAAATTCAAGTGAGCTTGGATGAAAACTGCTTTGCTACAATTGGTGCTGATGAAGTATTATCCGGTGGCCCATACCGTTGCTACAATGATTATACTGTAGAGATTCGTGATTGGATTACCAATACCATCATCGATCGTCAGCCTAATGTAACTGGATCTCAGGTAGGTAACCAAGATATTGGAAGAGAATTAAAAATTACAGTTCGTGACCCACAAACTGGCAACAGCTGCTGGGGACATGCTACAGTAGAAGATAAATTACCACCAATTTTAACTTGTGCAAGAGATACGTGCGTTCCTTGTTATTCTGAAACAACTCCGTTCTTTACAGGTACACCTGGTGTGCGTGAAAACTGCGGAAGCTATACAATTTCTTATAAAGACAATGTAACTCAAGGTTCTTGTGCAATTGGCAACGACCGGGTTATTAGACGTACTTGGACTGTTATTGATGCATCTGGCAATAAAGCTACTTGCGTTCAGACAATTACAGTTGGTTTAGGTTTATTAACAGATGCTGTTGTGCCTTTAAATTATGACAACATTGAAAATCCAATGTTGAATTGTAATGAGAAAATTTATGATAAAGACGTTACGCCACACTACTTGTCATACCCATATTGTGTTGATGGCTACTTGTTAGACTCTGCACATTGGTTTGCAACTGGTGGTTTCTTACCAAGTCCTAATGGTGACTTAGCTGGAGAGCGTTTACCTAGAGTATTAGGTTGGAATTGTTTGGATTCAGGTCCATACCAAGGCCACCCAAATCCTTACCCAGTGTATTACCCTGCACACCCAAGCTGGAGAGCAAATAATCCAGTTTGTTGGGGACCAGATGAGGTAGTTATGTGGCAAGGTACAGGATACCCAGGTGGTATCAACTGCCGTAACTTAGGTGTTACTTACAAAGATATCGTTATTGACTTGGCTCGTCCAGGTTGCGATGCAGGACCAGTAGGTTGTTATAAAGTATTAAGACAATGGACTGTTTTGGATTGGTGTACCAGCTTAGTAGGTGGTCATAACCAAATCATTAAAGTTGCTGATGCTTTTGGACCAGAAATTCTGTATCCAGATACAGTTAACGTTAATATGGAAGTTTGGACATGTACAGGTCGTTGGGAAGTTCCACCAGCCTGGTTGAGAGACAATTGTTCAAACGAAATTCACTATACAGTTGAAGTTGAAGATGGTACTGTTTTGGGTGACGAAAATGCTGGATATGTTGTTATCAACATGCCGGTTGGAATCCAAAGTGGTTATATCATTGCTGAAGACTGCTGTGGTAACGTAACTAAGAAAAGAATTGCATTAAACGTATTTGATAACGTTCCTCCAATTGCTGTTTGCGAAGCTAAAACAGTAGTTAGCATCAATGGAAATCAATCTCCTGGTGAAAACTTTGCAAAAATATTTGCAGAATCATTTAATCAAGGAAGTTTTGATAACTGTGCACCTCATATCTTCTTCAAGGCAATCCGTATGGAGCATTTAAGAGGTACGAACAACGGTAGCAATGCAAATCAAGCTGATAACGGAACAAACTGCTCTGGTATCAATGGCGATGACAACTCAGTATTAGATGGTAACCAAATTTATTTTGATGACCATGTTAAATTCTGTTGTTCAGATGTTGGTAAAACAGTAATGGTTGTTTTCCGTGTGTACGATCGCGATCCAGGCGCAGGCCCAATTGCACCAAATCGTATGAATCCAGGTGGACCATTATTCAACCGTTTCAGCGATTGTATGGTTGAAGTTGAAGTACAAGATAAGAGTGTACCTACCGTAGTTCCACCACCAAATATCGTGGTAAGCTGCTGGTTCTGGTTTGACGTTGACAAAATTGACGATCCAAACGATCCTACATTCGGTCGTGTAGTTACTGACTTGTCTCAAAGACATAAAGTAGTTACCAATGACTTAGTATGTTACAAATACTGCGTGCGTAATGATTATACTGGTTACCCAGGTTATGTACCTGGTGCACCACCATCAAACCCACCAGCTTGGAACAGAGCTTGTGATTACTACAGAAGCTTGTTTGATACAGCTCATTATGACAGAAAATATGAATTGGTTTGGGGATTTGACGGATACGTATTAAGCGCATGCGGCAATACACCAACCATCAGTGTAAATGATAACAGAGAGTGCGGTCAGGGTCAAATTACCCGTACGATCGTAGCTCGTGGACCAAATGGTATCAGCGTTACAGGAACTCAAATTATTTGGGTTGTTGATTGCGATCCATTCTATATCAACGGAGCAGACAATTGCGATCCTGATGATGACATTACCTGGCCAGGAAACTGTACAGGTCAGGCAACTACAATTGATGGTTGTGGAGCTGATATCAGCCCAGACAATCCATTATTAGGAAGACCTGTTGTAGAAAACGGAGCAGATGATCTTTGTGCATTAATCAGTATCGAGTATGTGGATGAAATATTCACAATCGAACCAGATGCATGCTTCAAAGTATTACGTCATTGGACAGTAATTGACTGGTGTCAATACGATCCAAGCATCGATCCAGAAAATGGTCGTTGGGAATATTTACAGATTATAAAAGTACATGACACTGATAAACCAGTTGTAAGTATCAGCGTAGGAGACTGCGAACCAGCAGTTAAAAATGCAACAGACAACATTTGTTATGGTCACTTGAGCATAACTGCTGATGCAACTGATAACTGTAGCCCATTGGATTGGTTATTCTATGACTATAAAATTGATTTATTCAATGATGGTATTGGAGTTCATTCAGGCTATGACTATAAAGTAGGTCCATTAACTCGTAAAGAGTTTGCTGCAGGTCGTACGCCATTATTCCACCATAACCCAGCTGCTGACGATGAAAACAATCCATTCGATGCAAGTGGTAACTATCCAGTTGGTATCCATAAGATCTGTTGGTTTGTAGAAGATGGTTGCGGAAACATTGGTACATTATGCCAATTATTTGAAATCAAAGATTGCAAAGCACCAACACCATATTGTTTGACCGGAGTAATTACTGTACCAATGCCAGCGAGCAAGTGCGTAACAATCTGGGCGAAAGATTTGGATAGAGGCAGCTATGACAACTGTACAGATCAAGATGACTTATTATTCTATTTCAATGGAGATCCAAATGCAACAAGCATTACAATATGCTGTGACGATTTCGTAGCAGCAGGAGCAAATGACGAGTTGTTGGTAGATGTTCAAATGTGGGTAGAAGATGAAGAAGGAAATACTGACTACTGCAAAACAGTAATCATAGTACAAGACAATCAGGATATCTGTCCTAATACAGGATCATTCGGTAGAATCACTGGAGACTTGAAAACAGAAAACGATGATCAGACTGAATTATCTAATGTTGAATTATTAGTATCTTCAAATATGATGAAGAGTATGATTACCAGCAACGATGGTAAATACTTATTCGGAGATTTGAAACCTAATACATACCGTGTTAAACCTAGCAGAAATGACGATCCATTGAATGGAGTATCCACTAAGGATATCGTTAAGATTCAAAGACATATTCTTGGAATTGAGACTTTAAACAGCGGATACAAAATGGTTGCAGCAGACGTAAACAACAGTGCCACAATCACTGCAGCAGACGTTTCTGAAATCAGAAAGTTAATCTTAGGTGTTAACAGCACGTTCTCTAAAGTACAATCATGGACATTTATTCCTAAGGCGTATGTTTTCGGAAGCAATCCATTCATTGCACCAAGAGAATCTAATCAGGTTATTACTGCTCAAGAAAACTTAACTGAAAACTTTGTAGCTGTTAAAATGGGTGATGTAACAACTGACGCCAGAGGCCACAACGTTGCAGGAAGCAGCAGCAGAAATAATGGTAAATTACATTTAGAAGTTGACAACAACGTAACGGTTGCTGGTGAGCTTTATAAAGTAGCTTTCAAATCAAGTGACTTTACAAATATCGCTGGATACCAGTTTACATTGAAATTCGACCGTCAGGCATTAGCATTCGAAGGAATCGAAGCAGGTGCATTGAATGTTGATGAGTCAAACTTTGGAACAACTCAAGTAAGCAAAGGTATTTTGACTACTAGCTGGGATAGCAAAGTAGCTCAAAGTGTTGATGCAAATGCAACCTTATTCACAGTTGTATTCCGCGCAAGTAGCCAATCAAACATTGGAAGCTTGTTAGCAATTACAAGTGATGTAACTACAGCAGAAGCTTATGATGCTCAATTGAGCTCAAAAGACATCAGCTTAGGCGTACGTACAGAAAAAGGTGTGGTAGAAAGTGGCGTATTCGAATTGTATCAAAACAGTCCGAACCCATTTGCTAAAGAAACTGTAATCTCTTACAGACTTCCACAAGCAGGTGCTGCTAAATTGAGTATCTATGACGTAACCGGCAAGGTATTGAGAGTATTTGAACTCAATGGCGTAAAAGGAATGAATACTGTTAAAGTACAGAAATCAGAATTGAACGCTACTGGAGTATTATACTATCAGTTAGATGCCGCTGACCATACAGCAACTAAAAGGATGGTAGTGATCGAATAAGATCACTACTTTCCCAAAATCCTCTTAGTTAGCGATGATATATTATCGACGATTGAGAAAAAGTTAAATCGGTTTTTGGGATGGCCTCTTCTCGAGTGATCGGGAGGGGGCTTTTTTTTTGGGGTAAACTCATTTTTGTATGCTCCGAGTTTTATACAAAGAGCATAATTCTAACTAACTAATAATAAACCTCTTCTCGTTGATCGGGAAGAGGTTTTTTCGTATAAATTAGATATCAAATTAAATATGCGTGTCAGGTTACTTGGTTCGGGGAATTCTCAATGGTAAAAACACCCATTCAAATAGGTCCAATTTAAAGGAGATTAACCTAATTTCACAAAAGGTCCTATAATGAAAAGCCCTTGGTGAATTGGATTTTATAAACACGAAAAGAAATAACTAATTAAAAATGAGCTAATTGTAAACTAGTTTTATATATAGGAAATAAAAATATTAAAAATACCCAAGCAATTGTATTACAGACTAATAAACATTATATAATTTTGTAATATGAAATGAATTCCATTAGCGAGTTTATTTGAACATCCCTTTTTATCCCACCCATACAGTTTTATTTTATCCCATAACGGTAGCCTGTATTCCAGACTTACACACAGAGGTTTATTCCTCAAATTTTACATTGACCATTCAGGTAAGACATAAAGTTGCTTCGGTTTTCCCAACCGGATCAACTTGATTTTGGATTTAGCAAATTTCAATTTTATGTGCACCGTAAACTCTTTAGCAGCCTATTGGCTTTGTTTTTTTAGAAATTCATCCTGTCGGACTGTCCTGATTGCCTACCTTGTTTGTTGGGGTCTGGACAGTTCGAGTGCACGTGCAAACAGCACGCCGAGTTTGAATTTTCAATTGGTGGCGCCTCCAGATATTACCATTCAAATAAAGAGGCCTCAAGCATGTGATACCCTGTTTAATATGCCTGCAGCAAGCGTGAATTATTCAGGTGCATGTCCAACATCAATTACATATACAACTTCCAATGTTTTTACTGCTCTAAATACCAATGGAGGAATCCTGTTTTTTACTACAGGCGTTTACAAAGTGGTATATACGGTTACTGATCATTGCGGCATGACAGGAAGAGATTCTACCTATGTAACAGTTTACGATGCTTCAGTGCCCAATTTGGTTTGCAACCCACAACAAACCATAAATTTACCAAGTCCTGGCTTTGCAGATATACCAGCTACTGTTTTTGATGCGGGTTCTACTGATAATTGTGGCCATGTTTATTTCAAAATAAAACGGATGTTTAATCCATCCGGGTATTCATGTTCAAATCCAGGAAATCCGGCAAATCATTTTGATGATCTGATTCGTTTTTGTTGTCAGGATGTTGATTCATCCAGTATCCGGGTAATTCTAAGAGTTTATGATGTCTATCCGGGTGATGGTCCGGTTTCAGATTCTTTGCATCGTGGACATTATGTAGATTGCATGATTGAGGCAATTGTACTTGATAAAATTGCTCCTGATATAACCTGTCCTTATAATGTAACAGTAAGTTGTGGTGCAGATTTGGACAGCGTCCTACTCACAATGGGTGCTTTTATAAGTGATAATTGCGCATTGTTATCAATTGATACAATTATTGACAATCAATTGGATGCATGTGGTTCTGGTGAAATTAGAAGAACATTTATAGCTACAGATATTCATCGGCAACAAAGTTCCTGTACCCAAATTATTACCGTATTAAAAACAATAACATTTAATGGTTTAGATCCAAATCAACTCAAATGGCCAGAACATAAAATTGTATATGCATGTCGCATAGATTCAGATACAATAAATGCGGGCATACCTATTATAAATGAAGATGCTTGTGCAAGTGTTCAGACATCCAAAAAAGATGAAAAATACAATTTTGACCGGGGCGGTGTTTGCGCTAAAATTTTAAGGTATTGGTATGTAATTGACTGGTGTCAATACAATCCAAATCTTAAACCGAATCCAAACATTGCAGCGAATGGATACTATTCTTATATCCAGGAAATTAAAATAATGGATACCGTTGCTCCTGTACTGATAGGACTCGTGGATACACTAGTTTTTATTCAGTCTCCTGTTTGTCAACCTGGACAAGTAATCTTGCCAAATATTATTGCATCTGATTGCGGATCAACATCCAATTTAACCATACACTATACAATTGATTTTAATGGGGATGGGCAAATTGATGTTCAACAAAATGGAAATAATGCCAGTGGCATGTACCCATTAGGCAGACATTTGATTTGTTTTTATGCAAATGATTCATGTCATAATACAGGTATATTAAAAACCATCATCGAGGTTCGCGATGGGAAAGCGCCAACAGCAACTGCGATTTTCGGACTATCCAGCAGTTTGATCCAAATGGCTGCCGGACCTATGGTATCAATTACCGCAAGAAGTTTTAATTTAAAAAGTACAGATAATTGTACTTCTGAATCTGATTTGCGATTTTCATTTTCTCTGGATATTAATGACACCCTGCGCATTTTTACCTGCGATAGTATTGGTAAACGCGATATCCATTTATATGTATGGGATTTAGAAGGAAATGTAAATAATGTAACAACATTTATTGTAATTGATGATGTTAATAATTTGTGCCCAACCAGTTTTCAGAATGTTAGCATATCAGGATTGGTGCAAACAAAAACCAATCAACTTGTTAAATCTGCATCAGCAAATTTAATTGTAGATAGCAAGGCATACGGTGTTGCAGCCGATAAAAATGGGTACTATTCTTTTAGCAACATCCCAGCAAATAAATTTTTCAAATTAGGAATGGTTTCTAGTCAACCAGATCCTTCAGGGATTTCTACAGCTGATATCATTAAAATCCAAAGGCATATTTTGGGAATTGAATTACTTGAGCAAGTTGAAGAATTACTCGCAGCAGATGTCGATTTGAGTAAGTCAATATCAACAAAAGATGTAGCATACATGCGTAATTTAATTTTAGGAAGAGTCACAGAATTTCCTTCTCACAAAACCTATCATTTCGTAAATAAGGACTACAAATTTTTAAGCCCAAACGATCCATTTGAAGAATTGGATGCCAGTTTGGAAATTAAGGAAATTGCCAGCAATGATATGCAGCATTTGGATTTTATTGCTATTAAATTGGGGGATGTAAATCAAAGTTATCAAAGCTCTAATTTTAAAACAAATTATATTTCATCAACAGGATTTAATGTTGTTACGACACCAGGCTTTATAGAAATTTCTCCTTTGTGGAAAGAATTGATTTATGGATTTCAGTTTGAGTTGGATGTAAAAAATTTATGTTCTGACTTTGCGACGAAATTGGAGTCAAGTCTACAGGATTTTAATGAATCCAATTATCAAATTACTGGAAATACAGTACGGGTTTCGTATGCGTCTGTTAATCCGTTTTCTCCTGAATTTAGTATACGTATTCCAATAAACAACGAGAATCAACATTGTCAGGCAAATTTAAAGTTGAATGAATATTTTTTAAATGAAGTATATGGAATAAATACTACCATACGCATTGATAATCTATATTATAATTTGGCTGAAACAAAAGCAGAAGTATCATTATATCCCAATCCAATCTCTGATCGATTATTTGTTGGCTTGAAGCATTTTGAAAACACAGAAGTATATATTGAACTGTTTGATGTAACAGGAAACCGTGTTGAAAGTCGGAATTTTAATATTCAGGATGTTTTTGAGACAATTGAGTTTAACGATAGAGATATTTTAAATAAAGGAGTATACCTGGTAAAAATTTCGAATAAGTCATTCTCAAATTACTATAAAATAATTGCTGAATAATAGTTGTTTTTCGTCAATTGATAAATGCAAATTATGAAAACTACATTTTTAATAAATCCCATCCCAAAATGTTTGAAAAGTGTACAACGTATTAGGACACTGTTCATTTATTCCGGTTTATTATTCTGTTTAGAGTTGAAGGCCATTCCAGAAGATTGGCCTTCAGCAGACAGATTGGAAAAACCACTATCAGTGCAATCTGTCGATGTACAAGCTATAACTTGCATAGGGAATTTGCAAATTTCCTTAGATTCACTTGGCAAAGCATTATTAACCCCTCAAATGTTGCTGGTAGGCTATTATCCTTCCTATGCTAATTTTAAAGTCTTGATTAATCAAACAAGTAGCAATATTGTTACATGCAATGACATAGGTAAGAAACTATCTGCAACTGTAATTGATACAACCAATGGCATGATGTGCTGGACTCAAATATTTGTTGAGGATAAGTTAAAGCCTGTAATTACATGTATTGCTGATACCATTTCATGCGCAAATGACCCATTTACATTTGACTATACACCTTTTGTGCAAATTTCTGATAACTGTGATCCAGATGTTGATAGTTATTATGATCTTACGTTAAGTTTATTTGATTGTTCGAATACACGTTATTCTGCTGTGGTACATTTAAAATGGACTGCAATTGATAACTATGGAAATACAAATAGTTGCATTCAGGATATTTATTTTAAGAAAGCTTCGGTTGACAGTGTTAGTTTTCCAGCGAATGATACCGTGTACTGTCCTAATCCTGATTTAAGTGGAACTGGTGTTCCGTTGATGTTTGGTGACACAGTAAGTCATTTATGTAATTTGATTGTAACGCATGCAGATGATTCAATAATAGTTTGTGGTGGCATGATGAAAATCAGAAGACTTTGGTCTGTGATGGATTGGTGTACGCAAGCCATTCGTTCGCAAACGCAGGAAATACTTGTATCTGATACAACAAGGCCTGATGTGATTTGCCCAAGAGATACGATTTTATTTTCAGGGTATGCAAGTTGTAAAGTAAATTACACCATTCCTGTTTTTAAAGCAAGTGATGCATGCAGTCCATCCAATTTGTTGATACTTGTTGTTCGATTGGATAGTAGTATTTTATTAAGACCTGGCCAAAGCATTTTACTTGATTCAGGGAAACACAGTTTAAATTATATAGCAATTGATCCATGTGGCAATTCAGATACTTGTACTTCATATGTGTGGGTAAAAGATCGGATTACACCATCGTTGGTGTGTCCCCCTGCATTGGTAGTTTCATTAGACCCCAGAGGACAGGTAATACTATCTGCTGAACAGGTTGCTTCCAGAGGCTTGGTTACAGACAATTGTTGTATTGATACCGTATTAATTAGAAGAATGACTGCTTCATGTGGCTACCCGCAAGATACCTTGTATAGCGATGAAGTCCATTTTTGTTGTGAAGATATTCGGGATACGATCATGTTGGTTTTGAAAGCAACAGATTGTAGTGGAAATATGAATTTCTGTATGATTCAAATTTATGTCCAGGATAAAAATCCAGTAGCACCACCGAGTTGTCCAAATGATATCACTATATCTTGTTCAGTAGATTATACTGATTTAGGTGAAACAGGTGCCTACTATGTGGTTACTTCTTGTTTGGATTCTATTGCAAGTACTTTTAGAGATAGCCTGGCAATAGATAGTTGTAAAAACGGAGAAGTATATCGTAAATTTTATTTGACTTATCCAGATGGCAGTTCCGATAGCAGTTGTACTCAGATTATCAGTATATTAAATAATTATCGGTTTAGTCCATCTGATATTATTTGGCCAAGGGATACGATAGTCCCGGAATGTGTAAGCCATAATCCAAATGCGTTGGGATTTCCAAAAGATCCATTAGACAGTTGTGGTACTGTGTATTTTAGTTATTCAGATCTACAACTTCAGTTTACTGCAGATAGCTGTGAAATTACCGACAGAGTTTGGTCTGCTTATTCTGCCTGTACAAAACAAACAGTAAAAGATACCCAACGGATTATTTCAGTAAGTTTAAAAAGGTCTAAATTAAGTGTCGCAAGAGATACGACCTTTGCAAATGGACCGGATTCTTGTTATAAATATGTAAATCTTGTCGCAGCAAGTTTAAGTGGCTGTGCCCGTTATGCAAAGATTACCAATTCATTCAATAACGGAGGTGCCAATGCAAGCGGAATTTATCCTGTTGGAACTACGCATGTCATTTTTACAGCTAAAGATTCATGTGGAAGTATAAAGGATACCACAACAATCATTGTATTGGATCTTGAGAACCCACGCATTAGTTGCAAGGTATTGTTTTTAGATATGAACTCCAACGACACCATTCAATTGACTGCCCGGGGTTTGCTTAATAGTTATGTAGACAACTGTACTACTCCTAGTCAGTTAAAAATTTCCTTTAATGCTTCTAACCCGAATGATACCATTAAATACATTACATGTGCGGATCTGCAAACCATTCCAGATACATTTGATTTTGCTGTATTTGTAAAAGATTCATCAGGAAATGTTGGAAGTTGTACGGCAAAGGTGCATGTAAGGGATCCTAACTTCTATTGTACGACAACGGTCAGAATTGGAACAGTAAGTGGACTCATCAAGTCGCATACTAAAGGTGCCATGAAAGAGGTTGAAGTATTCTTGGAAGGTTATAACAAGCAAGTAGAAACCGATGATTTAGGTAATTATTTATTTTATAATATTATCACCAATCAAGAGTATATCATCAAACCACAATCAGATAAGAATTGGCCTGAAGATTTAAGCACCCTTGACATTGTTAAAATTCAAAGACATATATTGGGCATTGAAGAATTCAGTTCGCCCTTGGAATGGATCGCGGCAGATGTAGATCACAATAGTAGAATTACGACAGCTGATATAAGTTGGTTGCGTAAAATTATTTTAGGTAAAGTCAATGCGGTACCTGGTAATAAATCCTGGAGATTTATTCGCGATAATTATGCATTTAGGGATCCGGAATACCCTCTTGAAGAATTGATTGACGAAAATATCTCATTGAAGGGCAGATGGCAGGATACTGTAGTTAATTTTAAAGCTATAAAAGTTGGAGATGTCAGTGGTATTAATTCCTATCAATTACTGGAATCCAGATTACGAAATACAGATTTAATTATTGACAACAAAGCGTATCAAGAAGGGGAGTTAATCCAACTGGATATTCGATTAAAGAAAGAAATGGAAGTTGAAGGAATACAAATTGCTTTGAATTTGGATGCAAGCTCCTTAGAGCTTTATAGAATTGATGAATTTTTAAGTGCAGAAACTGGGAGGGCATTACATCAGGATGAGTATGTATATGATGGCAAGAATCTACGCTTTGTTGTGATAAACTCCGATTCAAAGTCAGCAACCAAAGCTAGTAAACTAATCCGTCTGGTATTTAAGGCGCTAAAAAAGAATACCATTTCAAATAGTATACAATTAAATATACAGGAAAGAAATGAAATTTATCCCAGTTCAGATGTACCGTTAAAAGTCATTTTGAATTATGGAGATGTATTCGATAGCAATGAGCCTTTGACAGATTGGCAAATTGATCCAAATCCATTTAAGGATAGGATTTGGATAGGCTTTAATTCAAAATCAGAACAAACCGGAACATTTAACTTATATGATCTAACAGGAAAGTTAGTTCTTGATAGAAAGCTGGCGATTCAAAAAGGTTCGAATGGATTCATACTTGAATCAAAAGAATTGCCACAAACAGGAACTTATATTTATTCTATCAGAGATAATCAAAACAGTTACAACGGGAAGATTATCTATATAGAATAGCCAATGAACACCAGTAGTATGATTTAAATCAGTAAAAAGGGGTTCTCATTCCAAAAACGCTTACCCCAAGGCAAGGTAACGCATGATTAAAAATTATTAATCATAAATAATTGATTAATAGATAAATATACATTATATTATTTGATAATATTAAATATCACCGTATTTGGGTATATAAAATCTATAGCTATCAAATACCTTTGCCATTGTATTACAACAAATAGCTATTTGTAATTGCTTGAAAAAAAATAATTAACAAATAGTTGTAAGTTTGAATATAATTTCTACCTTTGTTGTGGAAATTGTCTTTCCAACCCCAGAAATAATAAAGATCCTCTCTTTAAAGCATACGTTTTAGCGCGTATTTTTTTCTCAACCCAACAATGATTCTAGACCTTCTATTCTGTATTTAGGTTTATTATATTTTAATAAACTTTTCATACAGGTTCTCTGAAGGATTTTTTTCACCTGTGCGCATTGCATGGGGACTAACTACGTATTACTTATTTTTTAACAATTAAATAGAGGATCTCATGGAGAAAACGAATATTACGTTTGACTTCCGCAGATTAAAAAGTTTTCAATTATTTTCTATCTGCCTTTTGTGGCTGGTTTCGACGCTTCATACCAGTTCACTAAACGCCCAATGTTCACTTGCTTGTAATGGTTTAATCCAGGTTTCACTGGATCAAAATTGTCAGGCAACAATTACACCGGCAATGATGCTGAATGATACGTTTACAAGTTGTAGAGGTGGTCAATTCAGTGTTCGTGTTTTAAAGTATGACAAGTTAATTCCAGGTTCGCCTGTAGTAACTGGTTTGTACATTGGTGAAACATTGAAAGTTGAAGTAACGGATAATATATCCGGTAATCGTTGTTGGGGTTATGCCAAAATTGAAGATAAGCTACCACCGGTAATTGAATGCACCTTGGATACCATTCCTTGTTTTGTTGCATCAGCTTACATACCGTATGCTTATGATAATTGTGCATTTGATAAAGTCGTCTTAGTAGATGAAATTATCACTCCAATTACTTGTAATGCAAATGTTATAAAGGAAGTAATCAGGAAGTATGTTGCTTATGATAAGAGCGGCAACAAATCAGCAGTATGTGCTGATACAACCTATTTAAGAAGGTTTGATACTGCAAAAGTAAATTGTCCAAAAAACTGGACACTTGCTAACAATTGTCCGATTTCCTGTAAAGATATTTATTATAGCAGAATCCCACTCGATAAGAATGGCCATCCCCACCCGAGCTATACAGGAGTTCCAACATATACAGATACTGTTACTAAAAATCCGGTAACTACACAAACAATTGATTTGTGGCCTGTTCGCGATATTTATTGCAACATAGCTGTAACTTATGAAGACATTGATCTTGGAATAATAGGTTGTGTTCATAAATACATGCGTATGTGGACCATTCGGGAATGGTGGTGTAACACTGAACGCGTACGTATTTGCATTCAGATTTTAGAAATTGTAGATCGTGAAGCACCCTATGTACATGCTCCTTATGATTTTGATGCAACCACAGATGGCGGTTATAAATGCCAAGCTACTGTAGTCATTCCACCTGCTGTTGTTTTTGATAGCTGCGGTGGTCCGGTGCGTGTAGATGTAGTTTATCCCGGTGGAATTCTTTCAAATAAAAATGGAGGTGTTGTTGTCCTTCCAGTTGGTGACAATGTAATTGAATACAGAGTTTATGACCAGTGTTACAATTCAAGTTCAGATGTTATGACTGTTCACGTATTGGATAAAACTGCACCTGTAGTTGTTTGTGATAAAGAAACAGTTGTTGCTTTGTCAATTTACGGTACTACCCATGTTTATGCTAAAACATTTGACGATGGTTCATATGATGATTGTCATATCGATTCATTCCTTGTAAGGAGAATGGATAATGGCGCACCTTGTGGACAAAATGTTTGGTGGTTTAGGCCATATGTTGAGTTCTGTTGTGCTGATGTTGGTAAATCAATAACAGTTGTATTCCGTGCAAAAGATAAACATGGTAATTACAATGATTGCATGGTACAAGTTGAAGTACAGGATAAAATTAAACCTACCTGTTATGCTCCAATCGATTTGACAGTTGCATGTGACTTTCATTTTGATATCAAAGACCTTTCAATCTTTGGTTTGATTCAAACGGATTCATTGTATTTCAATAAAAAACGCTCAATCACCTTTAAAGAATATAAAGGTTTGAGTAAAACGATCAACTTCCACGATGGTTTTGCACACGATAATTGTGATTTCACCATCGAACATTCTTTTGTGGATAACAGAACCCAATGTAATGTAGGAACAATCGTACGTACCTGGGTAGTTAAAGATAAAAACGGTTCCGATACCTGTCGCCAGGTGATTACATTTTACAATTATTCACCTTATGATTTTAAAGATATCTGGTGGCCGGCTGATACCACACTATACATGTGTTTAGACTTGGCAGCATTAACTCCAGAAGTACTTAATAGTAAACCGACTTTGCATAATGAAGACAAATGTGACTTGGTAGGTTTAAGTTCTGAAGATCATGTATTCAGAATTGTACAAGGTGCTGACGCTTGTTATAAAATAATCCGTAAATGGAAAGCACTGGATTGGTGTCAGGGTTATTATGATGCAACGGGTTTCCACTATCCATTTGCAACCCACGAGCAAATTATTAAAATACATAATCTGGATGATCCATTAGTTAATGTAATACCGACTAAAGATACGACTGTATGTACATTAGATTCATGTACCAATGGCTATATCAGTTTACTTGGTTTTGGTTCCGATTTATGTACACCAGGTAACGAACTCGCATGGGAATATTTAATCGACTATTATAACAATGGCACATTTGATGTTGTACGCAGCGGAGTAGGAGATAAAATCGATGCCAGCGGACGTCATCCACTTGGTAAACACAAAATCAAATATGTATTTGAAGATCGTTGTGGAAATAAAACTGCAGTTGAAAAATTCTTTACAATAATAAATTGTAAAGCACCAACACCATATTGTATTAATGGTGTATCCATTGATTTGATGCCAATTGACACCAATAGAGATGGTAAGATCGATTGGGGTATGATCGAAGTTTGGGCAAGCGATGTTGATTTAGGAAGCTATGGTGCTTGTAAAAATCCGATTGTACTAAGTTTTTATAGTGATACCAATATTCGTTCACGGGTTTTTGATTGCAGGCATTTAGGTCAGCAAACAGTTGAACTTTGGGTTACAGATAGACTTACAGGAAATCAAGCATTCTGTCGCACATTTATTGAAATTCAAGACAATAATAAAGCTTGTGGAAGAACATTTACAGGTGGAACTATTAATGGTTTGATCTCTAATAATACGGATAATAATTCAATGAATGATGTGGAAGTAGTGTTGGTTGATAATGCAACACCTACTAAGCAAATCATGTCAAACATTCGTACTATAGGTGATGGTAAATTTGCTTTTGCAAACATGCCATTTACGAATGGTAACTATAGCGTTGCACCTGGAAAGAACAATGATCCTTTGAATGGAGTTACAACTTCTGATATTGTGAAGATTCAAAGACACATTCTTGGAATAGAAACATTAACGAGTCCATATAAAATCATTGCTGCAGACGTTAATAACGATAAAAAATTACAACTAAGGATATTACAGATCTTAGAAGATTAATCCTGGGTGTAACAGATCGATTTGCAAACAATGAAAGCTGGGCTTTTATTGATGCTAAATATAACTTTATTAACTCGGATGAGAATGTATTAGGTGAAACTTACCCAAGAACCTATACAATCAGTCCGTTCAATAAAGATGTAAATGGAATTGACTTTAAAGGCGTTAAAATTGGAGATGTTTCAGGGAATGCATCCGCAGGTCTAGGTGCTGGAATTTCTTCACGTACCGGATCAAATGAGATTTTATTTATCGCAGACGATCGTGAATTTGCGAAATCTCAGGTAGTGGATATCCCGGTATTTATTGACAAGAAAGCCAATTTGGTTGGATATCAGTTTACTCTGAAATACGATCCAAGCAGATTAGAATTCGAAGGTGTTGAAGCAGGTTTGTCTAATGTTAATCTGGATAATTTAGGTCTCTCCAGATCAAATGATGGATATATCAGCTTTAGCTGGAACTCAAATAAGAATATCGAATTCACTGAAAGTGAAGCAATCTTCACGCTCAAATTCAGCGCTCTTTCACAAGGTCAAGTTTCAAACGTACTACAATTAAATTCAATAATAACTTCTGCGCTCGCATTTTCAACTGAGGCGGAAGATATGGATATCAGTTTAGGTTTTAGAAATTCTAAAGGAGTTATCGAAAGTAATTCCGGACTTATTCTGTATCAAAATCAACCCAATCCATTCTCAGATTTCACAACTATTGGCTTCGAGTTGTCTCAAGCAGCTCCTGCAACACTTACGATTTATGATCTTAATAGTAAGGTCTTATTTAAATCGGATCTAAAAGCGGTAAAAGGATACAATAGTATAGAAATCGCAAATGCGCAATTAGGAGTAACCGGAGTGTTATTCTATCAAATTGATGCAGCCGGTTTTACGGCAACCAAGAGAATGATTGTTATCAAGTAAGGCTAAATTCGTTTTGTTCTAAAGAGTTTACTGTTTTTGGGATGGGACCCCTCTTCGCAAACGTTGCGAAGGGGGTCTTTTTTTTATTAAACAATTTCGACTTAATTTTGCTTTATAGCTATGGGTAGAATTGTAGGCATTGATTATGGACTGAAGCGAACGGGTTTATCTGTTACTGATCCGCTGTGTATCATTGTCAATGGTTTGGATACGGTGCCCACTGCAAGTTTGTTGGCTTATCTGCAAGACTATTTAAAGAATAACGAAGTTGATAAACTCGTTTTAGGGTATCCAACTACAAATTCAAATCAGGTCAATCAAATGGGTGAACTTGTTTTAAAATTTAAGAAAACCTTAGAAGATCGTTTTCCGACAATTCAGGTAATATTATTTGATGAACGAAAAACTTCAGTCCAGGCAATGGAAATTATGTTTAAGTCTGGAATGCGAAAATCACAACGTAGAGACAAATCGACAATAGATAAACTGAGTGCAGTTTTAATTTTGCAAAAATATTTAGGACATATTTAAGAAAAATGGTACTTCCAATATATTTATACGGGAAACCTGTGCTAAAACTCAAAGGACAGGACATTCATAATGATTATGAAGAACTTCCAAAACTGATATCAGATATGTGGGAAACCATGTATTTTGCTAAAGGTGTTGGGTTGGCTGCTCCTCAAATAGGGTTAGCGATTCGATTGTTTGTAGTAGATTCTACTGCATATTACGAAAAGGAAGATTCTCTGAAAGGGATTAAGAAAGTTTTTATAAATGCACAGATTTTGGATGAGACTGGAACTGTCTGGGGATTTGAGGAAGGTTGTTTGAGTATTCCTAAATTGAACGCAGAGGTAAACAGACCTTCAAATGTAAAAATCAGGTATATGGATGAGCATTTCCAGGAACATATAGAAGTGTATGATGATATGAATGCACGGATTATTCAACATGAATATGACCACATTGAAGGTATTTTATTTATCGATAAAATCAGTCCGATTCGACGAAAAATTCTCCAAAAAAAATTAGACAAAATCCGAAATGGATTGGTTTCAACCTCATATCCCGTTAAAGCTTGATCGGATTCGTATTTTAGAATTCAGCGGTTTATCTTTGTGGAAATTGCAAACTTATGAAATGTAAATTATTATTAATATTAAGCATAAGCTTAATTTATAATTTATTAGCTACTAGCCAATTAAAAGAAATTTTAGTATTAAACGAGGGTTCTTATGATTATACTTCTGGAAAAATATTGGTTCCAGTAACCGTTGGAGTATATGATTTGAATTCAAATAGTTACCAACAATTAAATATTATTGAAAATGCGCGATTTGCTTCAGATATTATTTTAGATCAATCGAATTATTGGGTAGCTGCAGATCAACGGATTTTGAAATTTGACTTACTGAATCGGCAGTTGCTTGCTTCAATGGATCTGGTAGGTGTTAGAAAATTAGCAATTTATAAGGACTTGTTGATTGTAACCCGGGGCGAGTATCTTAAGAAATTGGATGCATATGTTCAGATTTATAATAAAAACTCTTTCAAATTATTATTTG
The DNA here is from genome assembly GCA_016712145.1 of Saprospiraceae bacterium. NCBI lineage: Bacteria > Pseudomonadati > Bacteroidota > Saprospiria > Saprospirales > Saprospiraceae > Saprospiraceae bacterium. The sequence goes on from JADJRO010000003.1 coordinate 526,284, forward strand.
AAATTCCAGCAAGTGATTTGCCACACACAACTGAATCCATTGTTATAAAAGATAACAATGCATACATTGCAGTGAACAATGGATTTGATTTTGGAAATGAAGTTGGTAAAATTATTAAAGTGAATTTGAATTTACTACAAGTTGAGTCTGTTGTTGATTTAGGCCTGGAAGGAAAGAATCCTGAAAATCTAATGTTAAAAGATCATTTGTTATTGAGCCTAAATAACAAAAGTTTCAACGGCAGTTCAGTTAGCTTAATTGATTTGAAAAATTCCGGAGTGGAGACTTATAATTTAAATAATGTGAATTCATTGTGCGGGACTTCTGTTTTAGCGGGTGAATCCATTATATATCAAGAAATTAATAAAACAGATGTCGGTAAATTTAATATTGCATTTAAGCAATCAGGTTTTTTTAAAGATCTTGGTCGTAGTTTTTATGGAATGAGTTATGATCCAATAACAAAATTAGTGTGTGCGGGTGAAACAGATTTTAAAACATCTGGAAAAGTACATGTATATGATGAGCAATTTGATGAAAAATATCTTTTGAAGCTGGAGTAACTCCGGGTTATTTTGCTTTTGTTGATGCTTCCTTAGTGGCAAGCAAACAAGTTCGTCCTTTAGAATTTGAAGTGAGTCCAAATCCGGTTGTAAATAAGATTCGGGTAATTTGTCAGGAAGCCATCGTAGAAAACCAAATATTGGACTTATATGGAAAGACCTTATTGAAGAGTCAACAAAAATCACTTGATTTGGAATCTTTGCAAGCTGGCGTATATGTTTTAAGTGTAAGAACCAGGGATCAGATCGGATACAAACGATTTGTTAAACGATCCAATTAAAAGGGTACACTCAAATTGGTTGCAAAGAATAGGATGCTGTTATAGAAATTAGTTATAATTTTGCGGTTCTGGAAGGTTGCAAGAGCGGTTTAATTGGCACGCCTGGAAAGTGTGTGTACTCCAAAAGGGTACCCAGGGTTCGAATCCCTGACCTTCCGCAATGAAAAATTGGGTTTCAAACAAGATTACATGTAGTATTTGTATTCTGATGTAATGTTCAACGAACGTGCGAAAGCAGTTGCAGTTAAAAAATTGAGTTTTCTTAATTTGACGATTGCCTTCAAAAAAGTAGTAATTTATCATATTTAGGGCAACCGGATGTCATCAATAAGATTAAGACTTAAATTATAGTGATCTTAATGATAATTGAATTATCCTTGTATATATTATTGCATAAGTTGAATTAATAAATTGAATTGTTCTTGGTTTTTATAGTTTACATTTTGTAATCACCTACGTCTGATTATTATTATATTGGACACACAAATAATTTGAAACAAAGAGTTCAACGTCATAATTCAGGGGTAGAGAATTTTACATCAAAATATATTCCATGGAATTTAATTTGGTATGGAGAAAAGAACACGAAATCAGAAGCTTATAAATTGGAGCAAAAGTTAAAAAATTTGTCAAAAAAGCGGATATTGGAATTTATAAAAAAATATGAGTTGCGCGAATCGATTGCTGACGATCCGCAGATAGATTTAGATAATAATTAGTCATAGTTAAAACGGATGTCAGCATGCTGACAATTGCCGAAACATTTTTATCCAATTTCAAAATTATTATGGCAATTCGTCAGCATGCTGACGATCCGCAGATAGATTTAGATAATAATTAGTCATAGTTAAAACGGATGTCAGCATGCTGACAATTGCCGAAACATTTTTATCCAATTTCAAAATTATTATGGCAATTCGTCAGCATGCTGACGATCCGCAGATAGATTTAGATAATAATTAGTCATAGTTAAAGCGGATGTCAGCATGCTGACAATTGCCGAAACATTTTTATCCAATTTCAAAATTATTATGGCAATTCGTCAGCATGCTGACGATCCGCAGATAGATTTAGATAATAATTAGTCAAAGTTCATGCGGATGTCAGCATGCTGACAATTGCCGAAACAATTTTATCCAATTTCAAAATTATTATGGCAATTCGTCAGCATACTGACGATCCGCAAATAGATTTAGATAATATTTAGTCATAGTTAAAGCGGATGTCAGCATGCTGACAATTGCCGAAACATTTTTATCCAATTTCAAAATTATTCTGGCAATTCGTCAGCATCCCTGACCTTCCGCATAGAATTTTTCAAAAATAGACAAGAGTTTACTAAATGGAAACATTTCTGAATGCACATTCAATGAATGTGTTCTCGTACATATTTGAATAATAAATTTCTAGCCCCAAGGTTTATGTCGATAAAAAATAAGCTTAGTATTTGTGATTCAAAGGAATGTTGTCGTATTGATTTAGCTACTATACGAAAGATCTTTTAATAAGAGTTTTTTTTAGGCAATTGGATAGTTCTTGAAACTGAAAAGACCTTCTGCATTTTCAGTTGTTTTGATTGCGATAGATTCAAGAGAAAGATCAAGTATTTCAGAAATTTTTTCTGCAATGATTGGTATGTAAGATGATTCATTTCGTTTTCCTCTAAAAGGTACTGGACTTAAGAAAGGGGAATCGGTTTCTAAAACAAGATGTTCTAATCCAATTTCAGCAATAATATTTTTTAAGTCAGAATTTTTATAAGTTACAACCCCTCCAATGCCTAAAAGAAAGCCTAAATTTATAATTTGTTTGGCTTGTGCAAGGTCTCCTGTAAAACAATGAAACACCCCCTTTAATCTGCCATCCTGTTGTGCTGATACCAATTGGATATTTTGAGGAATACTTTCTCTTGAATGAATTATTATTGGAAGTTGCAAGTTTTTTGCCCACTCAAGTTGTCTGTTAAAAGATTTAGTTTGATTTTCCCAAAAACTCAAATCCCAATAGGCATCTGTGCCGGTTTCTCCAATGGCAATAAATTGCGTATTACTTAATTCGAGTTCCATAGAATCAAGAATTGTCATGTAATTTTCTTTCACATCACATGGATGCAATCCAAGGGTAGGATAGCAAATTCCTGGAAATTCTTTGGAAAGATTTAGTTGATCCTGATAACTGATAAAATCAATATTAGGTAAAACAATTTTGGTTACTTTTGATTCTAAAGCCCGTTGAATGATTTGAGTTCGATCTTCACCAAATTCCTTCAAATATAAATGTGCATGTGTATCAATAAATTCCATCAGTATTAAATGGCAAAATCTAAAAAATATTATGTTGTATGGCATGGGAATCAACCGGGAATCTATGATTCATGGTCAGATTGTCTTGCTCAAGTTAAAAATTTTCCAAATGCAAAATACAAAGCTTTTCCAAGTAAATCGCAAGCAGAGGAGGCTTATTTAGGTGCATATGAAGAACGACCTCAGCTAAGGAAATCTAAAGTAAGTCAGGGCAACTGGCAAAATGAAATAAATCCAGGTAGTGTTGTCGTGGATGCAGCATGCAGCGGAAATCCTGGTGACTTAGAGTATCAAGGAGTCAATCCATTTAGTGGCGAGAAATTATTTCATGTAGGCCCGCTTGCAGAGGGAACCAACAATGTGGGTGAATTTTTAGCAATTGTACATGCATTGGCCTTATTGAAGAAAGCTCAAAAAGATCAAACAGCCATTTACTCAGATTCGAAAATTGCAATCAACTGGGTAAAACTTAAACATCCAAATACTAAGTTGGTCTTTTCGGTAGAAATCAGATTTTATACGATTTAATTCAAAGAGCAATTAAATGGTTAAATGAAAACAAGTATAACAATCCCATATTAAAATGGAAGACAGAACAATGGGGGGAGAATCCTGCAGATTTTGGTAGAAAGTAAACTTATTTTTTGTAATCTGCGGCAGATCTTAAAAATCGCATGGTCAAAACTCCAGACAATGCTTCTTTAATTATATAAATATTCATTTTAGATTTTCCTCGAATACGGTCTGGAAACTGAATTGGTATTTCTTTCATTTTAAAACCAAGTCTATGTGCAGCGTATTTCATTTCAATTTGAAATGCATACCCAATGAAACGAATATTATCCAGGTTGATTGAATTTAATACGTGTCGAGAATAACATACATAGCCTGCCGTTGGATCTTTTACGTTCATACCGGTTATTATACGTACGTAGATAGAAGCTCCTTTGGATAGATAGAGTCTTGATTTGGGCCAGTTAATAACTCCGCCTCCTTTAACATAACGGGAACCAATACTTAGGTCAGCTGATTTTGAAGTACAAGCTTCATAAAGTTCAATTAATTTATCTGGTGGATGCGAAAAATCGGCATCCATTTCCGCAATGTATTCATAATTGCGCTCCAATGCCCATTTAAATCCTGCAATGTAGGCTCTTCCTAAACCAGATTTTGCAGTTCGTTCAAGAATGTGAATCCTGTTAGGAAATTGATTTTGAAATTTTATGACTGCAGCAGCAGTTCCATCCGGTGAACCATCATCCACGACCAATACTTCAACGGGAATCTCTAATTGCATAATGGTTTGTAAAATCGATTCAATATTTTCGATTTCATTATACGTTGGAATTATTACCAATAAACGATTTGTATGATTTGGTTCCTGCACGCAGTCTAATTATCAATTGAGTAATTGGAATTTATTCTGGATAATTTGATGGATCATATTCATGCATCATTTTTAAAACAGTTTCAATTATATCTTCAACACCTGGTTTGGAAAAATAATCTCCGGCACTTCCATAGGGTGATCGGTGATCTCTTCCGGTTATTGTTTGAGGTGGACTGTCCAAAAATTTAAAACCGTTTTGTTGTTCTAATATTTGTTGTAACATGTAAGCACTGGCTCCGCCTGGCACATCTTCATCGACTATAAGTAATTTATTGGTTTTCTTAAGTGATTCTGAGATAGTTCCGCTGCGATCAAATGGCAGCAAAGTTTGGATATCAATTAATTCAATTTCAATTCCAAATTCTAATAATCTTTCAACAGCTTTTTGTGCAACTCGAATACATGATCCATAAGTGACCAGCGTAATATCTTTACCTGTAGTAAGTATTTCAACTTTGCCTAATGGCAGTGTAAATTGGTCTAAATTATCAGGAAGTTTCTCTTTTAATCGGTATCCATTCAAACATTCAATGACTAAGCCTGGATCGCCACTTTTTAGAAGCGTGTTATACATTCCTGCCGCTTGTGTCATATTTCTTGGTACACAAATATATATACCGCGAAGTGAATGCAATAACATTCCAATTGGTGAACCGGAGTGCCAAATACCTTCTAAACGATGGCCTCTGGTCCGTATTATAACGGGCGCTTTTTGTAAACCGCCGGATCGGTATCTAAGGGTTGCCAAATCATCCATTAAAGGGGAAAGTGCATAAACGATGTAATCCAGGTATTGAATTTCTGCTATGGGTTTTAAACCCCGCATGGCACTGCCAATGGCTTGACCAACAATGGTCCATTCACGAATGCCTGTATCAAAAACCCTGTTAATTCCATGTTTTTCCTGTAAACCCATAAAACCTTGGTTTACATCTCCAATTTGCCCAACGTCCTCACCGAAAGCCAGAATGCGATTATCTGAAGCTAAACAATTATCAAAAAACTGATTAAGAATTTGATATCCATTTACTTCTTTTGATTCCGATGAAAAAATTGGTTCAACTTCTGCAACTTGGATTGCTGAATCAGTTGTCTGAGAATATAAGTTTTTATGAAAAACAACATCCGCTTCTTTAAATTGCTTATCAATCCATTCTTTCAGTTTAATTTTTTGACTTTGATTTGAAGCAGTCAGATGTGTATTTCTGGCAAGTTCAACCAATTCATTCCATCCGGGTTCTTTGATTGAATTTAATTCGTCATAAGCTTGTGTTAATTGATTTTCATTGCAAATTTCAAGAAGCTCATTTTTTAATGTTAAGATGGGTTGCAAATAATTTTGCCAGGCCTTTTGTCTTTCTTCTTTTACATGTTGTTTTGCCAACTCTTTGAGTTCTTCTAATTTGCTTGCATCCAAAATATTTTTAGACAACAACCATTCACCCATAATTTTAATACAATCATTTTCTACTTCCCAATCCATTCGGGACTTCGATTTATAACGTTCATGTGAACCCGAAGTTGAATGTCCTTGAGGTTGGGTCACTTCTTGAATATGAAATAATGCGGGCATATGATGGGTACGAACATATTCAATCCCATTTTTATAGGTGCTAACCAGATCAGCATAATCCCAGGCTTTCGCTGTAAAAATTTTTATTCCTTGTGCGGGCCCATCCGATTCAAAACCAGCAACCGCTTTTGATATACTTCCTTTAGTTGTTTGTAATTCAATGGGTACCGATATCCCGTACCCATCATCCCATACTGAAACAGCTAAAGGAACCTGTAAAACGCCAGCTGCATTAAGCGTTTCCCAAAACACTCCTTCAGACGTGGATGCATCGCCAATGGTACAAAAAGAAACTTCATTTCCTGATTTGGAAAAATTGGAATTTTGAGAAAGTTCAGGATGTTGTCTATAATATTTGGAAGCAAATGCCAGTCCAAATGCTCGAGCCATTTGGCCACCAGTACTTGAAATGTCAGCTGAAATATTAAATCGTTCGGTATGGTTTAACCAATCACCCTCCGAATCAATTAATTCAGAAGCAAAATGGGCATTCATTTGAAGGCCTTTGCTGAAGGGATCATTGTAGGGATCTGCATACAGTTGGGCAAAAAAATCTTTAATGGTACATTGCCCGATAGCCATCATAAAAGTTTGGTCCCGGTAATAACCTGATCGAAAATCACCTTTTTGAAATGCCCGTGCCATCGCAACTTGTGGGACTTCTTTTCCATCACCAAGAATTCCAAATTTAGCCTTTCCTGTTAGCACTTCTTTCCTTCCTGCTATAGAACATTCCCTACTTACTTGACAAATCCAAAAATCTTTAATCAATTCCTGTTTAAAATCGGCATATTTTCCTTTGACGGAATTAAGTAAAGCTTGAATGGGTTCCAGAATGTGCATATCCTTGGTTTCGGCTACAAAAATAATCCAATAAACGAAACAAGCGATCTGGGGATTTGAGTATGATGCAAGGGTATTTAATTTTTATTGACAATTGAGTCCTTTTTGCTGTTCGAAACGAGGTCGATATTTTGGCTTGATCTCAGCTTTAACTTCGTTTTAAGGAATGTAAAAATCTAGGATTAATGCTTGATTTACTGTTATTTGAATATATGATAAAATTCGATAATTCATATTTAACACGGACTTAACACACAATTTTGGTATTTTTGTAACTAGATACGGTATGAATATCGTTAAATTTGTAATCAATAAAAAAATTAAATACATGAAAAACATTTTAACTCTTATTGCGATGGTTTTCTGTGTAGGATATCTGTCTGCTCAGACTGCAGCTCCAGCATCTAATACAACACCAGCAAAAACAGGAGGGCCACATCTTCAATGGGAGGCAACTGTAATCGATTACGGCGAAATCAAAAAAGGATCTGACCCATTACGTAAGGCTTTATTTACTAACACCGGAACTGAGCCTTTAATCATTAAAAGTGCTCGTGGAAGTTGTGGTTGTACCGTTCCAACTTGGCCAAAAGATCCAATTATGCCTGGTGAAAAAGGAGTAATTGAAATCAGATATGACACGCAGCGCGTTGGTCCAATCAACAAATCTGTAAGCGTTTCTACAAATGAAAGTGATGAAGAAACCCGAGTTACCATTAAAGGAAATATTTCTTCAGATGAAGAACAAACACTTCCTAAAAGTGAAGGAAATGTGTTAACCCCAAAAGGTTAATTCAATTCCAATCAAAAAAAAATCCTACCGGATTCCGGTAGGATTTTTTTTTGCACGTTATCGAACACCTTAAATATTCATATTCAAAATGATCTCATCACCAAATTCACTACATTTTAATAAATGTGCACCTTCCATTAAACGATGAAAATCATAAGTAACTCGCTTTGTTCGAATGGATTTTTCTAATCCTTTTACAATAAGCTGAGCAGCTTCGTTCCAGCCCATATATTCAAACATCATAACTCCAGACAGGATCACAGAACTTGGATTAACTTTATCTAGTCCGGCATATTTAGGGGCAGTTCCATGAGTAGCTTCAAAAATGGCATGCCCTGTTGTGTAATTAACATTTGCACCGGGAGCAATACCGATTCCTCCGACTTGAGCGGCTAAAGCATCTGAAATATAATCTCCATTTAAATTTAAGGTAGCAATAACATCGTATTCTTCCGGACGCAATAAAATTTGTTGAAGAAAAGCATCTGCAATGACATCCTTAATGATAATTCCATTGGGTAATTTCATCCAGGGCCCTCCATCTAATAATTCTGCGCCATACTCAGTTTTCGCCAATTCGTAACCCCAATCCATAAAACTGCCCTCAGTAAATTTCATGATGTTTCCTTTGTGTACAAGGCTAACAGATTTACGTTTATTATTAATTGCAAATTCGATGGCAGCGCGTACTAAACGAAATGTTCCTTCTTTCGAAACTGGTTTGATACCAATGCCAGTAGTTTGTGGAAAACGTATTTTTTTAAATTTATCTGGAAAATTGGTTTTTAACCAATCCATAAATTTTATTGAATCTTCTGTTCCTTCCTGAAATTCAATCCCTGCATAAATGTCTTCTGTGTTTTCACGATAAATGGTCATGTCAACTTTTTGAGGATCTTTCACAGGTGACGGAACTCCTTCAAACCAGCGTACCGGACGAACGCAAGCATATAAATCAAGCTGTTGACGCAAAGCCACATTTAAAGAACGGATTCCGCCACCGACGGGAGTTGTCAAGGGTCCTTTTATTGCGACAAGACATTCCTTAATTACATCCAAAGTTTCTTCGGGTAACCAATTTTTTGTTTGATTAAATGCTTTTTCACCAGCTAAAACTTCTTTCCAACTGATTTTTCTCGTTCCCTGATATGCTTTGTCAACGGCAGCATCAAATACACGGACAGAGGCAGCCCAAATATCCTGGCCCGTTCCATCTCCCTCAATAAATGGAATAATTACATGATCCGGTACATTCAATTTTCCATTTGCAATCGTAATTTTTGTTGCGTTCATATTTTTATATAATTTAGGCGACAAAAATAGCTAAGATGGTCTTTAGATTCAGAATGGAGATGGCTATTAGCAAATTATTAAAGACATAATTTAGCTTGATTCAGGGTGTTATTGGCATTTGCCTGTTGAAAACTGTATTTTTGCAGAAAGTTTAGGAGAAAATCACGATGCGTAACCCAAATCTGGATGGAGATGCCCAAAATCTAAATATCGATGACAAGCAAGTCGAACGAGCTTTACGTCCAAAAGAATTACTTGATTTTACAGGACAGGAGTCGGTTGTAGATAATTTAAAAGTTTTTATTGCAGCAGCTAAATTAAGAGGTGAGGCTTTAGATCATGTATTGCTGCATGGTCCACCGGGTTTAGGAAAAACAACCTTATCGCATATAATTGCCAATGAATTGGGATCTGATTTAAAATTGAGTTCAGGTCCGGTACTCGAAAAACCTGGAGATTTGGCAGGATTGCTGACAAATCTGCAAGAAGGGGATGTCCTATTTATAGACGAAATACACCGTTTGAATACCGTAGTTGAAGAGTATCTCTATTCAGCCATGGAGGATTATCGGATTGATATCTTAATAGATACAGGTCCAAGTGCACGCTCCATACAAATTAATGTGAATCCATTTACTTTAATTGGTGCTACAACGCGGGTGGGAATGTTAACCGCCCCTCTTCGTTCTAGATTTAGTATAACATGCCACCTTGATTACTACAATCACAAGCAATTGGAAATTATTTTGAGACGTTCCGCCCAGATTTTGCAAATTTCATTTGAAGAAGAAGGCATCCAGGAAATTGCTCGCCGAAGCAGAGGGACTCCTCGAATTGCAAATGCTTTATTGCGTAGGATACGCGATTTTGCACAAATTAAAGGAAATGGTAGCTTAACTGCAGAAATCGCATCTTTCGGATTAAATGCCCTAAATGTTGACAGCTTAGGTTTGGATGAAATGGACAATCGAATTTTAAGTTCAATTATTGAAAAATTTAGTGGGGGACCGGTTGGTTTATCCACTATAGCCACTGCTGTTGGGGAAGAAGCTGGAACGATTGAAGAAGTTCATGAACCCTTTTTAATAATGGAAGGGTTTATACAACGGACCCCGAGAGGTCGCATCGCTACACCAAAAGCCTTTCAACATATGGGTTACCCAGGAGGATCTAGTAATCCTGGGCTTTTATTTTAATGGTCTCCCTAATAAAACCATCCAAATGCTGTGAATTTGTTTAAATTTCTGATCTACCTTCTTAATTTAAGTAGATGGAAAACGTTGGAACTAAATAGTATCGTTTTTTGGTCCCGGCCTATTAAGCTTGAGCAGTAGGCGTATTAAATGACATAGGTGGCATCATTTGAGGTTCAGGATCAAGGATTACACCATATTGATTTTCATACTTTGATAAATTATCATTGAGTGCTTTTAAAAGTCTTTTAGCATGCTGCGGTGTGAGCACGATGCGCGATTTTACTTTTGCTTTAGGCACATTTGGCATCAACCGAATAAAATCAACTACAAATTCGGAATGAGAATGTGAAATAATGGCTAAATTCGAATAAATACCTTCTGCAATATCTTCGGTTAACTCAATATTTAGTTGGTTTTGGTTATTTTGTTCTTCCATGATTTTTAATTTTAGGCAAATTTAATGAATTCAGTGTATGACAGAGAAACGGTTTTTAGATCAAGCTTATTTTGATGAAAATAGTGAATCCTGGGATAAGCGCGTCGCAATACATGAAAAGTCATCATTCTATGACCTAAATGGATTTTTAAATGGGAATAATAGTCTAACTGAGATAGAACAAACAGAATTAGGAGATGTTTCGGGAAAGCGTCTTTTGCATCTTCAATGTCATTTTGGAATGGATACGCTTTCATTAAGTCGCTTGGGTGCCGATTGTGTTGGAATTGATTTTTCCAGAGAGGCTATTTTAAAAGCTCGAATTTTAAATGAACAATTAAAATTAAATTGCAGTTTTTATGAATCGAATGTACTCGATATTTTAGACCTAGATCTTGGTTTGTTTGATCTTGTTTTTACAAGTTATGGTACGATCTCTTGGTTACCGGATTTAGATCAATGGGCTTATGTAATTGCAAAATCACTCCACAAAAATGGCATGTTTTATTTTGCAGATTTCCACCCATTGCTTTATTTGTTTGATTTTAATTCCAAAGAAATTAGATATTCTTATTACAATTTAAAAAAACCATATACCGAAATAGAAACAGGAAGTTATGCAGATGTGAATGATCAAACACTATTTAAGTCGCATTTTTGGTCGCATTCAATCGATGAAATCATTGGCGTTTTATTGAAAAATAAACTTGAAATCAAACAATTAAATGAAATAGATTATTCTCCTTACAATTGCTTTCCTAATTTAAATCCAATTGGTAAGAATAGATTTAGATTTGAATTAGAACATACAAGCCTTCCGCATGTTTTATTAATTAAAGCTTTTAAAAAGTAACATGGATTCAATAACTCAGGTAATTCTTGGCGCAACTTGTGGAGAAGCCGTATTAGGTAAAAAAATAGGAAATCGCGCCATGATTTGGGGAGGGATTGCTGGAACGATACCTGATTTAGATGTTATCGCCAATTTGGTTGCAGACCCATTGACCGCATTAGCATTTCATAGAGGGCCCATGCACTCATTGTTATTCGCTTGTATTATGCCCTTTCTTTTAGGTCCCTTAATTAAAAAATTGTATGACAGGAATTGGCCTGAACTACGTGCATGGAAAATAACCGGATATTCTATCGGACTTTTACTTTATGTTTTTGTAAGCGTCCTCATCACATTACTGGCCAATTTATTAAAAGGGGGGATTGCGTGGAGTAGTATTTTCTTTTTTAGTAGCCTGGGGATCCTGTTCTTCTACTTTAGATACCAACAAGTTTTTAAAAAATCCAATGAGGTTGACCAAGCCACAAAATGGGAGTGGATCCATTTATTTTTCTGGGCTATATTCACTCATCCCATTTTAGATATGTTTACAACCTTTGGCACACGGCTTTTTTGGCCATTTAGCGATGTCCGGGTAGCAATTTCCAGTGTATCCATTGCTGATCCTTTCTATACAATACCGTTTGCTGTTTTTTTGTTATTAGCTGCTTTACAAAACCGACTGAGCATTTGGCGAAAGTATTTTTATCGGACAGCCGTAATCGTTAGTTCGCTTTATTTTATTTTTACCCTATACAACAAACAGAAGATTGATACATTATTTGAGAATAGTTTAAAAATGAATCAAATTGAATGTGAAAAGTACATGACGGTTCCTACCATATTAAATAATTTCCTCTGGTTTAATATTGCTAAAAAGGGGGATCAGTATTATTATGCATACTATTCTATTTTTGATCAAGCCGATACGATAGGTCCATTGGCTACTGTTAATGGGAATCATGCGCTCTTTAATCCTTACAGGGATCAAGATGTTGCAAAATGCCTTCCCTGGTTTAGTAATGATTTTTATAAATTATCTGCTAAAGACTCTGGAACACTAATTTATTATGATTTAAGATATGGTGCTACAGGCAACAATTTGAATTCTGATGACGATATCGTTTTTAAATTTATACTGAAAGATAGCTCCGGAAAATTAATGATGGATAAATCACAACCTCAACCAGAAAATAATCGGGATCAAATCGATAAATTTAAAAGGCGTATCGTTGGAATTAAGGATTAAACCCAATTCCTTATTCTGCTTTTAAAGGAGCTCTTAATTATACAGGATGATCAATTTCCTGCCAGCGATCTCCAGATTTAGGAATATGAAGTTCATTTTCCCATTTGCCTACGACAGCTGTAGCTAAACAATTTCCTAATGTATTCACAGCGGTACGGGCCATATCCATTAATGCATCAATTCCTAGAATAGCTGCGATGGGCCAATCAGGCAAACCAAAACTGGCAGCCATTCCTGCAAGAATTACCAAAGATGCACGTGCGACACCTGCAACGCCTTTACTAGTTAGCATCAAGGTGAGCAACATAATAATTTGTTGACTAATACTCAACTCGATTCCAGCTGCTTGTGCAACAAAAATAGTTGGCAGCGCTAGATAGAGTGTTGAACCGTCCAAATTAAAACTCAGACCTGTTGGTAATACAAAGGCAACAACTTCTCGTGAGACTCCAAATTTTTCCATGTTTTCCATCGCTACCGGTAAAGCAGCTTCAGAACTGGCTGTTCCAAATGCAATGGTAACCGGTTGTGCAGCATGTGATAAAAAGCGCTTGATAGGAATTTTAAAAAACAAAGCAATTGGGAGCAAAACTCCGAGTACAAAAACAAACAATGCACAATACAAGGTTGCAAGCAACAAGAGCAGGTTTTTTAAAACATCAATACCCATATTGGAAATGGTATAAGCAATAGCGCCTGCTACAGCAAACGGTGCTAAATACATAATCAAATCTGTAACTTTAAACATGACTGCTGAAAGGGATTCAGCAAAATCCAACATGGGTTTTCTCTTTTCTTGTTTTATTTTCATCAATGCAACCGCAAAAAGAACACAGAATACTACAATCTGCAACACTTGACCTTCAGCGATTGATTTAATAAAATTTTCAGGAAAAATATGCATTACAATTTCTTTCCAGCCCTGTGCTTTTGCAACTTCAGGAAGTTTTTCGGAATTGTTTAATGCTTGAATACCAACTCCGGCTTTACTAATATTGATCGCAACCAATCCAATGATAAGTGCAAGTGTTGTTACAACTTCAAAATAGATAAGCGATTTTAAACCAAGCCGTCCCACTTGTTTAGTATTTGAGTGTCCGGCAATTCCAACAATCAAAGTCCCAAATAACAAGGGTGCAATAATGCATTTAATTAATTTAATAAAAATCTTGCTAAAAATATTTAACTCGATTCCGATTGCCGGAAAGTCATAACCAATTTCAGCACCAATCAACATGCTGACAAAAATCCAAAGAGTCAGACTTTTTTTAGGTAATGCATAAAGAATCAATGCGCAAATTCCTAACCACCGTAAAGATCCTGTAACTTGATCGGGAATATCCAGATCTATAAAAAAAAGAATACAGGAGCCTAATGCGCAACCACCGGCAATCCATAAAAATAATTTTTGGAATTTACTAAGTGTAGAAATCATTTTGTTGCTATTTTTTTGAATGTATCCATGCAGAAATTAAACCGATTAACATGGGTAAAACAGATAGAATCAGAATTGCTAAAACTATAATAGAGAAATTTTCTTTGACTACAGGAATATTTCCAAATAAATAACCAACCCCAACAACAGGAATTATCCATAACAATGCACCTACCACATTATACACTGTAAATTTATACGAATCCATTTGACTAATGCCAGCAACAAAAGGAACAAAAGTTCTTATAAAAGGAATGTAGCGGCCTAGAATCAGTGCTTTTCCACCATGTTTTTCATAAAACAAATGTGTTTTGTCCAGATAATCTTTACGAATGTATTTTCGATCTTTCTCAAAAATTCTGGGTCCAAAATATTTTCCAATTGTAAAATTGAGTTGATTTCCCAATACAGCACCAAGAATACAGATTAAACACAAAACAAAAAGGTTCATGTTACCTGTAGCAGCCATGGTTCCTGCTGCAAATAATAAAGAATCTCCCGGCAAAAAAGGTGCTATAACTAATCCTGTTTCACAAAATAAAATTAGAAATAAAATAATATAGATCATGATCCCATAGGTCGCTACGAGTTCCGACAAATGACTATCTATATGTAAAATAAAATCAATCAACTGATTTATCCACTCCATACTGCACAATTTAGGCTGTAAAGATAGACACAATTCAAGCCCAGCATAAATTATTAAAAAGTATATATAAAGGATGCAGATTTATAAGGTCTTGATTTTAAATTAAATATATTTATAATTTGTAAAATATTGGTTATCAATAATATATTATAAATTTAGTAACTTTGTAGCTCCCAATAATCTTGATATGGAACAAGCTGTTCAAACACTAAAAAATCTTCGTAAGGGACTTATACAGGAGCCCTCCAAAGACTTGCTCTTAGCATTATTAATTGCAGTCATTGGTTTGACTGGCAGTTACCTTGTTTTAGGTAAATCCATCCTTTCACCTTCTGATACTAATTTTCAAGGGAATTCTCAAGTCGATTATAGTAAGTTAAAGGCAAAGGATCTATGGTTTGAAGATGTACAGAAGAAGGCAGACGAGTTGCATATTGAAAATCTAAGCATTCAAGGAAATATGACCGTAGGAGGTATCATAAGAATAAATAATCTCGCATTTGATGCTCAAAAAAATTATAGAATTGATTTTGGGAATGGGATTCAACATCAAATGACATCTCAAGTCATGAGCATGCGATATACCAGTCCAGGTATTTATCTTGTACAGTGTTATTTACAACAGGAAAATCAGTGGCTGTTGATTTCTGCAACCAGTATAAATATAAAAGAAGATAAAAACAGATCTTACTAAAATGCTTCTTTCCTAACAAGCATTCGAATTTTTTATAGGTTTAAGTTTCTAAGGATATTCTGAATTATACAAGTGTTATTGTATAAAAACATATTGAATAATATTAGCTCCCATACGAAGCGCTTGTATTCTCTTTTCTTCAGGATCTTTATGCACTTCAGGATCTTCCCATCCATCTCCTAGATCACATTCATAACTATAAAAACAAACCAATCGGCCTTTGTATATCAATCCAAAGCCCTGGGGTGGTTTTTTATCATGCTCATGAATTTTTGGTAAACCGGCAGGGAAATTAAATTTTTGTTGATAAATAGGATGACTAAAGGGTAATTCAATAAAATCAAGTTCGGGAAATACTTTTTTCATACTTGGCCGAACGTATGGATTCATTCCATAATTATCATCGATATGTAAAAAACCACCTCCTATTAAATAAGTTCGTAAATTTTGAGCATCAAAATCACTAAATACCACATTGCCATGGCCTGTCATGTGGACAAAAGGATAATTAAACAATTCAACACTCCCAACTTCAACAGTAGCATAGTTTTGATCAAAATTTGTATGCAATTCTTTGTTGCAAAATTTTGCAAGATTTGTCAGAGAAGTGGGATTTGCATACCAGTCACCTCCGCCATTGTATTTCAGCAATGCAAGTTTTAATGGCAATGAATTTTTTGGTGTAAAAGACATGAAACCTGTAGTAAAAAATAGTGCAAGTAGGATTTTAAGTAAATGTATCATTTATTACGAATTGTTTGTAAAATTTGTAGGGCACTTAATCCAGCTGTTTCTGTCCGCAGTCTATAGTCTCCCAATGAGACCGGGATAAATCCGGTTTCTTTTGCCAACAGAATCTCATCCAATGTAAAATCTCCTGCAGGTCCGATTAGAACGACTGCGTCAACGTGTGCATTGTATGTGTTTCCTAAAAATATTTTTGAGTCCGGTTCGCAATGTGCAATAAAACGTTGGGACGATGAGACGCTTCCTTCGACAAATACTTTAAAATCAACCAGTTCATTTATTTCAGGTCGCAATGGGCGCAAGGTTTGTTTTGCTGAACTGGTGATGATTTTGTTTAAACGATCAAGCTTTATTTTAGTGTTTTCAGTTCGTTTACAATGGATCGGCACGATTCGATGTACTCCACATTCTACAGACTTTTCAACAAACCATTCAAAACGATCCATTTGTTGCGTAGGACTAATTGCTATTGTGATTCGATGTTCACCGCTTTCTTCTTTTTTATAGATGGATTTAATTGAAATAAAGGCATCTGTTTGGTTAATTTCAGTGAGTACACCCTCAAATATTAATCCGCTAAAATCGGTAACCAATACCACGTCTCCTGATTTGTGCCTGGTAACTCTGATGCAATGATGATATTCGTTCTCCTTGAGAACAAATTGACTTTCAGATAATTTCGTTCCTACAAAAAGATCCATATTATTTAAATGCAGCTTGTAGAATCTCTTGCAATTGTGCATCATGGATTTTTTTAAATCCAACAGCTGAAGAAGCACTGGCTGGTCTGCAAATCAACTCCAAATTATTTTTGTTCAGGTTTACCTGAATATAGCTTGCAGCACCCATATTGGCTGGTTCTTCCTGTACCCAACTGAGACGCGCTGTTTTATACTTATTAAGAATTTTATCTAGCTGAACTTGTGGGAATGGATAGAGTTGTTCGATGCGTACAATCATGCAATCATCTAATTTTAATTCTTCACGTTTTGATTTTAAGTCATAATAAATTTGACCGGAACAAATTAAAATTTTATTTACTTCTGAGGATATTTTATCCACAATAATTTCTTTGAATGTACTCCCTGTTTTAAATTCATCCAATTGTGAATGACAATCAGGGTGTCGAAACAAAGATTTTGGTGACATCACAATAAGTGGAATTCGAAAATTCCAAAGCAATTGACGTCTTAGAAGATGGAAAAAATTGGCAGGGGTACTCACATTTACCACAACAATATTTTGTTCAGCACAATTTTGTAAAAACCGTTCAAGTCTGCCTGAAGAGTGTTCGGGGCCTTGACCATCATATCCATGAGGTAGCAATAAGACCAATCCACTCATTCGATTCCATTTACTCTGCGCTGTTGTAATAAACTGGTCTGTAATTACTTGTGCGCCATTAGCAAAATCGCCAAACTGGGCTTCCCAAATCACCAATTGATTTGGTGATGCCAAGGAGTATCCATACTCAAATCCCAACACACCAAATTCAGATAATAGCGAGTTATAAATAAAAAAATGGGCTTGTTGATCAGACAAATTAGATAATCTGTTGTAATCTTCATTTGTGATCGCATCAAATAAGATGGCATGTCTATGTGAAAACGTACCTCTTTTAACATCTTGGCCACTCAGTCGCACATTTTTTCCTTCAACCAATAAGCTGGCATAAGCCAATAATTCAGCAAGCGCCCAATCCGTTTTATTAGCGGCTATGAGTTGTTCCCAATTTTGGAAGAGTCGTTTTATTTTTGGTAAAGGGTTAAAATCTTTTGGAATTTCAAGCATGGATTTTAAAAGAGACTTGATTTGTTCCATAGAAATTCCAGTATCTGGATTTTTATCAAAATCTTTGGTTTCTATCTTATTCTTCAAACTTCTCCAGGCCAGTTCAGGCTCTTGATAGGTATAAGGTAAAGTGTTTTGTTTTACTTGGTCCAGTCGTTCTTGAAGCAAATTCCAAAAGGTTTTTTCCATATTCTGGGCCAGTTGGGCTTGAAGATCTCCACGTGTTTCCAAGTCTTTGATGTATAGTTCACGTACGTTTGGATGTTTACTAATAATCTCATACATCCCCGGTTGCGTAAATTTTGGATCATCACCTTCATTGTGTCCGTGTCTGCGATAACACACCATATCAATAAAAATGTCCGAATTAAATTGTTGGCGATATTCTGTTGCCAATTTTGCAGCATAGTAAACTGCTTCAGGATCATCGCCATTTACATGAATAACAGGTGCCTGAATAACGGATGCTACAGAACTTGAATACGTCGAAGAGCGTGCATCGTCAAAGTCTGTTGTAAATCCAATTTGATTGTTAATTATAAAATGGATCGTGCCACCCGTATAGTATCCAGGTAATTGAGACATTTGGATCGTCTCATAAACTATGCCTTGACCAGCAATTGCAGAATCACCATGAATCAATATTGGAAGTATCTTATCATAGTCAGAATGGTACAATATATCAGCTTTTGCTCTGGATAAACCACATGCTACAGGATCAACTGCTTCAAGATGCGAGGGATTGGGTGCAAGTTTTAATTGCACCATTTTACCGGAATCTGTTTGGATCTGCGAAGAAAAACCTAAATGATATTTTACATCGCCACTTCCAAAGCTAATGTCTGGAATGGCATTACCTTCAAACTCATTGAAAATTTGTTCATACGTTTTGCCAATAATGTTAGCCAAAACATTTAAACGACCTCGATGCGCCATACCTATTATTAGTTCTTCCACACCAAGGGAAGCGCTGGTTTCAATAATGCAATCCAATGCGGGAATGGTGCATTCACCCCCTTCTAGTGAAAATCGTTTTTGGCCGACATATTTTGTGTGCAGAAATTTCTCAAAAATGACAGCTCCATTTATTTTTTCTAGAATGCGTTTTTTAGTTGTAAGATTCAGGCTAAAATCGACAACAGGAATGCGTTCTTCAATTTTTTGCTGAAACCAATTTCGCCTTTCAAAGGATTCAATGTATGTAAATTCATATCCAATTTTGGCACAGTAAATGGATTTTAATTGCTCTAAAATTTCTGACAAGGGTGCATTTGGTAAATTGAGATGTTTTCCTGCTTCAAAACGGACATTTAAATCATTCGAGCTCAATCCAAAATCTTCCAAATCTAATTGTGCGTTTCGATCCTTTCTTTTTCGAATCGGGTTCGTATCAGAGAGTAAGTGGCCCCGTGATCGAAAAGCTTGAATTAATTGATAAACTTGAAGTTCTTTTTCAAATTGGTTTTTACTTTGCTGGCTTTCTCCATCGGGATTGTGCTGTTTTGCAAAATCAAATCCTTTAAAAAATGCCAACCAGGAAGGATCCAATGCTTCTGGATTGTTCAAATACGTTTGGTATAGTGAATCAATAAAATCAGGGTTTGCATTATTTAAATATGAAAAGTCCGTCATAGGTGAACATAACAATTAAGGATACGCAAAGTTACCAGGAGGAGGGTATTTTAGTTTGGATATCCTCTTGAAAGATCCTGGTTCCCACAGGTTCCCACTTATTTAGTTGAAAATTTGAGAATAAAGAAAAGAACTATAAGCAACCAAAACCTTGGTGTGAAAGAGTTCAACCTAAATTCAGACAGATATATGTGAATAAATCATATTTGTTTATTGCCTATTTCAAATATTTTATATATTTTTATATAGCTAATGTATAAAATGTGAAATATTAAACACCTATATATTATGATTAAAACAAATCTAATTGCTTGATTTTCAATAGATTCAATATTATGGAGTTTAATTGTTGATTATCAAGGGAATGTATATTAAAAAAAAAATTATTTTTTTTGTGGCAAAAAGTGGTAAAATGTGGAAATTGTTTCTACATTTGTACCAAGGAAACCAACTGAGCTAAAAAAATGTACAATCTAAGCGGTGAGTACGAAGTCAGATTAGACGAAAAGAGCAGACTGCGGCTGCCCACTGCTTTGAGCGCCCAAATAGGTGAAAGTCCATTAAAGCTTGTTGTTAACCGAGGATTTGAAAAGTGTTTGCTCCTGTACCCGGAGTCAGTCTGGGTCGAAAAGACGAAGGAAGTCAATCAACTTAATCAATACGTAAGAAAAAACAGAGAATTCGCCAGGTACTTCTTTAGAGGTGCTACGCAATTGTTGACCGATGCGTCTGGACGTGTCTTGATTCCAAAGCTCTTGCAAGAGCATGCTGGAATAAATCAAGATGTTGTTTTGTTAGCGTATCATCAACATGTGGAAATCTGGTCCAGAGAATACTATCTCAAGATGGTAGCAGAGGAACCAGAGAATTTTGGAGAATTGGCAGAAGATGTATTTGGACATAAAGATGTCTGAGCCGGATAGATCATATCATCACATCCCGGTATTGCTCAAAGCATCGGTGGATGAATTGGTAACAGATCCTGATGGTGTCTATATAGATGTAACTTATGGTGGTGGAGGGCACAGCAATGAAATATTAAGTCGCCTCAGCAAAAAAGCTAAACTGTTTTCTTTTGATAAAGACCCCAAAGTTGCAGAACATTTACCGGCTGACAAGCGGTTTGAATGGATTTATTCTGATTTCAGGTACTTAAAGAAGTACATGGATTATTTTGAAATAAAACAAGTGGATGGAGTTTTAGCAGATCTTGGGCTTTCTTCGCATCATATCGATGAATCAGATCGCGGTTTTTCTATTTTTTCGGAAAAACCATTTGATATGCGAATGAATACCCGGCAAACACGCACAGCCTATCATATTTTGAAAACGTATTCCGAGAATCAATTGGAAGCAATGATCAAAAATTATGGTGAGTTGACAAATGCAAGGTTACTAGCTAAACAGTTGGTCATTGCAAGGTCTAAATTGAATTTTAATTCTTGTAAAGAAGTTTCAGATTGGGCAATGGGTTTTGCGTATGGAAATAAGATAAAATTTCTTGCACAATTTTTTCAGTCTTTTCGGATTGAAGTGAATCGTGAAATTGAATCTTTGAAAAACTTGTTAGATCAGGCATCCACAATTATTAAACCGGGAGGTCACATGGTGGTAATAAGTTACCACTCATTGGAAGATCGTTTAGTAAAACATTGGTTTAAAAATGGAAAGGCAGAAGATACTTTTGAAGTAAATCAAAATGCACCTTTTGTACCAAAATATAAACATGCGATGCTGCCGGATGAACATGAAATTAAATTGAATTCACGCGCTCGTTCTGCAAAAATGAGAGTAGGAATTAAACAATAAAATTATAAACATGAATCCAATAAATACAACTGAAACTGGCAGGAAATACGGGACTGTAAGCAGTATGATTTTTTGGAAGAATAAAATGTATTTTCTCTTTTTACTGGGCATTATGTTGATGTACATTGCAAATGTTCAATATTCAGAATTTCGTATTCGCAAAGCGCAAATACTTGAAAAAGAAATAACTCAATTGAAGTGGAATTACTGGACTATGAAATCAGGAATGATCTTCAATGGAATGGAAGAACAAGTCGGGAAAAAAGTTTCCGAAACGGAGTTAATAATAAAAGATGAAGCTCCAAAAATATTAATCCAGCAAGGACAAAAAAATTGATGGATCGCCGGAAAGAATTTTTAATCAGAGTATATGTTGTATTAGCAGTTTTTGCGCTAATAGCAGGCGTACTGATGTGGAAGGCGTTTACAATCAATGTGGTCCAAGGTGACGGGTGGAGAAAGAAAGGAAAAGAATTGTATTTTTCTTTAATGCCGGTCAAAGCGGAACGCGGAAAAATTCTTGCTGAAGATGGAAGTCCATTGGCGACTTCCCAACCGATCTTTGAAATCAGGATGGATACTAGAGCATCCGGTCTAACACAGGAACTGTTTAATAAACAAGTTGATTCTCTTGCAGACAATTTGCAACGGTTTCTGTATCCAGAAAAATCGAAACAGGCAATTAAAAATGTGCTTGTGTCAGCTAGGAAAAAATCAGACCGGTATGTATTAATAGCACGAAATTTGAATTATGACCAAATGGTCACTGTAAAAAGTTTCCCTTTATTTAGGTTGGGTCCAAATAAGGGAGGTATGATTACGATAACAGAAAATCGTCGGGAAAAACCATATAAAAATTTCGCTAGCCGAACGATCGGATTGGATCGTGAAAATGCAGAACCAATTGGCTTGGAAAAATCGTTTGATCATTTTCTCAAAGGGCACGAAGGGCAACGAGTCATGCGTAAAGTGGGTCCAAATATTTACATACCAGTAAATGGCTTGGAGGAATTGACAGCAAAAAAGGGGAATGATGTTGTAACTACTTTAAATCCAAGTATTCAAGAAATTGCAGAGTTAAGTTTAGCTGATGCGATCACAAAGCATCATGCAGAAGAAGGATGCGCAATTGTAATGGATGTAGCAACTGGTGCAATTAAAGCAATTGCAAATTTATCTTGGAATAATACAGGCGAATTGGTTGAAAATTACAATTATGCTATTGGAAAATCAAGCGAACCGGGTTCCACATTTAAACTAGCAAGCTTGATTGCTTTGCTCGAGGAGCAAACCGTCGATACAAGTACTGCAGTAGATTTAAATGGAGGGGCTTGTAGATTCTATGATCGGATCATGAAAGATTCCAAAATGCACGGAGTTGGTAAATCTGATTTGACCTATTCTTTTATTCAGTCTTCTAATGTAGGTATCTCTAAAATTGCAGCCTCTGTTTTTGAAAATAATCCAGCTCGTTTTGTGAATTACCTGAAACGATTTGGTCTGAGTACAAAAACAGGCATTGAACTCGACGGCGAACCGTCACCTCTGATCAAAGATCCGCAAAAGAATAAAAACACATGGTATGGTACAACCTTACCCTGGATGTCGGTTGGATATGAGTTGCAACTCACTCCATTACAAATTTTAAACTTTTATAATGGAATAGCAAATAGAGGTCGGGTAATGAAACCCTATTTAGTAAGTGATATTTTAAATGGCAATCATACTGTTAAACATTTTGATCCGGTGGTACTTCGAGATTCAATCATTTCTGAATCCTCACTAAACAAAGTGATCGAATTAATGAAACAGGTTGTGGATAAGGGAACTGCTAAAAACATTAAAAGTGATGTGTATTCAATTGCCGGAAAAACGGGTACTGCAGTTTCAAATTATTTTGAGAAAGGCTCCGAGAAAAAAAATTACCAATCATCGTTTGCAGGTTTTTTTCCTGCTGATGATCCTAAATTTTCTTGCATCGTGGTAGTATATAATCCTCAGGAAGCTGGATTCTATGGTTCGGAGGTTGCTGCTCCGGTTTTTAAAAGAATTGCCGATCGATGCATGCGAACTGTTTTTACAAAAACAGCAGCTATAAACTTGATTCCGAAATCAACACCAGTCAATGAACGATTGCCTGTAGGAAATAAGGGATTTGCAAGAGATTTTGAAATGGTTTTTAAACACATTGGTTTGCCATTGCATCAAAAAGAACAGTCAAAATGGATAGAAACGAGTACAGGTGAAGACGGAGTTTATAGTGTAGATTGGAATTTCGATGGGAAGCTTATGCCGGATTTACGTGGAATGGGTTTGCGTGATGCAATGTATGTGATGGATGGCTATGGTGTAAAATTAATACCACATGGAATTGGAAAAATTACGACACAGAGTATCAGTCCTGGTTTGCAAATTAGTAGCAAATTAGTTGAATTATATTTAGAATAAAAAAATGTTCTTTGAAAAGTTTGGGAAATCTTCTATCGGGCATTGCAGGTTTTGAATTAAAAGGTCCTGTTGATAAAACGATTGATGGATTTGAGTTTGATTCAAGGCATGTAAAAAGAGGAATTGTATTTGTTGCCCGGAATGGAGTTCAATTTGATGGTCATGATTTTATAGAGTCAGCCATTCATCAAGGTTGTGAAGTAATCATTTGTGAGCAGTTTCCAGCAAATTGTATTGAAACCATTTGTTACATAAAGGCAAATTCGATACCAGATTTGTTGGCTGAATTAATGCACAGGTTTTTTGACTTCCAATTACATGGAATTCAATTGATAGGTGTTACAGGTACCAATGGAAAAACAACGATTGCAAGTTTACTGTTTCAATTGTTTACAAAATTGGGATTTAAATGTGGTTTGTTGTCAACGGTTGAAAATATTTTGGTTGATGAGATTATACCTGCAACACATACAACACCTGATCAAATACGCTTGTATGAATTGTTGTACAAAATGGTTCAAAAACAATGTGCATATGTTTTTATGGAAGTGAGTTCACATGCTTTGGATCAAGGTCGGGTTACAGGTTTGAATTTTTGTGCCGGGATCTTTACAAACATTACGCACGATCATTTGGATTATCATAAAACATTTAAGGCGTATATAGCTGCTAAGAAATTGTTTTTTGATCGATTGCCAACCAATTCATTTGCTTTAATTAATTCGGATGATCCGAATGGAGGGGTCATGGTTCAAAATACAAAAGCACGAAAAGTTAGTTATGCCTTGTCAGGATTAGCAGATTACAGAGCCAGAATTCTTGAAAATGGTTTTGACGGCTTGCATTTAAAGTTTAATGAGCAAGAATGGCATGCCAGATTGGTTGGAGAATTTAATGCTTATAATCTTTTAGCTGTTTATGCATGTGCTATAGAACTTGGTTTTGCAGGAGAAGATGTGTTATTAAAAATGTCAGAATTGTATCCTCCGCAAGGTCGCTTGGATTGGATCCGTAATGAACATACTGGTAAAATAGGCATTGTGGATTATGCACATACGCCGGATGCTTTGGAAAAAATATTAAAAGCAATTAAGAGTATCCGGAAGGCGGATCAAAAAATAATAACTGTAATAGGTTGTGGAGGTGACAGAGATACAAAAAAAAGACCCGTCATGGGAAGTATTGCTTCTGTTGAAAGTGATTTGTTGATTTTAACATCAGATAATCCGAGGTCTGAAGATCCGGATCAAATAATAAAACAAATGGAATCAGGTATTCCTGAAGATAGAAAAATGATCTATTTGATAATTGAAGATCGTTCCCAAGCAATTAAAACAGCTTGTGCTCTTGCCGCAGCAAATGATATTATTCTGGTTGCAGGAAAGGGACATGAAAATTATCAGGATATCAAGGGCAAAAAGTTTGCTTTTGATGATAAACAAATTTTGAAAACATATTTGTTAAACTTATAAAAGAAAATAGAGTAGGTTCTATTATCATTCTCAGGTTGGTTTTAACAGATACAGCAGGTGATTGTGACCAACGGGATCAGATCCCTGCTGTACTGTTAATCTTAATGGGATCAAATGGTGAATTAAACGACAGTCGTATTGAAATGAGAAAAGGCATTTCTGAATTAATTGTCGTTTAATTTAACATGAATTTTTATTTATATTAAAATTATTATAGCATATTGGGAAATCCCAAACTAATAAATAAGGAATGTTATATTACTTATTTCAATTTACAGAAAAATTATTTCACCTTCCGGGTGGTAGGCTCTTTCAATATATTTCTTTTAGAGCTGGACTTGCAATAATTTTATCCCTTATAATTTCAATGGTTTTTGGTAATCGGATCATCCGGTTGTTGAGAAAATTACAGATAGGAGAAACAGTTCGCGATCTTGGATTGGATGGTCAAAAGCAAAAGGAGGGAACGCCTACTATGGGTGGTATCATTATTATTCTAGCCATTTTAATTCCTTGCTTGCTTTTGTGTAAATTAGAAAATGTGTACATCCAGGTAATGTTATTTACTACAATCTGGATGGGTTTGATTGGATTTGCAGATGATTATATTAAAGTATTTTTAAAAGACAAAGAAGGTTTAAAAGCCATTTTTAAAATTCTAGGTCAGGTTGTTTGTGGATTAGTCATTGCTTTGGTCATGCTTTACCATGAAAAGGTATTGGTCAGAATGCCTAAAGCCGAAGCTTTAAAAATGAAATATACCGTCGAAGAAGAGTTTACCACTTGGGATGCTATTCGAAATCAAACACATGAATATGTTTACGTAAAAACGCAACTTACAAACGTTCCATTTCTGAAAGGGAATCGCTTTGACTATTATTGGATTTCAGAATTTTTTGGAGACAACAATCATCTTTGGATGTGGCTGATTTTTATACCAATTGTTATATTTATTGTTACTGCAGTTTCAAATGCTGCCAATTTAACGGATGGATTGGATGGCTTAGCCACGGGTGTTTCTGCAATCATTGCAATTACGCTGGCCGTTTTAGCTTATGTTTCTGGAAATGCAATTGTTGCAGATTATTTGAACATTTTTTATCTGCCTTATAGTGGAGAACTGGTTGTGTTTTCTGCAGCTTTCCTTGGCTCATGTATTGGTTTTTTATGGTATAATTCATTTCCGGCAAAAGTTTTTATGGGGGATACAGGCAGCCTTGCAATTGGCGGGATCATTGCAGCTCTTGCAATTTTACTTAGAAAGGAATTATTGATTCCTTTGTTCTGCGGTGTATTCTTTGTAGAAAATCTTTCTGTTGTTTTGCAAGTGAGCTATTTTAAATATACTCGTAAAAAATATGGAGAAGGTAAACGTATTTTTCTTATGTCTCCTTTACATCATCATTTTCAAAAAAAGGGAATGCATGAAGCAACCATTGCTGTTAGATTCTGGATCATTACCGTAATCTTATCTGTGCTTACAATCATTACATTAAAAATCAGATAAGAAATGTTGTTAATAATAGGAGCGGGTGAAAGCGGAATCGGAGCAGCATTGCTGGCAAAGAAGTTAGGAATGATCGCATTGGTGAGTGATGCAAATCTCATTCGGGATTCGTTTAAAAATGAATTGATTTCAAATGAAATAGATTTTGAAGAAGGAGGACACCAAATGGCTTTTGAAATTACACCAGAATTTGTGGTTAAAAGTCCAGGAATTTCCGATCAGACCGAAATTATTGAACATTTTTCAAAAAGTGGAATTGAAATTATTTCTGAAATTGAATTTGCATTTCGCCATTGCAACGCACATATAATTGGAGTAACCGGAAGCAATGGAAAAACTACAACTACGAATCTGATATATCACATATTAGTTACAGCTGGAAAAAATGTAGTGAAAGCAGGAAATGTTGGACACTCATTTGCAAGGGCATTGAGTCAGAAAAACTGGGATTTTGTTGTTTTAGAACTTAGCAGTTTCCAATTGGACGGGATTAAAAAATTTAAACCGGATATAGCAGTCCTTTTAAATATTACTCCGGATCATCTGGACAGATACCAAAATAGTTTTGAAAAATATGTAGCTTCTAAATTTAGAGTCACCTTAAACCAGGATTCAGAAAATCATTTTATTGTATATGGAAATGATGAAGCGATAAAAAATTATTTACTATTACATCCAACGAATGCTAAGACACTAAACTGTATTCCGGAATTAACAGAATCTGAGGTTTTGTTGGAAAACAGTTTGCCAATTTTAGATTTGAGCCATTCAAGTCTAAAAGGAAAACACAATGCAATTAATGCTTTGTGTGCGGTTAAGGCAGCAAAGCTTTTAGATATAGCTGATGAATCGATTCAAGATGCGGTAAATAGTTTTGTGAATGACCCACATCGCTTAGAGTTTGTTGTTTCTATAAATGGAGTTGATTTTATTAACGATAGCAAAGCAACCAATGTCGATTCGGTTTTTTGGGCACTGGATGCAATGAAAAAACGGGTGGTGTGGATCGCAGGGGGTCAGGATAAAGGAAATGATTATACCGTGTTGGAACCATTAGTAAAGAAGAAAGTCAGTTCATTAATTGCGATGGGTGTAGATAACCGCAAGTTACTGGATGCATTTGGAAAGATAATCCCTACGATAAGAGACACTCATAACTTAGATGATGCTGTTAAAAATGCAATGGACTGCGCTCATGAAGGAGATGTAGTCTTGTTGTCACCTGCTTGTGCAAGTTTTGATTTATTTAAAAACTATGAAGATAGAGGTACACAATTTAAAGAAGCTGTTAGAAAACTGAAAGTTCTGCAATTATGACATTGGATATTAGTGAATTAAAAAATAGAATATTAAGTCCAAATTTTATCTGGACTTTGATTTTTTTCCTGGTAGCAATATCATTGGTTGCAGTATTTAGTGCGTCTGGAAGTATTACAAAATATGATTCAGATAACACAAGCTTTTTTCTTGGAAGACACGTTAGTTTTATCCTGGTCGGATTATCCATGATTTGGCTATTTAGTAAAATTGACTATCGGTTATTTAATCGATGGGCACCTGTGTTATTAATTTTAACCATTGCATTACTGATCCTTACTTTTTTTATTGGAGTTAATGTAAATGATGCAAAAAGATGGTTGAATATACCCATCATCAATATGACGTTTCAGGTTTCTGATTTAGCTAAATTAGCATTGATTCTATATCTGGCCCGCTCTATTTCTGATAAACAAGATGTTATAAAAGGTTTTAGATCGGCATTTGTCCCTATTATGTTACCTATACTTATTGTTTGTGGTCTCATAGCGCCTTCAAATTTAAGTACTGCTGCTGTTTTATTTGCAGGATCTATCGGGATGATGTTTGTAGGTCGCATTGATATGAAATATATTTTAATTCTGGCAGGCTTGGGTATTTTGTTGTTGGTTATTTTATTGTGGATAGAAACCGTTTTTCCTGGTTTAACCCGAGCAGAAACTTGGGTGGCTAGAATTACCCGATTCTGGTATGGATCAGAAGATGACTATCAAATTGAACAAGCTAAAATTGCAATTGCAAACGGGAACATCCTGTTGCCAAATCCTGGAAAAAGTTTATTGCGAAATTTTATACCATATTCGTATGCAGATTTTATCTATCCGATTATATGTGAAGAATGGGGTTTGTTTCTTGGTGCATTCGGAGTAATTATAATTTATCTTTTATTGCTATTCCATTGTGTTGGAATTGTTAGTAATACCACACGAGCGTTTGGCGCATTGCTTACAATTGGGATAGGAATTAATATGGTGACTCAGGCATTTGCAAATATTGCAGTGGCACTGGGATTGGTTCCGGTCACGGGATTGCCACTGCCATTTATAAGTATGGGTGGAACGTCTCTGGTTTTTACAAGCATCTCATTAGGAATGATTATAAGTGTTAGCAAACATATACAAAATTTGAAATTGGAATCTGAATCTGGCGATAAAGCAGAATATATGTGGCAGGATCAGGAGCTTAATGAAATTCAAAATGAAGTTGCTAATTAGTGGTGGCGGTACTGGTGGACATGTATTTCCTGCAATAGCGATTGCGGATGCAGTTAAATATTTAAATCCAGAAGTGGATATTTTATTTGTTGGTGCATTGGGGAAATTAGAAATGAAAAAAGTACCTGAAGCTGGATATAAAATAATTGGACTGCCAATTCGTGGATTTAATAGGAAGTTAAGCATAGAAAATTTAAAATTTGGATACCGTTTAATAAAAAGCATGTTGATGGCTTTTCAAATAATTAAAAATTTTAAACCCGATGTGGTTCTAGGAGTGGGTGGCTATGCCAGCGGACCGGTTTTACGGATCGCCTCATGGCTTGGAACCACAACCATGATTCAAGAACAGAATTCATACCCGGGTATTACAAATAAAATACTTTCGAAAGCTGCATCTAAAATATTTGTTGCCTTTAGTGGAATGGATAAATATTTTGATAAAGCTAAAATTATTTTAACGGGAAATCCAATACGGAAAGATCTCATTCGTGTGAAAGATAAATCAGAAGGATTGAGTCACTTCAATTTAGAACCTGAAAAAATTACAATTGGTGTTTTAGGTGGAAGTTTAGGTGCAGGTGCTATCAATCAAGCGATGTTGAATTGTTACGAATCAATTCTAAAAAGATCAGACATTCAGTGGATTTGGCAAACGGGTGAATTGTATAAGGATAAAATAGCACAGCATCAGATTTCAGATTGCAAACAGGTAAATGTATTTGCGTTTATTGATCGAATGGATTTATTTTATGCTGCTTGCGACATCGTGGTATCTCGTGCGGGAGCTTTAACGCTGGCTGAACTGAGTGTACAAGCTAAACCTTGTATATTAATCCCATCTCCAAATGTTGCAGAGGATCACCAACGAAAGAATGCACGTGCATTTGTTGAGACCGGAGCTGCTCTAATGATTGAAGATTCCGATTTGTTAAATAAATTTTGGGCAGGTATAGTGAGTTTGACTGAAGACCCAGGAAAAAGAAAACAAATGAGTGAGCGACTCTTGAATATAAGCAAGCCTATGGCAGCACAAGAGATTGCAAAATATATTGTTGATTCTAAAGCGGTTTAGTTTGTATAAAAATTTATATTTTATAGGAATTGGCGGAATTGGCATGAGTGCCCTGGCTCGTTATTTTAATCAGCGGGGTGTAGTAATTTATGGTTATGACAAAACAGAAACAGAATTAACACGCCAATTGGAACTGGAAGGCATGTCAATTCATTATGAAGATCGGCCGGACTTAATACCTCAGGCATTGGATATGGTCATACTAACACCGGCAGTGCCAAATGATTTAAAAGAATACCAAACGATTCTTGAACGAAACATCCCCTATCTAAAGCGTTCACAGGTTTTAGGGCAAATTACAGCAGGAAATAAAAACATTGCTGTTGCAGGAACCCATGGGAAAACTACAACCAGTTGCTTGTTAGCCCACTTGATTTATTGTGCCAACATACCTATGACAGCATTTTTAGGTGGAATTGCGGTTAACTATCAATCGAATTATTTGGATACAGGGGATGATTGGATGGTAGAAGAAGCAGATGAATACGATCGCTCGTTTTTACAATTAAGTCCAGACCTAGCTGTGATTGGATCATTGGATCCCGATCATCTTGATATTTATGGGACACATGAAGCAATGATTGAAACCTATCTGGAATTTGCAAGGAAAATCAAACCGAATGGTTTGTTGCTTTTAAGTGATACCATACCAAAACAAGTTCAAGATCAATTTAGAAATCAACTTCAATCTTTAAGAATTAAAACGTATGGAATCGGTCAATCTGATCTTCGTTTTGAAGTAATTGGAACTGATTCTGGCTGGATGCTGTTTAATTATATTAGAAATAATTATAATATGAGTAACTTGCGCCTTCGAATGCCTGGAAATCACAATCTTAGAAATGCAGTTGCAGCAATTACCCTGGCCGAGGAATTAGGGATTTCTCAGGAAAGCATTCGAATGAGTCTTGAAAACTTTAAAGGCATAAAAAGAAGATTTGAGTGGATTGAAGAATCAAATGGGCGTGTATTGATTGATGATTATGCGCATCATCCGGAAGAATTGAGAGCAGCAATTGAAGCCTGTCGTTCAATTTATCCAGGAAGAAACATTACAGGAATATTTCAGCCGCACCTTTACAGTAGAACCAGAGATTTTTTGCATGAATTTGCACATGTTTTGAGTCAATTGGATCAAGTGATTTTAGTCGAGTTGTATCCAGCAAGAGAACCGGCTATTTTAGGTATCAGTTCTGAAACCATTTACAATCTGCTGACAGTAGATTCAAAATATTTAACCACAAAGAAACAGTTACCGGAATTGTTGCGCACACTCCAGTTGGATGTCGTGATGACACTGGGAGCTGGTGATCTGGATATGATGCAAAATGAAATTAAACATGCAATTTTTGAGAAGGCAGCCATAACTAATTTACTATGAATGGGAGATTAAAAGGCTTGTTGATAATTTGTGTAAACCTGACCATCGTGTTAGCAATTGCTGCATTGTGGATGCAGGCTATTCGTAAACAAAGAAATGAACGATCTGAAGGAATTCGGGTGCAAATAATTTCAGAGACATCAGCAGACACTTTAATTTCTACAAAAGAAGTTTATAGTTGGTTATATACTTTTTATAAAAAAGATCCTCGGAAAATGCCGGTACGAAGTTTAAACCTGGTAAAGCTGGAGGAATTTATAAATAGTCAGGATTTAGTAAAGAGATCTGATATTTATTTGGATAGCAAAGAGCATTTGAATATAGATATTTATCAACGACATCCAATTATACGGATCAGTGATATCCAGGGAAATCAATATTATTTGGATGAAGATGGTTATAAAATTCCAGTTTCATTAAAGTATACCTCTCGTGTAATTGTTGCAACCGGCAATTTGTCTGTGGTGTCTGGAAAGTCGCTTGATAAAAAAACGAGAAGTTATTATTCAGGACTTTTGGATGTTGCGAAAGCATTGAAGAAGGACACATTTGCAAATTCATTGATCGAACAAATTTATTTAGATGAAAACGGTGAATTTACATTGATACCTAAAATCGGAAATGAACGGATTTTTCTTGGAAATTCAGAAATACTTGAAGATAAATTGATGAGATTAAAATTGTTCTATAAGGAGAATATGGGCAGGCAAGGTTGGAATGTTTATCAATTAGTCAATCTTAAATTTAAAGGGCAAGTCATAGGAAAAAAATTACAGCAAGAGAGCTGAACTTATATTAATAAATTAAAATTTGTATTATGGAAACCATACTCAATCCGAATCCTGAAATCGTAGTTGCACTGAACATCGGTTCAAACAAAGTGCTTGCAATTGTCGGCAAGAAAAACATCCTCGGTAAAATGGAAATATTGGGTTCAGGAAAAGCACCCTGTGATGGAGTTGTTCGTGGAGTTGTAACCAATATTGATAAAACAGCTAAAGCAATTGGGGATGCAATTGATCTTGCTGAGAAAAAATCAAAGCAATTGATTGAATCTGTTTTTGTTGGGATTGCAGGAGATCACATAAAAAGTATGCACCATCAGGGTGTTTTATATCGGGACGATCCTAAAAAAGAGATAACACAAGAAGACATTGACCGACTCAGTCAGGATATGTATAAAATTCCATTGGCACATGGTGATAAAATTTTACACGTCTTACCACAAGAGTTTTTAGTAGATCATAATGATCCTTGCATGGACCCAATTGGAATGTCTGGTTCTAGACTGGAATCAAATTTTCATATCATAACAGCAAATTCAGATGCCTTAGAAAATTTGATGCGTGCAGTGGATAAAGCGGGCTTAAGTGTATCCGGATTCATATTGGAATCTTTGGCTACTGCGGATGCGGTTTTGTCAAAAGAAGAAAAAGCAGGAGGCGTTGTATTGGTTGATATGGGGGGAGGAACTACTGAAGTTTCAATTCACCTTGAAGGAATTATCCGATATACATCTGTGATTCCTTTAGGATCCAATGTAATTACGAAAGATATAAAAGTTGGATGCAGTGTGTTGCCTGAGCAAGCTGAAAAATTAAAAGTTCGTTTTGGATCAGCCTTGGCTGATGAAATAGTGGATAACCGTGTGATTACAATACCAGGACTCATGGGGCGCGAGCCAAAAGAAATTTCAGAGAAAAATTTAGCACGAATTATTCAATCTCGCGTAGAGGAATTATTTGAATATGTAATGTGGGAAATCAGACGCAGTGGTTTTGAAAACAGTTTGATTGCCGGTATGGTATTGACAGGAGGAGGTTCAAAATTAAGAGATATTGAATTGTTGGCCGAATTGCAAACCGGTCTTTCTACCCGGATTGGCGAACCACTTGAAAATAAAATTTCCTTGTTTGACCAGGAATATGCACATCCATCCTATGCAACCGCGATTGGGATTTTGTCGGATGCCCTTAAAAGAGTCACTCCACATCTCCCGGTAGAAATACCCGAACGAAAGTCTACCGCAGAGATTATGGATCTCCAGGAAGATGACGAGCCGGTATTTGCCGAATTGGAACCCAATACAAACCAGTCTAAAGAACTCAGTTGGATGGGAAAAATCAATACAAAAATCAAAGATTCCCTCTTTACCTTTTTCAAAGAGAACCCGGACAATGAGTTTTAATTTTAAAAATAAATTATATATAAAAAAAAACAATAATTTATTTTTATTTTTAATATGTAATTGTATATCTTTACACCACAAACAGATATTGAAAAATATAATATGAGTATCGGTTCTATCATCAAAGTCATCGGAGTAGGGGGTGGAGGAACAAATGCCGTTACGCATATGTACAGCCAGGGAATTCGTGGGGTCGATTTTGCAATCTGCAATACAGACCAACAGTCCTTGGATATCAGTCCGGTACCTGTTAAAATTCAATTAGGACCTTTATTAACTGTCGGACGGGGAGCTGGAAACAATCCCGAAGTCGGCAAACAGGCTTGCCTTGAATCTGTGGAAGACCTGAAAACATTCCTGCAAGGGGACACTAAAATGCTGTTCATTACTGCTGGAATGGGTGGGGGTACTGGCACAGGTGCTGCGCCCATTTTGTCAAAGATTGCACGTGAATTGGGCATTCTTACGGTTGGGATCATTACATTGCCCTTTTTATTTGAGGGACCCAGAAGGGGAAGATTAGCCCATGATGGCCTTGAGCAATTGAAGCAAAATGTTGATGCCCTTATAGTAGTATCTAATAACAAACTTCGGGAAATGTATGGCAATTTGCCAATGTCCAGTGCATTTAGTCATGCAGACAATGTACTTGCCATTGCAGCAAAAGGAATTGCAGAAATCATTACGGTTCCAGGTTATATCAATGTAGATTTTGAAGATGTCAATTTTGTAATGAAGGATAGCGGAGTAGCTATCATGGGTTCAGCAGTTGCTGGAGGAGAAGATAGAGCCCGCAAAGTGGTAGAAAGTGCATTGAATTCACCGCTTTTGGAAGATAATGACATTCGGGGAGCGAAACATATCTTATTAAATATAACTACCGGCAGAAATCCAGAAATTACAATGGACGAAGTTGGAGAAATCACTGAATATATTCAACAAGAAGCTGGCTATGAAACCGATTTGATATGGGGTTCTTGTGTAGATGACAGTTTGAATGACCAGATCAGTATTACCTTAATTGCAACAGGTTTTGGAGCCGGATACAAAGACCGGAATTCACAATCGAATGCACTAAAAATAGATTTAGATCAAGAAGAACATGGCGCTTCAGAACTTTTTGAAGATGTTGCCAGCGCACATGTTTTTGATTTTGAAGATTCAGATGATTTGCAAACTAAAAAAAATAAACTCGCCTTCTTTATTTGATATGGGTGCAAATTCCTTCAATCATTTTAAGAAGAAAGAAGAACCTGTAAATCCTATATTAAACATAAGAAATCCTGGTTACAATAACCAAAGACCTGCGTTAACAGATGTAAAAAATTTGTCAGAAGCAGAAAACATTCCAGCATACGAACGAAGGAACGTACGTCTGGATAATTTGAATCATTCCTCTGAACTCAACACGTCCAGAATTAAAATGGTCATGGATGAGGACAATAAGCCGGAAATCCGGGAGGAAAATTCATTCCTTCACGATAATGTCGATTAAAGATGCTTCGTCTTTTCATACCTTTTCATGAGATTGGTTTATTGGTCCGGATGCTAGTCCGGACCTTTTTTTTTGTAGAAAATTCAAGATTTTAGCAGGTTCAAAGCAACCTTTTCTGGCTACCTTCGTAATCTATATTGACAAGTTTATATTATTTAAAATTTCATTTATGAAGCACTTAAAGACCTTATTTTTAGTACTGATTTCATCTTTTACCTTATTTAGCCAGGCCCAGGTTTATAAAATTGTAGGGACTGTCTACAATACAAATAAAGAGGTAGTCGCTGATTGGCCTGTAGTAATTATTGATGCCAGCGGGGTTGCTGTAAAATTACAAACGGATCCAAATGGCAATTATGAGTATAAATTTGAATTAAACCAAAACCGCTTGCAGGTTTACCAAATTCAAGTGGTAGATCCGTGCCAGCCTCAGGCGCTGATCCAAAAAGCAGTTGCCAAAGTGGGTGAAGAGCGTTTTGATTTTGTGATCTGTGCAAAAAACACTCCTGGAGGAACTCCCTGTGATGGTAAATTCACTTTTTCGGTAAATCAAGATGGTTGGACAGAATTTCATGTCACCACGCTATACAGTGATGCAAAGTATTATTGGGATTTTGGAGATGGGCAATCCGGAGAAGGAGCTGACATAAAGCATCAATACGGTCGCCCAGGTACTTACGAGGTTACATTAGTAATAGCAACACCAACTTGTAAGTCAAGAATTAGTCTGAAAGTAGATGTTAAATTTCCAGTACCTCCCAATCCAACTACAAATTGGACAAATAACTGTTGTGGAAAGGTCAATATTTCAAGTATCCCAAATCCATCAGGTTCAAGTCCAAATAGTTTTATTTTTAATGCAGGTTTTGATTTTAAAGCAACCGATATCCGTTGGGATTTTGGTGATGGTACCGGCGAATCAGGTATCGATGTAAAACATACCTATGCCCGGGAAGGAAAATACCTGGTAACTACAACAATTAAGGGTGAATTGTGCACGGTTATACTTAACACTTGGATTCATGTAAATGGCATCGTTACACCACCGAATCCATGCAATATTGATTTTGTTTTTTCAACGGATAATTTGTCAGCTAAATTCCAAGCAGATCTAAAAGGAGCTAAAGCAGATAAAATTTCATGGGATTTTGGTGATGGAAGCAATGC
The DNA here is from genome assembly GCA_016712145.1 of Saprospiraceae bacterium. Classification (NCBI taxonomy): domain Bacteria; kingdom Pseudomonadati; phylum Bacteroidota; class Saprospiria; order Saprospirales; family Saprospiraceae; species Saprospiraceae bacterium. Next base: position 563,057 of record JADJRO010000003.1, read on the forward strand.
ATCAGATTTAGTTACTTCACACACCTATGCAAAAGAAGGAGAATATAAAGTAACCTTGTATGCCTCAATAAATGGGGTTGTTTGTCAAATTACAAAAGTTATTAAAGTTGGAACCAGAATAAATCCAAATCCTTGCAACATAGATTTTAATTTTTCAACGGATAATTTGTCAGCTAAATTTCAAGCAGATCTAAAAGGCGGTAAAGCAGATAAAATTTCTTGGGATTTTGGTGATGGTAATTATTCTTCAGATTTAAATACAAGTCACACATATAAAGACGCTGGTGAATATAAAAGTCACGTTGTATGTTTCTATAAATGGGATTGTGTGTCAAATCACCAAACTTGTAAAAGTAGGATCAAGGGTTGATCCAAATCCTTGTAAGGTAGATTTTAAATTTTCAATAAATAACCTGACTGTTAAGTTTCAGACTGATTTCAATAACGCAAAACCCGATAGAGTGTATTGGGATTTTGGCGATGGTACGAACTCAACTGATTTGAGTCCGGTGCATACATTCGGAAAAATTGGAGAATATACGATCACACTTAAAGTTTCGATTAATGGTGCCGTTTGTACGATAACTAAAGTAATTAAAGTGGGTACACGGATTAGCACACCCGGAAATGCACTGATCGTTATTTATGATGTAAGTCCAAATCCAGCAGTAGAAGACATCATGGTTTCTATTAAAAGTAATATTAAAGCTTCTACCACATTGGTTATTGCAGATTTAAGTAACAATAATCTTGTGAAGGCAGCTGCAGCTTTGGAAATCGGTGACAATAAAATACCAATGGCGGTAAAAGACTTGAAAGCGGGTACCTACGTGGTGTATCTCTACTATAATAATAAAATAGTCTCCCGGTATAAATTTGAAAAAATTTAGAGTTTAAATAAATAGATTAAATCAAAGAGCTACCCGCTAGGTAGCTCTTTTTTTTTCTGGTCATTTATTGGAATGCTCTGTACGCTAAACACTTTACTTATAAAAGTGTTAGTTGCAGTGTATGGCAACTAGACAGAAAATTACTAAAGAAGGATTTTTAAAATCTTATCGCATTTTGCGATTTATAAAACCATATCGATGGTATTTTATCATTGGGATGGTTTGTCTGGTCATCAGCAGCTCTATGTTTATGATTTTTCCGGCTGCAGCTGGCGAAATGGCAAACACAGCCATTGGTAAAGGGACTTGGAATATACCCGTGAATCAGTTTGGATTAATTTTTCTAGTAATTTTAATAATTCAAGGGGTACTTTCTTATTTTAGAACAACCTGCTTTGCTGTTGTCAGTGAAAAAGGCATTGCAGATGTTCGATTTGCACTATATGAAAAGCTTATTTGTCAGGATCTCAGTTATTTTGAATCTCACCGTGTTGGTGAATTAACCAGCCGACTTACTGCAGATGTCGAGCAGCTTCAAGCAGCTTTTTCAATAACGCTTGCAGAATTTATTCGCCAATTGGTTGTTTTAATTAGTGGCGTTTTTATTTTGGCCTGGATGAGTCCGAAATTGGCTCTGATCATGTTGTTGAGTTTCCCTGTAATCGTGATTGCAAGCATTCTGTTTGGAAGGTATATCCGGGGACTATCCAGAAAGCGGCAGGATAGTTTGGCAAATACCAATATCATTGTAGAAGAAAGTTTTCAATCATTCCAGACAGTTAAAGCGTTTACAAATGAATTTTTTGAGATAAAAAGATTTTCAAATTCAATTTCAGAAATGATTGCTATTTCAATGAATTATGCACGAATGCGTGGTTTGTTTTTCATATTTATCATAACGGTATTGTTTGGAGGTTTGTTTTTTATTTTGTGGGAAGGTGCCATGATGGTTGAAAAGGGTACAATGCCTGTTGGTGATTTGTTTTCATTTATAATTTATACCGGGATCATTGGAGGTGCCATAGCGGGACTGGGAAATTTATATACGGCACTTGCAGGATCGATTGGGGCAACTGAGCGTATTCAAGATATTTTAGATCGTCATCAGGAAATTAATATAGAGGATCAGCAATCCATCGAAGAACTGAGATTTAAAGGCGATGTTTCATTTGAAGATGTTTGTTTTTCATATCCTGGAAGACCAGATTTTCAAGTATTGAAACACATACATTTCGATATTAGCAGTGGTCAACGCATTGCACTTGTTGGGGCCAGTGGTGCTGGAAAATCAACTTTAATCCAGCTGTTAATGCGGTTTTATAATACCGATAAAGGAGTGATCAAAGTAGATGGCAAACCAGTTTCAGATTATAATTTAACTGCCTTTAGAAAAAATCTGGCAATAGTACCTCAAGAAATTTTACTTTTTGGAGGAACGATTCGTGAAAATATTTTATATGGAAAACCAAATGCATCTGAGGAAGAATTAATGGAAGCATGCAGAAAATCAAACTCTTTGGAATTTATTAATTCATTTCCAGATAAATTTGAAACCATTGTTGGTGAACGAGGGATCAAGTTAAGTGGTGGTCAAAGACAACGTGTTGCAATTGCGCGTGCAATTTTAAGAAATCCTTCTATTTTAATATTGGATGAAGCAACCTCTTCCCTGGATGCAGAAAGCGAGCGACTCGTGCAGGATGCACTTGATAAATTAATGGAAGGACGAACATCCATCTTAATAGCACACAGACTCTCTACAATAAAAGATGCGGATTGTATTTATGTATTAAAAAAAGGACAAATTCAGGAAAGCGGCAGCCACGAAGCTTTATTACTAAAACCAAATGGAATTTATAAGTCATTGGTAGAATTGCAACTTGAAACGACAGATGTATAAGGCTTTTTATAAATTTGAGCATGCATTCATTAAAAGAATATAATAGTTTTGGAATAGACGCAGTAAGCAAGGAATTAATTATAATTAAAGATTTAAGTGATATTATTCATACAGATTTTTCAAAACCTTACAAGATTTTAGGTGCAGGAAGCAATGTGTTGTTGTTAAGTAATAGTTACGATCGGATTCTGGTCAATGAGTTGAAAGGAATCCAAATAGTAGATGAAACAGACCAAGATGTTACCATTCAGGTTGCATCAGGTGAAAACTGGCATGAATTTGTAATGTGGTCGGTATCGAAAAATTTTTCAGGGATTGAAAATCTTAGTTTAATTCCAGGTACGGTTGGAGCAGCACCTGTTCAAAATATTGGCGCCTATGGCGTTGAATTAAAGGATGTGTTGCTGTCAGTAGAAGGATATTTTTTACCACAGAAAACTAAAAAAGTATTCAGCATTCAGGAATGTGACTTAGGATATAGAAGCAGCCTGTTTAAAACAACATTAAAGAATCAGTTTTTTATAAGCGGGATTACTTTAAAGCTTTCTAAAATTCCAATCTTTAAATTAGAATATGGAAATCTTAAAGAAACGCTTGCTAAAAAGGGTATTTATAAACCCACAATACAGGATATAAGTATGGCAGTGATCGAAATCCGCCAATCGAAATTACCGGATCCTAAAAAAATTGGAAATGCAGGTAGTTTTTTTAAAAACAGTTCCATCCCTAAAATTCAGTTTGATATTTTAAAATCTAAATTTCCCGAAATGCCGGGTTACCCTGACCATACGGGTTTGGTTAAACTTTCATCCGGATGGCTTATTGAACAATGTGGCTGGAAAGGCAAGCAGTTGAATCAGGCCGCTTGTTACGAAAAACAGGCATTGGTATTAGTTAACTTAGGTCAGGCAACCGGACAGGACATTCTCCAATTGGCAAATAAAATTCAAGGGGATGTTTTTTTAAAGTTTGGTCTGCATTTGGAGCCGGAAGTGAATTTATGGTATAATTGATTTATTTAACACATACTTCCCATAGGAATTCATTTGCGAGCCAAATTAACTTCACGACTAAGGCTATGAAATTCAAATTCAATGGATTTTTAATTCACCTCAGTTCGAAATTCTTGCAAGTTGTAATAAGCTTATAGTGTTTTTGAATCTTAAACGATCTCTGGGTGCAATTTTGAATTAATAAAAATATTTTATTATAAATCAATGAATTATATATTAAATAAAATATTCATTTATTTGGTCCCTCTTTTTTGGGATTTCAAAACCTATTCAATTTATTGACATTTTAGTCAAGTTCAATAGAAAATTTGGCTTGCGTGTTGAATATTCTAATTAAATTTACTGAATTAAGGCTTGTTTAAGTAATTAATGCCTTGGTATCATTAGAATTAGTTTCGTCATAAATAAATGCAGATTGTCACGCTTTTTTATTGGTTAATGGCTTTTTGGTCATTTCCTATTTCAGTACAGAAAGGAGTTATACCCGCTGAATCTACAATTGCTTGTGCTTGCAACAGGCAAGCCGATTCCTTGATTCTCGTTGAATTTTATAATGCTGCTGGTGGATTGAATTGGAGTAATACCTGGCAATTAAATACACCTGTAAGCCAATGGTTCGGGGTAAGTTTAAATGCCATAGGTTGTGTTCAAAGCATTAACCTTCCCAACAATAATTTAGAGGGTGAGATTCCATTCAATATGGGAAATTTAAGTGGCTTGCGATTGCTTCATTTATTTGGAAATAAATTAACTGGAAATCTACCACCCAGTTTAGGCAATTTATCGAGTTTAGAAGATCTTGCTTTGGAAGATAATCTCTTCAATGGGGAGATTTCAACTGAATTGGGCAATTTGGGTTCTTTAAGATTTTTAGCACTTGCAAAAAATAATTTTAAAGGAAGCATTCCATCCAGTTTGGGAAATTTATTGAACCTCATTTTATTAAATCTGAGTTTTAATGAACTCTCAGGAACGATTCCGGTTTCATTGAGATTTTTAACCAAACTATCTATTTTAGATCTTCATCAAAATAAATTAGAAGGGGTTGTTCCTTCTGCATTGGGTCAATTGGTTAATCTTACAGAATTGTATTTAAACCAAAACGTATTAACTGGCGAATTGCCAGCTTCTTTTAGCAACATGACAAAATTGAACCATGCTTGGTTTAGTGATAATTTATTTGTTGGTTTAGTACCAGACTTGCGTGCCGCACCTTTAAATAGTCTAAGGCTTGAAAATAATGGATTTGACCAAATACCGGATTATAGTACGGTAACCAGTTGGGGAAATCAATTGCCCTTTGGATTTATAATTTACGGAAATAAATTTACGTTCGATGACTTAATCCCATTAAGTAAAATACATAAAAGATATTATTATTCATTTAAACCCCAGGATCCTATCGAATTGGATTCTGTAATTTTTGTGCCTTCTGGAAATACGTATGTTATTAATACAGGTGTTGATCCGGGATTGTCAGATAATAATTTTAAATGGTTTAAAGATACCAGCATTGTTTATATAAGCAACCGAAATACATATGAACTGATTCAGGTTTCAGAATCAGATGAGGGTTATTACAGTGGACGTATTACCAATCCAATCATCAATGATTTTGAATTGGAAATTGCTCCGTTTCGTGTGGTAGTTTACAATCCAGCACTTTGTGATAAGCCGTTGGCTGCAGGTTCATGTAAAGATGCACCCGAATTTTGTAGCACGCTTGGTTTAAATAGTTATTGCGGTTCTTTGACTTTAAAAGATACCAATGCCCAGGTATTTCTTTGTGATTCTTTTGGATTCACTACGAATGCCAGATGGCTTTCATTTATTGCGCCATCAGATACCATTGAATTTGAAATTTTTCCTATGAATTGTTTAGGTATCGAACTAAACGGAGAAGAATTTATTGGAATGCAGGCCAGCATTTGGGCAAGCTGCGGTGGAGATCCTGCAAATATTGTATCATGTACACCTACCTGTCACGAAGCGCATTTTAAAATTGGGGGAACTAATTTTAAAATTGGCGAGAAATATAGTTTGGTATTGAATGGTTGTATGGGCGATTTATGTGATTATTTAATAAAGCTTAGAATTGGCAAGAAGAATTTTGAATTGGAAGAACCCGGCGTCATTAGTGGAGATCAATCTTTTTGTCCAGACAATCAGGATCATATTTTTTCAATTAAACGCATTATCGGAGCATCTGGATATTTATGGTTTATCAATGATACCCTGTTTCAAACAACGACCGACAGTTTTATAAACATTCAAAGTCTAAAACCAGCAATCTATCAATTAAAAGTAAAAGCAATCAGCATATGCGATACCACAAACAGTTCGTTTTTGGTTTTTCAGATTACTCCGGCTTTAACCTTAAGTGATGAACTCATCCATAAAATAAAAATTGATTCAGCATATTCTGTAAGTTTTAAAGTGAATGGAGGTGTACCACCTTATTCAGTCACCAAAGGTCGCGGTAAAATTGATTCAGCAACTTCTAGTTTTGTTTCTGATACTTTTTTATGTCGTTCTGGTTATGATTTTGAAATCACGGATTCCAGAGGTTGTACCGCAAGTTTTAGTGGTACTGAAAATTGTGGTTGCAATTCACAAGCAGGAGCCATGCCAACAGATTCAATTCATATTTGTGAAGGCCAGAATTTTACTGTAAAATTTAGTGGACCTGAAATTCAAGACCCGGGAGATGTAGGTGTTTATATTTTATTTTCCAATCCAATCAACCCAAAAGCTTCTATACTTAAAACAAGTACCAATGGATTGTTTCCATTTGATCCTGCCAAATTTAAATTTGAAATTCAATATTATGTTTCACGTGTGGTAGGCCGGGCCTTACCAAATCGCGATGTTAATTACAATCATCCCTGTTTGAGTTTTTCGAATTATCAACCGGTGAAATTTCATGCAAGGCCTTTGGTTTCTGCAGGACCGGATTTAAGTTTTTGCGGATTTGAAGGATCGATTTCCAGTTTTGGAAATTATGCTACAGGCGTCTGGAAAAAAGTTAGTGGACCGGGAAGGGTTTCTTTTGAAAATCCTTTGAGTGATCAAACAAAAATATCAGTTGATTCATTTGGAGTTTTTGTAATCAGTAGAGAGGTTAGCAATGGATATTGTATTAATAAGGATGAAATCAAAATTAGTTTTACAGAAACCCTTAAACCAGTTATCGATGGATTTTATTTTGTGTGTTCAGGTCAGACCACACGTCTGGATGGTGGCCCGTATGCAAAATTTAATTGGTCAACGGGTGATACCAGTAAAATACTAAACATAAGCAGTTCTGGAACATATTGCCTGACGGTAACAGATAATAGTGGTTGTACAGGATCCACTTGTATTGCAGTTAGCAATTCAACTGCCCCTTCTCCGGTTTTAATTGGTCCGGATACAGTTTGTACTGGTGACTTAAAGTTTATTCAATTATCTCAAACTTTTTTGGCTTATAAATGGAATACAAATGATAGCACCAGCATCTTACCGATCGATACAGGGGGTACGTATTGTGTAACGGTTACTGGTTCGAATGGATGCCTTGGTACAGATTGTATTTTTGTAGGTTCAAAATCAAGATCCTATTCCGTGAGATTCGATACGGTATGTTTTGGAGAAACATTTTCTTTGAATGGTCAATTCTTTGATCAACCCGGAGTTCATGATGTAATTATTGATGGGGGTGCAGGCAATTTATGCGATAGCGTCGTGAGAGTTCATCTCAGCTGGCGGCCTCAGATAATAGTTAAAGATACTACCATAATTAAAGACGATGGAACCAATAGCGGTGCAATCAGTATTGTAATCAATGGAGGTTCTCCGCCTTATAATTATCTATGGAGTACAGGATCAAAATCTTCAATCATAACAAATTTACGGACGGGATCGTATAGTGTAGTCGTTACAGATTCCAGAAATTGCAAAGCAAGTTTTGTATTTAATGTTCCTCGACTCACGGCAATAGATCAATATACAATTAAAAAGAAATTGGTTACGGTATTTCCAAATCCAATGCGTGTAAATCAACAATTAATTGTTAGAAACGAAAGCAGTTCGGGTAATTTATTCATAAATATATATTCTCTGGATGGTTCCTTATACTATAAGACGGAATGGTTAACCCGGAAAAATCAGGATCTACTTCAGTTGGACGTTTCCATGCCTGCGGGAGTTTATTTTGTTAAAGTTTTTAATTCAGAGAATAGCTCTGAAGTCCAACGACTTGTAATTCAAAATTAAAATAGAACACATATGAAACAATTCTTTGCAATTTATTTTGCATTGTTTATTATTATTAATATAACAAAAGCTCAAAATGGAATTCGCGTAAGCAAATACATAGGCGGTGTTACTGCACCCGTTGGGATGGCTCACTGCAATGATGACAGATTATTTGTTATCGAACAAGGGGGTAAAATCCGAATCATTGAAAATAGTAAATTGGTTGATTCCCCTTTTTTAGATATCACAACAAAAGTTAGATTTAGTGGTGAACAAGGATTGTTGGGTTTGGCTTTTCATCCAAAATATGATTCCACAGGATTTATTTATGTGAATTATATATCGAGATCCTCTCCTGCACAGACCGTTATAGAGCGTTATACTGTTTCTGCAACCAATAAGAATAGGATTGACCCAAATTCCGGACAAGTAATATTGACAATTACCCAACCTTATGCGAATCATAATGGCGGTTGTATAAAATTTGGGAAAGATGGCTTTTTATATATAGGCATGGGTGATGGTGGAAGTGGAGGTGATCCTCAGAATTATGCACAAAATAAAAAGTCTTTATTAGGTAAAATGCTGCGCATTGATGTGGATACCAGTATGCGATATAAAATTCCTGCTTCGAATCCATTTGTAAATGATACAGCTTATTTGCCTGAAATTTGGGCAATAGGTTTAAGGAATCCATGGCGTTTTAGTTTTGATAGGCTTACACAGGATTTATGGATTGGTGATGTAGGGCAAGGAACTTGGGAAGAAGTAGATTTTGATGCGTATGGATTCCCGTTTGGAAAAAATTATGGCTGGAAATGCTGGGAAGGAAATAAAGAAAATAGCACTACCGGATGTTTACCTAAAAATGCCTATACCTTTCCAATTCATCAATATGGAAGAGATCCCGGAGTGAATTGTGCATCGATTACTGGAGGGTATGTGTACAGAGGATCGGATTATCCATCCCTGTATGGAAAGTATTTCTATGCGGATTATTGTGTTGGTAAAATTTGGCTTATCAACAGAACATCGGATACCTCGTATTCAAATCAATTGGTGTATAATTTTACAGACAATGCATTAGCAAGCTTTGGGGAAGATTCGAAAGGTGATTTGTATTTTACAGACGTTACAACGAGCAGTATTTTTAAAATTTCGGATACCTGCAATTTAAAAGTAAATGTAATCACAACGGATCCGATCTGTTTTGGAGAAGCCAATGGGCAAGCAAAATCGAATGTTCCGGATCCATTCAATACAAAATTTAAGTGGTCAACTGGAGATACCCTTTCAGAACTAAAAAATCTCAAAGCTGGAACCTATCAATTAAGTGTTTTATATAATGGTTGTTTAGCAAATTCATCATTTATAATAAATAATCCACCGGCCAATATTACTCAACTTGAACGGTTTAGTTGTGATGTAAATGGATTAGGTTCCGATACCATCGTTTTTGCTACGCGAACCTGTGACAGTATTGTGATCGTAACAACCAGCTTGAAAGTTCCAGATACTTCTTGCATAACCACTCCTTTTATTACCTCTTTTTGTAAAGGGGATTCTGCACTTTTGATTGCTTGTGATCCAGTGGGAGCTGTTTCCTATAAATGGTATCGAGATGGTATTCCAATAGCTAAATCGAATATAAAGAGACTCTGGATTTATGAACCTGGAAATTATCAATTTACCTACATAGATAGTATAGGATGTGAATCTTATTTATCACCAGCGATTAATATCACGGTATACCCGATTCCTGAAAAGCCTTCTATAACTTTGAGCAATGATACCTTGATTGCTACACCGGGATATACAAGTTACAGATGGTTTCTAAATGGAAACCTGTTGGGTGGTAGTATTCTAAATACCTGGATTGCTACGAAAGAAGGAATTTATCAGGTAGAAATTATTGATTCAAATCAATGTCACAGCGTATTGTCTGACACCATTCGATTTATAGTTACAAAAAACAAGGACGTATTTAATAAAATTCGCCCCATTGAACTGATCCCAAATCCGGTAGCTTCACAACTTTTGATAAAACTCAATGCATTTCATGAATCAGCAGTAAACTGGAAAATATTAAATGCACAATCAGAAGTTGTACTTCGAGGAAACGGTCAAGCTATTCGTAATTCGTTAATTGTTGATGTTCAAAATTTGTTGGCAGGTTTTTATATTTTTATAGTAGAGCAGGAACAGGTTAGATCCATAAAATATTTCCTAAAAATTTAAAACAAAATAAGAAAGCAACATGTCCAGCTTGTAAATGCTGGTGGGTGTTGGCAGGCTCGAACTGCCGACCTCCGCCCTGTCAAGGCGGCGCTCTGAACCAACTGAGCTAAACACCCATTATCAGGCTGCAAATTTAAAGTTATATCTGTATTCTCCAAATAAGTTTGTTGGATGAACGGGATAGTCCAATATAAACTGGCTTTTTTTTGTATGAAAGACGGAGGTTTGATCTATTTTTGACCGTTTATCAGATTATTCATTAAAAATTAAAATTTTGATCGATGTTTGAAATACCTGATTTTGGAAGTTTCGAGATTATTATGAGTTTTCTCACCCTGACTTTTTTAGAAATAGTGTTAGGTGTTGATAATATTATTTTTATATCGATTACTGCTGCCAGATTAAATGATGAAGATAAAAAGAAAGCGACCCGAATTGGTCTTTTGGCTGCTATGGTTCTAAGGGTTATCTTATTATTCGGATTAAGTTTTTTAACGGCGATGCAGGAACCATTATTTATAATAAATCAAACATGGTTGCATGCAGGATTTTCAATCCAAAGTTTAATATTAATATTAGGGGGTATTTTTTTAATGTATAAAAGTGTTACAGAAATCCACCACAAGCTGGAGTCTGATAATGATATGGATCATGCCGGAAGTGGTATAAAAAAAGTGAGTTTAACAAATGCAATTATTCAAATTTCTTTGATCAATCTTATATTCAGTTTGGATTCAATTTTAACAGCTGTTGGAATGACCAATGGATTGCATGGTGCATTGTGGTTGATGGTCATTGCTGTAATCGCATCCATTTTGATAATGATGGCTTTTGCTAGTCCGGTTGGTAAATTTGTAAATGAGCATCCAACCATCCAAATGCTGGGACTTTCTTTTTTAATATTGATCGGGTTTATGTTGATAGCCGAAGGCTCACATCTTGCGCATCTCCATGTTGGTGAAAGTGAAATTGGTACCATACCTAAAGGATATCTATACTTCGCAATTGCATTTTCGCTGCTTGTCGAATTTTTAAATATGAGATTGCGTAAAAAAGTGCGGCCTGTTCAATTGCATGGCATTGAAAAGGAGGCTAAAAAATTGGGTTATTTTAATAAAGAAAAACAATAGAATGTTCACCTTAAATAGAGATTTGATATTTTTTGACGTTGAAACAACCGGATTGCATGTTATAAGAGACCGTATTTTACAAATTGCAATGATTAAGTATTTCAAAAGTGGAGCACCTCCAGAAGAATTATCAATGATTATAAATCCTGGAATTCCTATTGCAGCGGAAGCATTGGCCATTCATGGCATAGGTCCGGAGCAAGTAGCCAACCAACCAAGCTTTAAAGATGTGGCCCAATCGCTTTATGATTTTATTGGCGATGCGGATTTAGCTGGATATAATTCAAATCGATTTGATATTCCAATATTGGCCGAAGAATTTGCACGCTATGGATTTGATCTTGACTTAGATAAGCGCAGACAAATTGATGTTCAGCGAATTTTTTATAAAATGGAACCTCGAACCCTCAAAGCAGCGTACCAATTTTATTGCAACGAAGAATTAATAGATGCACACGATGCATTGATTGATATCAGAGCCACCGTTCGTGTTTTGGAGGGTCAGTTAGAGCGATATGCAGGACAAGATTATAAGGGAGACGATAATGAATTTATTGCCGCTCCTGTAAAACCTGACACGCAAGCTTTGCATGATTTTACCAATGATCTGAAAACATTGGATGCCACGCAACGGTTACGTTATAACGAACAAGGTGAAATTGTATTTAATTTTGGAAAATTTGTTGGTCAAACTTTTGAACAAGTATGGCTAAAGGAATCAAAATATTTTTATTGGATTTTGGATAAGGAATTTTCGTTTCAAGTAAAGGCCATTATTAAAAAATACATTGAATCGAAGAAAATTGAGAATAACCAACAATGATTTGATAAATATCATGCTTATTTTGAAAGATTTCGCCTTATTTTGATCAACTAATTGCTTGACTTGTTCGTTATAAGAATATAATAACATGGAATGAAAAAAATAAGCTTGCTTTTGGTATTCTTGCTTTCTTTTATGTCTTGCAGCGATGAGCGGGATTTAAGTGGTTTCGGAACCCTTCAAATTGTAATAAAGGCAACGTATGGTGGAATACCCTTGTTTCTTGGCAATTCATACGACTATTTTGGAAACGGTTCCATTAAATTTACTAAAGCTGAATTTTTTCTAAGTGATTTGACTGCAATCGCAGAAAGCAGTTCCGTAATTTTTAAAGACGTGGATTATGTGTCAATTTTAGCTCACAATTTGACTTTACAAGATGCTATTGATGGACTCACTTTGAGTTATTTAGTGCCAGGAGGCCATTACAAAGGCCTTTCTTTTAATATTGGTGTGAATCCAGCTCAAAATAAAACAAAACCAGTTGATTACAGTCCATCGTCACCGCTTGGAGAAGGTACCCATTATTGGGCTGGCTGGAATTCCTATATTTTTTCTAAAACGGAGGGGGTGTTGAATAATGGCAACTCCTTTAGTTTTAGTTACCATTCCGGTTTTGACATTGCTTTGCGCAACATTTCAAGTGTACGAGATTTCTACATTGAAAATTCAGAAACTGCGACACTTTACATGGATATTGACTTTAAAAAAATCTTTGAAATCAATGGTACAGGAATGGATATACCCAGCAACCCACAAATCCACAATTCCAGTGATATCATGACAGCATTTGTTGACCGATATAAAGCTGCAATTCAAATCAGGTGAGCCGTTTTATAAAATTAGCTTGTGTCCTTGCGGGCTTTTATTGGTTTAGTGCCTGTAAAGATGATCCGGTTGCAGGAATGGATAATCTTAGCCAAATTCCATACTTACCGGAGGCCTACGCAAATGAAGTACCCAAGGGCCTGCCCCAGCTCCCTTTTACTACAGACGATCCCCTTACAAAAGAAGGGGTCCAGTTAGGAAGGCATTTGTTTTACGATCCAATTCTTTCTTTAGATAGTACCATAGCGTGTGCAAGTTGTCATGATCCACGAAAATCATTTACAGATAATCTTGCGGTCAGCCCAGGTGTTGGAGGCAGTCTCGGAACCAGGAGCAGTATGACCATATTAAATACGGCCTATTTCTATAAAGGACTCTTTTGGGATGGACGCGCGGCGTTTTTAGCAGATCAAGCGGCTCAACCAGTTGAAAATCCAGTAGAAATGCATGAAATGTGGCCATCCGTAATTGATAAACTGAAACGCCATCCAACATACCCAAGCATGTTTCGGAAAGCATTTGGGATTAACTCCAAATCAGAAATCAGTAAAGAATTAGCAACCAAAGCCATAGCTCAATTTGAGCGGATTCTTCTTTCAGGGGGTAATTCCATTTACCAAAAACAAATACGGGGTGAGCTGTTTTTTGATGCGGATCAACAAGAAGGACATGATCTCTATTTTAATGTGGATGTTCTGATCCCTGATGCAGAGTGTTTTCATTGCCATGCGGCTCCCTTGATGATGGCAAATGAGTTTTTCAACAACGGGATAGATACAGTCCAAAGCCTGGATGATTTTAAAGACACTGGACGAGGAGGAATTACCGGAGTCCGGTTTGACAAGGGAAAATTTAAAGCACCCACACTTTACAATATTGCATTGACAGCGCCATACATGCATGACGGACGGTTTAAAACACTTGAGGAAGTTATTGAACATTACAATTCGGGAGGTCATTTTGCAGAGAACAAAGATGGCTTTATCAGAAAACTGGGGCTGAATCGTCGCCAAAAGCAAAGTCTGATTGCTTTTTTAAATACCCTAACAGACACATCCTACCTTCAAAATCCGGATGTTTTAAGTCCGTTTTAATTTATTTTCATTTTTTTTTAGTTAAAAATGACCTTAAATCAAGTCATTTTATATTTTTTTATAAACTTTTTAAGACAATTATTTGCATCGTGATTATTTATATAGCTAATAATCAAATAGTTAGAATTTAAAATCGAACATATATATATAATTGTTATATGACAACGGCATTTTTTTGTACTTGTACAGCCATTCAAATCATCGGATACTTGTATCGTGATTGTTTAACAAAGGGAAAGAATACAATCAGAATGCCGGTAAACGTATCGGCGACCGTATAAAAATCGGATATGTTCATGGGATTAAAATTTGTTAATAGGGAGCTTGGCTCCCAAAAGTCAGGCTCCTATTAACAAATTAATCTTGAACCCCCCAGTAATTTGAAATTCGTCTTTTCTATATTATAGAAGCTATTTTGGATATGTTCATGGGATTATCAGCCGGTTGATGAAAGCAGCCGGCTCTTTTTTAAGAATATAAAATGTACTTTCTGATAAATCTATTTCAAAACGAAAAACAGAAAAGGTCCTGCTGAAGTGCAGGACTTTTTTTTTGTGGTATATCCATCTTTCTTTGGATAAATCTGCGACTTACCGGATTACGGTCAAATCTCCTGATTTTTTAATGATACTGCCATCCGGCAAACGAATGCTGGCATGCCATACATAAACTCCCGGTAAGACAAACTGATTATTAGCAGTCCCATTCCATCCTTGTTGTTGATTATTGGCTTGAATCGTGTGGGTTTGCCATAGCAAATTGCCCCAACGGTCATAAATACTTAGCCAATCTATTACTGCTTGTGATCCAAAAATATATAGATTAAATCGTGCATTTGAACTACTGTTAAGATTGATAATATTAGGGTAATATATTTCAATCTCTTTATTGATTTGCAACACCAACCAATGGATAGAATCACAACCTAAACTTGATTTAAAAGCTTCACGATAAATCCCTGATTGGGTATATGCTTGTTGATTTACATCCCAGATATAAGGATTTTCTTGTGTAGTTACACTATCTGTTTTTTGAATTTCTGGACGAATTCTCAATTTTAAATTAAGTATCGAATCACAACCTGCAATTGATTTTAAATTAAAATTATAATCGCCAGATTGTTTGAGTATTTGTTGCGTAGCAGGCCAAAAATATTGCGTACAAACAGCAGTATCTATGAATTGTACATAACTTGGTTGAAGTTTTAAGTTCAATAAGAAAATTGAATCACATCCGAATTGATTAACTAGTTTTTTCTCATAAATTCCGGATTTTAAATAACTGGAATCATTAACTGGCCAAATGTATTGGTCACATGCTTCCACCGAATCGGATTGAATTTGCGATAGGGTAGTAAAGTGTATCGTTAATAACGAATCGCAGGATTGTGCATTTTGCAATGGAAATAAATAATCACCGCTTTGTTTAAGGGTTTTTCCAAGAATGGCCATTGAATCACAAGCGGAAATACTTAGATCTGCTTTTGAAGCTTGGTTTAGTTTAAGTTCTAATGTCACAATACTATCACACCCCGCATGGTTTTGAGTTTTAAATGGATAGGTTCCAGCTTGGGTTATTTTAGTCCCATTCCAAGTTAAAGAATCACAAGCTGTAATTCTGATTAAATTGGAATCTGATTTTAGGATTGTAAGTTGTAAAATCGCCAAGCTGTCGCAGCCAGCTGCATTTCTAGTAGTAAAAAAATAGCGTCCACTTTGAGTATAACTTTGATTATTCCAATAAATGGAATCGCAAGTGTTTACGATACTTAGAGATTGGGACGAAGCATTTAGATCCAAATCGAGTATAGCCACGCTGTCACAAGCATTCGTATTTTGCGTATGATAGAAATAGGTGCCATCTTGAAAATAGCTTTGCCCATTCCAAAAAAATGAATCACAAGCAACAATCTGTTGAGTCGATCTACTTGTTTTATAAAGATCAAGATTTAAAATTGCGATGCTATCACAGCCAAACACACTTTTAGTTTGAAAACGAAATTGTCCACCTGTTGTATAAACCGTGTTATTCCATAAAAAGGAATCACAGGCTGTTACCGCGGTCAAAGATTGAATTACGGAATCGATATGTAAATCAAGAATAGCAATGCTGTCACAGGAAAACTGATTTATAAATTTATTAATATACCTTCCACTTTGTTTATAATACCTGCCATTCCATTGAAACGAATCGCAAGCTGCTTGAACCCATCTTGTTGTATCCGGATGATGAATAGTTAAATCAAGGATTGCTATGCTGTCGCATCCATCCACATTATGACTAGAAAACATGTATTTACCGCTGCTGTAATAGCTTTGATGATTCCATATGAAGGAATCACAGCGAATAGTCTGCTGAAAAGATGTACTGGATTTCAACAAACTAAGATTTAATAGCGTAGTACTATCACAACCCAATTGATTGAGATGAATTGCAGTAAACATACCACTGGAATCCAGTCGAACTCCATTCCAAATGAGCGAATCACATGCTTTAGCATTAATTATAGAAAGAGTTGTATCGATTAACCGTAAATCCAAAATGCTTATTACACTATCACAACCAATTCTGTTTTTTAAATTATGATAATACATGCCGGCTTGTTGTAAAGTCGTGTTAAAAAATACAAATGAAGCGGATTCGCAAATACTGGTATCTATTCGCTGAATGCGGGGAAGTTCTGTTGAACTATATATATTATCTGTAAAATCACATTCTGATGAGAAAAAATCATTTGAGGTAAAGCTGCCCGAACCCAATCTTTTGGTATTGACAACCATAAAAAGCTGCTTGAGATTGCTTGCAGAGAAACTAAAACTTAATTGGATTAAACTATCACCTCTAACCAGTTTTTTTGTAGTGTAATAAATGCCCAGTATGTTGCCTCCGGATTCCGGATTGCCATTATAAAATGCAACAGGTATTCCAGTATCAGCTGCTTGCGAAGCATCTGGCTTATTGTAAAGATTAAAGTATGCTGTGTATAAATCAGTAATTGGATCGTAATTTATACAATCTAGGTTCCCATACAAACTTGCTGCAGGTTTCCGGTAAATTCCATTGGAATCAAGTAAAGACTCCTGCACATAAAAGTTATTGTATCGTCCATTTTTATAAGTCGCATTATTTTTTTGAACACGGGGCACGGTCAAATCATCATTGATATTGAGTACATGATAATTGTATTGATTCCAAATGCCTCTGGCAGGTGCCCAGGGAGCTGAGCTGTCTGCTGAACCAAAGATGGTGAGTTTGCCTGTATTGTCATAGGGAATAGATCCACAACTTACACAAATATTTGATTGACCTGAATTTCTTATATCTCCTACTATTGGCATTTCACTCCAGGTTCCAGATAAGCATGGAATGCTTGCGATAATTTTAGGTGGGAAGCTAAATCCATCAATTATGTTTAATGATTTCTCATCTCTGTGAACAATTTCTAGAATTCCATCATAATTAAAATCAAAAGCAGTTATTCCGGTTGTACCTGATGAATCGGCTGTTGGTAATACCCATTCTAATTTAAAAGTAGAACTTCCATCGTATCGGTAAGAAAATAGATTTTTAACCCGATTAAATAAAATAGAAGGTGATCTGGAAGGTCCTAAACTACAGATTAATGGTGGACCTATATAATCAATTGTTCCAGGAGGATAAGCTTTGGCACTTAAGGCCGGGTTTCCATTAGAAAATGTATAAGCATAGACCAATGCTTCATTATTTAAACCTGGATAGGTAACAATCAAATCAAGCATATTGTCAGCATTAATATCAGCAATAGAAGTATATCCATCAAGAAAGGAATTATCGACTTGAATGTTAAATGGCACCATTGAATTACCAGCCATCCCATTTGGATTTGTAATTATTATTTTATAAATAGTATACCCAGCAGCCAATTCTAAGTCTGTTGTGTCGCCGTCCAGCTGTCCGGCAATTGTACTTGGAAAAGGATTGTAATTTGAATTTTGCTTCATTCCAATTCCATTAGTTCCGCCTTCAATAAGTTTTAAACCTGTCTGAGCATTGAAAATTTTATTTTGAATATAAACTTCCGGATAGCCGTCCTGATTAAAATCAGCCAATGCTAAACTGCCTCCTTTTTCATCTAGAAAATTTTTGTCAACTCTTTGATCAGAAATCCATTTAACTGAACCATTGGAATTATAGCATATTATTCTATCTTTAATATTTGCAGGATTAGGCCCAAAACCATTAGCTTTAATTACGATATCTATCCAACCATCATTATCAACATCAGCTACTAAAAGGCTGCCATTAAACCATTCTATTATTGGAGTATTTATTTTTAATTTCGTTTGTCCAGTATATGAATCAATTATTAATATGCCATTAAAAAGATCATTTACTGCAATTAATTCAGGAATACAGTCTTGATCCAAATCGGCCAATAGGGGTGTTAAATAAATTGAGACTGCATCCTGGCTTTCTAAATTTTTGGCAAATGAAAAAACTGATTTCGAGAACATTTCATTAGCATAACAAAAGCCGGAATCAAATTCAAAACATTTACTATTTTGACTGTAACTAATTTGTAATAAGAGTAGAAGTATTAGTGTAGAAATATTCCCTAAAACGTTTCTCTTTATAGACATTAATACAGTATTGATTTTAATTAAAATATTCCAATTATAATTATTAAAATCTAGAATACTAATATTTAATAACTTTTGAGAAACATTCTTTCCCTTTTCTGTTTTTATATTTTATAAAGTATAACCCTTGAGGTAGCACTAAATCAATTTTAAAGCTAGGTCCGTTAATATTTCCATGCCAAATAACTTTTCCATCAGCTGAGAAGAGGCTTATTGAGGTATTTTTTAACTTTGAAGTAAATTGAATTTCATTGGTACTAATAGGATTTGGAACGACTATTAAATCTTGCATTTCTTGATTTTTTGAGTCATCGACATGTAAATTCCTAAATTCCAAATTTTCACAATCGGGATTAGGAATATAAATAAGTTTAAAGCAGCTTAAATCACAGGAACAATCATCTGAGTTACAAGTTGAAATGATTAAATAAACATCTTCATCAAACGGCCCTAGTGGATTATTCAAATTATCATGATAATAATTTGAATTAGAAGTATTGCCAGGGTCACTTACCGCGAAGCTGCTATAACATACATAAGATGAACCTGATGCAAATACATTTAAGTAAACATAAAATGTAGCGTTTTCTTCATTACAGAAAATTGAGTCTAAATATACTTCCAACTCGCAATTTTCATTGTCAGAACAAGGTTTTGGCGGACAGATCATCAGGAAAGCTTCACATCCTCCAGGAGCTGACAATTTTATCTCTACACATTCTAATCCAATGGTTCCCGGAACATAATAAGTATGAGTTGTATTATAACTATAAGATCCAGATCCATTAATTGAGTAGGATCCTCCAATTCCATTTACTTTAATTTGAAATGACCAAGAATCATCGCTTACAGAAGAAGTAGAATTATTATAGCACATGACATTGCTTATTTTTGCACTATTAAACAGAATACAGTTGCCTGTACCAGAACAAAAATGAGGGGCTGATATATTAAAAGTATCTCTGCAGTCTTCATGAGAAAAAATAAGTTTCCAATCTCCTTCCTGTATAAAAAAGGGGCCTAGATTGTAAATACCATCGGCAGTATCAATTAATAAATCATAATGGCCAGTCTCATTGGGGTAGGGGTCATCCAGCACACGTTCGATTAGAAAACTATCCCCTTCAATAAACTGATCCAAATCAACTTGTACATAATAATAATCATCAGACAATAAACTTGTAGTGTTATTATTTTGGCAAGATCCGGTGACAACTGTAAGTTCATATTCAAAACTGATTGGACAAACTTCAATGGTATTGGAATAAACTGGATCCAGGATTTGTGTATTCGAACTAAAATACAATTTTAAATAAATTTCTGTACAGCTATCGTAGGTAAAATCAGCAAGCGCAACTTTAAAACAATATTTATTATTGGCTGTATCGATTGATAAAGAATAAAAATTAAAGTCAACTGGTAATATAGAATCCAATTTCCAAGCACCGCAAATAGCAGGTAAGGTATAGGATCCACAGATTGTTAACGAATCATCTCCACATGGATCAAAATCTATTCCAAGACCCTCTTCATTGAGTGGCTGTTGATACAAGGTACCAGACCCAAATGCACTGCCATCGCATAGTTCACAAATACCATCAATGTATGCATAAGTAAAATGGCCACCTTCACCACAATCAGCTGCAGTTATTTCTAAAGTTGCAATACTGTCTAACATGTTTAAAGGGATTTTAAATGTATGACAAGCCCAATTTACCAATTTGATGGTATCAAAAGTGCAAATGGAATCTAGGAAGATATTATAACATTCAATTTGAGAGGCATCAAAACATAAATTATTGGCAGGATCCCGATCACAGGATATGCTAAACCAAGGTTGTTGATCACGATGTCCATTTGGATTTTCCAATATTGCCGCATACCAAACTGTAAAATCACGTGTTTCAGGAGTTACTTTAAACCGTTTTACTATTTTATTTACATCATAATGACCACTACAAGTAAAACTAAAATGGCCATAACGGTTATTTAAAAGCAAGGATTTATAACCAAACTTGACTTTATTAATTCCGGTTAAAGTATCGGGTCCATTGTTTACAATTTCGAATCTTCTAAATGCCGGAATTGATATGGCATTCCAAGTTATGGATGAGTCTAAATACAATGGGGTACAAATATTACCACCCAAGCGATAACTATCTGAATATTGACCTGTATAGTAAGTTAAGCCATCCTCAAAACCGCCATTATCACAAACCAAGGTATCGGCACTTTGGCTTTTTGAAATACTTGGTAATAATAGCATGTATAAAATTAAAATTGGAAAATAATGAATATACTTTCTGGAATCAGAATAAAATATGCCCCCCCCTCAAAATATTAGTATTTAATTTTGAAATTAAATTTAATTGCCGATTGATAATAAATAAAAATTTCATAGGGCAGTATTTTCGATGGGTGATAAATAATTACCAAATATACACTATTTTTATCAAATACCCAAGAAATAGTATTTTGAATATTGAGTTTAGTCCTGTATATTTATTATCTCCGCTGAATATTTCGCAATTTTTCTATTGCACTTTAATTTTCGATAATGGCTTACCAAACTCATGTATATTTCTATTTTAATCGGTTTATTCCATAATTGATAACCAGAGGAATTATACATTAATAATTTTCCCCAAACTCCAACGAGCTCCTGCTAAAAATAAGAAAGATAGGCTCGTACATAGGATTGGTGGTAAAAAAGTAAACACCCACATCAAAATGGCCAATACACCAAAAAAGATTAAATAGATATTTAAAATACCCATCATGATGATTTTTGAAATGGGGTGTTTCAGTAAATACCATAATAGCACCGAAGCAAATAAACACAACAAACTAAAACAAGCACTCAGTGAAAAAAACAGTTGTGCAAAGGTCCGGTGAAAACCAGCCCCCATGTCCATTTGGTAAGTGTCCATGGTTTGAATGAGCTGTTTTTCAATTTCATTTGATGCAGCTGGTTCGACAAACAAACTAATCGAATGAAGCGCACCCGATAAGAACAAACAAATAATAGCAGCCCAACTTAATCCAATATAAAGTTTCATTTTTAAATATTTAGATTAAAGTTAAGCCCATTTTATAAATCATTTTAATAAAAAATGGCCTGCATATTTATGCAGACCATTGTAAAATGATGTATTGGTTAGGGTCTCCTAAATTTTATAGCGACAAGCAACTACTAAATTTCTTCCGGCACCACTGATACCTGATGAAAATACCCGGTAATAACTATCCAGAATATTTTCTAATCCGACTTGTATATTCAATTTTTCAGTAAGTGCATATTTTGCATTGACATTGATAATTGTCCAGGATGGACTTCCATTGCTGGAGGCATAAATTAAATTATCTTCTCCAATCTTATTGTAATTTTTGAGTCGCTTCCATCCGTTGTACAATGCGGCTGCTTCAATTTGCCATTTGCGATTTTTCCAGTTTAATGCAGTTTTTCCGGTAATTGGAGAAATGTGATCCAATGGATAATCTGTTGTGTCGGTTTGGATACGTCCAAATGAATAATTAAGAACCGAACTAAAATTCCATTGATTGCTTAATTTAATATTCAAACCCCCATTCAATCCATAAATAAAAGCTTTCCCTGCATTGGCTTGGGTAAAGACTTTACTAAGGGTTCCTAAATAATCGATGCTGTCTTGTCCGTTATATTGTGCATTTTGAACTGTAATCACATCTTGATACCAGGTATAAAATCCATTCAAAGTAAAACTACTTCCTCTCATAAATTCCTTCCGAACTCCCAGATCGAGACTTAGCACTTGTTCGGGTGTTAACTCCGGATTGGGTACAATGAGCCGACCCGCACTGGATTCAAATACTTTAACCAGATCATCTACATTGGGTGAACGATATCCACTTGATAAATTGGTTTGTATTTGAAATGAATTGCACAGTTTATACACTAAACCCAAACTGCCATTAAAGGCCGCATGTTTTTGTTCAACATCCTTAAACGGCAAATGAAAAAAACTAGTGTCTTTAAATTCGGATTGTAATGTGTAATAATTGAAACGCAATCCGGAATGTACAATCAATTGTTCAATGGGTTTCCACTGATGGGATATATAAAGTCCATGATTGCTGGTTTGAGAACCCCCATCCGGATATCGGGTATCTAAAGCAGTAATTTTACCTGTTTGGATATTTTCCCGGTTTGCCGTTGAACTGACATCATTGTAATTGCTTTCCAATCCGTATTGTAAAATCTGGCGTCGCCAGTTTTTAGTAAAATCCAAGTTGATACTTCCGATGCTTACATTTTCAATTCGATGATTTAAATTATTGCTTCTAAAATTTCGGTTGTGACGACTTTCTTCAATTTTTTGGAATGCAGGAATTAGTTGTACTTCATCAAAGAATTTATAATTGCCGGATTTATTGAGTTGATAAGATATTAAAAGCCTGTCCTGCGGACCATAATACCACTGTGCACTTCGCAGAACGCCATTGCCATCTGTTTCTGTCAGTCGATCGTATCTTGGTATATCGCTCGAACTCGACCATTGTAAATTCAGTTTGTGTTGAGTGGATTCATTTGGTTTCCAAGCAAGTTTTTGTAGTAGATTGTACTGTTTGTATCCACTTTGTTTTTGAATGCTGGGATTGTCGTTGACAAGCATGCTGTCTCGACCATTGATGCGTTCTGCATACGTCAGTCGTTTTCCCCAATTTCCAGAAAACGGATCCCGAACGGCTCCCTGCCTTAAGTCTCCAAAATCTGAGTAACCAAAGCCGGTATAGGATGCCCATTTTCCTGAAGCAATGTTCAATCCAAGACTGGTTGTTTTTTCTTGATTGGCTGTTGCATATTTTACCAAAGCATTTCCTGAAATCAACGAATTGCTTTGATTTCTAAATTGAGCGTTTCGGGTAATCAGGTGAATGACTCCACCCAATGCATCGCTTCCATAAATAACAGAAGCAGGTCCAAAAACAAGTTCTGCTTTTTCTAAAAGCAAAGGATCCACTGTGATGACATTTTGAAGATGTCCGCCACGGTAAATGGCATTGTTCATGCGGACGCCATCAATAACCAGTAATATTTTATTGGCTTCAAAACCCCGCATAACCGGACTGCCGCCACCTTGCTGACTTTTTTGAACCATTACGGATCCCGATGATTCCAGTAGATCTGCTGTAGTAGAAGGCAGCTGAAAATCTATTTCAGAGCGATTGAGTTGTAAAGTTTGCACAGATAAATCCGAACGGGTTCGATCCGTTCTGGATGCGGCCACCAAGACCTCATCCAAAAGATTTGTTCTGGATTTTAGTAAAACGACAAATCCATTCTGTGCAAGTTCTTCTTTTGAAAGGAATAAACTTTCAAAGTCCGGGTGCATGCAATGAATGCTTGTAAATTCTAGCTCATTGGCTAATGTCAAGCTACCATTTGGATCGGATATAAATTCTTGCAGTCCGGGTTCTAATTTGATGTGCACTTGTAAAATCGGGAGCATGTTTTGAGCATTCAAAAATTGAATGCGTTGTGCGTTTACTCCAATGGTAGTAATTGAAAAAAATAGGATGAATATTTTATAAAATGATTTCATATTTAATTTTTAATAGTTGACAATTCACCATTAAAAATTCGAATGGGTATTTATTAACCCTTAAATTTTTAATGCCGATTACAACAGGACCTGTTAATTACAATAGAGTATTTCAATTTGCAGAACACAGCAATAAGGTTTGTCAAGCCGATGTAGTTAAAACAATTGATTGCACAAATTCAATGTTGAATCAACGAGCTATTTGCCTGGAGAAACGAAATTGATTTCCAATTGAAATTAAACGAATTGAATAAAAAGATTTTTAAACTCGGGGAGGTGGTTTAATTACAAATTTTGTCAATGAACTGTAGGTTTCCTGTTTTAAATCATAGGATGCAATATCACATTGCCAGAAAGATGAAATAAATTGAGCAGGCAGGTATAGGTGGATTTCATAGTGCAGGGTGCTGGTATTTGAATTTGAATTACCGGAATGATCAGAATCAATTATCCGGGAGAGCATTTGTTTTTCTTTTACATCCTTATACACTAAAAATGATACAGAACCATCTTCGTATATTTTTTTATCTACCACATCATACCAGGTATCATTCATAACAAATTCATGATCTTCAATCCAATGAATGGATTGCAAGGTTTTTGAATTAAAACATAAGGCGATCAGATCCTCGTGTTTTTTAAATTTACCTAACACAGCATGAATTTGGGATTGATGAATTTCCTTTATTACTAAATAGGAAAACAGGTTCAGGGACAACAAAAGAATCAAGGTCCAATGAAGCAAGCGGTATT
Organism: Saprospiraceae bacterium; assembly: GCA_016712145.1. Lineage (NCBI taxonomy): Bacteria > Pseudomonadati > Bacteroidota > Saprospiria > Saprospirales > Saprospiraceae > Saprospiraceae bacterium. Next base: position 588,163 of record JADJRO010000003.1, read on the forward strand.
TTTGTAAAGTAGGCATCAAATTACTTACAAATATAGTAAGCAAAGCGCCGAATCAGGCAAGAGCTTGATTTGTTAAAAAAAATGAGCTTAAAAACGAATGAAATCTATTGACCTGGTCCGGCAGGTTGATCAGCCGGTGGTTGAGCCGGTTGTTCGGTTGGAGTTTCTTCCTGCTGTTGACCATTGCCAATATTTCCTCCGGCAGAAGCCATTACAGCAGCAACGACACATAGGGCAATGAGGATTCCAGCAAGCCACCAGGTTAATTTTTCCACAAAATCAGCTGATCGGGCAGCTCCAAACATTTGATTAGCACTTTGTCCACCAAAGGTTGAATCGACACCTCCTCCCTTAGGATTTTGGATTAGGATCACTCCAATTAATAAAATACAATCCAATGCAATCAAAATCGTAAGTAAAGTCAGCATAGTGCTTAGGTTTTTAATTTTTCAATAGCGGTCGCAAATGTACTGCCTTTTTCGGGAAATTTTAGCATCAATTTTTCATACATCGCGATCGCTTCTTGTTTATGGCCCTGCCTGGCCAGCAGTTTAGCCAGGGTTTCAGAAATGACCTCTTCTTTTAAAGTCAGACTGGATTCAATGACTTTCCGGGTTTCTGAAGCTGGGCTGGTTTCGGTTTTTAGTGGCAACTTGGATTCTGTTGCTGTTTTTTGCCTCTTGACTGTTTTTGGGCCGGAATGTAATTCTTCTAGCCACTGGTAAAAGTCCAAATTTTTTGAAATTCGCTTGCTGTTTAAGCTTGATACAGGATCAGCAGATTCGTCATGCACCGTTATCGGGGATTCAATGGCTGTGACTCCAGGCATCGCTTCTATGGGTTTGTGTTGAGTTCGTTTGATCGATTGGCTAGCTTGTTTTGCTTTAGCTTGAGGGAGTTCGGTAATGGATTCTGTTTCCAGTGCTTTGTTTTCAATTACAACCTTGGGAGTCGGTTCTACTTCAATGGGAATGGCTTGGATGTTTTGTATAGCTGGTATTTCTGAAACTTTGATGTAATCAACCGAATCATTGGATTTTAATGAACTTAATTTTTCCTTTTTCATATAATCCGACCAGTTTTTTGAATCTGCAAATGCAGGATCTGGGAGTCTATAAGAAATATGCGCTGGTTGATCTGTTGAAGCCAACCACAAAGCAGATGACAAGGGTTGGGATTGTAACAGGATTTTAGCATCCTCCGGATTCAGTTCATTGATTCGTTTCATAATTACCAATTGGTAAAAGCTTTATTAAAAATATCATCCACCAATAAATTATTGATTTCTTTTGTTAGCTGTTGTTGAATTGTACTAAAATTTGCATTCGCATCAAAATCCTGATATCTGGCAAATCCGGTTTTCCAATTTAATTTAGCATCTTTTGCATTTATCATTTCAACTTCAACCGTAACGTTTAATCGATTGATTGCTGAACTTGCATTTGCCTGTGCAGCCTGACTCGATACATTAAATTGTGTTATTTTACATATAAACTTGATATCGGGTTCGCGGTCATTTAATGTAAGTCTGGAATCTTTTCTGATTTTTGATAATAAGGTTTCATAAAAATCCAAGGGATAGGTTGCAGGAGCTTGATAGGTTTGATCAATCACCTGTTCCAATTTAAAGGTATTTACTTCAGCTGGAATGCTGATTCCTTTAAAACTATAGCAACTGCAAAAGCAAGTACATATTAATAAAAAGAGTGTCAAGAATCTCATGTGTCTAAGCCGTATTGTTTAATTTTTCTGTAAAGGGTACGTTCTGAAATTCCCAATTCTTCTGAGGCATCTTTTCGTTTTCCATTAAATTTTTTCAATGCCTTGTTGATCATGTCTTTTTCCATATCGTCCAGAGATAAGGTTTCTTCCATCACTTCAACTGTTTCAAAATTCTTCTTATCCGTGCTTAATAAAATTGGACCTGTGTGTGATTCCTGCCCGTGTTTATTCAAGGGTTCAGGATTCCAATTGGTATTGACCGGATTTGGATAGGAAAGACTCTGTCCGGGAGGATACGCGGATGCAGCATTTTCCATAGCTGCAGGCATTTCAAGATCATTGGTATGTACCAATTGAAAGAACATGTTTTTCAATTGATTTAAATCTTGTTTCATATCAAATAACAGCTTGTACAAAATTTCCCGCTCATGAAATCCACCCTGTTGTTCTACTTCAGGAATTGACATCGGCAAATTACGATTGTTAATATTGGGAATGATACGAGCTAAATCATGTGCATGAATGACTTTTTGATCAGATAAAACTGATAATTGTTCAACTGCATTTCTGAGTTCACGAATATTACCTGGCCAGGAATAATTTTCCATCAAGCTGGCACTGTGTTCGTCCAATTCAATGGGGGTGGTTCTATATTTTTCAGCAAAATCCTGTGCAAATTTTCTAAACAAAATTTGTATGTCTTCGCGGCGTTCTTTTAAACTCGGAACCCGAATCGGTACCGTATTTAAACGATAATAAAGATCTTCTCTGAATTTACCTACACGAACCCGATCCAATAAATTCACATTGGTTGCTGCAACAACCCGAACATTGGTTTTTAATGTTTTTGATGAACCCACTCGGATAAATTCTCCGGATTCCAGAACCCTCAATAAAAAGGATTGCGTATCGTGTGGCATTTCGGCAATTTCATCTAAAAAAATTGTCCCGCCATCTACCGTTTCAAAATATCCTTTGCGATCTGCAGTTGCACCTGTAAACGAACCTTTTTCATGACCAAATAATTCGCTATTAATGGTACCTGCAGGAATTGCTCCACAGTTTACCGCAATAAACTGATTGTGTTTCCGTGGACTCAGGCTGTGAATTATTTTTGAAAATATTTCTTTTCCGGAACCACTTTCTCCGGAAATCAAAACCGTTAAATCGGTACCTGCAACCCGAATGGCTGTATCCAATGCCTGATTCAGGGTTTCTGATCGGCCGTAAATTCCAAATCGCTGTTTAATTGCTTGTACTGATTCCACAATTAATTTATTAGATGATGTCCAATTAATGTTGCGCTGTTTACACGGATCACAGTGACAGTAACATAGTCACCAGCTTTCACTTCAGATTGTGGAGTAAATACGATGACTTTGTTTTGTGAATTGCGACCTCGCCACTGATCATCGGATTTTTTAGATTTACCTTCAACCAAAATGCTAAATGTTTTATTTAAGTCTTGCTCATTGTGTTGTAATGACAATTGACGTTGCAATTGAATGATTTCATTTAAGCGTTTTTTCTTAATGCTTTCAGGAATATCGTCCTTGTATTTTTTTGCAGCCAGTGTACCGGGTCGCTCGGAATAAAAAAACGTATAGGACATGCTGTATCGGGCATATTCCATCAAACTCAGGGTATCCTGATGTTCTTCTTCAGTTTCCGAACAGAATCCGGCAATCATATCCGAAGAAATTGCGCAATCCGGTAAGATGGAATAGATTTCATCTATCTTATTGATATACCATTCCCTGTCATAGGTGCGGTTCATCAAATTCAAGATGCGGCTATTTCCTGATTGACAGGGAAGATGAATGTACTTACAAATGTTGTCGTATTTTGCAATCGTAAGAAGTACTTCAGTAGTAATATCTTTTGGATGTGAAGTGGAAAAGCGAAGTCTTAAATCCGGATGAATTTGTGCAACCCATTCTAATAAATTTGCAAACGAGACAATCTGATTTGTTTCAGGATGTTCCCATTTATATGAATCCACATTCTGACCAAGTAAGGTAACTTCGCGATACCCCCGATCAAATAAATTTTGAGCTTCTGCAACAATGGTAAAAGCATTTCGACTCCGCTCTCGTCCGCGTGTAAAAGGAACCACACAAAACGAACACATATTATCACAACCTCGCATGATGGAAATAAAAGCGGTCACGCCATTGCTATCCAATCGCATCGGGGCGATGTCTGCATAGGTTTCTTCTCTGGATAAAAATACATTGACGGCTTTAGAACCTTCATCTACAGTTTGAATCAAATTAGGTAAATCCCGGTAAGCATCTGGTCCAACGACGATATCAACCAATTGTTCTTCAACCAGAAATTTATCTTTTAAGCGTTCAGCCATGCAGCCTAACACACCGATTAATAATTCCGGATTTGCCTTTTTTAAACCTCTGAATTCTTTCAATCGTTTTCTTACGGTTTCTTCTGCTTTTTCCCGGATGGAGCAGGTATTTAAAAAGATCAAATGGGCTTCTTCCAAAACCTTTGTTGGAGCCATACCTTGTTCAGCTAGTATCGAAGCTACAATTTCAGAATCTGAAAAATTCATCTGACAGCCATAGCTTTCCAAATAAAATTTACGGCTACCAACTGAGCTATCTAATTGATAGTCAAAAACTTCTCCTTGTCTGGTTTCTTCAAGTACTTCGTGTCCGTGCTCTCGGGTGGAATTGTGCATTGCTCAAAATTGGACCGCAAAATTACTACAAATTAAGCAATCTGACAAATTGGCAGAAAAGAGTTGTTGGGAAGAATAGCTTGTATTCTTCGTGGACTTTGTGGTAATAGATTTTCACACAAAGATCACTGAGGAGTGACACGGAGGAAGAGGAGACTTACTCTGTATTTCTCCGTGTGTATTTTCTCTGTGTACTTTGTGATAAGAAATTTTCACACAAAGATCACGGAGGAAGAACACGAAGGAAGAGGAGATTAACTCTGTATTTCTTAGTGTGTATTTTCTCTGTGTACTTTGTGATAAGAAATTTTCACCAAGAACACGGAGGAAGAACACGGAGGAAGAGGAGATTAACTCTATATTTCTTAGTGTGCATTGTCTTTGTGGACTTTGCGATAGATTATATTCAACCCAAACGACCCAATCAAGTACATGTTCAAGAGTCCATTGATTTAAATCATTCCAATAGCTGATCGAAAACATCGATTGTATTTATTAGAAATCCAAACTTTGAGCAAATTTTAATGCATGCCTTTATATCGTCAGGCTGGACAGATTCCATCCAAACGGCACATTGTGTTTAGAAATTCAAATGGCGCTCTTTTTCATGAGGAGTTATTTGGGACAGAAGGATTTAGTGGGATGTCTTCATTGGTTTATCATTTGTATCCACCAACACAAGTTAAACAAAGGGGCACTCCTTATTCTGTCCGCCCTAAAATTGCAATAGAAGATAATTTGCAAGCAAGAAGTTATTTAACTTTTAATGCGGTACCGCAATCAGATTATATCAAGAGTCGAATTGTTTTATTTGTGAATAATGACATGAGCATCGGAATTGCTGCACCCAGTAGCAGCATGACGGATTACTTTTATAAAAATGCGGATTCTGATGAAATGATATTTATCCATGAAGGCAGTGGAGTATTAATAACCATGTATGGTAACATCCCGTTTCAGTATGGTGATTATTTGATTATTCCTCGCGGTACGGTGTACCAACTCGATTTTAATAATTCGCATAATAAATTGCTGATTGTTGAATCTCATGGTCCGATTGAAACTCCTGCACGATATCGAAATCAATACGGTCAGTTTTTAGAACATTCACCTTTTTGCGAGCGGGATTTAAGAGGTCCGGAAACTTTAATTACCCATGATGAAAAAGGTGATTTTCTAATCAATATAAAAAAGCGCGGTCTTATATATCCTTATGTTTATGAAAATCATCCATTCGACGTGGTAGGATATGATGGATGTTGTTATCCCTATGCATTTTCAATATTCAATTTCGAACCCATAACCGGTCGCATTCACATGCCACCACCGATCCATCAAACCTTTCAAGGCAGAAATTTTGTGATCTGTTCTTTTGTTCCAAGACTGTATGATTATCATCCACAGGCCATCCCAGCACCGTATCATCACAGCAATATTGACAGTGACGAGTTGCTCTATTATGTTGACGGTGATTTTATGAGTCGCAACAACATTCAAAAAGGACAGATCACATTACATCCGGGAGGAATCCCTCACGGTCCGCATCCAGGTGCAATTGAACGAAGTATTGGAAAAAAGGAGACCAACGAATTGGCAGTGATGATTGATCCGTTTAATCCGGTAAAAATTACGGAAGCAGCGGCGGGTATTGAAATTCCGGAGTATTATCAAAGTTGGATGAAAGACAATTAATAATTAATAATTAATAATTAAAAATTATGGGAGCGTAGCGTACATCCCGCGTACTCGCGGGAAGAATTATGGGAGCGTAGCGGATATCCCGCGTGCCCGCAGGAATAATTAAGAAAGGTTTCGTTCATCCCGTGTAATTGTTCGAAATATTTAAATTTTTTTAAATTAATTAAATTGATATGAAAGATTTAACAGCTGTAAAAAATTATCAATATGTTGAAACGGAGAAAATCTTTAAACAAGCTCAGGATTTTTTACCGATTTTAGGAACGGATTATGTAGAATTGTATGTTGGCAATGCAAAGCAGGCTGCGCACTTTTATAAAACGGCATTCGGTTTTCAGGAATTAGCATATGCTGGTTTGGAAACGGGACTAAAGGACCGCTGCAGTTATGTGTTGCAGCAAGGAAAAATCAAATTGGTGCTTACAACACCGCTCACTCGCGACAGTGAAATCGCACAACATGTCAGAGAACACGGAGATGGCGTAAAAGTAATTGCTTTGTGGGTTCAGGATGCGTACAAAGCGTATGAAGAAACCGTAAAACGTGGAGCAAGGCCTTATTTAAATCCGATGGAATCGAAAGATGCTAACGGCACCGTGCGTATGAGTGGCATCCATATTTATGGAGATACCGTACATCTTTTCATTGAACGCGGAGGATATCGGGGAATCTTTTTACCTGGTTATGAAAAATGGGAAACAGACTAGCGTCCTGCACCCGTCGGTTTAAAATACATCGACCACATGGTTGGCAATGTAGGTTTAGGTGAAATGAATGTCTGGAGTAAATTTTACGCGGAGGTTATGGGATTCTACAACATGATCACCTTTGATGATAAAGACATTTCAACTGATTTTACTGCCTTGATGAGCAAAGTAATGACCAATGGAAATGGGTATATTAAATTTCCAATCAACGAACCGGCTCCTGGTAAAAAGAAATCTCAGGTACAAGAATACCTTGATTTTTATTACGGCCCCGGTTGCCAACACATTGCCGTTGCAACGGATGATATTGTATTCTCAATTTCTGAAATGAAGAAACGAGGCATTGAGTTTTTATATGTCCCGGGAAGTTATTACGATACGGTCAAAGACAGGGTAGGAATTATAGAAGAAGATTTAGAAGCATTGAAAAAACTCGGCATCATGGTTGACCGGGATGAAGAAGGATACTTGCTGCAAATATTTACAAAACCAATAGAAGATCGTCCCACATTATTTTTCGAAATCATCCAACGCAAAGGAGCCAAATCTTTTGGCAAAGGAAATTTTCAAGCATTGTTTGAAAGCATTGAAGCCGAACAAGCAAGAAGAGGGACTTTGTGAATTGAGCCTAAGAATGTTTTTTAGTAGTATTTAACATTTTTTAATAAAACTGAGCTGTGCAAGGATTTAAACTTTATATTAAAGTACCATGTTTTATTTATTAATTTATGCAATTTGAAGAATATTTTCCGTAATCAAGTTGTTTAATTTAATAACAGTATTCTTAAATTAATTTTAAAATTTATTAATTCTTATCAAAAATTTTATTTGCAATGCAATAATAGATTAATTCGTAAGCATTGTTCGTATTCGTCTTTTTCATCAATTTCGATCGATACTCATCTACAGATCTTTTGCTTTTATGGATAATCTTCCCAATTTCTTCAGAAGTCTTACCATCTCTAATAAACTCCAATAATTCCATCTCGGTTTGACTAAATGAAGGGAGATTGTTGTTTCCGAAAACCTCGATTTGATGCTTTCTTATTACATCCGATGCAATGATATTTTTTACCTGTTCACTATAATAATTTTCACCATTAATAACAGTTAGTATGGCTTGATGTATTTCACTGGCTTTTGAGGACTTCAAAAGATAGCCGTTGGCTTTAGCATCAATCGAATTGGTAACGTAACTTGGTAGTTCATGCCCAGTCAACATGATAATTTTAATATCATGATTTGATTCTTTTAGTGTCTTAGTGATATCAATCCCATTTTTATTGGGTAAATTTATATCCATGAGTATTAAATCAACTGGCTGATTATTCATGGCATAAAGCAAATCATTGCCATTTTCTACGTTTATAACAATATCCAATTCATTGTAAATACTAAGATGAGTTATTAGGCCAGTACGAAATAACTCATGGTCATCCACCACGCCAACTTTTATTTTATTAGATTTTGTTTGGGTACTCATCTATTTAGATTAAAGGTATATTTAAACTCACTTTCTGAATATCACTATTTTCCACTGTATCGAATAGTATTTGGCCTTGGAGCAAACTGATCCTATGTTGGATATTCTTCAACCCCAGAGCTCCATTGCTTTGAAGATTTTTTAAATAGTCTACATTCAAAAACTTAATTCCGTTATGGTATATAAATAAACTCAATTGATTGCCATCCTTTTTTAGTACTAAATCGATTTTTCTTGATTTGCCATGAATTATTGAATTATAAACAATTTCTTGAATTACTCTAAAAAGCATTAATTGCTTAAATGCATCCAGTGGAATTGAGTCAGTCTTATTTTCAATAACAAATTTACATCCCTGAGAGCTATTAATTATTGCACTAAAGTCTTCAATTCCATGCAAAAATCCAAAGGTTTCAACTGATGCAGGATGAATTAAATGAGAAATATCACGAATTTTACTAATCGCTGATGAAATATTATTTATAGTAAATTGCAATTTAGTGCCAAGGTTTAGATCCTTATTGTCCATGAAAGCGTTTAAGTCCATTAAAGAAAGATAAAGAATTGGTGCTACTTCTTCATGCAAATTTTCACCAATGATTTTACGTTCTAATTCCTGAGATTTAATCATTGCTTCCGCTAACCTTGCTTCCTGAACTTTTTCTAAAAACAATTTTTCCTTTTCCAATCTGATAAACCTTCTTTGTTGAATCACAATAAAGGCAATCACAATGATGACTACAAAAAGCACCACGGAAGTAAGTAAAATAATAACTACTTCAATCTTCATTTCCTGGATAGCATAAAACCGGTTGCAATCATAATATTCTTAAGAATTGATAATATATTTTGATAATTCCAAATATAATTAAATACTTCTTTATCAACAGCAAATATTTTTGCCCCAATTAATACAATTGAACTGCATCCATAGTAAACAATACATGAGGCCACAAACCAGAAAAAAGGCTCTCTCAAAATATCAGAATACCTTGCCGCCCTTAATTCATCATGAAAGGATATCAATCCAAGGACGAAAAGTAGTAGGCCTTGAAAAATGCCACTATAAGGACTAATACTCTTTGTGCTACTTAGAAATACCAATATCTGAAGCAATATGACGTAGACCGGGATAAACAATTTTAAATAGGGTATACTTCCTATTGTTGCCGAAACGGATTTAAAATACAGCAACAATAAAAACGTCTCAATCCATACTAAAATATAGTATAGAAAAATATTCGGAATCCCATTTAAGGCTAATGCATTTGTAAATATTTCAATAATTGCATCAGCTAGGCAATATATCACAATCCATTTAATAGGATTTGAATTAGAAAACTTAAAAGAACCGTAAATGGCAAGAGCAACAGTTGAAATAAATGAAGTTAAAATAAATCCGTTCAATTAATTGCATTAGTTGGTGCGCAGTTTGGTGGACACGGATTTGAAAATTCTAAAATATAACCACTAGTCATATCATTTCCAAATTCATCCACCCCAACAAATATAAGTCTTCTTTTTGAATCGTAATAGCCATTATAAGCACGAATTCCATTGCAACCGGTTTGATCCAGAATGTCTTGAATCCGGTCTATTCCAAATGCGTGTGCTTTAGGATTTGCTTCATTGATGCTTATTCCTAGATTACCTTGTAAAGTGATCCAGTCGGCAACCATGTCTTGTGCTTGAGTGAGAGTAATAAATGAACCGGTAGTTGTGCTAAATGAATCTGGCATAAAGTGAAATTTAATTGGTTAGTTATATGTTGCAGCAAAGATGGCGGGAATTTTAATTTCCTACTCCCAAATTGGTTTCATTTCATTTAATTTCTTAAAAAAATGGTACATGTTGCAATTGATATGCAACATAGTGCAGTTTTGTTTTGATTTTGAGGCTTCCTTAAAAATACCGTATAAAGTGCAGTCAGTTTTGGTATATGTTGCAAATCTTATTGTAATATATTTGTTTTAATTATTGCACTAATTCAAGTCAGCTATTTTTCAATATAATTTTATAATCAATCGTTTAGGGATTATTAATGTATTCAAGTTATTTAATAAATGAATTGATTTAATTTCATTTTGGTTTATCAATTAACTTTCTCAATTAATCTCTGAGTTCTTATTGAATGGAAGCTCAATAAGTTGCATATTTCAAACTATTCATAACTTTAAAATCCAACAACATGGAAACACAAAATCTTACTCCACCTGACAAGTCAGGGCTGAATGAAAGCCAAAACTGATTTTTCTGATTATCATTTGTTTTGTTTCTTCCTAAATCGTTAAGGATAAAGCACTGATCTACTCTTAGGAAAGACTCCTGCGTAAAGAATTAGAAAACCTGCCAGACATTCAGCCATTTTATGAAACTTATTTTTTATTGGGTCATACCTCAATTGATGATCAGATTATTTATGTCAATTAGATATAAGCTATTTCTTTAATAAATCATAATTCAACTAACACATTAAAATATTTACTATGAAAAAACTGTTATGCTTATTAGCTGTAATAATCAGCTTTTCGATGCCTTGTCTTGCCACTATTTATATAAATAATCAAACACTGGGCAGCACTTCCGCTCCAACAACTTATACTAGCGAAACAATAAATGTAACAGGATATCTTAGACTGGTTGGGACAATTACATTTAATAGTTGCACATTTATTATGAATACGTTTTCGGAGATCATAATGACAGAGCCAGCGGCAATAGTTGGACCTCCGCCAAGCGGGCTTACAACCTATGTGAATAATATTGCAACATTTTCAGGTTGCACTTTAGATAGAGCTGGTTCTTCAGGAACTTGGAGGGGAATTAATGTGGCTTATTACAGTTTTTTATATTTTCAAAGCAACTCAGTTCTTCAAAATGCATTAATTGGAATAAATTGCGCATATGGATCTTATCCTTCAATTACACAGTGTACAATTGCATATTGCCAAAATGGGCTTAATATACCAAATCTGGATACCAGGTTTAATACGCATCCAAACGCGCTAACAAGTTGGAGAGCTTTTTATGGTAATTTAATTACTAATTGTTCACTCAATGGCTTTAAGATCTCTAATGTTAAACAAAATATTAATATTGGAAAATCTTCGCAAGCTGAGAATAACTTCACGTATTGTCCAACGGGATTAAATATTTTGAATTCAAATGTTACTATAACTTTAAGTAATTTTTCAAACAACAATACTGGTGTCAATGTTACGTCTTCCACAGGCAATAAAGTATCTTATAAGTGTGAAATTAATGGATCAGGTTCAAGTAATAATACTTTTAGCCAAAATACTGATAATGATATTTATGCAACGGGTGATTATCAACGATTGATTGTTAAAAACTGCAGATTTTACTTGCCGAATGAATATGGAATTAAAATTGAAGATTTAAACAATGGTTTTTTTAACATTGATAACAATGAGTTTACTTACACAAACAAAACTCAAGGAGTTCCCATCGCGGTTCTAAAGTCTAAAGATTTGACGGATGACCCGACAAGTAGGTATTATCCGACTACT